>NZ_JBFAYI010000004.1:0-550393 GCF_040681245.1 Lentzea sp. NPDC051838
TTGCGTCTGGGTTTTCGTTCTGGGTCCAGCCATGGCGGTGGATAGAACGTCGGTATGCCGTGGACGAGTTTTACTTCCCACTCGCTTTGGTGGATCAGCGTGTGGTGGTGGCGGCAGAGCAGGACGGCGTTGTCGACGGAGGTGTCGCCGCCGTTGGCTCAGTAGTGGATGTGGTGGGCATCGCAGTGCCGGGGTGGTCTGGTGCAGCCCGGGAAGGCACAGCCTCGGTCTCTCGCGACGAGGATTCGGCGGATTCCGGCTGGGAAGGTGCGGGTTTTGCGGCCGATCCTGACTTGGCTCAAGATCGCTGATCTTGGGTAGGGTGCTGGCTGTTGAGCTGCGGTTTCGTCGTGTGAACGGCGAAAATCCGCGCACTAAGCGGCCGGTTCTAGGGGTCTGCCCATCGCTTCCCGGTTACGGCTTCAGCGACAAGCCGGCCGCGCCGGGGGGGATCGAGCGGATATCCGACGCGTGGTGCGAGCTGATGGCCCGGCTCGGCTACCGGCGGTTCGGCGCCCAGGGCAGCGACTGGGGCACCAGCATCGCCACGAGCATCGGTCAACGGCAACCCGATCGGGTCGCCGGCATCCATCTCATGCCGCCGCTCGCACCGCCCGATCCGGCCACGTTGGACGACCTCACCGGTGCCGAGCGGGCGGCGCTCGCGACACTGCGGGAGGCGGACGAATGGGGCTCCGGATACTCGGCGCAGCAGTCGACCCGGCCGCAGACGGTCGGCTACGGGCTGGTCGACTCGCCGGCCGCCCTCTGCGCCTGGATCGTCGAGAAGTTCTGGTCGTGGACCGACTCCGGTGGCGACCTGCATCGGGTTATTACCCGGGATGAGCTGCTCGACAACCTGATGCTCTACTGGCTGCCCGGCACCGGTGCCTCATCCGCCCGGCTGTACTGGGAAAGCCTCCGGCAGGTCAACGAATGGATCTCCGGGTCGGCCGGCGCGCCGGTGACCGTACCCACCGGCTGTTCGGTCTTCCCCGAGGAGCTGCAGCGCCCGTCTCGGCGGTGGGCGGAGCGCCGGTTCCCGAACATCCGGTACTGGAACGAGCCCGGCAAGGGCGGCCACTTCGCGGCGTTCGAGCAGCCGGCGTTGTTCGTCGACGAGGTCCGGTCGTTCTTCCGGCTGGTCCGCTGATGGTCACCCGGACTCGGTAAGCGGCTGGCTAAAGATCAACAAGTGCCCATCGGGTGTCCGTACGTTGAAGTCGCGCATCCCGTAGGGCCGGTCAGCCAGTGGCTCGACGATGTCGGCGCCGCGGGCGCGCAGCTCGTCGTGGCAGGAATCGACGTCGTCGACGACAACCGTCACCCTGGTCGGGCCGACGCTGCTTTCGGCGTACAGGTGGAACTCGGCGGTGTCGCGGATCACGGCCGCGTAGCTAGGTGGGGTCTCCCAGGTGAATATGGTGTCGAATCCGAGCACGTCCGTGAAGTACGACCGCGCTGCCTGCACATCTCGGCACGGCAGCACGGGAACCGCCACCCGCATGACCATTCCGTCACCTTACGTGACTTTGGCTCAAGATCGATGATCTTGGGTAGGGTGCTGGCTGTTGAGCTGCGGTTTCGTCGTGTGAACGGCGAAAATCTGCGCACTGAGCGGCCGGTTCTAGGCTGTCTCTCGTGGCGTATGTGCGCACGGTGAAGACGGCGTCGGGGGGCCAGGGCGGTGCAGATCGTGCACTCCTCGCGTCGCGGGTCGCGGGACATCGAGCACATCGGCTCGGCGCATGACGATGCGGCGTTGGAGGCGCTCAAGGCGGTGGCGAGGCAGCGTCTGGCTGTGGGGCAGCCCGAGCTCGACTTTGGCCCGGACTTCGCGGCGTTGCAGGCCGGCAGTGGTGCTTGTGGTGGGCCGCTTGCGATCACGTCGTCGCGGATGGGGTACCTGTGGGACGCGCTCGGCCACGCCTACCAGCTGTTGGGGTTCGAGGTGGCCGCTGGTGGTGACGAGGTGTTCCGATTACTACCAGTACCGGGCGGACCGGGCTCGGCTCACCCTGCACCGCATCGACGAACAGGTCGCCAAGGCCGAGCAGGCCGTCGCCGACCAGACCGCGGTCAAACGCAACCGGTTCATCCAGCTCACCGGCGCCACCAAGAGTGTCAACCGGACCCTGGAAGCCAAGGCACGCGCCCTTGCCGGCCTCAAAGGCTACGTCGCCAACCTCTCGGACGTCACCGCCGAGTTCGTGATCGACGCCTACCACCGACTGTTCCACATCGAGAAGTCGTTCCGAATGTCTGAACACGACCTACGTGCGCGGCCGATCTACCACCACAAGCGCGAGTCGATCGACGCGCACCTGACGGTCGTGTTCGCCGCCCTGGCCGTCAGCAGGTGGATCGACCAGACCACCGGCTGGTCTATCAAGAAGTTCGTGCGCACCACCCGCCGCTACCGCACCATCAACATCCAGGCCGGCGAGCACACCCTCACCGCCGTCGACCCGCTACCCGACGACCTCCGCGATGCCCTCACCCGCATCCACGACCGCGGTGCGCACTAATTTGAGCCAAGTCAGGTCTCGCGACGAGGATTCGGCGGATTCCGGCTGGGAAGGTGCGGGTTTTGCGGCCGATGTTCGTCGGCTGGGACCGGCCGCCCAGCACCAGGGGGATGACTCCGGCGTTGCACGCGAGCTGGCGGACCTGGCTGGCCGGGATGCGCTCGCCGTTGTCGAGCAGAGCGTCGCCCGTCTTCGCGGCTAGGTCGTCGTAGCTCATCGTCAGCGTCAGGGTGACCGGTTCGCCGCCGTGTTCGGGGAGCTGGTCGGCGCGCAGCATCAGGTCGACCAGCTCGGCCAGGGCATCGCCTTCGCGTTCGGAGCGAGGGCGTGGGTCTGCGCGGTTCTCGACAGCGAGCAGGCCTGGGCCGTGCTCGACGGTGAGCGGGCTTGAGCCGTGCTCGGTCGTGGTCGGGTCTGAGCTGGTGCTGGTGGTGGCGGGGCGGGGTTTGGCCAGCGGGTCGATCAGCGCCTCGTACTTCGCGCCGGTGACCGCGTCCAGCAGCGCCCTGATCTCCAGCATGCCGTCCCTGCGCCAGCGTTTGGCGTGCTGGT
The DNA here is from genome assembly GCF_040681245.1 of Lentzea sp. NPDC051838. NCBI lineage: Bacteria > Bacillati > Actinomycetota > Actinomycetes > Pseudonocardiales > Pseudonocardiaceae > Lentzea > Lentzea sp. NPDC051838. The sequence goes on from NZ_JBFAYI010000004.1 coordinate 3,081, forward strand.
TGACCGGGCGCTCCGGCTCGGCGGGATCGCTGGGCTCCGGATCGTTCTGGTAGAGGGTGTAGACGAGCTTGTCGCCCAGTTTGCGGACCGTGGCGGGCTCGAACTGCCTCGCGTAGTCCACCATTGTGGTCTCGTGTTCGGCGGGCAGTTTCTTCATGAACTCGGCGACTAGCGCTACATGGGCGATCGACAACGCGCCCTCGGCTGCGGCCTCGGCGGTCAGCGGAAGTTCCGGGCGATTTCGTTGCCGGTCGGCGTGATCTCACTGCTCAACAGACCTGCATTCGCCACCCATTGCCTGGCGATGTGGAGGTCCCAGCGAACGGCGTCTCGCAGAACGTGCGCCAGAGTTTTGTAGCCGAGCTCGCCCGCTGCCCCGCGCCGTTCCAACTCTGCGGCTTTTCGCATGGCTGAGGTTTCGCGCACCCGCATTTCCTTCACATCATCGGCGAGGCTCTGCAAGAGCTCGTCGGAGGGAAGGAGGCGGATGTCGTTCACGTGTTCGACAATACCGCAAGATCACGACGAGATAACGAGAAAAAGAAGACGCCATTGAGTGAATTGGCCCGCGAACTTGGAGGGCCTCCAAGCTCGCCCCGGTCCCGTCGCAGCTGGTCGTCGGCGGACTCTATGGCTTCAGTGTTGACTGATGTTAATCAATGTCGGCGGCGATTGTCGGTGTGATGTGAAAGCCTGGTGGGGTGTCAAGTGCTTCGCGGTCCCCGGCCGAGGCCTACGCCCACTCCAGGCGCAACGCCCAGCGGCCCAAGCTGACCGACTTCGGCTCCGTCATCTCGTTCGAGCTGGACCCGTTCCAGCGCCAGGCCTGTGAGGCTTTGGAGGACGGTCACGGAGTGCTCGTCTGTGCGCCCACCGGTGCCGGCAAGACGGTGGTGGGCGAGTTCGCCGTGCACCTGGCCCTCTCCGAAGGTCGCAAGTGCTTCTACACCACGCCGATCAAGGCGCTGTCCAACCAGAAGTTCGCCGACCTCACCGCGCGGTACGGGGCGGAGAGCATCGGGTTGCTGACGGGTGACACGAGCGTCAACGGCGGGGCGCCGGTCGTGGTGATGACGACCGAGGTGCTGCGGAACATGCTGTACTCGGGTTCGTCCACTCTGGACGGACTCGCGTACGTGGTCATGGACGAGGTGCACTACCTGGCGGACAGGTTCCGCGGGCCCGTGTGGGAAGAGGTCATCCTGCACCTGCCCGAGCACGTGCAGGTGGTGGGGTTGTCGGCGACGGTCAGCAACGCCGAGGAGTTCGGCGAGTGGCTGGTCGCGGTGCGCGGCGACACGAGCGTCGTGGTGGACGAGCACCGGCCCGTGCCGTTGTGGCAGCACATGATGGTCGGCAACCAGATGTTCGACCTGTTCGAGGGCGACGAGACGCACGCGCGGATCAACGTCCAGGTGTTGCGCAAGACCGAGGAGCTGGCGCGGTACCACGTGCCGTTCAACCGCAACCGGAACCGCGGCAACACCGGACGGCCGAACCGCAACTCCGGGTTCAAGCCGCCGTCGCGCATCGACATGATCCAGCGGCTGGACAACGCGAACCTGCTGCCCGCGATCGTGTTCGTGTTCTCCCGCGCCGGGTGTGACGCGGCGGTGGCGCAGACCGCGCGGGCGGGGCTGCGGCTGAACACGCCGGAGGAGACCGAGCAGGTTCGCCGGATCATCGACGAGAAGACGCGCGAGCTGCCCGAGGCCGATCTGACGGTGCTGGGGTTCTGGGAGTGGCGGGAGGCGTTGGAGCGGGGCATCGCGTCGCACCACGCCGGGCTGCTGCCCGCGTTCAAGGAGACGGTCGAGGAGCTGTTCGTCCGCGGGCTGGTCAAGGTCGTGTTCGCGACCGAGACGCTGGCGCTGGGCATCAACATGCCCGCGCGGACGGTCGTGCTCGAGAAGCTCGTGAAGTACAACGGCGAGGCGCACGTCGACCTCACGCCGGGCGAGTACACGCAGCTCACCGGGCGTGCGGGGCGTCGTGGCATCGACGTCGAGGGGCACGCGGTGGTCGTCTGGCAGCCCGGGATCGACCCCAAGGCGGTCGGTGGGCTCGCTTCCACGCGCACGTACCCGCTGCGGTCGAGCTTCCGGCCCGGCTACAACATGGCCGTCAACCTCGTGCACCAGCTGGGCGCGAGTGCCGCGCGCGAGATCCTGGAGCAGTCGTTCGCGCAGTTCCAGGCGGACCGGTCGGTGGTCGGGCTGGCGCGCCGGATCGAGCGCAACAAGGAGGCGCTCGCGGGCTACGCGGAGTCGATGACGTGCCACCTCGGCGACTTCGCGGAGTACGCGTCGTTGCGCCGCAGGGTCGCGGACCGGGAGAAGCAGCTCGCGAAGCAGAACACGAACGCGCGGCGCATCGAGACGGCCAAGTCGCTGGAGACGCTGCGCAAGGGCGACGTGATCGCGGTGCCGTCCGGACGGCGCTCAGGACTCGCGGTCGTCATCGATCCGGGCATCGAGCCGCTCGGCGAGGCGCGGCCGCTGGTCGTCACCGAGGACCGCTGGTCGGGTCGCCTCACGAGTGCGGACTTCCCGGCGCCGGTCGAGGTGCTCGGCCACATCCGGCTGCCCCGGCAGGTGGACGTGCGCTCGCCCAAGTCGCGGCGCGACCTCGCGTCGTCGATCCGCAACACCGGCATCACGGTGCCGTCGCGCGGGCGCAAGAAGACCACGGCGGACGACGACCCCGAGCTCGCGACGTTGCGCCGGGCGTTGCGCGCGCACCCGTGCCACGGCTGTGACCAGCGCGAAGACCACGCGCGGTGGGGTGAGCGGTACCACCGGCTGCTGGCTGAGACCGAGCAGCTGGAGCGCAAGGTCGCCGCGACCACGCACTCGCTGGCACGTCAGTTCGACCGCATCCGGGCGTTGCTGCGCGAGCGCGGCTACCTGAGCGAGGCCGACGAGGTGACGCAGGACGGCAAGCGGCTGACCAGGCTGTACAGCGAGTCGGACCTGCTCGCCGCCGAGTGCCTGCGCAACGGCGTGTGGAAGGGGCTGAAGCCGGAGGAGCTCGCCGCCGTCGTGTCGTCGCTGGTCTACGAGGCGCGCCGGGACGGTCCGGTCGAGGCGCGGCTGCCGCAGGGGCCGGTGTCGGACGCGATGCTCACGACGGTGCGGTTGTGGGCGGAGATCGAGGACGACGAGCGCCGGCACAAGCTGGAGCGCATCACCCGGCAGCCTGATCCGGGGTTCGCGTGGCCGGTGTTCCGCTGGGCGCGCGGCGAGTCGCTGGAGAAGGTGCTGAGCGCGGCCGAGGCGGGTGGGAACGAGCTCGGAGCAGGCGACTTCGTCCGTTGGTGCCGTCAGGTGATCGACCTTCTGGACCAGATCCGCGAGGTGGTCGGCCGGCAGGATCCCGTCGGGGCCGCGGCGGCCAAGGCCGTCGACGCGCTGAGGCGCGGAGTTGTGGCGATGATGTGACACAGTGGTGCGGCCTGGATCGTCGCCGGGGTAATGCGCGGTCAGACGGGTGCATCGTGGCGCCGCCCCCACGTTCTCATCCTGGTTGGCTGTGGACGTGGGGGCGGGGCCACGAGGTGCCCTGCTGAGCGTGTATTACCTCGCCGACGATCCAGGCCGTACCACTGGCGCCTGACGAAGGTTTTGCGAGTCGGAGTAAAGACTGACGTCAACGGTGTGGTTGGATCGCGCCGCAACGTCGTACACACGGAGGTCGACAGATGAGCAGCCCGTACGGACCGTCCGGAGGGAACGATCCGCAGAACCCCTGGGGCCAGCCGCAACAGCCGCAGCAGCCCTACGGTGGCGGTTTCCCTCCCGGCACACCGTCCGGCGGCTTCCCGGCCCAGAACCCGGGACAGAACCCGTACGGCCCGCCGCAGCCCCAGCCGGGCCAGCAGCAGCCGTACCCCGGTTTCGACCCGTCGCAGCAGCAGACCCAGCAGTACGGCGTGCCCCAGCAGCCTCCGTCGAACCCGTACGGCATGCCCGCGCAGGGCGACCCGTACGGCCAGCAGACGCAGCAGTACCCCGGCCAGCCCAACCCGTACGGGCAGCAGCCGGGTTACGGCGCCCCGGTGCCGCAGAAGAAGTCCAGCGCGGCCATCTGGGTCGCCGCGGTCGTCGTCGTGCTGCTCGTCGGTGGCGTGCTGTTCGCCGGCTTCGTGTCGCCGGCCTTCTTCAAGAAGAAGATCTTCGACAACACGGCCGTGCAGACGGGCATCGTCCAGATCCTGAAGGACGAGTACAAGATCTCCGACGTCGGCAGCGCGACCTGCAGCGGTGAGAACGAGGTCAAGCCCAACACCTCGTTCGAGTGCAAGGTCCAGGTCGGCGGCAAGGACAAGAAGGTCAAGATCGTCGTCAAGACCGAGGACGGCGAGTACGAGGTGGGCCAGCCGACCGGCTGACCTGCCAGGACGCTTCGAGGTAACCTTCTCCCCAGACGCTTCTGGGGGGAAGGTTTTCTTTTGCGCTACTTCGTTTTCCCGGCCGAGGAGCCGGAGCCCAGGTGCCCGCTGGCCGTGGTGCGGGTCGGCGACGACGGCACCGAGGAGGCGTTCACGCGCGACCTGCGCTGGGAGCCCTCGTCCACGCGGCTCAGGCAGACCTTCCGGCGTGACTCGTTCGAGGTCGACGCGGACTGGGCCGACGTGTTCATGATCGACATCATCGAGCAGATGCGCAGGATCCGGTACGGCGATCCCGACTGGCACTTCAGCTGGGGCACGCGCGGCGTGTGGGGTGCTCGGCAGTCCTTGCCGGACATCGATCTCGGCGACGGTGAGGCTCAGCTCGCGCGGCGTGCGCCGGAGCCGTTCCGCTGGTTCGTGCCGGACAACGGGATCGTGCTGAGGGTCGCGGAGGACGGCACCGCGCACCGGTTCACCCTCGAGCTGCGGTGGGAGCCGTCCGACGTCCCAGGCTCAGGGCTGGAAGAGGTGGACGAGGACACCGCGATGGTGCGCGTCGCCGAGGTCGTCGAGCGCATTCGCGAGTCGTGGCAGCGCCACTGGCCGGGGCGGGCCTACTTCGCGATCTTCAAGCAGCACCGGCACGTCACCGACCTGGCGAACGCGCAGTACGTGGTGCGGGCGGACGGCGGCGCCGACTCCCAGCTCGGCGAGTCGTTCAGCCTGCTCAGCGACTGGAGGCCCACCCAGACGTTGCGGGAGTTCGCGGTCGGCAGCGACTTCGGGGAGGTCAAGATCCCGATCGCCGAGCCGGAGGCGGAGCACCTCGTCGAGGTGATCCGCGGGCGGCGTGCGCAGTGGAAGCGGGCGTACGGAAACTGAGGTGCGTTCGCGGTCGTGCTGAGTCACGATCGCGGTCGTGACCGAGATCCGCGTTCTCAGCGACGAAGCGCAGTTCCGCGCCCACCTGGCGGTGTTCCGCCGCGCGATGCACTGGCCGCCCCCGAACGACGAGCAGTGGCAGATCGCTCAGCTGTCGTACGAGCCCGGTCGGGTGCTCGCGGCGTTCGACGGTGACGAGATGATCGGGACCACGCTGTCGTTCGGCTCCTCTCTTGTGGTGCCTGGCGGCGCCGTTGTGCCGCACTCCGCTATCTCACGTGTGGGTGTGCGCGCGGATTACACGCGCCGTGGCGTGCTGACTTCGTTGATGCGCGCGCAACTTGAGCAGCTGCCCGATCCGGTGGCCACGTTGCGTGCGTCCGAGGGCCGCATCTACGGCCGGTTCGGCTACGGGCTGGCCGGGCGGTGGCGGACGGTCGAGATCGACGCCAAGCGCGCGGTGGTCGCGGGGGAGATGACCGGGCGGGTGCGGATGATCGACGCCGACACCGCCGACAAGCTGTTGCCCGAGCTGCACGCGGCGGTCGGGCTGACGCGGCCGGGCCAGATCGGCCGGTGGGTCGGCTGGTGGGCGCGGAACCGGGACAGGAAAACGGATGCGGAGAACTCGGTAGCCGTCGTCCACAGTGGACCGGACGGCGACGACGGATTCATGGTCTACAAGGTGTCCGAGGTGAAGGACTTCAAGCACAAGATGTCCATCGAGGACATGGTGTGGGCGAACGACGACGCGTGGCGCGACCTGTGGATCTACGCCTCGCGGCTCGACCTCGTCGACAAGATCGAGCGCGACCTCGCCCTCGACGAGCCGGTGTCGTTGCTGTTCGACGACCCGCGGGTCGTCTACACCGAGGACGTGAACGACGAGATCTGGCTGCGGCTGGTCGACGTCGAACGCATGCTCCAGGCCCGCACGTACGGCGTTGCCGATCCCGTGGTCATCGAGGTGCAGGACCGGCTGCTGCCCGCCAACGACGGCCGTTACCGGGTGTCGTCCCAGGGCGTCGAGCGGGTGAACGCGCAGGCGGACATCACCATCACGGTCGACCTGCTCGGCGCGGTCTACTTCGGCGACACGACGTTCTCGCAGCTCGCGGCCACCAAACGCATCGTGGGCGCGCGGTTCGGCGAGGCCGACGCGTTGTTCGCCGTGCCCCAGAAGCCGTTCTGCGGAACCTTCTTCTAGGCGCGCCGCTCCATCGCGTTGACCAGGCGCGGCACCGAGCTGCCCAGGCCCCAGCGCTGCGTGAGCTCGCGCAGCCGCTCGGGGTCGGCGGGCACGCGCGGCACCTCGTCGTCGCGGTCCTTGATCACCGGGGCGTCGAGCGCGGTGCGGACGACCGTGGGCGCGGCGGCCAGGTACTCCTCGGCGGCGATGAGGGAGTTGCGGGCCTTGGTGGTGAGCTTGCGGTCCATCGGGTCGTTGACGGCCTTGAGCACCGCGTCGAGCGAGCCGAACTCGGTGATGAGCTTCGCCGCCGTCTTCTCACCGATGCCCGCGACGCCCGGCAGGCCGTCGGAGGGGTCGCCGCGCAGCACGGCCATGTCGGCGTAGGCGGACCCGGCGTTCTCGACCGGCAGCGAGTACTTGGCGGCCAGCTCCTCGGGGCCGAGGATCTCGACCTTGTTCCAGCCGCGCCCGACGTAGAGCACCTTCACCGGCGTCGGCTCGTGGCGCACGACCTGGAACATGTCGCGGTCACCCGTCACGACCTCGACGGCATCGGCCTGCTCGTGGTGGGCCAACGCGCCGATGACGTCGTCCGCCTCGTAGCCCGCCGCCTCGCCGGTGCAGATGCCGGCCGCGTCGAGGACGTCGAGGATGATCGGGATCTGCGGCGTGAGGGTGTCCGGCACCTCCTCGGAGCCGTCCGTCGCGTCCTCGGCGACGCGCTGCGCCTTGTAGGAGGGCAGCAGCTTCACCCGGAACTCGGGCCGCCAGTCGGCGTCGAGGCACGCGACCAGGCGCCCGGCACCGCGGTCGGTGATGACGCGGGCGATCGTGTCGACGAACCCGCGCACGGCGTTCACCGGCGTGCCGTCGGGCGCGGTCATCGAGTCCGGCAGCGCGTAGTACGACCGGAAGTAGAGGCTCGCGGAGTCGAGCAGCACCAGGGGAGAGCTCACAGGTGGACAAGCTACTAGTGCGTCGGCCGCTGACGCTTGTCGGGCGCGCGGCCGGTGCCGTGAGTTGCCTGCTGAGTGCCGAATGCGCCCGGCAAGCATCGCGGTCGACGCACTAGGCTTTCGACCATGGCAACGATCACCGGGCCCATCGACGTGTCCGCGCTCCGTGCGCGGCTTGACCGCGCTTCCGCAGCCGCCGAGCAGGCGGGCGTCGACGCCCTCCTCATCTCGCCCGGTTCGGACCTGCGGTACCTGATCGGTGCCGGTGGCGACTCCTTCGAGCGCCTGACCTGCCTCGCACTGCCCGTGGGCGGCACTCCGACGCTGGTCGTGCCGAAGCTGGAGCAGCCCGGTTACGCGGCGATCCCGACCGACGAGCTGGGGGTCGAGGTCGTCACGTGGGTCGACGGCGAGGACCCGTACGCGCTGGTCAAGGCCGCGATCAAGGGTGACAGGACGGCGGTGGCGGACATGATGCCCGCCCTGCACACCATCAAGCTCGGCCACGCGATCGGCGGCGCTCAGAGCCTCGCCGGGCCGATCATCCGCGAGCTGCGCATGCGCAAGGACGCGTCCGAGATCGACGCCCTGCGCAAGGCCGGCCAGGCGATCGACCGGGTGCACGCGCGCATGGGCGAGTTCCTGCGCGTCGGCCGCACCGAGCGCGAGGTCGCCAAGGACATCGCACAGGCGATCGTCGAGGAAGGCCACACCGTCGCCGACTTCGTGATCGTCGGCTCCGGCCCCAACGGCGCCTCGCCGCACCACCGCGACTCCGACCGCGTCGTCCAGGCTGGTGAGGTCGTCGTCATCGACATCGGCGGCCCGGTCGCCGAGGGCTACAACTCCGACTCGACCCGCACGTACGTGATGGGCGAGCCGACGTACGACGACGTGTGGGACACCTACGCGGTTCTGCAGGCCGCGCAGAAGGCCGCCGTCGAGGCGGTCAAGCCCGGCGTCACGTGCGAGGAGATCGACGCCGTCGCGCGCACGGTCATCGCCGACGCGGGCTTCGGCGAGTTCTTCGTGCACCGCACCGGTCACGGCATCGGGCTGGACGTCCACGAGGAGCCCTACATCGTGAGCGGCAACTCCCTGCCGCTCGAAGCAGGCATGGCGTTCAGCGTCGAGCCCGGCATCTACCTGCCCGGCCGCTGGGGCGCGCGCATCGAGGACATCGTCGTGGCCACCGCCGACGGCGTCGAGTCCTTCAACAACCGACCTCACGAGCTGGTGGTGCTTTGACCCTCGAGCAGATCGACAGAGCGATCCTGAAGGAACTCGCCTCGGACGGCCGGTGCAGCTTCACCGACCTGGCCGAGCGGGTGGGCTTGTCCGTCTCCGCTGTCCACCAGCGCGTGAAGCGGCTGGAGCAGCGCGGCATCGTGAAGGGCTACGCGGCCCGGCTGGACGGCGCCGAGATCGGCCTGCCCATGTCCGCGTTCATCTCGCTCTTCCCGATCAACCCCGCCGAGCCCGACGACTACCCGAAGCGCCTCGAGCACCTCTCGGAGATCGAGGCCTGCTACTCGGTGGCGGGCGACGCCTCGTACGTCCTGCGCGTGCGGGTCGCGTCGCCGACGGCGCTGGAGGAGCTGCTGCAGAAGATCCGCGAGTCGGCGAACGTGTCGACGCGGACGACGGTGGTGCTCTCCACGCCGTACGAGGACCGGCCGCCGTCGGTCTGAGGAATCAGCGGCGCCGGTCGACCGCGATCCAGTTGGTCTCCCAGGACGCACCGCCGTCCTGGGAGAACGCCTGCTCGAACCTCGCCTGGTAGGGGCCGACCCGGTTGATCAGGAAGCGCACCTTGATCGGGCGTCCGCCGAGCTGGTCGTCGCCGTAGAACTCGCCCACGCCGTCGCGGAACCCTCCGTACACCGACGGGGTGAGCAGGCCGTCGCGGATGTTGACGAAGGTCAGGCTCCAGCGCTTCGCCTGCGGTTCGTACAGGCGCATGTTGAGTCCCTCGATCTTCCCCGCCGGACCGGCGACCTTCAGTTCGACCACGTTGGCTCGCTTGTCCAGCAACGGGCGGACGACGGACGTTCCCGAGAAGGTCAGCCATTCGTCCGGGGTCTCCGACAACGGATCTGCGAGCACCCTTACGTCCGTCTGCCAGGTCCCGAGTTCCCAGTCGAAGTCGCCCTGACCGTCGGCGACCGAGGCCGACGCCGAGCCGGTCAGCGCCACGAACGCGGCAAGTGCGGTAAGAATCTTCATGATTCGACTCTCCGACGGAGCCGCGACCATGAACAAGAAGGCACCTGCAGGTAACCGTCCGAACCCGTTGCCGGGCTGCCCGATGGCGGCGGCGTTCGCGGCGATCGGCGGGAAGTGGAAGCTGACGCTCGTGTACTGGCTCGCGCACGGCGAGTCCCACTTCGCCGGGCTGCGGCGAAGGGGTGCGCCGATCACGCCCAAGGTGCTGGCGGAGCAGCTGCGCGAGCTCGAGGCCGACGGGCTCGTCGAGCGCGTGGTCACCGGACCGGTGCCCGCACCCGTCATCTACCGGCTGACGCCTTACGGCACAACGGTTCTGCCCGTCGTGGAGAGCGTCCGGGTGTGGGGCGAGGAGCACCTGCAGCGCACGTACGGCGAGATCGCGCCCAACGAGGCGATGAGCTGTGCCCAGCCGGTCAGCCCTGAACTTGCCCGTCGGCCAGCACCAGCACCCGATCGGCAACCGCATGCACAGCGTCGTGGTGCGTAGCGATCAACACGGCGGCACCTTCGTCAGCGACCCTGCGCAGCACACCCACAGCAGCCACCGCACTTTCCGAGTCCAGGTGCGCGGTGGGTTCGTCCGCCAGCAGCGCGGCAGGCCGAGCCACCACGGCCCGCGCCAACGCCGCTCTCTGCTGCTGCCCGAACGAAACCTGCGACGGATACCGAGCCCCTAAAGAGCCGATTCCCAGCTCTGCCAGCAACCTTGAGACCCCGTCGACCGCACGCCCGGCCAACCTCAACGGCAGAGCGACGTTCTCCTCCAGCGTCAGCTCCGAGGCCAGCCCGAGCGACTGCGGCAGCACAGCGCACTGAGTCCACGCGGCGAGCCCCGGCAGCACTGACCCGCGATCCGGGAAGTCGAACCCGCACAACAACGACAGCAACGCGGTCTTGCCCGACCCGGAAGGCCCGCTCAACGTCACCAGCTCGCCCGCGGACACGGCCAGGTCGACCCCGCGCAGCACGGACACCCCGCCGAACGCCCGGTGCACCCCGGACGCCCGGATCACGACGCCACCAGCGGAATGCACAGGTCCGCCAACGACACCAGCCGCGGATCGTGCGACGCCACCACCGCGGGCACGGGCAGGGAAGCCAACGTCTCCAGCACGAGATCGGCGGACCGGACGTCCAGCTGCGAAGTCGGCTCGTCGGCCACCACTACGGAAGCCCCGCGCGCCAACGCACACCCGAAGGCCAGTCGTTGTTGCTGGCCGCCGGACAGAGCCCCGATGCGCCAGGTAGCGGATCCGTCCAACCCGAGCCGCGCGAGCAACGACAGGTCCGACGCCCCGGCCGCGCGCAGGTTCTCACCTACGGTCAGGTGCGAGATCAGGTTGTCGGACGGGTTCTGGAAGACGACCGCGATCTCCTTGCGCCGCAACGACCTCAGTTCCGCCCACGACAGCAACGAGGTCGGCCTGTCGCGCACGAAGACCTCACCCACCGACGGACGTTCGACCAGGGACAGCACGCGCAGCAGTGTCGACTTACCTGAGCCGGACGGACCGGACAGCACGGTGAGGCCGGGTGCGATCGTCAGCGACATGTCCGTCACGGCCCGCACCGAGCCGTAGGACACCCCGACGCCACAAGCACGGATCACCTGAGCAGCTCTCCCATCCGCGCGGTGCGCACACCGCGCAACGCAAGCCAAGCCGCCACCACGACCACCAGAGCGCCGCACAACACCATCGAACCCAGCAACGGCACCAGATCCGGCAGCATCGGCGACGGGTTCAGCCACGGCGCGGGATCCAGCCGCGGCACGGCGAACCCCGTGCTCACGAACGACGCCACCGCGCCGATCGCCACGGCCAGCAACGCCAAAGCGCCCACTTCGAGCAGATGACTGGACCACAGCACAGACGGGCGCATGCCCATGCGGGTCGACAACGCGCCCGAGACGGCGTTCTGACGGCGGCGCACCTCGATGGCCAGCAACAAAGCCACCGCGGCGACCACGGCCAGCACCACGCCGATCGCGGCGACGAAACCGAAGGTCCACTCCACGGTCAGGAACGGCAGGCCGTCGAGGACCTTCGCGCGGTCGGCGACGTTCGTGTAGCTGATTCCCGCTTCCTGCAACGAAGAAGTCAACGTGGTGAGCGGCAGCGACGACCACAGGTGCCACGAGCCCACCTGCTCGACGGCGGGCACGGACTCGCGCGCCAGCACGTAGCCGCGCGTGCCCAGCTTGGGGAAGGAAGGCAGCGACGCCACCGGTTTGAGCAGCGGCAGGCCCGCGATCTGGATCTCCTGGTTCGCCGAACGCCCGATGCGCAACGCCGGAGCGACCTCGCCGGTCCGGCGCAGGCCCGACAACAGCGAGCGCACCTCCGGAGCATCGTCGACGACAGCCGCGTCGGTGAATGTCGCGGGGTCCACGATCAACGCGCCCGTGCTCACCCCGACGAGAGTTGTGTTGCCCTGCAACGAAGACGGCAGCGCAACGCGTCCGAGAGCGATGTCCTGCGGCACCTGCACCGTGCTGTTGGCGCCGACGTACACGCCGGACTTCGAGTCCAGCGCGGACTGCTGCGCACCGGCCACCGCACTGCCGACGGCGATGGTGCCGACCGCCAGCACACCCACCAGCAGCACGCCGGTCACCGGGCCGACCGCAGCCGCGAGTCGGCGCAAAGCCAGCTGGGCGGCCGGAACCTGCCACCACTGCACGCGATGCGACCACACCAGCGACCACCGCAACACCCGCACCGCCAGCAAAGCCGCCGTCAGCACCACGAGCAGCGGGAACGTCAACGCGGCCACGTCGATCTTCGGCAGCTCGCCGGACTTCAACGCGGGACCCAACCCGTTGTGGGACAACCGAACCCACGCCAGCACGGCCAACCCGCCGACGACCAGCTCCCACGGCACGACAGAAAGCCGCCACGATCGAGCGCGGCGCTGAAACGTCCTGTGCACTCGCCACGACGCCACCAGCACGGTCACCAGCAAGGAGGCCAGCACAACCGCGAGCACGAACCCCGCAGCCACCCAGAGCGTTCCAGCGGCCAGCACCACGCCAGGCCCGTACAAGGGCAGTAGTAATCGAGCAGCCAGGAGCCCGAGCACCCCACCGACCACCAACGGCAAACCGAGTTCCAGAACACCGCGGAACCCCAACGAAAGTGGACTCGCCCCGCGCACCCACAACAGCCGCAGTTCGGAATGCCGGCGTTGAGCCCATTGCACAGTCACGGTTCCCACACCCGCGAGCCCCACCAGCACGCTGATGATCACCAGCGGCAGCAGCGCGGACGACACGTTCCGCTCGGAGGTCCGTGCCGCCGCGATCGCCGACGACAGGCCGTCGACCCGCGTCAACGGCAGGTTCAGCGAGGTCAGGAACGCGTTCCCCTTGTCCCGCAACGCCTCCGCGTCAGCCAGCGTCGAGAGCGGCTCGACGGGGTAGCGCAGCGACACCGAGGCCTTGGCGGAGAAGCCCGGCGGCAGCAGGGCGAGGTCCGAGGCTTGCGGCACCCAGATCACCGACGTGCTCGCACCGTCACCGCCCATCGGGTTCGGCACCACGGTCTTGGACTCCGAGCACCACCACCCGGACACCGGATGCGCGAGGTCGGCGTAGATCGCGGAGACCTTCAGCGGTGACCCGGTGAGCTGATCACCGATCTTCACGTGCGTGGCCGAGGCGATCGTCTTCGGCACCCACAGCCCGGTCCCGCCGCCTTCGAGAACGGTCAGGTGCGACAACGCGTCCGGGCGGTAGCCGAACCGACCCCACGTCGCGAGCCCGTTGAAGTCAGGCCGCGAGATCCGCGTGTAGACCGCTCCCACCGGGCTCTTCGACGCCATCGCGACAGCCGAGTCGAGCGGCACGCCCCCTTCGCTCACCAGCGACGGGTGCACGGCGTGCGGGCACATCCGATCCTGCTGGTACGCGAGAGCCGCGCTGCCCGCGGAGGAGGAGTGCAGCACGGCCGCGGCCACCACGAAGCCCAGCAGCAACGTCGTCGCGATGCTCACCAGCAGCGTGAGCGGGCTCGACAGCGCTGCCCTGGGCGCGGCTCTCCACGGCAACTGCACCAGCGCACGCTAACCGCCGGTCCGTCATTTTGGGAGCCTTTAGGCGGTAACGGAACTCATCACGCCGAAGCGGGCTCCGAACGGATCAACGAGCACCGCGATCCGGCCGATCCCCTCCAACGAATAGGGCTCGACCACTACGTCAGCCTCCGCAGCGGCCGCGTCCGGATCGGCGACCTCGAAGTAGGGCAACCAGTAAGGCTCGCTGTCCGGTACGACCGCGCCGAACATCGCGCCCTCACCGGTGCCCGCGGGCCGGAAGAACGAGCCCGGAGCACCGGGAATCGTGACGATCTCCCACGACAGCACGGTGTTGTAGAAGTTCGCGTCATCGGGCGAGTGCAGTTCGACCCACGTCAGCGACCCGACCGTCGACACCGCGTCGACACCTCGGAGATCGCCCGCCTGCCACACCGCGAACTCGGCGCCGGCGGGATCGGTCAGCTGCGCCATCCGCCCGCTCGTGAAGACGTCGAACGGCTCCAGTCGCACCTTGCCACCGGCGGCGGCAACGGACCGGCACGTGGAATCTGCGTCAGGAGAAGCGAAGTAGACGGTCCACGCGGACGAGGCACCGGGCTCGGACAGCGGTCCGATCGCGGCGACCGTTCGGCCTTCGTGAGCGAAGAAGCCGTAGCCGCCCGCCTCTGGACCCAGCGGCACGTGGGTCCAGCCGAGCACGCGGCCGTAGAACTCGGCGGCGGCAACGGGATCCGGGCTGCCCAGATCGATCCAGTTCGGTGCTCCGGGCACGAAGTCGGTGGTGAGCAAGGAAGTCTCCTCACGAAGGCCGAGGCGCAGGCGGCACAGAACCTACCGCTGCTACCGCTCATCCGCTCACCGCAGTCGAACGCTCACTCATCGCTCATGAGGTTCCCTCAACAGGTAACAAGCTTTACCTTTTGTCGTCATGGCCACTCTGCGCGACGAAGCTCTGATCAGCTCGCTGTGGGAGACGCACGGCGCGGCGCTGCTGGCCTACGCGACCAGGGTGCACGGCACGAAGGCCGAGGACGTGGTGCACGACGTGCTCGTCCTGGCCTGGCGCAAGGCGGACGACCTGCCCGACGGCAAGATGGCCGCGCGCGCCTGGCTGCTCGCGAAGGCCCGCAAACGAGGGTTCGTTCCCGTTTTGTTCCCGCAGTGCCGGCGCACTGCCCAGTACGCCTAGTCCCAGCTCCAGCGGATGCCGATCCAGTTCACGGACACGTTCGTCTCGAAGTGGTGCACGGAGTTCGTGTGGTCCAGCGCGAGATCCGCCGTCCGGTGCGGCTCCGACTCCTCCCAGTCCTGCAGGTAGAGGTGCGGGTCCGAGGGCAGCGCGGCCGGGTCGAAGTGCACCTCGATCAGGCTCTGCGCGAGGAAGCACCGCACGCCCTGCGCGTACTCGAAGCTGTCGAGCTGGGTCGGGTCGTGGACGACGAACTCGAACACCCACGTCTCACCCGCCTTCAACGGCCGGTCGAACAGCAGCTCGTCGACCGTCACGTGCTCGGTCTCGTTGCGCGCCGACCGGCCGACGCGGCAGTTGCGCACCGGTTCCTGCACGACGTCCGAGGCCCGCACCGAGTCGTCGCCGAAGTAGTGCGCGTAGAAGCGGTCGACGCCGTCCTGGCGCGCGCGGGCGACCATGCTCACGTGGATGCGCGACGCGTGCCTTTCGGCGTCGACGAAGACCCTGTCGTGGCGGGAGATGACCTCCAGGTCGTTGGTGTTGAAGCCGGGCATCATGCCGGGGACGACGTCCGGCCAGCCGTTCGGGCCGGACTGCTCCAGCAACGTGATCAGTGAACGGTTCGGCACCTCCAGCAGCTGCTCCAGCACCGACACCGCGCGCAGCGACTTCGGCGAGATCGGGCGGACGCGGCCCTGCTGCCAGTCGCTCAACGTCGACAACGCCACCGCCACGTCCTGCTGCGCCAGCCGTAACCGCAGCCGCTCGAGGGTGAGGCCACGCCTGCGGATGGCCGCGCGCAGCGCCGAGTGGAACGGTCCGATGCGCAACAGCGCTTCCAGACTGGGGGTGGTCACAGGACAGAGCGTAACGACTAGAGCGAGAAGCCTTCCGGGAACGGATCGGTGGCGTCGAGGAGGTACTGGCCCATCCCGGTGATCCACGCGCGACCGGCCACAGTGGGCAGTACCGCGGTGCGGTCGCCGAGCTGGACTTCCTCCAGCAGACGGCCGATGAACCTCGTGCCGATGAACGACTCGTTCACGAAGTCTGCACCGATTCCGAGCTCGCCGCGTGCGTGCAACTGCGCCATGCGCGCGCAAGTGCCTGTGCCGCACGGGGAACGGTCGAACCAGCCGGGGTGGATCGCCATCGCGTTGCGGGAGTGGGCGCCTTGTTCGCCCGGCGCGGTGAACTGCACGTGCTTGCAGCCGCCGATCGCCGCGTCCACAGGGTGCACCGGGCGGTTCGTCGCGTTGATTTGGTCCATAATGGATAGACCGGCTTTCAGGATCCGGTCCTTCTCCGCTCTGTCGAACGGGATGCCGAGCTGGTCGAGCGGCAGGATGGCGTAGAAGTTGCCACCGTACGCCATGTCGTAGCGCACCTCGCCGAGTCCCGGCACGTCGACCACCGCGTCCAGCTCGTGGGCGTAGGCCGGGACGTTGCGGATCGTCACCAGCTTCGTGCGCGTGTCGTAGTCGGCGAGCACGAGGCCGGCCGGGGTGTCGAGGCGAACCGTCGTGACGGGCTCGGTCACCTCGACCATGCCGGTCTCGACCAGCACGGTCGCCACGCCGATGGTGCCGTGGCCGCACATCGGCAGACAGCCGGACACCTCGATGTAGAGCACACCCCAGTCGGCGTCCGGGCGGGTCGGCGGCTGCAGGATCGCGCCGCTCATCGCCGCGTGCCCGCGTGGTTCGTTGACCAGGAACCTGCGGATGTGGTCGTGGTTCTTGATGAAGTTCAGGCGCTTGTCGGCCATGGTCTCGCCGGGGATGACGCCGACGCCGCCGGTGATCACGCGGGTCGGCATGCCCTCGGTGTGGGAGTCGACCGCGCTGTAGTACTTGGCGAACCTCATGACGTTGCCAGCTTCATGTCGGCGTCGACCTGGGCGCGCTGTTCTTCGGTCAGGGGCCCGCGCGGGGGTCGGCACGGACCGCCGTAGCGGCCCACGAAGTCCATGGAGTGCTTGATGGCCTGGACGAACTCGGTGCGCGAGTCCCAGCGGAAGGCGGGCACAAGCCGTTCGTAGAGGGTTTTTGCTTCGGTGAGCTTGCCCTGCTGTGCCAGGTCGAACAGCTCGGTGCACTCGGCCGGGAACACGTTGGGGTAGCCCGCGAACCAGCCCGTCGCGCCCATCAGCAGGCTCTCCAGCACCACGTCGTCGGCGCCGGCCACGACGGTGAGGTGCGGGGCGGCGGCCTTGATCTCCAGGACGCGGCGGACGTCGCCGGAGAACTCCTTCACCGCGACGACGTGCTCGATCTGGCCCAGCTCCGCGATCAGGTCCGGCGTCAGGTCGACCTTGGTGTCGATCGGGTTGTTGTAGACCATGATCGGCAGGCCGGCCTTGGCGACCTCTTCGAAGTGGTGCACGACCTCGCGGCGGTTCGCCCGGTACATCGTCGGGGGCAGGCAGAGCACGCCGTCGGCACCGTCCTCGGCTGCCAGCTCGGCCCAGTGGCGGGCCTGGTGGGCGCCTACGCCGTGCACGCCGATGACCGCGATGCCCTTGTTCTTGACGGCCGCGATGGCGGTTTGGGCGACTTCGCGGCGTTCGGCGTCGGTGAGGGAGGAGTACTCGCCCAGCGAGCCGTTCGGGCCGACGCCGCGGCAGCCGTTCTCGACGACCCACTGGCAGTGCTCGGCGAACTTGTCCAGGTCGGGGCGGAGTCCGGCAGGGGCTGTGGGGTCTGGGGCGTAGGGGAGAGCGGTGGCGACGATGACGCCGTCGAGACGTTCACTCATTGCTGTTCCTCCGGGAGATCGGCGAGTTCGCCAAGGGGGATCGGGACCGCGATCACGCGGCGCTGGCCGTCGAACGGGATGCCGGTGAGCTCGGACGCGTTGCGCGCGCAGATCCGGCCCTGGCAGCGGCCCATCGCGACCCGGCTGGTGAGCTTGAGCTCGCGCATGCTGTGGGCGTCGGCGAGGTCTTCGAGGGTGACCTTCTCGCAGCGGCACACCGTGGTGTCCGCGTCGAGCCACGTCCGCCAGCCCGGCTGGACGGCGTGGGTGCGGGCCAGTGCTTCGGCGAACAGGCGGCCCCTGCGGACGGCTTCCACGGCTTCGGCGGGCGGTTCCTGGTGCGCGGCAGTGGCTCCGGCGACGACGCCTTCGGCTTCGGACAGGTCCGCGCCGCCGATTCCGGTGACCTCGCCGGCGGCGTAGACGTTCTCGACGGACGTTCGCTGGCGTTCGTCGACGTCGAGGAAGTCGTTGGTGCGCTTGGCGTTCGGGACGAGGTCAGTGCGCGGGAGGAAGCCGTAGCCGATGCACACGAGGTCGGCGTGTTCGGCGCGGTGGCTGACCGGGTTCCAGTGGCGGTCGAGCTTCGCGACGGTGACGCGGCTGCCGTGCTTGGCGATGACGGCGGTGCGGGTTTCCAGGTGTGTCAGGACTTTGCGGTACCGGGCGAGTTCGGCGATCTTGTGGCGGTTGGCGAGGACGGCTTTGGTCTCCCGCGCCCAGGCGAGTGGGGAGTTGGCTTCGTAGACGCCGACGAGGGTGGCGCCTAGGTCGTGGAGGGCTGCGGCCACGGGGAGGAGGAACGGGCCGGTGCCTGCGACGATGACGCGTTCGGCGAGGGTGACGCCCTGCTTGGCGAGGGCTTGGGCGGCGCCCGCGGTGATGACGCCGGGGCCGTCCCAGCCGGGGAAGGGGAGAGGGCGGTCGTAGGCGCCGGTGGCGATGATCAGCGAGTCGAAGGCGAGGAGGCGAGGGCTGCCGGGGCGAAGGGCGGCGCCGGTGGCCGGAGGGCCGGGACGGGAGGTCTGGGCCGGTCGCGCCTCGGTGGCCCTCAGATGAAGCGAGTTCCCTTCCACCATCCAGGCTTCGGTGTTCCTCAGGTGCGTGACCCCGGGGTGGCTGAACTTGGCCCGTCCGCGGAGGTACTGGCCTCCCGCGTCCGGCTCCGAGTCGACCATCGTCACGTCCGCGCCCGCGTCGGCAGCCGTTCGTGCGGCGGCCATGCCTGCCGGTCCTGCCCCTACGACCACGATTCTCATGGCTGGGTCCTGATCTCGTCGCCGTCGCGCAGCTGGTGGCGGCACGCGCGCACCTCGGGCACGCCGTTGATCTCCGCGACGCAGCCGAAGCAGACGCCGATGCCGCAGAAGAACCGTCCTGGCAACAGTTCCGCCACGTGCGCGACCTCGCGCTGCAGGCCGTTGAAGGTCACCTTCACACCATGACCCCCTGCCGGTCGACGCGGAACGGGTGGGGATCGACGTGCGGGGAGGCACCGGTCATCAGCTCGGCGAGCAGGCGGCCGGTCGCGGGGGCCAGGCCTACGCCCGCGCCCTCGTGGCCCGTGGCGTGCCAGAGACCGGGCGTGCGGGGGTCGGGACCGATGATCGGCAGGTGGTCGGGGGCGTACGGGCGGAAGCCGCCGTAGGCGCGCATGACCGGCACCTGGGCCAGCATCGGGAAGAGGGTGATTGCCCGGAGTGCCAACGCTTTCAGCACCTTGCTCTCGATCGTGTCGTCGAAGCCCTTGCGCTGGCGGCTGGAGCCGATCAGCACCGTGCCGGCCGCCGTCGACTCGACCACGCCGGAGGTTTGCAGGTCGGCGTCGCCGCTCGCCACCGCGCCCACGTAGTCCGCGTCGTAGACCTTGTGCCGGATCGTGCCCGGGATCGGGGTGGTCACGAGCACGACTCCGCGCCGGGGGAGCACGTTGACGCCGAAGTGCCTTGCCCACGGGCCGGTGGCGTTGACGACGGCGCCGCAGCTGATCACGCCCTCGGAGGTCGACACGCTTCGGCCGTCCGTTGCGGACACCTCGGCGTCGACGACCTTGATGCCGCGCAACAGGGCGCGCGTGGCCTTCACGGGGTTGAGCTGCGCGTCCTGGAGGTAGTGAACGGCCGCCGTGATCGACGGGTTGAGGTGTGGCTCGTGCGCCAAAGCCTCCGAAGCGGTGAGCTCGCACGCGTCGATGCCCGCGGCTCGTTGCTTGGCCGCGAAGGCGAGAAGAGGGTCACGAGCGTCTGGGGTCGTGGCGACCACCAGCCCGCCCTTTTCCTCCCATTCACAACCATCGGCGAGCGACGGCCACAACGCGCGGCTCGCCACCGCGAGCTCCAGCTCCGGGCCCGGCTCCTTGTCGCTGACTAGGACGTTTCCCTCACCGGCGGCGCTGGTGCCCGACGCCGGACCGGAACGGTCGAGGACGACGACGTCGAGTCCGCGCGCGGCGAGAGCCTGGGCGCACGCGGCCCCGATGATGCCCGCGCCCACGACCACGACGTCCGGGTGCATCGCCACCTCCGTTCAATAGAATGAACGTTAGTGCTTCGGGTACTCCAGCACCAGTACCGAGCTGACCTCACCTTCGACGGTCTCGTACAGGTGCGGCACGGAACCGGGGAAGCACACGTAGTCGCCCGGCCCGAGCTCGTAGGGCCCATCCGAGGGTCCCACGCGCAGGCGACCGCTCGTGACCAGCACGTGTTCGCGTCCGGGATGGCCTTCGGTGGTCTGCTGAGCCCCTGGACGGACGCGCTGGTCGTAGATCTCCAGCACGGTGTCGCCGATGTCCATCCGCCGCATCAGCCGCAGGTCGACGGCGTTGCTGCTGAGCACCTCGACGTCGCGGGCCCGCACCAGCACGACGTCCGGCGGCGTCCGCTCGGTCACCAGCGACGACACCGGCACGTCCAGAGCGTTCGACAAACTGAACACTGTCTCGATCGTCGGGTTGCCCGTGCCGCTCTCCAGCTGGGACAGCGTGCCCTTCGCGATGGACGACCGCCGCGCGAGCTCCGACAGCGACCACCCGCGTTGCTCCCGGATCGCCCTGATGTTGGCGCCGAGCACCTGACCCGCACTCATAGCCACTGATCGTTGCATAGGCTTGCGCCCATGACTGCGTACACGGAGGCGGAGGGGCAGACCCTCCGCACGGCCGTTTTCGGTGCCATGGTGCTGGTGTCCACGGCGGACCCCGGCTCGGTCGACGAGGAGAGCTACGCCGGGATCAGGGCCATGTCCCTGCTGCCGGACGACCTGCGCGCCGTGATCGCCGCCGCGCCGGCCACGCTGCCCAAGGGGTCGGCGTCCGATGTGGAGACCGGCGTGCTCGCCGCCCTCAAGGACTCCGTCGAGATCATCAACGCGCACGACGCGCGCGAGGTCCCGGTGTTCCGCGGTGCCGTGACGGAGATGGTCCGTTCGGTGGCCGGTGCGGACGGCGACGTCGCGGCGGCCGAGAAGGAGATGGTCAAGAAGATCGTCGACGCCCTCGGCTGAGATCAGGTGGCACTTGGCCTGGACGCGAGCCAGGCCAGGTGCTCCTTGCTGATCACGGCCTCCGTGTCCGCGACGGTGATGGACCAGTCGGCCTCCTCGGCGTAGGGCAGCCGCTGGTAGATGTCGGAGAGCTCACCGGCCGCCGCCGCGTACGTGACGCGCAGGTTCTCGTACTGCCGCAGCCCGATCCACGCCGCGCCACCCGCGACCGCCGCGGCCATCACCCCGGACATGTCGACGTCCCACGCGCCGTTGATGCGCAGGAACGCGAACACGATCGCGACGAGCTCGCCGAGGATCAGCAGCACGCGGAACAGGTTCGCGCGCGTCTCGTTCAACGCGGCCCGGTCGCGGTACCAGTTCAGCTGCCGCAGCACGCGGTCGTCGCGGTAGGCGGCACGGCGTTCGGCGAACGGCCGGGAGCGCAGAGCGGCCAGCGCCTGGTTGCCCTCGTCGTTGATCGCGGTGAGCATGACCTCCTTGCGGTACTCCTTCACCGCGTCGGCGATCGCGAGGTCGAGCTCCTTGCGCGGATCGGTGAGCGTGGCGGGGAAAGGCGAGGCGGCGACGGCGTAACGCCAGGCCAGCGACTTCACCCGTTCGGCCACGGTGCGGCCTGCGTTCCACTTCACCTCCGGATGCATCACCCACAGCAGCAGCTCGCCGAACAGCGCGATGAGGAACCCGAGCAACGCGACCCACGCCCAGAGGTCGACGTCGGTCCCGCCGATCTTCCACTTGAACGCACCGCCCACCGCCGCGACCACCGCGCCGAGCAGCCGCACCCGGCTGAACAGCAGCGTCCTGCGCTGTCCGCGCCGGGACACCGCCTCCGCGTCGTGGTAGAAGCCGGGCAGGTGCTTCTCGTCCATCCGGTTCGTGCTCCGCTCTCGCGTCGGTGATCGTGTGCCACCAAACGTGTTATCACGCCGATGCCCTAACGGAAGACACTTCCGCGACGATTCAAGGTTGTTCACCCGCACAGCGGAGAGGCTTGGGGATGCCGAGCGACGCCACGTTCGCGGCGTTCATCTCGTACAGCCACGCGACGGACCACGCACTGGGCCCGTTGCTGCAGGAGGGCATCGAGAAGTTCGCGAAGCCCTGGTACCGGCCGCGGGTGCGACGCGTGTTCCTCGACAACTCCGTGCTGGCGGCGGAAAGCGACCTCACGCAGGCGATTCTGGACGGTCTGGGCAACGCAGAGCACTTCCTGCTGCTCGCCTCGCCCGCTTCCGCTCAATCCCATTGGGTGGCGAAGGAAGTGGCGTGGTGGCTGGAGAACCGCGACCGCCGCACCCTGTTCGTGCTGCTCACCGACGGCGAAGCGGTGTGGCACAACGGCGTTCTGGACAAGGGGCGCACGACGGCGTTGCCCGAGGCGTTGCACGACATCCCCGAACCGCGCTGCGTCGACCTGCGCCAGGTGCGCCAGGACCCGCGAGATCCCGGCTGGGAGTCGGTGCTGGCGGACGTCGTGGCACCGCTCGACGGCATCGAGAAGTCCGAGCTGATCGGCCATCACGTCCGGGAACGGCGGCGCACCAGGCGCACCGTCACCGCCACGATCTCCGTGCTGGCCGTGCTGCTGGTCGCCGCCGTGATCCTCGCGGTCCGTTCGGAGCAGCAGAGCAACCGGGCGCAGCAGCAAACGCTCGTCGCCACCGCACGTCAGCTCGTCGCGCAGGCCGCCACGATCCGCGACACCCGGCCGGACATCGCACGTCAGCTGCTCGTGCAGGCGTACCGGATGGCGCCGACCGCCGAGGTGCGCGGGGCGCTCGTGGCAAGCCCGTCGATCCCTCGGGTGGTCAGGACCGGTGGCATCACCAATGCGATCGCGTTCGCCCCGCACGGAGACGTGCTCGCGGCCGGGGTGAAGAACGACCTCGTGCTGTACGACGGCATTTCGGAACGGGCGCGGATCCCGCTCGGCTCCGGGGTATCCGACGTGCTGTTCCACCCCGACGGCAAGCACGTCGTCATCGGCACCGCGACCTCGCTGGTCGTGCTCGACTCCACCGACCCGAGCCGGCGGCATTCGGTGCCGGAGAGCCTCGGTGCCCTCGCGTTCGTGCCGGGCAAACCGGTGCTCGCGGCCACCGGCGCGCACGCCCGCACGATCCTACTCGACCTGGCGGAACCATTGGCGCCCAAAGAGATCGCGGTGATCGCGGGCCCCAACGAGACCCTCGGTGACGTGGCGGTCAGCGCGGACGGGGCCACGCTCGCGGTGCACCTCACCGGGGGCGAGATCCAGCTCTGGGACATCTCCGGCACTCCTGCCCGGCGCGGCACGCTGACCGCGCGCGGCGAGGCGGTCACCGCGATGCGGTTCTCTCCCAACGGATCGACGCTCGCGGTCACCACCGGCGACCAGACGGTGCAGCTGTGGAACGCGGCGGGAGGCGAGCTCTACAGCGTGCTCGCCGGGTCCGCGCTGGCCGCGCGGTCACTGGCGTTCTCCGGTGACGGCACGATGCTCGCGATCGGCGACGCCGTCGGCGGGATCGCGTTGTGGGACATCCGCGACGTGCTGCAGCCCCGTGCCGCCGCGCAGTTGCCCGGCCACGTCGCGTGGGTCACGGCGCTGGCGTTCCGGCCGGACTCGAGCGTGCTCGCCTCGGCGTCGTTCGACGGTTCCGGGCAGCAGCCCGTGGTGCGGCTGTGGAACGTGCTGGCCGCGTCCAGGTCGACCGCGGTGACGGTGCTTCCCCAGGGCGGCAACGAGCTCGGGTTCGGGGTGAACCGGTTGCTCGCGACCGGCAGGCCGACGACCCTGTACGACCTGAGCGATCCCGCCGATCCCCGGAAGCTGCGCACGGTGCGCACCTACAAGATCAGTGCCCAGCCGGTCTCGTTCAGCCCCGACGGCACGAGGCTCGCGGTCGGGATGCCGATCGTGCTGATGGACCCGTTCAGCGACGCCACTCCTTCGGTGCGCCAGGACGACCTCGCCTACCAGGTGCGGTTCAGCCCCGACGGAAGGCTGATCGCCGCCGCGGACGACGACGGCGTCACGCTGTGGGAGCGCCGGGGTGACGAGGCGGTCCACGTGACGAGGCTGCCCCGCACGCTCGGTTCGGCGCACGACAAGGTCGCGTTCAGCCCGGACAGCCGTCACGTCGTGACACGCGGCGACCAGGGCGAGTACGTGCAGCTGTGGGACATCGCGGACCCGGCGCGGCCGCGTGAGGTCCGGGTGATCGAGACCAGGGACGACCCCGTGGAGTCGGTGCTGTACGGGCCGGGCGGCGACCACGTCGTGACCGGGTCGAAGAGCGGCCTGATCACCGTCTGGCGAGTCGACGGCACCCGTGTCGCGACGGTCAGCAGGCACGTCGGCCGCGTGCACGCCCTCGCGCTGCACCCCGACGGCCGGATGATCGCGAGCGCGGCGGACGGGGGAGAGGTGGTGCTCTGGGACGTCACCGATCCGGCGCGGCTCGTCGAGGTGTCACTGCTGCGCTCTGGCTCGCTGTACGACGCGGCGGCCATCGCGTTCAGCCCCGACGGCGCGTTGCTCGGCGGCGCCGACGGCACCCGCACGACCATCTGGAGCATCGACGTGCCGCGGCTGCTGGAAAAGCTCTGCGCGGACTCGCCGGCCATTCCGGAAACCGAGTGGCGGCAGTACCTTCCGGACATCCCTTACGACCCGCCATGTGCGTGAAGGGGGCCTCCTCGTGAGACGTGTTCTCCCGCTTTTGTTGCTGCTGACGGCATGTGGAGGTCCCACCGTCGGCCCGAAGATCACCGGGGCACCACAGCCGGGCGGCTCGGTCGTGCTGACGACAGCGCCGTCCGAAGGGGCGAAGTCCGCTCTGGGCAGCGCACCGGACGACCTGCGCGACGTGGACTGGCAGCAGGCGACGCTGACCGCGGACTTCTGCGACGTGGCGAACCCGGTGGCGCTGCGCAACGGCGAAGCGGACGCGACCTCCGCGATCTGGGGCGAGATCATCGTGTTCGTCAACACCGCCAAACCCGTCTGGTACGGCGACGTCGACGGGGACGGCCGCGACGAGGCCGCGGTGAACCTCGGGTGCGAGACCGGCGGTCGCACCGCGGCGGCCCAGCTCGCGTTCGGGCTCGTGGTGGTGCGATCCCGCGACGGCGCGCTCGAGCTCGTCGGCGAGATCTCCACGACGACGATGCGTGACGACGCGCCGCACGTGCCGTTGCTGAGCGAACCGCAGTTCTCCCGTGGCGGCATCACGGTGAAGGAGCTCTGGTACCGGCCGAGCGACGCCAACTGCTGCCCGACCGGCGTCTCGCTGACCAGGTGGTCGGTGCGCGACGGCACGCTGAAACCCGGTCCGGCCGTCCAGGTGTCGTGACAGCTCCGAGGACTTAGGCCTGAGGAAGGCTTGAACTGCGTAGTTCAGGGTGTAATCATCGGACCTCTCGCCGCCGCCCCGACGAGAAAAGCGATGGTCATGGCACTACGACGATTGTGTGCGGCCCTGGTGGCCGCGCTGCTCGCTGGCCTCATCCACGTGGCCGCGTCGGTACCGGCGCAGGCCGAAGTGCAACACCCGAGACAGGAGTGGCTGCGCAAGTCCACCGCCGGCCTCTTCCTGCACTGGGGCATGTTCACCGCCCCGAAGCACCTCAACTGCGCCGAGTGGGAGCGTGACGTCACCGGCGGAGGGTGGACCCCCGACTACTGGATCGACGAGGCGCGCAAGCTCGGCGCGTCCTACGTCGTGCTGGCGACGTTCCACTCGCGACTCGGCTACGCGCGCCCGTGGCCGTCCAAGATCCCCGGCAGCTGCGCGACCGAACGCGACCTGCTCGGCGAGCTCGTCAAGGCGGGCAAGGCCAAGGGGGTCAAGGTGATCCTCTACATGACCGACGACCCGCAGTGGCACGCCGAGCAGGGCGTGGAGATGCTCGACTCGGCCGCGTACTCCGCCTACAAGGGCGAGCAGGTCGATCTCACCACGCGCGAGGGCTTCGGCAAGTACAGCTACGACCTCTTCTTCGAGGTCATGAAGAACTACAACGACCTCGCGGGCTTCTGGATCGACAACGACAACGAGTACTGGGAGCGCAACAAGCTCTACGAGCAGATCCGCCAGTTGCAGCCCACCTGGTTGTTGAGCAACAACAACGAGGACACGCCGATCATGGACACGGTCTCGAACGAGCAGAAGACCGGCATGTTCCCGTCCTACGACTACCCGGCCGCGACGTTCACGCCGATGCCGCGCCTTTCCGAGGCCTGCTACAAGCTCCCGGACACCGGCGATTGGTGGTACAGCGGCGGTGACTCCGTCGTCAACACGCGCCTGAACGTCGGCCGCTACATCACCAACGCGGGCGCGTCGATCAAGTCGCTGATGGCCGAGACGCCGATGGTGAACGGCAAGATGCCGGCACAGCAGGAGGCGTACAACAACTTCATGTCCACCTGGGTGCCGCCGATCAAGGAGTCGATCCAGGGGGTCGAGGGCGCCGGGTACATGTACGGCGGTATGCAGCCCGGGTTCTGGAACGACGGCGCGCACGGCGTGATCACCATCAACCCGTCGACGGGCAAGCAGTACGTGCACGTGGTGACCAAGCCTCGCGCGGACTTCGTTCGGTTGCGGGACAACGGGTATCGGGTTTCCCGCGTGACCGATCTTCGTACGGGCGAGCGCATGCGGTTCTCGCAGTCCGGCGGGCACCTGACGATCGAGGGCATCACCAAGTGGGACGAGTACGACACCGTCTTCTCCGTGGAAACCCGTGGCCAGCAAGGGTTCTACTCCGACGTCAAGGCGTACGCGACGTCCTCGAAGGATGGCTTCCCCGCTGCCAACCTGACCGACGGCAGCTACGAGAAGTACTGGGACGCGGCCGCCGCTCAGCCGGTCTCGATCTCGCTGGACCTGGGGCGTCGCAAGGAAGCCTCGTTCCTGGCGATCAACCAGCGCGAGTCGTCGCCGACGCACGCCCGCGTGTCGTTCGGCCGTCCCGAGGACTCCTCGCGGATCAAGGACTACCAGCTCACCGCGTCCGATGACGGTCGTAACTGGCGGCACGTCCGCACTGGTGCCTTGCCTTCCGCGCGTGGCACTCAGTTCATCGACATCGGTTCGGTCGAGGCGCGATGGCTGCGGTTGACCGTGCTGAACACGTGGGGTGGTCCGCAGGCTCCTGTGTACTTCAAGGAGCTGAAGATCGACGAGATCCGGGTCGGTCACAGCTATCCGCGGTCGGTGCGGGACTCGGCGCTGGAGGCCGAGGACGCGTCGCGGTCAGGTTCGGCGCGCAGCGAGTTCTGCGAGGCCTGTTCTGGCACCCGTCAGGTGACCGGACTCGGTGGTGGTGAGCGCAACGCGGTGACCTACCGCGATGTTTCCGTTGCCACTGCTGGTACTTACAGCCTGCAGCTCGACCTGACGTCCGCTTCGGCGTCGTCGGTCTCGGTGTCGGTCAACGGTGCTTCGCCGGTTTCCGTCGCGGTGCCTGCGGATCGCGGTGATGTGCCTGATCCGACGTCTCTCGCGGTGCCGTTGAACGCCGGACGCAACACGATTCGGGTGTTCAGCACCGGGAAGGCTCTGGGGCTGGACCGGATCTCGGTCGGTGGCCTGCCGCCGTCGAACTACACGCCGAAGACGACGTTGACGGTCGAACCCCATGGCGTGCAATGGGTTGCGCCGGGCCAGCAGTCGGTGAAGATCACCGCACGGTTGCGCCTCGACGCCGACGACCAGATCGACAACGTGTCGATCGCACCTGTGCTGCCTGCCGGTTGGACGCTGACCGGTGCACCGGCGACGCGGACTTCGATGCGGCTCGGCGGGATCCTGGAAGGTTCGTGGACCGCGGTGTCCGCCGCCGGTCAGGACGTCGGTTCGGTCAGCATCCCGGTGAACGCGTCGTTCCAGCTGCTCAGCTCGGACCGCAAGGTGTCGGGCACGGTGCCGGTGAGGACCCGGCCCGCAGACCGCGTGTTCGTGCGGGAGGCGGAGGACTCGGCGAACGTGTTCGGCAGCACCGGTTTGACGAGTTGCGGGCCGTGTTCGGGTGGCGAGAAGGTGCGCAACATCGGTGGCGCCCCTGAAGCTTCCGTGACCTTCCCGAACGTGGTCGTGCCCGCCGCCGGGACGTACAAGATGTTCATCACCTTCACGGTCAACGGGCCGCGCTCGTACTTCGTGACGGTGAACGGGGGCGCGCCGGTCGAGGTCAAGCTCGACGGGCTCGGCAACAACACCCCGTACGTCACGGAGCTTCCGGTGACGTTGAACGCCGGTGCGAACACCATCAAGTTCGGCAACGACAAGGCCGGGTCGCCTGACCTGGACCAGATCGCGATCGGCTGAGGTTCGTGCGGCACCCTTGCTCCGGCAGGGGTGCCGTTCTCAGTAGGGTGCTGATCATGGGGGAAGAGAACGAAGGCTGGCGGGGATTTCCGCACACCGGCTGGCAGAGCGTGGACGCCGTGCGGCGCAGGCTCGACGCGGGCGCGGACCCGGAAACCGGCCCGTGGTGGGCGACGCCGCTGCACTCGGCGGTCGAGTTCGGCACGGCGGAGGTCGTGGCGGAGATCGCCGCGCGGGTTGACGACGTCGATCACCTGAACGGTGGCCGGAGCGCGTTGTGGCGGGCCGTGTACGAGGGCAAGCCCGAGATCGCGCAGGCACTCCTGGCCGCGGGCGCGGATCCGTTGCGCCCCATGATGTCCGGCTGGTCGCCCGCCCGGCTGAGCCGCGCCACCCGGCACGTCGTCCCGTCCGGCGAGGTGCTGACCGACGAGGAGGAGACGGCGGTTCGGGAGGCTGGGCGGCTGGTCCTCGCGTTGAAGGAGTTCCCGTACTACGACGGGTACAGCCTCGCGTGCGTCGCGGGCATCGACGCCGCGGAGGCCACGCGGAGGTTGAGCGCCGAGGTGGTGCCCACTGCGGAGGTTCCGCCCGAGGTGCCGACGGGGGACTGGTGGCCGGCGCCGTTCGGTGAGGACACCGAGCGCACTCTGAGCGTCACGGACGTGCCGGGCGGCTGCGTCCTGTTCCAGCCCTGGTACTTCGCCGTGCAGACACCTGAGGTGATGATGCCGTTGTCCGAGGGCACCGTCGCCTACGGCATGTACGCCAACCCCAAGAGCGGCAACCAGGGCAACGTCCACCGCGACGGTCGGACCATCGGCTGGGACCTGCATCCCGGCGGAGGCGCGGACGATCGGGACGGCACTCGGGAAGTTCTCCTGGCGTACCTCTACGCCCACAAGGCCGTCGCCTACTGCTGCGCCTACGCGGGTCTGCGGCCGAAGAACAGCAAGGCGTTCACTGAGCCGGACCAGTGGATTCGTCTTCCCGGTCTCAGCAAGTGACGCGCATGATGGGGGCATGCTGGAGGCACTGCGGCGACAGCTGAGCGACGGCCTGTTCGAGAAGGTCGCGGGTCCGGAGCGGGAGAAGCACGCGCGGCGCATCCACGACGCGCCCGGTCCGCGCATGTTCGCGGAAGACCGGCCGATCCGGCACGTGCACGCTGATCACGCCATGTTCATCGGCGGGCTGCGGGCGTTGCTGCTGCAGTCGTTGCACCCGCTCGCGATGGCGGCGGTCGCGCAGCACTCCGACTACCGCACCGACCCGTGGGGACGGTTGCAGCGCACGAGTTTGTTCGTCGGCGTCACCACCTACGGCACCGAGAAGGACGCACACGAAGCCGTCGAACGGCTTGCGCGCGTGCACACCTTCATCCACGGCACGGCGCCGGACGGCCGGGAGTACCGCGCCGACGACCCGCACCTGCTGACCTGGGTGCACGTGGCCGAGGTCGACAGCTTCCTGACGTGCCACCAGCGCTACGGCGAGAAGCCGCTCGACGACTACGACGGGTACGTCGCCGACATGGCCGTGATCGCGGACGCGATGGGCATCCCGGATCCACCGCGCACCAAGGCCGAGCTCGACGCGCGGCTGGGTGCCTACCGCAACGAGCTCAAAGGCACCCGCGAGGCTCGGGAAGCCGCACGGTTCCTGCTGCTCAAGGCGCCTTTGCCGCTGCTCGCGAAGGGGCCGTACGCGATCCTGTCGGCGACGGCGGTGGCGAGCTTGCCCGTGTGGGCGCGGATTCCGTTGCGGCTGCCGTACCTGCCGATCGCCGAGGCCACCGGGGTGCGGTTCGCGGGCCACGCGTTGATGCGCGGCCTGCGGTGGGTCACCGGAAGTCCGTGACGCGGAACGTCCAGAGCATGTCGCTGTCGCGGGGGTTCACACCCGGTTTGACGACGGGGTTGAACGACGCCTCGACGCCGACCCAGCCGCGGAACTGCGCGTCGTCGTCGAGGATCTGCAGCATCGGCCGGACGTGCGAGTTGCGCGTGTAGCACGTCTGCTCGTTGCCGTTCTCGTCCTTCGTCAGACAGCTGCACCACTGCCAGTGAGTATCGCGGCGGTCGTTGTTGGAGACCCGCACGACGTAGTTCTGGATCGACAGGTCGGTGTTGCCCTTCACACAGCCTTCCCGGCAGGCGCTCTTGGCCGCGGGGAGGAGGTAGGTGAGGCACCACGACGTGGTGGCGCACGTCTTGAACTTCCCGATCTCGTAGGGATCAGCGTCGAGCTCCCTCGGGGCGTTCCTCTCCCAGCCCCGGAGGTCGAGCTGGAGCGTGCCGGGGAACGCCTGGACGCTCGCCATCTGGCGCCGGGTGGTCAGCGGGGTGTTGCTGCCGTACGCGTACCCGGCCGTGGCGAGAGTGTTGAACCTGAGGTCGAGGCGGACGAGCTTGCCGTCGGGACTCGGGGTGAGGGCCCACTGCTCCGACCACGCCTGGCCGACATCGGTCCAGGTGATCTTGAGCAGGCCGTTCTCGATCCGGTAGTCACCGGTCCTGCGCTCGGTGGGGTCGGAGGTGAAACCGTCCGTGGTCTGCACCTCGCACTCGCGCACCAGGGACTGACCCGGTGCCGCCGTGGGGGTCGAGCACGAGCGGTCGGGCTTGGTTCCGGTGCCCACGCGGAAAGCGGGTTTGCCCTGTCGCCACAGGTAGGTCCGCGCGGTCACGCGTCCGCCCGCGAACTGGTAGTCGCCGAGTCGCACCCAGTTGTCCTGGCCCGCCTTGAACGAGCCGAGCGTCACGACGAAGTTCGCCTTGCCTCCTGGCAGGTCAGCGGCCGCCGCCGTGGCGGGCAGGAACGCGAACAGGCACAGCACGGCCAGGACGAGCGGCATCTTGCGCATGGATCCCCCAGTTTCAGCCCTGCAGGAAGTTCACCACGAGTGGCGTGGCCTCGTCCTTGAACTCCTCGAAATACCCGTGCCGGGCTCCCTCGATCAGGTGCATGCGCGCGCCGGGAATCCGTTCGGTGATGAGGGGAGCGTTGGCCGTGGGGTTGAAGATGTCCTCGGTCCCGTGCACCACGAGCGTCGGCGCGGTGATCGACGGCAGCACGTCCCACGCGTCGTGCTCGGCGCTCGCGAACAGGTGCAGCTTCTTCGCGTACGGCGGCATGGCCGGGTCGCCGAGCGTGTTGTACGGGCCTTGGTAGGCAGGCGTGTACATCAGGTCTTCCAACGCCCGGCGCGCCTTCATCGGGTCGATCTGCGCCAGCGACTTGCGCACCTCGGCACTGCGTTCGATCCCGTGCGGCCCGCCCGGTGAGGTGCAGCCGAGCACGAGCCGGTCGACCCTCGAGCCGTGGGACGCGGCGATCCACTGCGCGATCCGGCCGCCCATCGACGTGCCGTAGACGTGGGCCCTGTCGATGCCCGCGTCGTCGAGGATCGCGATGCAGTCCGAGGCGAAGAGTCGCGTGCTGTAAGGGGTTTCGGGCTTGTCGCTGGAACCGGTTCCGCGGTGGTCGGTGACGATCGTCGTGAACCGCGCTGCGAAGTCCGCGCGGACCTGTGACCACCAGCGGGACGAGTTCGACTGGCCCGCGATCAGCAGCAGGGGAGGGCCTGAGCCTTCAACCGAATAGAAGAGCCTGGTTCCGTCGGCGGCACGAGCGTGGGTCACAACGTCCTCCGAATGATGCCCTGGCTTTCAAGCCCGGGAGGGATTCAGGCTCCGGCTGGAGCGGTCCGACAGGGCCGGGGCTGTTCGAGCGCGCAACCCGCCGTAACGCTACTGGCTGGTGG
Organism: Lentzea sp. NPDC051838; assembly: GCF_040681245.1. Lineage (NCBI taxonomy): Bacteria > Bacillati > Actinomycetota > Actinomycetes > Pseudonocardiales > Pseudonocardiaceae > Lentzea > Lentzea sp. NPDC051838. The sequence continues at coordinate 35,309 of NZ_JBFAYI010000004.1, forward strand.
CGCGCTGTCCGCGACCACCCGACAGTGCCGAACATCTGTTCGGTAAGATCGTCTGTGTGGCGGGTTCGGCGAGTGTGACCCGGTATACCTACCGGCTGCGCTTGTCGTCGTCTGCCTGTCGTGTGTTGCTGGTGGAGTGGGATCGCTGCCGGTGGGTGTGGAACCAGTGCGTTGCGCAGTCGCGTGAGACCCACCGGCACAACCGTGAGAATCTCGGCGACCCGCGCACCTGCGGTCCGGCGCAGTTGGACAAGCTCCTGACAAGCTGGCGGGCCGACCAGGAGTGGTTGCGGGCGGGTTCGTCGGTGGCGCAGCAGCAGGTTGTCCGGGATTTCGGTGTGTCGCGTGCCAGGGCGCTCAAGGATGTGCGGGAGCGGGTGCCGCAGGGGCGGCGTGCTGGGATGCCGCGGTTCAAGAAGCGGTCGCTGGCCGAGCCGACACTGAACTACACCCGGCGTGGGTTCCGGTTGCGTGACGGTGTGCTGTGCCTGGCGGGTGGGATTGCGGTGAGGCCTGTGTGGTCGCGGGAGTTGCCCTCCGTGCCGTCGTCGGTGCGCGTGTACCGCGACAGCCTCGGCCATTGGTACTGCTCTTTCGTCGTCCGCACACAAGTCCAAACCCTGCCCAGGACCGGCCGGGTGATCGGTGTGGACTGGGGTGTGAGGGAACTGGCCACCACCACCAGCGACGCGCACGACCTGCCGCACCCTGAGCACGGCGGGAACGCGGCGAAGGGCTTGGCGCGGTATCAGCGGATGATGGCCCGTCGCCGCCCGGCCAAGGGTCAGCTTGGTTCGCGGGGGTACCGGCACGCCAGGCGACAGGCGGCGAAGATCCAGAAGAAGGTCGCCCGGCAGCGGCAGGACACGGGCCGCAAGTGGGCCAAGCGGGTTGTGCGTGACCATGACGTGCTGGCGGTGGAGGATTTCCGGCCGAAGTTCCTGGCCAAATCCACGATGGCTCGCAAAGCGGCGGACGCCGCGATCGGTGCCACCAAGCGCGAACTGATCGCCATGGCCCGCAAACACGGCCGCGATCTGCGGCTCGTTGACCCGAAACACACCACTATGGACTGCGCTGCCTGCGGTGCGAGAACCAAGCACGCGCTGCCGCTGTCCGAACGCACCTACACCTGCACGTCGTGCGGAGCCGTGTCCCCCAGGGACAAGAACTCCGCAGCGGTGATGCTGGTCCGGGCAGGTTTGAACCCGGTCGGTGACGACGGCACAAGACCTGCTCGTCCGCCGGACGAGCAGGCAGCCTGAGCCGAGAATCCCCACAGCCCATTCAGGGCAGGGGAACATTCAAGACTGGACAGCGTAGAACCTTGACTCAGGTGTTGATGGTCTAGTCCAATCCTGGGTGACCCTCTGCCGGCCGCCAACGCGTGAGGGATGGAAGCCCATGCAGCTTTTCGCTCGAATAAGCGCGGTGGCCGCACTGGTGCTCGGCACCGTGATCGTGAGCCTCGCCCCTGCCAGCGCCGCCGGAGTCACGGCGACGTTCTCCAAGCAGTCCTGGGACACCGGGTACACCGCCACGGTGACGATCAAGAACGAGACCAGCGCGGCCATCAGCTCCTGGAAGGTCGAGTTCGACTACCCGGCGTCCACGTCCGTCGGCGCCTACTGGGACTCGCTGCTCACCAAGAGCGGCAACCACTACGCGTTCGTCAACCGCGAGTACAACGGCTCGGTGGCGCCCGGCGCCAGCGTGTCGTTCGGCTTCAACGCCGGCGGCACCGCCGACCCGGCCAACTGCACGATCAACGGCGCCGCGTGCACGGGTGGCGGCACGCAGCCGACCACGACGTCATCGACCACCACCACTACGACGACCACGACGACCACCACGACAACGGGCCAGCCTCCCACGGGGTCGTTGCCGCGCAAGGTGCTCGTCGGCTACCTGCACGCCAGCTTCGCCAACGGCTCCGGCTACATCCGGATGAAGGACGTGCCGGACGAGTGGGACGTCATCAACCTGTCGTTCGCCGAGCCCACCAGCGCGACGTCCGGTGAGCTGCGGTTCGCGCAGTGCCCGGTCGCCGAGTGCCCGAACGTCGAGTCCGAGGCCGAGTTCATCGCGGGCATCCGTGCCCAGCAGGCCAAGGGCAAGAAGGTGCTGATCTCCATCGGCGGCCAGAACGGTCAAGTGCGGCTGGAGACCACGGCGGCGCGTGACGCGTTCGTGCGGTCCGTTGGCGCGATCATCGACAAGTACGGCCTGAACGGGCTCGACGTCGACTTCGAGGGCCACTCGCTGTCGCTCAACTCCGGTGACGTCGACTTCAAGAACCCGACCACGCCGGTGATCGTGAACCTGATCTCGGCTCTGCGGTCGCTGAAGTCCCGCTACGGAGCCAACTTCGTGCTCACGATGGCGCCGGAGACGTTCTTCGTGCAGGTCGGTTACCAGTTCTACGGTGGTGCGGGCGGCGGCGACTCGCGCACGGGCGCGTACCTGCCGGTGATCGAGGCGATGCGCAACGACCTGACGTTGCTGCACGTGCAGGACTACAACTCCGGACCCGTGATGGGCCTGGACAACCAGTACCACAACATGGGCGGCGCGGACTTCCACATCGCGATGACCGACATGGTGCTCGCGGGCTTCCCGGTGCGCGGTGACACGACGAAGTTCTTCACCGGACTCCGGCAGGACCAGGTCGCCATCGGCCTGCCCGCCGCGATGTACGCGGGCAACGGGTTCACGTCCGTCGCCGACGTCCACACCGCGCTGGACTGCCTCACCAAGGGGTCGAACTGCGGCAGCTACAAGCCGAAGGGCGTCTACCCGAACCTGCGCGGCCTCATGACGTGGTCGATCAACTGGGACAAGTTCAACAACTACGAGTTCTCGAAGCAGCACAGGGCCTATCTGCCTCGATAGCGGTGGCGGGGGCGGCACCCGCCGCCCCCGCACCCCCGTCAGGCCAGCGTGGACCAGAACTCCAGTTCGTAGGCCTGCAGCAGGCGGCCGTAGCGCCAGGCGTGCTTCGGCTGCCAGCCGGAGTCGAGAGCGGCCTGGATGGCGGCGATCGCGCGTTCTTCCAGCTGCGGGGCGGGCTGGGCGAAGAAGTCGACGAACGCGCACGCCTCGTCGTCGAACCCGTAGTGCTCGCGCAGACCCTTCGCCATGCGGGCGCAGTAGCCGCCCCACGCGGTGAAGTTCGCCAGGATCGCGAGGATCACGTCGGCCGGCTCGCCGTTCATCGCCATCCACGCCTGGTACGCGGGGTAGGCCTGGCAGCCGGGGTAGGGCTCGTAGTTCTGGAAGTCCTTCGAGGACATGCCGGCGGCCTTGGCGAGCGGTTCCAGCATCGGCAGCACGAGCTCCTCGCCGCCCGCCAGCAGCGTGAAGAACGCCCGCGCGTTCGGTTCCCCGGCCTTCGACGCGAGCGCGAGGAACGTTCGCCAGTCCGACGACACGATGTGGTTCTCCTCGGCCGCGAACGTGGCGATCACGGCGCGCGGAGCCTGTCCGGTTTCGATGAGTTTGACCACGAGGTTGTCGTGCTCACCGGGGTGCAGCTCCTTGCGGATGCGCGTGACCAGCTCTTTTGCGTCCATGGACCATGATTCTTCCGCACCGCAGAAATCGTTCGCCAGGGCGGCGGGTGTTCAGCCACGATGTTTTCTCGTGGCTGAACACACCTACCGAGTACTCGTCCGCGGACGCTTCGCCGATCTCACCGACGACCAGCGCGCGAGCCTCCGGGAACGCCTGAAGGGCTTCGACTTCCTGACCGACGGCGGCTTCACCGAGTCTGGCGCGCTGACGTTCGACGACAAGCTCGACTTCTTCAGCTACCGCGTGATCCTGACCGCGAAGGACAAGCCCGACGAGGCGGGACTGAGGCGCGCGACCACCGCCCTCGACGCGCTGGGCGTCGACTTCAAGGGGTTGCGCGCCAAAGTCACCGACATGGACGAGATGAAGATCAACCGGCCGAGACGACTGGGCTGAGCGGGGTTTCCAGCACGGCGGCGGCGTCCAGGGCCAGGTCCTCCCGGTACATCCGGGAGATCACCTGGACGCCCGTCGGCAGCCCGTCCCGCAACCCCGTCGGCACCGCGACCGACGGCAGCCCGGCGAACGACGTCGCCTCGCACAGCTTCGTCGCCTCGAAGTACGCGTCGAGGTCCTCGGGGCTGCGCCGGTCCTGGTCCGGTACGTACGACGGGATGGTGCTGACCGGCCCGAGCAGCACGGGGTAGCGGTCGAGCAGCCGCGCCCAGTCGCGCTGGATGCCCAGCCGGGTACCCGTGAGCGCCAGGAACTCTGCGAGGTCCAGACCGGGACGCACCTTCAGCAGGTGGTCCATGTAGACCATGATCTCCTCGCCGGCGAACGCGGCGAACTGCTCGTAGCCGAGCGCGATCGGGGTGGCGATCATCCGCATGGACAGCGCCGACGTCTCGTCGACCCTCGGCGGTTCGACGGGCTCGACCTCGTAACCAGCGTCGGCCAGCCGCGCGGCCGCCTGTTCGACCACCGGGTCACCGGGCACGAAACCGGCGATTCTCGCGACCGGTGCGCCCGAAGCGGGCACCGGCACCGTGCGCGGGTCGGACGGATCCGCGCCGCACATCAGCTCGTGCACCAGCCGCAGATCGGCGACCGTGCGGGCGAACGGGCCCTCGACGGTCATGATCTGGGTCGGGTACGACGGGTCGGGCTGACCGATGATCGCGCCCTGCGGATAGCGGCCGTAGCTCGGCTTGAGCGCGCACACGCCGTTCAGGAACGCCGGCAGCCGCAGCGAGCCGCCGCTGTCGTTGCCGATCCCGATGCGCACCATGCCCGTCGCCACCGCGACCGCGTCACCGCCCGAGCTGCCGCCTGGCGACTTCGTGGCGTCCCACGGGTTGATGGTGTGCCCGGCCAGTTCGCTGTACGTGTGCATGCCGCGCGCGTTGAGCGTCGGCATGTTCGCGTGCGCGATCGGCGTCGCCCCGGCGGCCCGCAGCCGTGCCACGATCGGCGCGTCCGCGGTCTTCAGGTTGCCCACCAGCGACTTCATGCCGTGCGTGGTGGCCGCGCCCGCGACGTCGATGTTGGCCTTGACCGAGAGCGCGACCCCGGCGAGCGGGCCGGTCGGCGGCTCGTCCGGTTCGTCGAACACGGTGGTCAGCGCGTTGTAGACGGAGTTCAAGGTCTCGATGCGCTGCAACTGCTCAGTGAACATCCCCATGCTCCAGTCTATGCGGACCGGAGCACGGGGATGCGTAGTTGAAAACCACTCAGCGGAACGTTACGGGTAGTTGGCCAGGTAGGCCTCGGTAGACCCGGCCGTCACCCGGTTGCCCGAGTTGTTGATGATCCGCTCGATGGTTCCCTTGCCGCCCAACGAGATCGTCACCATGCTGTGGAACTTGACGCCCGGCGTGTTCGGCACCTCGAACGCCCGGTCCGCCACCACGCTCGGGTTGGCGTTGGCGAAGATGTAGCTGCCCAGGCCCCACGCCTCGTGCGTGGTGACGTTGTTGGCCACCTTGTACGCCGCGTAGCCGCGCGTGGACCCGTTCATCCACGCCGCCTGGTTGGGCGCCTCGTACGGCATCTCGTTCTGGTAGAAGTACGTCCGCCCACCCTGGCCGTTCCAGATGGTCTGGTACTTCTGGTAGTGCTCCACGAAGAGGCCGTACATCGTCACGTTGTTGCCGTTGACGATCAACCCGGTATCGGCCCGGTTCACGTCCCATCCGACACCGATGGAGTGGTCACCGCGCCACAGCCAGAGGTGGTCGCCGATCACGTTGTGACTGTTGACCACCAACGAGGTCGTGGCCCGCCCGATGGCCGAACCGCCGATGCGCACGTACAGGTCGTGCACCGACGACGGGTTCGCCGAGTGGTTCGCGTTGCTGCCCGGCGCGCCCATCTGCATGAGAAGCGGCGAGTTCGTCGGAGCCGCGTCCAGCAGCAGGCCGGCGATCTTCACACCGTCCACATCGGCCACGTCGAGCGCCATGTTCCCGTTGGTGGGCATGACGGTCGCGAGACCGAGACCGAACACCACCGTGTCCGGCCGCGTGACCCGGATCGGCTCGCTGACCTGGTGGATGCCCGGCGTGAGCAGCAGGTGCTTGCCTGCCGCGAGCTGCTGGTTCATCGTGGCCGCGGACGTGCCCGGCTTGGCGATGAAGAAGTCCGACAGCGGGATGTTCTGGCCCTGCTGGTTGCCACTGGCCCACGTGGTGCCGCTGGTGTTGGTGCGCAGCGACGGGACGAACACGCTGTACTTGCCGCTCGAGTCGATGTTCAGGAACGGCTTCTCACGCACGACAGGGGTCTGCGCGACGGTCGTGTACGGCGGCTCGGGGAACGTGTTGGCCGGGGCGTTGCGCGCGCCGACGAAGACCATGTTCCAGTTCTCACCGGTCCACGAGCCCCACTCGGTGTTGCGGCTGAGCCACTGCTGCTGCGAACCCGAACGGACCTGGCCCGTCACCACGGAGTCCGCGAGGAAACCACCGCTGGACCAGCCGTTGTCGTCGAGCTGCATGTTGCCGTAGACGTGCGTGCGGCGCATCGCGGAGGCCTGCGAGACCGCCCACGTGTTGGTGCCGCCCGGCGGCCTGATCGCGAGGTTCTCGGCGCCACGCCAGAAGTTGTGCGTCGCGTTGCCCTCGAACCAGTCGGCCTCGACGTGCACCTGGCCGTTGATGTTGACCTGGTCCGGGTTCAGCCCGAGGCCGAGCACCTGGGTGAAGAAGCCGATGTTCACGTCGACGTTGTAGTTGCCGGGCTTGAAGAAGATCGCGAACCGGCGCGCGTCGTACTGACCCTCTTCCTGCTGCCGGAAGACGTCGTTGAGCCGCGCCTGGATGGTGCTGGCGGGCATCGACGGGTCGAAGATCAGCACGTTCGGCCCGAAGTCCGGCGTGCCGGGGTCGGGCGGGGTGTTGCCGGTGGAGAGCTTGAAGGACTGGGCGTTGGTGCCGTTGCAGGTGTACTGCACCAACTGGACGTCACCCGTCGAAGCGCCGGGCACGTCGAGACACTTGCCGCTGTGACGGCTCACGAACCGGTACGTGTCCGTACCGACCTGTTCGGGACGCCACTGTTGGTTGTTGGCACTGAAGTTCTGCCACATGTGGATCAGCGCGTTGTCCGCCGCGGACACGTTCGAGACGTCCCACACCGAACCCTCGCCGACCGTGAAGTAACCGTCGGAGGTGGGGGTGAACTTCCAGGTTTGACCAGAGCAGGACTGTTGGCGGAGTTGTGCGCCGTTCGCCGATCCCAGCGACTCCACGCACTTTCCGCTGCCGACGTTCGTCACCTGATAAGCGGTTCCGGGCACTACGTCAGCCTGGGCCGCGACCGTCCACACAGGAACGATCGCTGCTGCTGCCAACGCTGCCACCAGCAGGGGGGTTCTCACGGGACACAGGGTGGGGGTGGTTTGTTGCAACCGTCAACGAACCTAACTGTTTCCGGTCGAGTTCCGGTATTGACAAATGAATTTGTCAAATGAGACTGTGCTAGGCGTGGAGCTGTCCCCATTGCGCAGATCGTTGCTGGAGCTGCTGAAGTCGCCCGCGTCGGCGACCCAGCTCGCGGCGGCTCTCGACCTGCCGCGGCAACGGGTCAACTACCACGTGCGGGCGCTGGAACAGGCAGGACTCGTCGAGCTCGTCGAGGAGAGGCAACGGCGCGGCTGCGTCGAACGCGTGCTGCGCGCCCGGCCCGGCCGCGAGATCGCCGCCGACGTGCAAGATCAGTTCGCCGCGACGCACCTGGTGTCGGTGGCCGAGGACACGGCTCGTCACGTCGAGCGGATGTCGGGTGCCGCGGCGGACGCGGGAAAGCGCTTGCTCACCTTCACCGTGGAGACGACGGTCCGCTTCGGCGCGCCCGGTGCCGTCCACGAGTTCACCAGCGACCTCGCCGAAGCGGTGCGGCAGATCGCGTTGAAGTACGACACCGAGTCAGGCCGCCCGTACCGGGTGGTCGCGTTGGGCCACCCGGGAGTTTCCGATGAGCGATGACGGTGTGCGGATCGAGATCACCGTGGCGGCACCTGTCGACGAGGTGTGGCAGTCGTTCCGCGACAAGCAGAAGATCCTGCACTGGCACGGCTGGGAGTACGACGGGCTGGAGCAGGAGATCGACGGCACGTTCTTCCAGGACGCCGAGGAGACCGGCGAACGGACGCTCTCCATCCACGGACACGACGTCTTCTCGCTGACCCCTGTCCCCGAAGGCACGCGCGTGGTGCTGACCCGTGCGCCCAAGGGCACGTTGCCCGAGTGGGACGAGTACTACGACGACATCACCGAAGGCTGGATCACGTTCCTGCACCAGCTGAAGTTCGCGCACGAGTACCACCCCGGCCGCGTTCGCCGCACGCTGTTCTGGCCGTCCGCCGTCGATCTGGGTGTCACCGGCAAGCCGTTCTTCGAGTCCGCGAACCAGAGCGGGTACGTGATCGAGGAGTGGGGACCGGGGCTGCTGGTCACGTGTCCCAAGATGACCGTGGTGACGACCTACGGGTTCTCCGACGACGAGCTGGAGGCGTTGCGCCAGAAGGGTGAGGCGTCGTAATAGCCCGATCGATGATCCCGATGTGAGGGCGTGGGCTACGAGTACGACGTCTTCCTGAGCTACACGCGCCGCGGTGGTGGTGACGTGTGGGTGCGGGACCACTTCTACCGGGCGTTGCGCGAGTGGCTCGGCAACGAGATGGCCGCCGAACCCCGGATCTTCGTGGACTGGAACCAGAAGACCGGGGTCTCGTGGCCGGAGAACCTCGAGGTGGCGCTGCTGCGGTCGAAGGTGATGGTCGCCGTGCTGTCGCCGCCGTACTTCCGCTCGGAGTGGTGTCTCGCCGAGTGGGAGAGCATGCTCGAACGCCACCGGTCTCTGGGCTACTCCACTCTTGATCACCCGCAGGGCTTGGTGCTGCCCGTCCGGTACGCCGACGGGCAGCACTACCCGCCGGAAGCGCAAGCCGCTCTGCAGCGCGACTTCACGCCGTGGAACAAGCCGCTGCCGTACGAGACCTACAGCCGTTCACGCGACTACGAGTACTTCTACACCGCCGTGCAGCAGCTGGCGGGAGAGGTGGCGGAACGCATCGAGGACGCGCCGCCGTGGGACCCGACGTGGAAGGTGGTGCGGCCGGCGCTCGATCCCCGGACGCTGCCGCCCGGCCCGTTGCCGAGGCTGTGAGGTTGCCGTGATCGTGACCTTCTACTCGTACAAGGGCGGCGTCGGCCGGTCCTTCTGCCTGGCCAACGTCGCGGTGCAGCTCGCGCGGTGGGGCAACAGCGTGCTGTGCGTGGACTTCGACCTCGACGCACCCGGCCTGCACGAGTACTTCAAGCCGTACGTCTCGACGTTGCACGACGGCGGGCTGGTCGAGGTGATCTCCGGGGACGCCGACTGGACGGACGTCGTGGAGCCGGTGTTCGTGCCGGACGTCGAGCGGCTGTCACTGCTGGCGGCGGGCGCGATGGACTCCTCCTACCCCGACCGCGCCCAGGCGTTGTCGTGGCCGGAGTTGTTCGCCGATCACGACCTCGGCTGGCGTTTCGAGAAGATTCGCGCGGAGTGGGCCGAGCAGTTCGACTACGTGCTGATCGACAGCCGCACCGGCATCACGGACATCGGCGGGATCTGCACCGCACAGCTGCCGGACGTGCTGGTGCTGTGCGTGGCACCGAACCGGCAGAACCTCGCCGGGACGCTGGAGGTGGCGCAACGGGCGGCGCTCGCCCGGGATCGACTGCCCTACGACCGCGACGGCCTGCTGTACCTGCCGGTCGTGTCGCGGTTCGACAGCAAGGAGGAGTACGAGCGGGCCCGGTCGTGGCGGACCACGATGGCAACCGAGTTCGCGCCTCTGTACGCGAGCTGGATGCCGAAGGACCAGAACGACGACCAGCCGGAACTGGGCCTCGTCGAACGCACCACGGTGCCGTACCTGCCTTATTGGAGCTTCGGCGAGGAGATCGCGGTCCTCGACGAACGCAGTGGCAGCCCCGACACGGTCTCGTACTACATGGACAACATCGCCGCGTTGCTCGCACATCGGCTCGCGGACGCCGACGTGTTGGTGAGCAACCGCGACACCTATGTGTCCGCGGCTCGGGAACGCGGGCGTCGCGAGCCGGGGCAGGGGTTCCGCTACGACGTGCTGGTCCACGGCACGTCGGAACGCGCCGTCGACCTCACCAACGAGCTGCTGGACTTCGGCGTGCGGGCGGTGCGGGGTCGGTTGGCAGAGCTGTCCTCGGTGCGGTGCTTCGTGATCGTCGACCCGCCGGCGCATTCGTCGGCGGGCATCCAGGAGATCCTCGAGCAGGACCGCCTCGTGATGGTGGTCGCGGACGAGGTGCCCCGGCAGCTGTCCACCGCGCTGTCGCTCACCCCCAGCCGAGGGCTTGCGATCGCGATCGAGGTGGTGACCGCGCTGCCCGCCGAGGACGCGGGACCGCACTGGGAGCACGTGCTCGTCTCGGCGAGCCGGGCTCTGAGGGCGCAGGGTGACCTGACCGGTGCCTACATCCTGGCGGTCCGGGCCGTGGAGTCGGCGCCGAGGCCGATCGTGTCGAGGCTGCTGCGGGGAGAGCTGGCGAAGGAGCGCGGCCTGCCAGGTGTGGCCGAGATGGAGCTGAAGGCCGTGCTGAACAGCGTGGAGCCGGGCTCGTTCGAGGCGCAACGCGCGCACCGGTTGCTCGGTGAGCTCTACCGCGACCAGGGGAAGCTGCCCGTGGCGGTCGAACACTTCGAGGAGGCGCTGAACGCTCCGGGCAACTCGCGGGAGCAGGCGCTGGTGCACCGGGAGCTCGCCCGCATCGAGCTGCGGTCCGGGAACGACGACGTGGCACAGCAGCACCTGGTCCACGCACGGGACTTCAGCTCCGGTGACCTGACGTTGGAGGCCCAGATCGCTTTCGAGCTCGGGTCGTTGTTGGTGGACCGCGGTGACCTCGAGGCGGCGGGCCGTCAGCTGGTCGATGCGGTCGAGTGGAACACGTTGTCGCTCGACGACCAGGTCACCGCGTTGCGTCAGCTCGCGTTCCTGGAGAGCACGGCTGGGCGCCACCACGGGGCGGAGGACTACCTGCGACGCGCGCTCGCGCTGCCGGTGGCTCGGGAGGACAAGGCCGACATCGTCGTCGAGCTGACTCGGATGAAGCGTGACGCGTTCGGCCTGAACGAGGCGATCGCCACCCTCCAGTCAGTCGAGCCCGATGTCCCCGTCGTCGAGGCGCGGCTGAAGGAGAAGCTCGGCAACCTCCTGCTCGAGGCGGGTGACGAAGGAGCCGCTCAGGACGCGTTCTCGGACGCACAGGACGCGTACCGGCGCTTGGGCGACAGGGCGGGGGAGGTACGTGTGCTGATCGGGTTGTGGACGGCGTATCGGCGTGAGGGCAGCCACGACGAGGCGAACCGGTACCGGAGTGAGGCCCGGCGACTGCTGAGCAGGCTGCGCGGGCCGGAAGCCGACCTGTTGTGGCGTCAGCTGGAGGCCGTGGAACCGAAGTAGCGGGTGAGGAAGTCGTTGCGGAACACGCCTTTCGGGTCGTGTTCGGTGAGCAGCGACTTGAACGAGTCCCACTGCGGGTAGCGGGCGGCCAGCAGCGTCGGCGGCACGGTGAAGAGCTTGCCCCAGTGCGGGCGTGGCGCGATCGCCTCCTCCAGGCGGGGGAGCAGGGCCAGCACGGCAGGGGTGTTCGGGACCCAGGTGAAGTGGATGGCGAGGCTGTCGCGGTCGACCGCCGGGCTGAGCCACTGGGGTTCGGCGTGGATCGTGCGGATCTCGCAGGCCTGGACCAGCGGCGAGATCACCGTGGACATCTCCGCCAGGGCGCGCAGGGCCGTGACGGCGCGGGTGCGCGGGACGAAGTACTCGGTCTGCAGTTCCTGGCCCACGGACGGGGTGAACTCGGCCTTGAAGTGGGGTAGTCGTTCGTGCCACGGGCCGGGGACGCCGCCCTGGACGGTGCAGTGCGAGGCGGGCTGGCCGGTGACCGGGTGGCGCGGGCCGTCGGCGGGGTGGCCGGGGAAGGTGTACTGGGTGTCGCCGACGCGGTGCTTCACCCAGAGGGTCGCGCCGCCCTGCCAGTCGACGAACGCGCTGACGCTGTAGGCGCCGTCGAAGATCTGTTCCAGCTGGATGAGCAGCGTGGTCCAGGCGACGTCCTCGTAGACGGTCTGCGCGACTTCGAACGACGGCACGGTTTCCAGCGTCACTGCCGTGATCACGCCCAGGCCGCCCAGCGACACCGGGGCGCCCGCGGAGGTCAGTTCGACGACCGAGCCGTCGCCGCGCATGACGTCTATGGACCGGACCGCGCCCGCCAGCGATCGTGCGCCGGAGCCGTGCGTGGCGGTGGCGACCGCGCCCGCGATGGTGATGTGGGGGAGCGACGGCAGGGTGTGCAGGGCCAGGCCCGCGGATTCGAGCTTCGGGGCGAGCTGGGCCAGGGTGGCGCCCGCGTTCACCCGGACGAGGTTGCGGTCGGTCTCGAAGACGTCGGGCATCGCGGCCAGCGAGACCAGGGTGCCCGTGGTGTCCGCGATCGGGCTGAACGAGTGCCCGGAGCCGACGACGTGCACCGCGTTCGAGCCGCGGACGAGCGCGCGCAGGTCGTCGGCCGTGGTCGGCGTGACGGCCTGGGCGGCGGTGAACGTGACGTTGCCGGCCCAGTTGGTCTTCATGTCCCTACGGTAAGCGCCTGAGCGGCGGAAAATCAGGTTGCACGCGCTGGCAGGGTCGATCTACGTGGGAAACGACGACGACGTGAAGACGCTCCGGGAGATGGCCGGCCTCGTGACGCCGATGGCGCTGCGGGTCGCGGTGACCCTGGGGCTGCCGGACCGCCTGAAGAGCGACGCACCTGTTGACACGCTCGCCGCCGAGCTCGACGTCAATCCTGGTGCCCTGGAACTGCTGCTCGGCCACCTGACGACCCTCGGCGTCGTCGAACGCGCCGGCGACGGCTACCGCACCACCGGCTTCGGCGCGCACCTCTGCGCGGACGCGGGCACCGGCCTGCACAACCTCCTCCACCAGGACACGGCTGCCGGGCGCGCCGACCTGGCTTTCGTGGACCTCGCGCACAGCATCAGGACCGGCGAGCCCGCTTACCCGCTGCGCTACGGGCAGGACTTCTGGACCGACCTGGACGAGCAGCCGCGCCTGCGCGAGGCGTTCGACCGGCAGATGACCTGGCGGATCCGGCAGCGGGTGCCGAAGTTCGTCGAAGCGGTGGACTGGGCGCGGTTCGGGTCGATCGTCGACGTCGGTGGCGGGCCCGGTGACCTGCTCGCGGCCGTGCTGGAGGCTCATCGGTCGATGCGCGGGCACGTCGTCGATCTGTCAGTGGGCCCGGCGCGGGAGAACCTCGCCCGGTTCGGAGATCGTGCGCGGGCGACGGCGGGGAGCTTCTTCGACCCGTTGCCGGCGGACGGTGACGCCTACCTGTTGTTCGACATCCTGCACGACTGGGACGACGAGCAGGCCGGACGCATCCTGGGGCGGTGCGCCGAGGCGATGCCGGACCGCGCGCGACTCGTTGTCATCGAAGGCATCCGAGGTGTGGGGGCCGCGACCGAGATGGATCTGATCATGCTCGTGCACTTCGGCGGACGCGAGCGGAGCGTCGAAGAGCTTGTCAAGCTCGCAGAACCGCACGGTTTGGTGCTCGCTGGAGTAACGGAAGTACCGGGTGACCACTCGGTGCTCGAATTCCGGAAACATCCGATCTAAGGTGAGGGTCGCCGCCGCCCAGACGAAGGGACTCCCATGCGTCGAGCAACGGCGGTCGTCGCGGCCCTGTTGATCCTCCTCACCGGCATCCCGGCGCACGCGGCACCGAGCGTGAGCGTGCGGGTCGATCCCACCAGCAAGAGCAGCGTCGGAAGGGACTTCGCCGGCTTCAGCTACGAGAAGGACCGGGTCGGCGCGCGGATGTTCAACGCCCGCAACGCCGACCTGGTCCGGCTCTTCCGGCTGCTCGGGCCGAGCCTGCTGCGCATCGGCGGCAACCTCGTGGACATGACCACCTGGAAGCCGGACGGCACCGGCGGCAAGGCGACCGAGGTGACGCCGTCGGACATCCAGGAGCTGGCGATCTTCGCCAAGGCGACCGGGTGGAAGGTCGTCTACGGCATCAACCTCAAGACGAACACGCCGGAAGCCGCCGCGGACGAGGCGGCGGTGGCGTCGCGGATCCTCGGCAAGGACCTGGTGGCGTTCGAGATCGGCAACGAGCCCAACGTCTACGTGAAGACGTGGCCGGAGTACGAGGCGCTGTTCTCGAAGTTCGCCGACGCGATCCGCGCGAAGGTGCCCGGAGCGAAGTTCGACGGGCCCGGCCAGGCGAACAGCAGCTCGTGGGCGGAGGACTTCGCCCGCACGCAGAAGGACCGGGGCGTGAACATCCTGTCCACGCACGTCTACATCGCGAAGAACACCGAGGCCGACATCACGAAGATGCTGGCGTCCAACTCCTCCGGCCGCCTCCCGAACATCTCGGCCGCGATGGAGAAGGCCTGGTCCGCCAACGGAATCCCGCAGTGGCGCGTCACCGAGGCGAACAACTACTTCCACGGCGGCGCGGACGGCGTCAGCAACGTGCAGGCGGCGGCGTTGTGGTCGCTCGACTACATGTCCGGTGTCGCGGCGCGGCAGGGTTCCGGCATCAACTTCCACGGCGGCACGTCGACGCAGTTCCCGCTGCACTACTCGCCGATCCGCTACGACGGGCTCAACCCCGTTGGCGTGCAGGCGGTCTACTACGGTGAGCTGCTGTGGAAGCTGGCCGGGCCGGGTGCCTATCACGCGGCTTCGGTCACCGGGGCCGACGCGGTCACGGCGTGGGGGATCGGCAACAACGCGTTCGTCAACAACAAGAGCGCTGCCGCGGTGACCACGACGATCACGTTGCCCGCCAAGGCGCGCAACGCCAGCGTCTACGTGCTGACCGCGCCCGCGCTGGACTCCAAGGAGATCACCATCGCGGGCTCGAAGGTCGGGAAGAACGCCAAGTTCACGCCACGGCCCAAGAACGTGAAGGTGACCGGCACGACGACCACGGTCGACGTGCCGGCCAACAGCGCGGTCCTGGTCGTCACTCGCTGAGCGCGGCGAGTCGTTCCTGGGCTTCGGCGAGGTCGTCGGAGGTCGGGGCGTCGTCCTGGGTGAGGGCGCGCCGCCAGTAACCGGCGAACTCGATGTCCTTTTTGGACACGCCTCGCGCGACGAAGTGCCTCCGCAGTGCGCGCACCGCGGAGGCCTCGCCGCCCAGCCACACCCAGGTCGACGCGGGCACGTCCTGCGCCGTCACCACCGACACCAGATCATCCCCGGCGCTGCGGTGCACCCACTGCACGCCGGGGATGTCCTGCTCCTCAGCGGGATCCGCGATCTCGACGAACGCGAGGAAGCGCTGCTCTGGACTCAGCAGTTCCAGCAGTGAGGCGATCGCGGGCAACGCCGTCTCGTCGCCCGCGAACACCAGCAGGTCCGCGTCGCCGAGTGGCCGGGCGTAGTCGGGAGACGGCCCGAACCGGCCGATGACGTCGCCTGGTTTTGCGACGGCTGCCCACGCTGACGCGGGGCCGTCGTCGCCGTGCAGCACGAAGTCCACGGTCAGCACGCCGTCGACCAACGAGCGCACGGTGAAGCTGCGCATCCACGGTCGCTCGGCTTCGGGCAGGGCGAGGTAGGCCTGGTACCAGATGCTGACGTCCTCCGAGTCCGACACGAACGCGGACCCGTTCGGCTTGGGGAACAACAGCTTCAGCTGCTGATCAGGCCACGACCCCACGTCGGTAAGACCGTCGCCGGTGAACGTCATCCGAACCATGCGCGGGGTCAGCGGGACGACGTCGGACACCGTCAGCAGGCTCATGCGAGGTACTCCTTCAGGTGTTGGGCGGTGAGGGTGTCCGAGGTCGACACGAGCTCGCCGGGCGTTCCGGTGAACACGACCTGGCCGCCGTCGTGCCCGGCGCCGGGACCCAGGTCGACGATCCAGTCGGCGTGCGCCATCACGGCGAGGTGGTGCTCGATGACGATCACGGTGTTGCCGGCGTCGATCAGCTGGTCGAGCAGGCCGAGCAACTGGTCGACGTCGGCGAGGTGCAGGCCGGACGTGGGCTCGTCCAGCACGTACGTCGAGGCCTTCTCCGCCATGTGGATGGCGAGCTTGAGCCGTTGCCGCTCGCCGCCGGACAGCGTGGTCAGCGGCTGGCCGAGCGACAGGTACGACAGGCCGACGTCGTTCAGCCGACGAAGCACGGCATGTGCCTGACCGGACGGGAAGAACGTCAGCGCCTCGGCGACGGACATGCCGAGCACCTCGCTGATGTTCTTGCCCCGCAACGTGTAGCGCAGCACGTCGGGCGTGAACCGCTTGCCCTCGCACTTCTCGCAGACGGTCGCGACGCCGGCCATCATCGCCAGGTCGGTGTAGACGAGCCCGATGCCCTTGCAGTTCTCGCATGCGCCCTCGGAGTTCGCGCTGAACAGAGCCGCCTTCACGCCGTTGGCCTTGGCGAACGCGGTCCTGACCGAGTCGAGCAGGCCGGTGTAGGTGGCGGGGTTGGACCGCCGCGACCCGCGGATCGGCGACTGGTCGACCGTCACGACGTCCGGGCGCCTGCGCAACGAGCCGTGGATCAGCGACGACTTGCCGGAGCCCGCCACGCCGGTCACGACGGTCAGCACGCCGAGCGGGAGGTCGACGCTCACGTCCTTGAGGTTGTTCGTTCGCGCGCTGCTGATCGTGAGGAAACCTTTGGGAGAGCGGAACTCCGGCCGCAGCTTGGCGCGGTGGTCGAGGTGGCGTCCGGTCAGCGTGCCCGAGGTGCGCAGTCCGGCGACGTCACCGGAGTAGCAGAGGTGGCCGCCGTGCACGCCCGCGCCGGGGCCGAGGTCGACGACGTGGTCCGCGATCGCGATGGTCTCCGGCTTGTGCTCGACGACCAGCACGGTGTTCCCCTTGTCGCGCAGCCTGATCAGCAGGCTGTTCATGCGCTGGATGTCGTGCGGGTGCAGGCCGACGGTCGGTTCGTCGAACACGTAGGTGATGTCGGTGAGCGAGGATCCCAGGTGCCGCACCATCTTCACGCGCTGCGACTCGCCGCCTGACAGCGTCGCGGACTCGCGGTCGAGCGACAGGTAGCCGAGGCCGATCTCGACCAGCGAGTCGAGGGTGTTGCGGAGGGTCGCGAGCAGTGGTGCGACGGACGGGTCGTCGATGCTGTGCACGAACTGCGCGAGGTCGCTGATCTGCATCGCGCAGCAGTCGGCGATGGTGACACCGCGGATCTTGGAGCTGAGCGCGGCCTCGTTGAGTCGCGCGCCGCGACACGCCGAGCAGGTCGCGAAGGTGACGGCTCGGTCGACGAACGCCTTGACGTGCGGCTGCATCGACTCGCGGTCCTTGCTGAGGATCGTGCGCTGCAGCTTCGGGATCAGGCCGTCGTAGGTGACGTTGGTACCGCCGATGTCGAGTTTCGTCGTCGGTTTGTAGAGGAAGTCGTTCAGCTGCTGCTCGGTGAACGTGTTGATCGGCTGGTCCGCCGGGTAGAGGCCGGAGTGGGCGAGCACCTTCCAGTACCAGGTGCCGACGCCGTAGTTCGGGGCGTCGATCGCGCCGTCGTCGAGAGATTTGGTCCTGTCGACGATCGCGTCCACGTCGATCGTGGTGACCTTGCCCAGGCCCTCACAGGTCGGGCACATGCCCTCGGGCAGGTTGAAGCTGAACGCGCCGGACGTCCCCACGTGCGGCTCGCCCAGGCGGCTGAACACGATCCGGAGCATGGTGTGCGCGTCGGTCGCCGTGCCGACGGTCGAGCGGGAGTTCGCGCCCATCCGCTCCTGATCGACGATGATCGCCGCGCTCAGGTTGTGCAGCGCGTCCACGTCCGGGCGCCCGATCGAGGGCATGAACGACTGCAGGAACGCGGTGTAGGTCTCGTTGATCATGCGCTGGGACTCGGCCGCGATCGTGCCGAACACCAGCGAGGACTTGCCGGAACCGGACACGCCCGTGAACACGGTGAGGCGGCGCTTCGGGACGTCGAGCGACACGTCGGCGAGGTTGTTCTCCCTGGCCCCGCGCACCTGGATCACGTCATGGCTGTCGGCGATCAAGTTTCCCCCGGTTGATTCTTTATGCAGTAAAGTAAGCGGCGTTCGAGGTTACTTTACGTCGTAAGGAGTCGCAACCGTGGTCGTCTACGCAGGTCAGGGCGATCCACGCCGGTCCATCGAGCTGCTCTGGCGCGGATCCGCTGTCGAGAACCGCCCGGGCCCGAAACCCGGACTCAGCGTGGACCTGATCGTGGACGCGGGCATCGCGGTCGCCGACGAGCAGGGCATGGCGTTCTCGATGCGCGCGGTGGGGGAGCGCCTCGGGCGGACCGCGATGGCGCTCTACACGTACGTCCCGGGCAAGAACGAGCTGGTCGACCTCATGTACGACCGCGCGATGGCCTCGCTGCCGACGGTGTACGTCCTGGACGACGGCTGGCGGCCCGCCGTGACCGCCTGGGCGCACGACATGTGGGAGTTCTACGGCCGCCACCCGTGGGTGCTGCAGGTGTCGCAGGCCCGGCCGGTGCTGGGTCCGCACGAGTTCGCCGTGATCGAGGCCCTGGCCGCGATCCTGGTGTCGACCGGGCTGCCCGGCCGCCGGTTGCGCGGCATCGTCGGCGCGATCAACTACTTCGTGCGCGGCGCCGCCCAGACCATCGCCGAGGCGCGCGCCGCTGGTGGTGCGACGGGTGAGGCGGACGAGGAGTGGTGGTATGCGCGGTCGGCCGTCCTCGTGGAGCTCGAACCCGACCTGGCGAAGAAGTTCCCGATGCTGCACGTCCTCGAGAACGATCGAGAGCCCGTCGATCCTTCGTTGCCCTACTTGGAGAACGACGCGCTGGAGAACTTCCGCAGCGGCCTCGGCGTGTTGCTGGACGGGATCGAGGCCGCTGTGGCGAAACCCTGACGAGTGTTCATTCCGGCAGGTCCGCCCTGTCGTCCTCGACGAGGGTGAGGATCCGGGAGATCGTCAGTTCCGGTTCCTCCAGCGGCAGCGCGTGGGTGGTCTTCGGCCAGATCTCCGCGTGGAGGCGGGGATTGAGCGCCTCGACGCGGGCAGCGAGCTCGCGCGCGTCGAACACGCCGTTGCGTTCGGCGAGCACGAAGTGGACGGGCACGTCGATCGCGCGCAGTTCGTCGTCGGTGAACACGTACTGCGGCGGGAAGTGCGCTTTGTACTTGAGCCCGCGGATCACCAGCGGGGCCAGGGTGCGGCGCGCGTAGGGATCTCCGGACATGATCCGGCGCAGGATCGGCGCCGGCAGCAGCCAGCGGAACATCTGGCCGAAGCTCCAGAGGACGAACCGCAGCCCGATGGTCCCGAAGCCTCCCGGTTCGATGGCGATCACACTCGCGATCCGGTCGCCGCGACGCACGGCCAGGTCCAGCGCCAGCCAGGCGCCGCGGGAGATCCCGACGAGGTGGTACTTCTCGTGGCCGAGGCCGGCGAGCACGTCGGCGAGCCAGTCCGCCTGGTCCTGGCCGCTCTGCACGGGACGCGTCTGGACCGAGCGACCCGGTTCGCCGATCGTGTCCACCGCGTACACCGTGTGCCGCTCGGCCAGCTCGGCGACGAAGGAGTACCAGGACAACGACGTGCCCATGACGCCGTGCAGCAACACGAGCGGCGTGCCCTGCCCGGTGCCGCTGCGCCGGACGTGGGTCGGCCCGAACCGCGTCTCGACGTCCAGCTCCTCGGCCGGAACCGGCCACTTTCGCAGGATCGTGTCGTACGTGGCGAAGTACCTCTCCTGTGCCTTCTGATCCACGAACTTTCCGAGCATCTGGACCCCCATCCGTCTTTCCAATGCAGATGCAATGTTATAGCCGCCGGCCTGTCCTGCCAAGAACGTCCGGTGTGGCACAGTGATCACGTGCCGAAACGCGTTGACCACGACGAGAGAAGGCGTGAGATCGCGGAGGCGATCTTCCGGCTCGCGGCGGCGCAGGGACTGCAGGCGGTGACGCTGCGGGCGGTCGCCGCGGAGGCCGGCATCTCGATGTTCCAGGTGCAGTACTACTTCCCCACCAAGGAAGAGATGCTGCGGTACGCCTGGCGCCGCATCACCGAACTGGGCGCCGAGCGGGCGGGACGGGACATCGCCGAGGCGTTGCGGACAGGCGACGAACGCGCCGTCATCCGCGCGTGCGTGCTCGCCGTGCTGCCGGCCGACGAACGCAGCCGCATGCTGTGCGCGGTGCAGATCGCCTACTTCGCCGTCGACGTCACCCGCGGGAGCCAGGCCCCGGACCAGCAGGCCATGCTGCCCCACCTCGTACGCCTGATCGCCGACCAGCTCGGCCAAGCCCAGCAGCGCGGAGGCGTTCCGGCGCACCTCGACGCCCAGCTGGAGGCCGACGCGCTCGCGACCATGACCGCCGGTCTGCTCAGCGCGATACTGGTCGAGGCCTACGACACCGAACAGGCGACGCGGATCATCGACTACCGGCTCGGGCACCTGTTCGCGGGCTAGCGGCGCGTCTCGGAACGTTGGCGAGGTAATGCACGCTCAGCAGGGCACCTCGTGGTGCCGCCCCCACTCCCACAGCCAACCAGGATGAGGAAGCGGGGGCGGCACCACGATGCACCCGTCTGACCGCACATTCCCCCGGCAACGTTCCGAGCCACACCGCTAGCAGTCACGCCACCTGTGGCAAAACCGTGACGAAGTCCGGACCTCCGCGCCACATACGACCGATGAGATCGTGTCCATGGGGCTCGCGAGACTCTTCGTGGCCGTCGCGTGCGCGATGGTGCTGACCGCGCCGAGCACAGCGTCCGCCACCTCGGTGCGCCACTACCGGCCCGCCACCATGACGATGCAGTACACGGTCGACGGCCTGCACGCGGTGGTCCACTCGCCGCGCACGCTCGTCGGCACCCGGCCTCTGCTGTTCCAGTTCCGCGGGTTCGACGAGGTCGCGCGGTCGTTGGCGGAGCGGGGAACCGTGGTCGTGCTGGTGAGTGATCGGACGACGCTGGACCGGCACGTGGAGCTGTGGCGGTCGCTGAGCCGCGGCGAGGGGCCGTTGGCGGAGCGGTTCGGCGGGTTCGCGGGCCAGATCTCCGTGCCAGAACGGTGACACGATCCTCACAACTTCCCCAAAAGTGGTCGATTGGATCACCGGCATGGCAATCGGAAAACTCGCAGTGGCCGTCGCCTGCTCGATGGCACTGGCCGTGCCCGCCACCGCCGCTCCTGACCACGGCGTCAGAAAGGTCGAGTACTCGCTCGGTGAGCGGGCCTTCCAGGTGCCCGGCTTTCACCGCGAACCGGGTGGTCCCGTCGCGGACCTCGAACTCACCGCGGTCATGCACGCCCCGCGCACGCTCGTCGGCAAGCGGCCGCTGGTGCTGCTCGCGCACGGCTATTGGAAGCCCTGCGCGGACGACCAGTGGACCTGGCCGTGTCCGGCCGGGGACGCGTTCCCGAGCTACCGCGGGTACGACTACCTGGGAGAAGAGCTGGCGCGGCAGGGTTTCGTGGTCGTGTCGGTGAGCGTGAACGGCGTCAACGCCGGTGAGATGGGCGAGATCGCCGACGTGGCACGTGCCGCGGTGATGAGCAAGCACCTGGAGATGTGGCGGGACCTCAACGACGGCAAAGGCCCGCTCGCTGGGAAGCTGCCAGGGTTTCGCGGGCACGTCGACCTCGCGAACGTCGGCACGCTCGGCCACTCGCGCGGTGGGCGCGGCGCGGTCTACCAGGCCTCGGACAAGCACGTGACCGAGCTACCGCAAGGCGTTCGGATCAGGGCTGTCCTGCCGTTGGCACCCGCCGACTACTACGCGCCCGACCCGGAAGCCCCGGAGAACCTCGACTACCGGATCACGAAGATCCCGTTCGCGGTCATGACCGGCAGCTGCGACGGCGCGGTCAACGGAGGCACGTACATCGACAACGCGAAGGGCCGCAACGTCGTCCCCATCCACGCGGTGACCCCGAAGTACGCCAACCACAACTACTTCAACACCGAATGGTCCTACGACAACGACAGCACCTGCCCCGCGACCGCGCTGACTCCTGAGCAGCAGCGGAAGGTCGCCACGACGTACATCCCGGCGTTCTTCCAGCAGTACCTCACCGGCAGGCAGAACCCGATCGTCAGCCGGGGCTACGAGGGCGTCGGCGTCGTCACGCATCAACCGATCGGCTAAGCCTGGAAACAACTTTAAGTGGTCGCGGTCCCCCTTCCACCACTGCCAAGGTGGTGGTGGAAGGGGGAAATTCCATGTTCAGAACAACCGCGCTGCTCACTGCGGCGCTAGTAGTGCTGACCGCCAACCCGGCCATCGCCCACACCAACAGCGACTGGGCCGGATGGCAGAAGGACCTCACCGGGTCGAGGCACAACGCGTCCGAGTGGCGCATCAACCAGAACAACGCGGGCAAGCTCAAGCTCAAGTGGGCGTTCGCGTATCCCAAGGGCGACGTCAACCACGTCCGCAGCCAGCCGGCCGTCGTGGGCGACACGATCTACTTCGGCAGCCCGGACGGAAAGTTCCACGCCCGCGACGCGCGAACCGGACAGGCCAGGTGGGAGTTCACGCTCCCCGGAGCCACCAGGCCCGTCTACAACTCGGACGGGCCGACCGTGTCCGGCGGCAGGGTGTTCTTCGGCGACAGCACGGGGAGGCTGTTCGCGCTCGACCAGCGGACCGGGCGACTGCGCTGGCAGACGCAGATGGACACCACCATCGCGTCGATGACGACCAGCTCGCCGATCGTCCACAACGGACGGATCTACGTCGGAACGTCGAGCAGCGAGAACGTGTTGCCGCGCGACTACGCGTGTTGCACGTTCCGCGGCCACATCGACGCCTACGACGTCGACACCGGTGCGCTGGTCTGGCGGCATTACACCGTGCCGGAACCACAAGAGGTCGGCACGTGGCCCAACGGCGCCAAGCGGTTCGAGCCGTCGGGTGCCGGGGTGTGGAGCTCGCCGGTGATCGACCGCCGCACGAACACGCTCTACGTCGGCACCGGGCAGAACTACACGGGCAAGGGCGGCGAGTTCGACTCGTTGCTGGCGCTCGACACCCGGACCGGGAACGTCAAGTGGACCAACCAGGTCACCGACGCCGACACCTGGCGCTGGGCCTGCAACGAACCCGATCCCGAGGGCTACTGCCCGGGGCTCAAGGACAACACCAACCTCGACTACGACATCGGCTCGACCCCGAACCTGTTCGAGGTCGACGGCCGGCAGCTCGTCGGCGTCGGGCAGAAGTCCGGTGTCTACCACGTGTTCGACGCGAAGACCGGTCAGGTCGTGTGGCGGCGGCAGCTCGGCACGCCGTGGCCCAGCGGTGGTATCGGCGGCATCCAGTGGGGTGCGAGCTACGACGGCAAGCGGCTCTACATCGCCACTTACGTCGCCAGTCCGGGCAAGCTGTTCGCGGTCGATCCCGCGACCGGCAGTGTGCTGTGGGAGACGCCGGCTCCGGCGGACGGGTGCACCACGGGTGGCGTGGCCGGGCAGCCGGGTTGTGCGCCCGCGCACGGTGTTCCGGTGTCCAGCACGCCCGGTGTGGTGTGGCTGGGCGCGCAGGACGGCAAGTTCCGCGCGTACAACGCCAAGACCGGCAAGATCCTGTGGACCTACGACACCGTCCAGGACGTTCGCGGTGTCAACGGCCTGACCGGGCGCGGCGGCAACCTCGCCGGGCCGGGCACGGGCGCGGTCGTCTCCAACGGCATGGTCTACGTGCAGTCCGGCTACTTCTCGGACTACGTGAACCCGAACGGGCACGTGCTACTGGCGTTCGGGCTCTAGTTTCGCCTGAACCGACTCGACCGGAAGCCCGGCTCCGGCGCGGAGGTCGAGCGACTTCTGCCAGGCGAGGCGAGCGGACTCGGCGTCACCCGCGGCAGCGCGGGTGTCGCCGAGCTGCTCGTAGGCGGCGGCTTCCAGCGGGAGGTCGCCGCCGAGCCGGAAGTGCTCGGACGACTGGGTGAACGCGTGCGCGGCACGGTCGTGGTCGCCCAGGCCGAGGTAGCCGGTGCCGAGGTTGTCCCACGTCTCGGCCTGCCCGATCACGTGACCCATCGCGCGCCACAACGGCATGACGCGCTCGGCGTAGGAGACGGCCTCGGCGTACTCACCGATCTTGCCGTAGCCCCAGGCGAGTCCGGTCAGCGCGTTGGCCTGCCCGTACTCGTCGCCGCACTCCTCGTACAACGCGAGCCCGCGCCGCGTGAACTCCAGTGCCTCGTGGATCTTCGAGTCCGGGCACAGCATCGCGATGTTGAGCAGCACCCCCGCCTGCCCGGCCACGTCGCCGTTGGCCTCGTACACGGCCAACGCCCGCTCCAGCACGGCCCTGGACTCGTCGAGCCGCCCGAACCTGCCGAGCGCGCGACCGACGTTGATCAGCGTGCGGCCGACCTCGCTCGCGTCGCCGAGCTGTTCCGCCGCGGCGAGCGCGAGTTGTTGCGACGTCAGCAGATCCTGGTAACGCCCCTGCCGGTCCAGCACGTCCGCGAGCGACCAGCCCATCAGCCACGTCTGCGCCGGCGTGCCGAGGGGCAGCGCCGCCATCAACGTCGGATGTTCGGCCATCAGCCACGCGAACGCCTCGTCGCGCGAGCCCATCGGCGTGATCAGCACACCGGGAGCCGGTGCGGGAACGGCCGGGGGATGGCGGCTGGGGGTGAACAGGACGCCTGCCTCGACGCCGGTCAGCGCGAGGTGGTCGAGCAACCGGTGCAGGGCCTCCTCGCCCTCGTCGTGCCGCGCCAGCTCGGCCGCGTAGTCGCGCAGCAGGTCGTGGCACGTGAACCGGCCCGGTTCCGGCGAGTCCAGCAGGTTCGCGCGCGCCAGTTCCGCCAGCAGCGACTCGGTTTCCGGCAGTTCCAGACCGGCCAGCGACGCCGCGCCCGCGAGGCTGATGTCCGAGCCCGGCATGAGCCCGAGCAGCCGGAACAGCCGCAGCGCCGCCGGGCTGAGCGCCTTGCAGGAGTGGGAGAACACCGACCGCAGGTCCGCGGTGACGTCATCGTCGTCGGCGAACGCGTCGAGGTCGGCCAGCTCGTCCGCCAGCGTCGCCAGCGGGAACTCCGGCTGCGTCGCCGCCCGTGCCCCGGCGACCGCGAGGGCCAGCGGCAGGCGGGCGCAGCGGCGGACCACCGTGTCGAGCGCCTCCGGCTCGGCCTCGGCGCGGTCGTGGCCGATGCGCGACGCCAGCAGCTCACGCGCGTCGTCGGGCGGCAGCAGGCCCAGCGACAGCGACTGCGCCCGGTGCGAGGGCCTGAGCGCGGTCCGGCTCGTCACCACGACGTGGGTGTTGGGCGTGCGGGGCAGCAGCGGCTCGATCTGGTCGGCGTCGGTCGCGTTGTCCAGCAGCATCAGGACTTTCTTGCCGGCGAGCGTGTCCCGCAGCAACGCCGACTGACCCGCCAGGTCGTGCGGCACCTTCGCCCGCGGCACGTCCAACGCCGACAGGAACCGCAACAGCGCGTCGCCGGGGCTCAGCGCCGCGCCCGACGGCCCGAACCCGTGCAGGTTCACGTAGAGCTGGCCGTCCGGGAACCGTTCCGCCGCCCGGTGCGCCCAGTGCACGGCGAGCGAGGTCTTGCCCACGCCGCCGGTGCCGGTGATCACGACGACGCCGTTCGGTGCGTGGTCCAGCTCGGCCAGTTCCACCGCCCTGCCCGTGAACGGTTTGGGCGCGGCGGGCAGCTGCCGTGGCGCCGAAGCGGTCTGCAGCCGCCGGTGCAGCGTGGTGAGCTGCCGCGACGGTTCCGCGCCCAGCTCGTCCGCCAGCCTGGTCTTCAGGAGGTCGAACTGCTTCAGGGCGTCGGACGTGCGGCCGCTGCCGTGCAACGCCTCGATCAGCTGGGCGGCGACCCGTTCGTCCAGAGGTCGTTGCGCGGCAAGGGACTGCAGCTCCGGTACCACCGCGGAGTGCTCGCCGTCGGCCAGCCGCGCGTCCACGTGGTCGAGCCGTGCCGCGAGCAGTTCGCCCGCGAAGTCCTGCCGCGCCTGGGTCGCCCACGGCGTGTCCAGTGTGGACAGCAGCTCCTCGTCCGCCAGCGTCAGGGCTTCCGCGGTCCGGCCGGTGCGCACCAGGTGCCGGAACAGGTGCAGGTCGATCTCCAGCGGGTCGACGCGGATCACGTACCCGCCCGCCTCGCGCTCGACCAGGCCGGGCAGCGTCTGCCTCAGCCTGGTCAGCCACGTCCGCATCATCGCGCGGGCACTGGCGGGCGGGGCGTTGCCCAAGACGCGTTCGACCAGCTCGTCGGCGCCGACCACCTGACCGGCGTCGACGAGCAGCACCCCGAGCAGGGCACCGAGCCGTGTCGGACCGAACTCGGTCACGCGGCCGTGCACCCTCGCTGAGACTCCGCCGAAGACCGTGAACCGCACGTGATCACGTTACCTCTGCGACAGAAATGTCTCCCGCAACTCGCGGACCATCAGCTCAGGAACCTCGGCGGAGGCGAAATGTCCGCCGCGTTCCATCTCGGTCCACCGCACGATGGTGTGGTTGCGCTCGGCCATCCGCCGGATGGGCACTCCCACGTCGTGAGGGAACACCGCGACCGACGTCGGCGTCGGCGACTCCGGCTCCAGCTCGCCCCACGTCTCGTCCCCCTCCTGGTAGTAGCGCGCCGACGAACCGGCGGTCCGGGTGAACCAGAAGATCGACACGTCGGTCAGCAGCGCGTCCACGGGTACCCCGATCGCGGGGTCGCTCCACACGTGGAACGCCCAGGCGATCCACTCCAGCTGCGCGACCGGCGAGTCGGTGAGCGCGTAGGCGACCGACTGCGGCCGGGTGCTCTGCATCGCCACGTACCCGAACTGCTCGAACTCGTACTTGTACGCCTTCTCGACCGACTTCTGCTCCGCCTCCACGGAGAAGTCGGCCGTTTCCTGGGTGACGCCGGCGGAGAAGATCTGGTTGACGTGGACGGCTTTGACCTCGTCCAGCATGCCCAGCTCGCGGGTGAGCTTGGCGCCGTAGTCGTAGCCGTGCGCGAAGTAGTGCTTGTATCCCAACGACTTCATCAGCTCGGCGAACATCCTGGCCACGCGCGGGATGGTCCAGCCGAGCGTGTGCGTCGGCCCGGAGAACCCGAAGCCCGGCACCGTCGGGATGACGAGGTGGAAGTCGCGGCTGAGCGGTTCGATCATCGCCTCGAACGCGAAGCCCGTGGACGGCCAGCCGTGCGTGAGCAGGAGCGGTTCCGCTTGCGGGTTGGGGCTTTTCACGTGGATGAAGTGCAGCTGCGCGCCGTCGATCTCGGTGACGAACTGCGGGATCTTGTTGAGCCGCCGTTCCTGCTCGCGCCAGTCGAAGTCCCGCCACCGCCGGGCGAGGTCCTGGAGGTAGGGGAGTGGCGTGCCCTGGGCCCACGACGCGCCTTCCGGCTCGGACGGCCAGCGGGTCTGGTCGAGGCGGCGGTGCAGGTCGTCGATGTCGGCCTGGGGGATGGTGATCTCGAACGGCTTCATGCTCACGACGCTATGGGCGCTGTAGGACAGATATGGTCCTACAGTGTCGTCTGCCCGTTTGCTGAAGTTGCTCGGTCTGCTGCAGGCGCGCCGTGAGTGGTCCGGCGCGGAGTTGGCCGAGCGGTTGGGCGTGACCACCCGCACGGTTCGCCGCGACGTCGACAAGCTGCGCGACCTCGACTACCCGGTGCACGCCTCGATGGGCACGTCCGGCGGCGGCTACCGGCTCGGTTCGGGCGCACGGCTGCCACCGTTGCTGCTCGACGACGACGAGGCGGTGGCCGTGGCGGTCTCGTTGCGGACTGCGGGCGGCATCGCGAACATTGGTGAGACGGCCGTGCGGGCGTTGCTGAAGGTCGAGCAGGTGCTGCCGTCCGCGTTGCAGCACCGGGTGGCGGCGCTGGAGATCGCGACCGTGCCGCACACCGGGTCGGCGCCTTCTGTCGACTCCGCGCTGTTGACGTTGGTCGGCACGGCCTGCCGCGACCGGCAACGGCTGCGGTTCGCCTACGTCGGGCACTCGGGTGCGGAGTCGCTGCGCGAGGTGGAGCCCGTGCGGCTCGTGACGTGGGGACGGCGCTGGTATTTGGTCGCCTGGGACGTGTTTCGAGACGACTGGCGCACATTTCGGCTCGATCGGATGAGCGTGCGGACCCCGTTCGGTGCCCGGTTCACACCCCGTGAGATTCCGGGCGGCGACGCGGGGGCGTTCGTGGCGGCTCGGGTGGCCGATCGGTGGCCGGTGCAGGGCGTCGTGCGACTGAGCGTGCCCGCTTCGGAGGCGACGGAGTGGCACAGCTACGGCGAGGTTTTGGCTGTGGACGAAACCTCGTGCCACATTCGGGTCGGAGGCGAGACGATGGACGACGTGGTGTTCATGCTCGCGAGCATCACCGTCGAGTTCGAGGTCGTCTCCCCGCCCGAACTGTCGGCCGCACTGCTCCGGGCAGCGGACCGGTTTCGTCGGGCGGCGAAATTCTAGAGCTTTTCTCAGGGTGCTGACAGCAGACTCCTAGGCACAGCGGGCTTAGTGGAGTCAGGGAGGTCGCCATGCTGATCGATCGCACCATGCCACTGGGTACCGCGCTGACAGTCACCTACGCCTCGGACCGCGGCCCGCGCACGCACAACGCCGACGCGTACGCCACCAACGGCCGCCGCACCTTCGTGGTCGCCGACGGGGTGGGCGACTCGCCCGCCGCCGTCGAGGCCGCGCACGCCGCCGCACAGGCCGCCGCCCTGCTGACCGACCCGGTCGCCGCGATCCTCGCCGCCCACGACGCTCTGCAGGTGCACAGCGGGGACGCCGTGATCGTCGTCGCCGTGGCCCGGCCGGACGGGGGCTTCGACGTGGCGTGGGCGGGGGACGCTCGCGCGTACGCGTCCGATGGCGAGGAACTCGTGCAGCTCACGACCGACCACACGGTGGCCGAGTACTTCCGCGAGCGCGGGGTGAAGCCGGAGCCGCGGCTGGAGCACGTCGTGACGAACACGGTCCGGCACGCCACGGCCGCGAACATCGGGCGGGCGGGGACGCGGGGTTCGCGGCTCGTGCTGGTGTCGGACGGGGTGTACGGGCCGTTGGGGCATCAGGGGATCGAGGCGATCATGGCCGGGCACGTGTCGGCTGAGCGGTTGGTGCGGGCGGCGTTGTACGCGGGCGGTACGGACAACGCCACGGCGCTCGTCGTCAGCTAGCCGATCGCAGGCAGGGATCTTCGCGTCGTGGGAATGATCCCCGCGCGATGGCGAGTCAGGCGGGGCCTCGCGCCTCGTGCAGCCTGCCGTCCACGACCACGCGGGGCAGGTGCGGCCCGGCTGTGGCGTACCTGTGGGTGACTTTCTGGCCTCCCGCGGCCGAGGTCCCGTCACCGAAGTACCAGCGGAAGTTCTGGCCCGCGGGCGCCTTCAACGTGACCGTGTCGCCGTTGCGCGAGACCTCCAGCGGTGTCAGGTCGGCGTCCAGGCCGAACCACTGCCGCAGTTGCTGGTTGCGCAGGAAGTTCTCCGCGTACTGGCGTGATCCGGCGGTGTCGGGGTGTGCGATCGCCGCCGTCAGGCACTGCACCGCCGTGGCGCTGTAGCGCGGGCATGCCTCCTGCCGCAACGAGAACTGCTCATCTTCGTGCGGCAACTGCCAGACCTTGCGGTCGCTCGCGAACGCCGCGTTCTCCAGCGTGAACAGGCCGTCGCCGGTGATCGCGTACGGTCCGTCCGCCGACGCCGCGTTGGCCTCGGCGACGGCCATGCGATAAGCCTCGGCCGACTCGCGGGTGAACTGCTCGAACCGGTGCGGCGCCTGGCTGATGTTCTGCAGGCACAGCTGTTCGTTGGCCGCGCTGAAGCCGCGATCCGTGCAGAACCAGCGCGGCACGAAGCTCGCCCTGCTCAGCGCGTAGTAGAAGTCGACCACCAGCACCTTCGGCCGGCCGGGCAGGGAATGCGCTTTCTCGATCGCCTCGCGCATGCCGCGGCCGCCGTAACCGATCTTGGCGCCGCTGAAGTACGGAACATCGCGAGCGGGGTTCGTCGGTGCCGCACCGACACCACCGCACTCGCGTTTCACCGCCGTGGGCACGTCTTCGGTGCCCGGCGTGATGCCCAGCGGGATGCCGAGCAACGGGTCCATGTCGTTGATGCAGCCGTTGATGATGACCAGGTCGGTGGGTTGTTCGGCGGCTTTCTCCAGCTGGCAGAACACGTCCGGCTGCTGGGTGGTGACCTCGCCGAGCTCCATCTCGCCGTCGCCGTCGGGATCCTGGACGGACGAGGCGGGACACGGCAGGTCAGGTGCGTCGAGCACGGCACCCGAGATCGAGTGGTCGCGGTGGACGAACCCGCGCCCGGTCGCGTCGCCGAGCAGCTTCGCCGTCAGCCGCGGGAACTTCTGGTGCTGGTCCACACCCTGGTTCCACACCACCGAGTCGCCCACCGAGACGACGCGGACCGGGTCGCAGCCGTCGGAAACCTCGTCGTGCCACACCTTTCCGTACGCGCGGCCGGGTTCACGCGCGTCGACCAGGAACTCGCCGGTGCCGGGAAGCGTGAAGTCCGGGCCGGTGCCGGTGATCACGACACCGTTCTGCCGGACGCGCCATTCGACGTTCCTGTTGGCGGGATTGAAAACCGTGACCCGGCCTGTTGACGGTTGACCGCAGACGGCTGTCACGTCGACGTCCAGGATGAGCGGGTAGTCCGGAGAAACCGCTGCTACGGCAGGGGATGAGCCGGTGATCACGACGGCGGCCAGCGCCGCGGGTAACGCCCTCATGGGCCGTCAGTTTACGGCACGAGTGCGTCTCGTTATTGGATCGTGCAACCCCGAATGTGTGAGGTGCGTTTCCTGCCCATGATCGACAAACCACTGGGAGGAAGTGCTTTGAGACTCGTACTGGGGATGTTGCTGTCCGCGCTCGCACTCGTCGCGGGAACCGGTGTGGCACAGGCTGATGCGCCCAGGCCGCCGTACCCGCTGGTGACGACGTGGGCCGACGCCGAAGTCCGCACCTGCGAGGCGTTGTCGTGCCCGGTGCACCACGTGATCCCCGCGGGTGAGACCACCATCGGCATCTGCTGGACCCGCGGTCAGGCCGTGTACGACCACGGCATCTACAACAACGTCTGGATCATGGTCAGCCTGATGGACGGTGGCCGCTACCTGGCCAGCGCCATCTACTTCAAGGGCGACCAGCGCGCGAACCTGCCGTACGAGAACGACTGCGGTCCCCTGTAGTGGTGGTGCGGGTGTGGCCGGAGCGGCCACACCCGGCTCACTTCACGAGGTCCAGCGCGATGTCGGCGATCAGGTCCTCCTGGCCGCCGATCAACCTCCGCCGCCCGACCTCGACCAGGATGGTCCGCGTGTCCAGGCCGTACTCCTGCGCGGCCTTCTCGGCGTGCCGCAGGAAACTCGAGTACGCGCCCGCGTAACCCAGGGTCAGGGTCTCGCGGTCGATCCGGACCGGCCTGTCCTGCAACGGGCGCACGACGTCGTCCGCCGCGTCCATCAACGCGAACAGGTCGCAGCCGTGCTCCCAGCCGGTGATGTCGGCGACCGCGACGAACGCCTCCAACGGGCAGTTGCCCGCACCCGCGCCTTGTCCGGCCAGGGAAGCATCCACCCGCGTGGCGCCACTTTCCACCGCCACCACGGAGTTCGCGACGCCGAGCCCCAGGTTGTGGTGCGCGTGCACGCCGATCTCGGTGCTCCCGGACAGGACGTCGCGATATGCGCCGACCCGTTCGCGCACCCCGTCCATCGTCAGCCGGCCGCCCGAGTCCGTGACGTAGACGCAGTGCGCGCCATAGGACTCCATCAACGCGGCCTGCTTCGCCAGCTCGGAAGGAGTGGCCAGATGCGACATCATCAGGAACCCCGAGGGGTCCATGCCCAGCGCACGGGCTGCCTCGATGTGCTGCGCCGCCACGTCCGCCTCGGTGCAATGCGTGGCGATGCGCACCGACCGGACGCCCAACGCGTGCGCCTGCTTCAGGTCGCGCACGGTGCCGATTCGGGGCAGCAACAACGTTGTCGGGACTGAGCGTTCGACCACCGAGCACACCGCGGAGATCCACTCCCAGTCGGTGTGGCGGCCGATCCCGTAGTTGACGCTGGACCCCGAGAGGCCGTCGCCGTGCGCGATCTCGATGGCGTGCACACCCGCCGAGTCGAGCAGCGTCGCGATCGCGCGAACCTGGTCGAGGGTGTAGCGATGCCGGACGGCGTGCATGCCGTCCCGAAGGGTGACATCGGTGAGCCGGATTGCCGTCATGCCAACACTCCCGTGGCGATGCGCTCCGCGGTCCGCAGTGCGGCCGAGGTCATGATGTCGAGGTTGCCCGCGTAGGCGGGCAGGTAGTGCGCGGCGCCTTCCACTTCCAGGAAGACCGAGACCAGCACGGAACCCAGCGCGTACATCGGGTCGTCCGGCTTCACGCGCGTGAACTGCACCTGCTGCTTGAGCCGGTAGCCGGGCACGTACTGGTGCACATCGGCGACCATCTGCTGCACGGCGTGGGACACCGCGTCGGTGTCGCAGTCCGACACCAGGCAGTACACCGTGTCCCGCATGATCATGGGTGGGTCGGCGGGGTTGAGCACGATGATCGCCTTGCCCCGCGCCGCGCCACCGACCTGTTCCAAAGCACTGGCGGTGGTTTCGGTGAACTCGTCGATGTTCGCGCGGGTGCCCGGACCGGCCGAGCGCGACGCGATCGACGCCACGATCTCGGCGTAGTGCACCGGAGTCACCGAGGAGACCGCGGCGACGATCGGCACGGTGGCCTGGCCGCCGCAGGTCACCATGTTGACGTTGCGCGCGCCCATGGCCTTGTCGAGGTTCACCGCGGGCACCACGAACGGGCCGATGGCTGCCGGGGTGAGGTCGACGAGCGTGCGTCCCAACGCGCCCAGCACCTGGTCGTGGCGCTGGTGCGCGCCGGCGGACGTGGCGTCGAAAACCAGTGACACGTCAGCGAACTCGTCCAGCGCGACGAGTCCGTCGACACCCTCGGCGGTGGTGGCGACCTTGAGCCGCCGCGCCCGCGCCAGGCCGTCCGACTCGGGGTCGATGCCGGCCATCGCGACGATCTCCAGCTCCTCGGAGAGTCGCAGCACCTTGATCATCAGATCGGTGCCGATGTTGCCGGACCCGATCACTGCCACCTTCGTCGTCATGCCTGACCTCCGATGAAATGCACGCGCACGTGGCCGATGCCGGAGATGGTGGCCTCGAAGGCGTCACCGGCCGCGACGTCCACGACCGGCCCGTGAGCACGATGTCTCCTGCCCGCAACGGATCCCCGAACGACGACAGCGTGTTCGCGAGCCACGCGGCGGCGATCAGCGGATCGCCGAGGCAGTGCGCGCCGGTACCGGTCGAGACCACCTCGCCGTTGCGGCTCAGGGACATCTGCACTGACGGCAGATCGAGATCGCGCAGCTCGACCGGTGTGCCGAGCACGAACTGGCTGGCGGAGGCGTTGTCCGCCACCGTGTCCACGATGCCGATGTCCCAGTTGGACACCCGGCTGTCGACGATCTCCAGCGACGGCAGCACGAATTTGACCGCGCGGCGCACGTCTTCCGGCCCGTACCCCTGCGACGGCAGGTCCTCGGCCATGATCAGCGCGACCTCGGCCTCGACGCGCGGCCGGATCAGCCGTGACGTGTCGGAGAAGCCCTCGTTCGGGATCTCGGTGTCGGCGAACAACGCGCCGAAGTCCGGCTGGTCGACGCCTAGTTGTTGCTGCACAGCGGGATTCGTGAGGCCGATCTTGCGGCCGGCGATCCGCCGTCCCGCACCCACGGCCTCGGCGACGTTGTACCGCTGCACGGCGTAGGCCGCGTTGACGTCACCGATCGGCAGCAGATACCGCACCGGCGGGCACCCGACGGCCGTGCGCGAGGCTTCCGCCAGTGCCTCAGCTGCTTTGACGATCTCAGGTGAGGACACCGGCACCTCCGGTCACTCGTCGAGAAGTCGCAGACCCTCCTGCGCCCAGGCGATGCGCGTCCGGGCCACCGCCGCGTGCCCGGCGAACACGTGCGCCTTCAACCGGGCCATCCGGTCGTGCTGGTCGACAGGCCGCTTGGTCATGCGTTCCCGCAACAGTTCGGTGTCCTTGGCGAGCAGCCGGGCCTGGTGCGCCTCGGCGTGTTCCAGCGCTTCCTCCTGCTCGCTGATGAACTCCTTCAGCACCCGCTTGGCCGACTCGGCCGGCACCAGGTCGAAGTACAGCGCCTGCACCTCCAGCGCGTCGCGGGAGGGCGGGATCGGCAACGGCGTGACGACCCACTCCTTCAACTCGCGCAGGCCCTCGTCGGTGATCGCGTAGACCGTGCGGGTCATCCGCGTGCCGCGCGTCTGCTCCTCGCCCTTGATGAGGCCGTTGTCCTCCATCTTCTTGAGCGCCGGGTAGATCTGGCTCTGCGGAGCGGACCAGACCCACCGCGTCGAGGCGCCGAAGAGTTGCGTGAGCTCGTACCCGCTCATCGGCCGCGCTTCGAGGACACCCAGGAGGACATGAGGAAGAGACATGTATCGATATTAACGTTTTCATGCGGAGATCCGCATGGTGATCGTCCTTGCCTCCGTGAAGAACTCCTTGCTGTACGCGCCGCCCTCGCGGCCGACGCCGGAGTCGCCGAACCCGCCGAACGGTGCCCGCAGGTCGCGCACGAAGAAGCAGTTCACCCACACGTTGCCGCTGTTCAGCTGACCGGCGACGCGGTGGGCGCGGTGCAGGTTCTCGGTGAACAGCATCGCTGAAAGTCCGTACGGGGTGTCGTTGGCGAGCTTGACCGCCTCGTCCTCGGTGGTGAACGGGGTGAGGGTCACCACAGGCCCGAAGACCTCTTCCTTCAGGACGGGAGCGTGTGCGGGCGGGTCGATCACGATCGTGGGCCGCACGAACCAGCCGGGCGCGCCGCCACCGCCGAGCACCTTGGCGTGCCCGGTGGCCTCGGCGTCGAGGTAGCTCGTGACCTTGCGGTAGTGCTCCTGGCTCGCCAACGGCCCGATCTTCGTAGCCGGGTCCTTCGGGTCGCCGAGTCGCAGGGCTGCGGCTGCTTGGGCGAAACGCTCCACGAACTCGTCGTAGACGCCCTGCTGGACGTAGAGCCGCGAGCCGGCGAGGCACACCTGGCCGGCGTTGCCGAACGCGGCCTCGAGCGCCCACGACACCGCGCTGTCCAGGTCGGCGTCGTCGAAGATCAGGTTGCAGCCCTTGCCACCCAGTTCGAAGCTGACCGGCGTCAGGTTGGCCGCGGCAGCGCGCGCGATCGCCTTGCCGGTGCCCGATTCGCCGGTGAACGTGATGCGGTCGACGGCCGGGTTGACCGTGAGCGCCTCACCGGCACTGGCGGGTCCGAAGCCGTGCACGACGTTGAAGACGCCCTCCGGAATCCCTGCTTCCAGAGCCAGTTTCGCCAGCAGGCAGGCGGAGTGCGGGGTGTCCTCGGCGGGCTTGAGCACCACCGTGTTGCCCCACGCCAGCGCGGGCGCGACCTTCCACGTCTCCAGCATCAGCGGGTAGTTCCACGGCGCGATCGCGGCGACGACACCGGCGGGCGCGTGCTGCACGTAGGTGTGGAAACCGCCTGCGTTCGGCAGGTGCTGCGACTCGGAAAGCCTCGCGTGGTCGGCGAAGAAGCGGAAGTTGAGCGCCGAGCGCGGCACGTCCTTGGTCTTCGCGGCGGTGACCGGTTTGCCCATGTCGCGGGTGTCGGCGAGCGCCAGTTCCTCGGTGTGCTCGTCCATCAGATCCGCGAGCTTGTGGATGAGCTTTCCGCGTTCGTCGAACGACATCCGCGGCCACGGGCCCTCGTCGAACGCCTTGCGCGCGGCCTTCACCGCCTCGTCGGCTTCCCTTGCGCCGCCGAGTGCGACGGTCGCGTAGGCCTCCTGCGTGTACGGGTCGATGTCGTCGAACGTGGCGCCGTCGGCCGAGTCGACCTCGGCGCCCCCGATCACGTGCTTGATGTTCATTTCCCCTGCTCCCGTTCGGCCAAGGTCGTTCCGCCCGCACTCCAGTGCTGGGGCGGCACTTCGGTCAGCAGCACCCGGACCTGCTCGTCCCGGACGCCGAAGCTGTCGCGGACCGCCTCGTGAACCGCCAGCAGTCCTTTTCGGAGGGTCTCCGCGTCACGGCCCTGAGCCACTTCGATGCGCACGATCGGCATGGTTCAGCTCCCCACGGTCAGGCGGCCGAGGTGGGCGAACTCGACGGACACGGGCGCCTCCGACGTTAGCGGCACCGCGTCCGTCACGCCGCCGGTGAGCACGATCCAGCCCGCCTCGATGCGCTTTCCCCGGCGTGCCAACGTGTTCGCGGCCAACGCTAGTGCTTCGGCCGGGTGGCCCTGCACGGCGGCGCCGGTCGCGGTGTACACGACGGAACCGCCCGAGCTGAGGACACAGCCCTCCAGCGCGAGGTCGAGGTCGTGCGGATCGCGGCCGATGCCGCCGGTCACGAACGCGCCCGAGGAAGCGTTGTCCGCCACCACGTCCGGAAGTGTGAAGCGGAAGTCGCGGTACCGGCTGTCGATGATCTCCAGCCCGGCGAACACCTTCTCGACCGCGCAGATCGCGGTGGCGGCGGTGACACCGGGTCCGGATAGTCGTTTGCCCATCACGAAAGCGATCTCGGGCTCGACGCGCGGGTGGATCAGTGTCGTCGTGGGCACGGGGACGCCCATCGGCAGCACCATCGCGTCCGTGAGCCAGGCGACCAGTGGTGAGTCGACGTTCATCCGCTGCTGCTTGGCGCGTGAGGTGAGGCCGAGCTTGACGCCGATGAGGGTTTCGCCGCGCGCCAGGCGGAGGCGGAGAGTCTCGTCCTGGATCGCGTAGGCGGTTTCCAGGTCGAGCTCGGGCCAGGTGTCGCTGAGGGGTTCGCCGTCGATGCGGTGGTCCTCGCGGCGCAACAGCTCCTCGGCGGCTCGCTCCACGGTCCAGGTGAGGGTTTTCATCAGGCGGCTCCCTGGATCGGGTTGGGGGAGATGGTGTTCTCGACAGGCCGAGTCGCACGAGCACCGGGGAAGGCGGCGACCGCTAGCGCCCCCAAGACCGCCACCACGGCGAAGAGGTAGAAGTTCCAGACAGCGCCGAGGCTCGAGTCGATGATCAGACCGCCGACCGTCGGGCCGAGGATCGCGCCGAGCCGTCCGACACCGAGCGCCCAGCCGATGCCCGTCGCTCGCACGCTGGCCGGATAAGACCTGGTCACGTGGGCGTTGATCAGGTGCATCGTGCCGATCGTCCCGTAGCCGGAGAGGGCCACCAGGACGTAGATCGCGAACTGGCCGGGGTTCGTGCTCAGCGCGGCGGCGCAGATGGCGGCCAGCGCGAACGAGCCGAGGATGACCGGCTTCGCGCCGTGCTTGTCGGACAGACGACCACCGAGCAGCGCGCCGAACACCGAGCCGAGGTTGAACACCAGCAGGAAGCTCAGCGCGGACCCCAGCGGGTACCCTGCGGACCGCATGATCTCGGGCAGCCAGGTGTTCAGGCCGTACACCAGCAGCAGGCCGCAGAACGACGCGACCCAGAACAGGATCGTGCGACGCAGATAGGGCTTCTGGATCAGGGTTCGCACACCGCTGCCGGCCTGCTCCTGGGCAGTGGGAACCGGGACGCCGATCCGTGCGGCGAGCGCTTTCGCCTCGTCGTGGCGGCCGCGGGACACGAGGTATTCGAGCGACTCCGGCAGGTAGCGGAACGCAAGGGGGAGAACGAGGATCAGCGGCGCGGCACCGATCAGGTACATCACCCGCCAGCCCGCCGTGGGCAGCAGCGGGATCGCCAGCGTCGCGGTCAGGATGCCGCCGATCGCGTACCCGGACTGCATCGCGGCGTAGGTGAAGGCGCGGTGCTTCTCGGCCGCGTACTCGATAGTCAGGGTGGCGGCGGTCGGCATCAGGCCACCGAGGCCGATGCCCGCGAGGAACCGCAGCACCAGGAACGTGTCCGGGTTCGGAGCCGCCGCGGCGGCCGCCATCAGCACCGAGAACCAGGCGACGCTGAAGAGGAACGTCTTCCGGCGGCCCCACCGGTCCGTCAGGATGCCGACCAGCAGTGCGCCGACGAGCATGCCGAGCAGCGCGGCACTGCCGATGGTGCCCGCCTGCGCGGCGCTGATGCCCCACTCCTCACGCAGGGCCTTGATGGTGGTGCCGTAGACGACGAGGTCGTAGCCGTCGAAAGCGAGGGCGAGACCGCACAACACGATGATCAGCAAACGCATGACGGGTTCCTTCAGGCGGTGAGGGGACGGCGGAGCTGGGGCTGGGTCTGCACGCGCTGGATCGGCCCGTGCCACATGTCGATCGCGTCGGGCTCGGCCGGGTCGAACACCCTGGGCACCCAGTCGTCGTCGAGCTCGCGAACGCCGTAGGAGTACTCGTAGGTGAGGCCCTCGGGCCCCTTGAAGTAGACGAAGATGGCGGTGGACTGCGGGTGCCTGCCCGGCCCCATCTCGATCTCCACGCCCTTCGCCTGCAGGAACCGCCAGTTGCGCATCACGTCGTCGAGCGAGTCGACCTGGAAGTTGATGTGGCACAACCCCGGTTCACTGCCGCGGAACACAGCCAGTTTGTGGTGCACCGGGTCGAAGCGCATCAGGCACGCCCAGTCGCCGATCCAGTCGGACACCTTGACGTTGAAGTGCGCT
The DNA here is from genome assembly GCF_040681245.1 of Lentzea sp. NPDC051838. NCBI lineage: Bacteria > Bacillati > Actinomycetota > Actinomycetes > Pseudonocardiales > Pseudonocardiaceae > Lentzea > Lentzea sp. NPDC051838. The sequence goes on from NZ_JBFAYI010000004.1 coordinate 74,019, forward strand.
GACCAGAAGTCGTAGGCCTGCTTGACGTCGGGGGCGTCGAAGCAGATGTGGCCGAACTCGGTGATGCCGGCCGGGCGTCCGAAGTGGACCGGCCTGGCGAGCTGCACCTGGCCGTGCACGAGCTCGACGCGGTTGCCGAACGGGTCGTCGAACGCGATGAAGTCCTCGACGCGGCGTGACCGGGCCTGTTTCGGGGTGCCGCGTGCGACTTTCACGCCTGCTTTTGTGAGTTCGTTCTCGGCCGCTTCGAGCTCGTCGGGCCCTTTGAGGCTGAACGCGGAGGCCAGCACGCCCGCCTCACCCTCCTCGAAGGCGAGGCAGTGGTGGCGCTTGTCCGCGCGGAGGTACGTGACGCCGTCCTCCTGCCCGACCAACTCCATGCCGACGACGTCGACGGCGAATTTGGTTGCTGTGCTGACATCCGCCGTACCGGAGCGCACGTACGCGATGTCGTGCAACGTGATCATGACTGTCCCTTTCGGTCAGCTCGCAGGTGTGACCAGAGGCGGCTCAGCAGTTCTGTCTCGGCGGCGAGCCAGGCCGCCTGTTCGTTCGTGGACAGCGCGCGCGGACGCCCGGCGGCGGCGGCCTGCGCGTTGATCCGGGCCGAAGCCTCGAGAAGCCACATCCGTGCCACGGCCTGCCCGACGTCGGCGCCGACGGTGACGGCGCCGTTGCCCCGCAGGAGGAGAGCGGGGGCCGGACCGAGCGCGTCGGCGAGTTCGGTGGCGCGCTGTTCGTCGCGGACGAGGCGCGGGTCGTCGAACACCGGTACCTCGGGCCCGAGGAAGGCGCCCTGCCCGTGCAGCGGCCGGATCGGCACGTTCGCACTCGCCAGCGCCGTCGCCGTCTCGGGCTGGGCGCGACAGACGGCCCGCACGTCGGGGCGTGTCCGGTAGATGGCGAGGTGGATCCACGCCTCTTTCGGGGTGCCCTCCGGGAGTTGGGTCGCTGTGCGGTCGAGCGTGACGGCCCGGTCGGTGAGCGTGAGCGACCCCAGCGGGCGAGGCGGCGTGATCAGCACCCGGTCGCCGATCAGGGCAGACACGTGCCCGAACGCGGTGACCAGCCCGGAGTGGGCGGTGGTCAGTGCCGCGTCCAGCAGGTCGGCTTCGACCTCTCGTGACTTCATGGTGCCGGACCATATAGGTATGGAGATACCTATCGCTAGACGCTTCCGATATTTCTATCGATACAGATATGGTTCGACACCATGAAGCCACTTGCCTGGTTGACCGCTCTGGTGCTGACCGGCTGCTCAGCTGCTGTCGCGCCTTCTTCGCCGTTGCCGACCACGTTGTCCGCGACCCCGGTGCCTGCTCCGGTGGTCGACGGCATGGTGGTGATCCCGGCCGGCTCCTATCCGTTGGGGAGCGACCGGGTTTTGCTGAAGGCCTTCCGCCTGGACGCGTATCCGGTGACGACCGACCAGTTCGTCGCGTGGGCGAACGCGTCGCTGTCGTCGCTGGTCAACGTGCGCGGTGGCGATCCGCGGCGGTGGGACGGGCCGTTGAACCCGATCGAGCGCGATGCCGTCCGGGACGCGACCGGGCGCGAGGTGTTCACGACCGACGACACCGACGACGACTCACGTGTGGTGCGCCGCGACGGGCGTTTCGTGGTCGAGCAGGGCTTCGGCGACCACCCCGTGAACGAGGTCTACTGGTGGGGCGCGGTGCAGTACTGCGAGGCCCGTGGCGCGCGGCTGCCGACCGAGGCCGAGTGGGAGGCGGCGGTGCGGGGTGTCGAGGGGCGGCCGTTCCCGTGGGGGAGTGCCGCGCTGGACCACACGCGTGCGCAGTACGCCGAGTCGTACGGGGAGACCAGCCCGGTTGGTGCGCATCCGGCCGGTGCTTCACCTGAAGGCGTGTACGACCTGCTCGGGAACCTCTACTCGTGGACGAGCTCGTTGGATCGGCCGCTGCCGTATCGGGCGGATGACGGGCGTGAGGACCGTTCGTCTCGTGACTTGCGGATCACCCGTGGCGGTGCGCACGACGAGCCGACGTTGAGCGCCACCGACCGCGACGGCTACTCGCGCGATCCGTTCGCCGGGCACCACCACATCGGGTTCCGTTGCGCCGCAGGCGTTTAGGGGTACGGTCGGCAGCCGTGAGAGTCGTCGTGCTGTCCGACACGCACGCGCCGCGATTCTGGAAGCGGTGCCCACCCGCGGTTGCCGCGCACCTGAGGTCCGCCGACCTGATCCTGCACGGCGGCGACGTGTGCGTCGCCCCGGTGCTGGACGAGCTGGCGCAGTACGCCCGCGTCGTGGCGGTGTGCGGCAACAACGACGGGCCCGACGTGGTGGCGTGGGGTGCGCCGGAGACCGTGGAGCTCGACATCGAGGGGCTGCCGGTCGCGATGATCCACGACAGCGGCCAGAAGACCGGCCGCCTGGCAAGGATGCGCCGCCGCTTTCCCACGGCCCGGCTCGTCGTGTTCGGACATTCGCACATCCCGTGGGACGAGGCGGAGAACGGCTTCCGCGTGTTCAACCCCGGCTCGCCGACGGACCGGCGTCGTCAGCCGCAGGGCACGATCGGCCTGCTGGACGTGGTGGACGGCGCGCTGGTCGACGCGCGCATCGTGCCCGTCACCTGATTCCCGTCACCCGCACGAACCCGGCCTCCGCCCGTTCGAACGCCGCACCGCCAGGCTGGTCGAACAGCGGCTCCAGCTCGCGGTCCGCGCCGATCAGCTCCCGCAGCGGCACCGCCACCGCGTTCCGCCCGTCGTCCAGGTACTCCTGCGTCTCGTCGCCCGCGAACACCCGCCAGCCGCTGTCCTGCTCGTGGTCGGGGTCCTCCCGGTACAGCCACCGCACGGGTTCGCCGTCGCGCGCCACCCGTGCCGACGCGATCGCCGACTTCGCCAGGTCGCCGAACCACAGCCGCTCGAACCTCCGCTGCCGCGCGACGATCTCCGGCGCGCCGAGCTCGACCCGCACCCGCAGCAGCGTGCCGTCCGCGGCGAGGTCGCGGTGGACCGGGAACATCCCGTCACCCCAGGAGGTGAACCAGCCGGTCATCGGCGTGCCACCGACCTCGATCGTGCCGGACTCGGTCGCGGTCGACCGCATCTGGCGCAGCACCTGGAAGTGGTCGTCGTGCGGGCGGAAGTCGAACGCGAACTTCCACCCCTCGGCCCGCAACGCCTCGAGTTCTCCGTGCAGCGCCCGCACCTCGTCCCAGGAGAGATCGGCCCAGCGGCGCTCGTCGTCCACAACGGACGGTGGCACCGAGACCCGCGCGGTCACCTCCTCGACGTCACCGCCCCAGAACGCCAGGTCGAACAGTCCGTCGACCGGGTCGTCGCTGCGCCAGCCGCCGAGCGCCGCCGCGTCGGCGAACAGCAGCCGTGCCTCGTCGACCAGGACGTACCCGCAGTCGATCGAGGAGGCCACGACACCGTCCGCGCACTCCACCCACACCGAACGCCAGTTGCCCCGATCCGGGCCGGCCGGGTCCATCCGCTCGCCCAGCACGCGCAGCGCACCCGCCGGCAACCCGCGCACCGCGACCGCCCAGGCACCGTGGAACGGCACCTCGGCGCCACCCGGCCGGTCGTCGAGCAGCGCCCGCACGCGGGCCAGGTGCGACATGCGCGGCACCTGCCGGACCGAGGCGTCGAGCCCGGTCCGCCCGAGTGCCGAGACCACGGGCTCGCCGTTCGGGCTCACGTCGAACGCGTACCGGCCCTTGACCACGGCCAGATCCAGCGCCGCGGCGGCCTCCACGGCCTGCGGACCGACGATCTCGAAGTCCGCGGCGGCGTTCGCCCGCTCGACGACGTGGTCCGGCGCGGTGCCCTCCTCCAGCAGCGGTGGCCGGTCGCCCGACCAGATCCTGAGCAGCCCGAAGTCGATCAGCAGCAGGTCGCCGGACGGAAATGACGCCGCCCCCAGAAGTTCCGGCACGTCCTCATGATCGCACCTCGAGGCACCGCAGCGAGCGGAACGTCCTGCGGCTGATCAGCACGCCAGCACCGCCTCCGCCCAGTCGGCGTGGTCGAAGTTGCGGCCATCGCCGCCGTCGGTGACGCGCAGACTCAACATCCGCACCCCCGTGACGTCGACGTCGATCGGGACCGCGGCGCCCTTCCCGCGCAGAACTCCGCTGTCGTACAACGGTTTTCCGTCGCCGAAGACCTGGAACGCCACCGAGCCCGGCTCCCTGGTCTCGTCGTCGAGGCCGATCTTCGCGCTGAACCGCTCGCAACCGCGGCCGAGGTACACGTCGATCTCGGACGGCGCGTGCACGCCGAGTCCGTTGGCGTACGCGGTACCACCGATCGTGAGCGGACCACCGTCGCCGCCGGAGTTCTCGCCGTTGGAGCGGTCGCGTTCGACCGGACCCCACCCGTTGGTCTCGCTCATGAACGGCAAACCGCTCACCTGAGCGCCGTCGGCGGGCACGGGCGGCGGCACGAACGCTTTCACCACCTGCTCGACGTGCACCCCGGAGAAGGTCGCGACGACGGGCACTTCGACCGTGCCGACCTGGGAGCCCACCCGCAGCTGCCATCGCCCGCTGACGGACGCGCCGGGCGCGAGCTTCTCCCGCCGGACAACGGCTCCGGACACGGTCCAGCCCTGTGGTGCGACCGCCTTCAGCTCGACCTCGCGGATCTCCTGCGACCCGTTGGTGAACGTCCCGCCGACCTCGAGAGTCGAGCCCGCGGGGGCGTCGGCGGAGGCAGGGGTGACGGTCAGCGTCGTCCGAGGAACCTGGCGGATCGGCTAGTCGCACGTCTGCAGGCCGGGCCGGTTGCGGCAGATGACCGCCGCGAACCCGCCGTTGCGTCGCACGGGGACGGTGAGGGCGTCGGTGGAGCGCAGCACCTGGCGGCCGCGCACCACGTCGCCGCGGTCGGCGGGATCGCGGACGGTCTCGACGAGCCACTGCCCGGCGCCGAGGAATCCCAGCTGTGCGTGGAGAGTGCGTTCCGCGGTGGCGATGCCGCCGACGAACCACCGGTCGCCGTTGCGGCGTGCGACGACGGCGTGCGTGTCAGGGTCGCCGTCGAGCAGCCGCGTCTCGTCCCAGACGGTCGGGAGCTGGTCCAGGTAGCGCAACGCCTGCGGATGCCGTTCGTACGCCTCGGGTTTGTCCGCGAAGTGCGTCCAGCCCGACTCGTACACGACCGGCAGCGCGACCTCGTGCGCGATCGAGGCCTCCTTCGTGCCGACTTCCAGCGACACCGGGGTGTAGTCCATCGAGCCCGCGACGTTGCGGGTGAAGAACTGCACCGGGTTGTTCGCGGCGGGCGGCATGTTCTCGGCGCCGCGCACCGCTTCCATGGACAGCACGTGCGGCCAGGTGCGGGCGAGGCCGTGCGGGATGGTGGAACCGTGGAAGTTGACCATGAGTTGAAGGTCGGCCGTCTTCCGCAGAACCGCGTCGTACCAGCGATAGCGGTCCTGCGAGTCGGACTCCATGAAGTCGAGCTTCACGCCCTTCGCGCCCCACTGCTTGATCCTGGGCAGCACTGTGTCGCGTTCCTGCGGTGTGTCGAGGTCGCTCCAGCGCAGCCACAGCAGGATCTCGACGCCCTGCGCGCGGGCGTAGCGGATCAGCTCCGGCACCCACTGCGCGCTCCAGCCCTCGTCGACCAGCGCGTACTCCCAGCCGTTGCGGGCGGCGAAGTCCACGTACTGCTTCTGCCGCGCGAAGTCGCTCGGGCTGGAGTGCTCGCTCAGCCACGACCACGCGACCTTGCCCGGCCTGATCCAGCTCCGGTCGGTGAACAGCGCCGGGGTCGCCAGGTCGTCCACCAGCGTCGACGTGCTGACGGTCGCCAGGTCGCCCACGATCGCCGTGCGCCACGGCGTGGTCCCCGTCGACTCGACCTGTCCGTCGGCGAGCACGACCTGGAACCCGTTGCCGCTGCGGCGCAACCTGCTGCCGGAGTAACGGCCGTCCACATCGGACTCGGTGAGCAGCGCGAAGTCGTCGCCCGTCCGGAAGAGCGACGGGTAACCGAAGTCGCCGGTCGCCGCGCCCGCCGTCGTGCGCACGCGGTTGGCCTCGTACCAGGCGTTGTACGGGAGCAGCCAGGCCTTCGCGGCGGCGTCGACGGTGAAGCTGGACGCCTCCGAGGTGACGGTGGCGGGGTTCGGGAGCACGTAGCGGTAGGCGGCGCCGTCCGGTGCGGCGCGCACGACCAGGTCGAACGTGCCGGCGGGAGCCCGGAAGCCGAGCCTGGTCTCGGTCATCCGGGTGGCGCGCCGCAGCCGTTTGCCGGTCTGCATCTCGTAGTTCTCGATGACAACGCGGTCAGAGCGGCCGGTGAACGTGAGGTTCTCGGTGAGGTCGGCCGTCGTCGTGGTGAGGCCGACGGAAGACGGGTGCAGGACTGTTCTGCCCTGCCTGCGGACGGCCAGCGTCAGTTTTCCGCTGGTCAGTGCTACTTGAGCGGTGATCTGACCGGGTCCTGTGACCGTCCAGGACGACGGGGCCGCGGTGGCGGGAACAGCGGGCAACAGCAGGGCGAGCACGATCGCGAGCAGTCGTGACATCGTTGTCAGCTCCCAGTGTGAGACCGCTCTCATGGTGTTGCCGGTCGGGTTTCCGGTCAAGGGGCCGGTCGTCGGGTGTCGATTTGCGGACTGATGAAGAGATCTTCATCTTGGTCTCATGCAGGACGCGGGCTCGACCGGCAGGCTCGGCCGCATGCTGCCGTCCGCCCGCACCGGCACGGTCCTCGTGGCCGTGCTCAGCGTGGCGTGCGCGGTTGCGGCCGTGCTGCTCGTGCTGACCGTGGTGCGGCCGGTGCCACCGGAGGTGCGGACGCCGGAAGTCCAGATAGGACGCTCGGTCCCGCCCGCTCCCACCACGTCCGCTCCGGGTTCGGTGCTGCCGCCACCACCGCCGGTCGAAGACGACGACGAGGACGACTGACGTGCCCGCACGCGTGAAGATCATGTGCTGGCTCCTCGGCCTGATGACGCTCGTCCTCGCGACCGTCGTGGTCGTGGTCTGGCGGTTCCTCGACGTCGACGTGGACGACCGGGTGAACCGCGCCCTGGAGCAGGAGACGACGGAGTTCAGCGCCTACGCCGAGACCCACGCCGGCGACGTGCGGTCCGTGGCGGAGGCGCACCTGCGGTTGCAGTACCCGGACGAGTACGAGGCCCATCTCGCCGTGCCGCCGACCGGCAAGGTGCTGGTGCAGCGGTCGGAGGTGACGTACGCGCTGGAGAACGACCGCGCGGTGCTGGCCGCGATCACGTCGTCCGGCGTTCCCACGGGGGTGACGGCGACGCCCGCCGGGCCGTTCCGGTGGGCGAAGGTGCACGCGGTCGGCGGCTCCGAGATGTGGTTCGTGACCGGCTACTTCGAGGACGGCGTGCAGGCTCCGGTGCACTCGACGGTGCGCGTGCTCGTGCTGGTGTCGCTGGCGGGCCTGCTGATCGCCGCGCTGATCGCGTGGTTCGTGGCGGGCGTGATCCTCGCGCCCGTGCGGATGGTCCGGCAGGCCGCCGCCGAGATCACCGAGGACGACCTGACCCGCCGCATCCCGGTGTCCGGCAACGACGACGTCGCCGCGCTGGCCCGTCAGTTCAACTCGATGCTCGACCGGCTGGAGCGCTCGTTCCGGCTGCAGCGGCAGTTCCTCGACGACGCCTCGCACGAGCTGCGCACCCCGATCACGATCGTCCGCGGCCACCTGGAGCTGATGGGCGACTCGCCGGCCGAACGCGCTTCCGTGGTGCGGCTCTGCACCGACGAGCTCGACCGCATGGCCCGTCTCGTCGAGGACCTCCTGCTGCTGGTGAAGGCCGAACGCCCGGACTTCCTGCGGCCCGTTCCGACCAGCCTGCCGGAGCTGACCAGCGACATCGACGCGAAGCTGCGCGCGCTGGGCGACCGCCGCTGGGTGCTGGAGTCGATCGCGGAGGGCGAGGCGGTGCTCGATCCGCAACGCGTGACCCAGGCCGTGGTGCAGCTCGCCTCGAACGCGGTCAAGCACACCTCTCCTGGTGCCACGATCCGGTTCGGGTCCTCTGTGGACTCTCGGGTCTCCTTCTGGGTGGCCGACTCCGGGCCCGGCGTGCGGGACGAGTCGTTGCTCTTCTCCCGCTCGACCGGCCTGGGCCTGCCGATCGTGAAGGCCATCGCCGAGGCTCACGGCGGTGCTGTCGTCGTTCGCTCGGTTCCCGGTGAAGGAGCGACTTTCGTGGTGGAGGTGCCGAGGTGACCGGCCGGATCCTGATCGTCGAGGACGAGGAGCGCATCGCGTCCTTCGTCGAGAAGGGACTGCGCGCCAACGGTTTCACGACGTCGGTGGTGTCGTCCGGTGCGGACGCCCTGTCGTGGGCCGCGGCCTTCGACCTGGTGGTGCTGGACCTGGGGCTGCCCGATGTCGACGGGTTCTCGGTGCTGCGGTCGATGCGCTCGCAGGGGATCGCGACCCCCGTGATCATCCTGACCGCCCGCGACTCCGTGCACGACACCGTGGCGGGCCTGTCGGGTGGCGCGGACGACTACATGACCAAGCCGTTCCGCTTCGAGGAACTGCTGGCCCGCGTCCGGTTGCGGCTGCGCCCGCCCGGCGCGCCCGAGGCGACGGTGCTGACGTCCGGCTCGCTGTCGCTGGACCTCCGCACCCGTCAGGCGCTGCTGCCGTCCGGCCCGGTCGACCTCACCGCGCGCGAGTTCGCGTTGCTGGAGCTGTTCCTGCGGCACCCCGGACAGGTGCTGGTGCGCGAGCAGATCCTGTCCCACGTGTGGGGCTACGACTTCGACCCCGGGTCCAACGTCGTCGACGTCTACGTCCGTTCGCTGCGCCGGAAGATCGGTGCCGCTCGGGTGGAGACCGTGCGCGGGATGGGGTACCGGCTCGTGTAGATGAAGGCGCTTTCATCGGGGCATCACGTGCGGATCAGCATTGGTGCGCAGGCTGGTTCTCGTGATTCTGACGTTGGTGGTCTTCGGAGCGGCGGTGCTGCTCTGGGTGTGCACGCCGCTGGACGACACGTACGTCGCGCTGGCGGCCGTGGCGGCCCTGGTGCTGTCCGGCGTGCTGCCCGCTTCGTCTTTGGCGGCTTTGGGCAACTCGACGACGTGGCTGCTCATCGCGGCCTTCGTGCTCGCGGCGGGCGTGACGGCGTCGGGTCTGCCGGTGCGGCTGGCTTCCTGGCTGATGTCCCGTGCGCGGACCGTGCGCGGCCTCGCCCATCTGACGGCGCTGGCTTTGCTGATCACCGCGTTCTTCGTGCCGTCGACATCAGGCCGGGCGGCGCTGTCGCTGCCGGTCTACGAGTCGTTGCGGTCCACGATGAACTCCCGCGTCTCGCGTGCTTTCGGCGTGCTGTTCCCGTCGGTGATCCTGCTGACCGCGGTGGCGTCGCTGGTCGGTGCGGGCGCGCACCTGATCACGACCTCGTTGCTGGAGACCGCCACGGGGCAGGGGATCGGGTTCGGGTGGTGGCTGCTGCTCGGTGTGCCGCTCGCGGTGGTGAGCGCGCACGTGACGGCCGAGATCGTGCTGTGGCTCTTCACGACGCGGGCGGACCGGGTAGCGCTCTTCACGACGCACGCGGATCGGGCAGCGCGGAGCGAGGGTCCCCTCCAGGGGGTCCCCTGTTCTAATTCTCCCAGACAGCACCGACAGTTTTCGGCGCTCGCCAGGCCCGAGTGGACCGCGCTGGTCGTCGTCCTCACCGTCTCGGCGGCCTGGCTCAGCGAACCCTGGCACCACGTCCGCCCCGAGGTCGTCGCTCTCGCCGGAGCGCTCGTGATCACCGCCCCGCGCCTCGGCACCACCACGACGAAGAAGGCCTTCGCGGACATCCCGTGGTCGTTGCTGGTGTTCATGGCCGCCACGACGATGCTCGGCACCGCGCTCATCGAGTCCGGCGCCGCCCACCTGATGGCCGGCCTCGTCACCACGGACCGCCTGCTGATCACGGTCGTCGTCGTGAGCCTGTGCGCCCACCTCGTCATCCAGTCGCGCTCGGCCCGCTCGTCCGTTCTCATCCCGATCGTCATCCCGCTGGCCATCACCGCCGGGATGAACCCCGCCGCCCTGGCCCTCGCCTCGACCGCGGCGGCCGGTTTCTGCCACACGCTCACGTCGTCCGCGAAGCCCGTCGCGCTCTTCGCCGATGCCTACGAACCGAAGGACCTGCTCAAGCTGTCCGCGGTCCTCGCCCCGGTCACCGGCCTGCTCGTGCTGGGCAGCGCCACCCTGCTCTGGCCGCTCCTCGGCCTCCCACTGAAATGAGGTCACCGATGCGTTTCCTGGTCGCTCCCAGCGGTTTCAAGGAGTCACTCGACGCCTGCGCGGTCGCCGACGCCATCGCCGCGGGAATCCACCGCGTCGTTCCCGGTGCCGTGGTCGACAAGGTCCCGCTCGTCGACGGCGGCGAAGGCTCGGCCCGTGCGCTCGCCGAAGCCACCGGCGGCACGGTGGTCCCGGTGCTCGTGACCGGGCCGATCGGCGCACCCGTGCCGTCGCACTTCGCGTTGCTCGGCGGCCCCGGACCGCGCACGGCCGTCGTCGAGATGGCCGCGGCGGCGGGGCTCTCCCTCGTCCCGAAGACCCATCGCGACCCGGCGAGCACCACGACGTACGGCGTCGGTGAGCTGATCACGGCCGCGCTCGACCTCGGCGCCGACCGGATCCTCGTCGGCTGCGGGGACTCCGGTACGTCCGACGGAGGCGCGGGGGCGTTGCAGGCACTGGGCGCGAGCATCCGGGACGCGAACGGCGAAGAGATCGGCCGCGGGGGAGCGGCACTGCTCGGCGCGCGCGTGCTCGATCTGTCCGGAGTGGACCCGAGACTGGACAAGGCCGAGATCACCGTGGCGTGCAACCCGCACAACGTGCTGTGCGGCGAACGCGGCGTCGCGAGGATCTTCGGTCCGCAGAAAGGCGCGACACCCGGCCAGGTCGAGCAGCTCTCGGCAGCCCTGGACACCTGGGCCGGCCTGCTCGGCGACGTCAGGACCATTCCCGGCGGCGGCGCGTCCGGAGGCCTCGGCGCGGGCCTGCACGCCCTCGGCGCCACCCTCGTCCCGCGATTCGACGTGATCCTCGACCACTCCGACCTGGACGCACGATTGCCGTTCGCCGACCTCGTCATCACCGCGGAAGGCGCCATCGACGGCCAGACCCCGTACGGCAAGGTGCCCGCCGAGGTGGCGCGCAGGGCGAAGAAGCACGGCAAGCCGGTGATAGCCCTCGCCGGCACCATCGGCACTGACGCCCGCGTCAACCACGACATCGGCATCGACGCCTACACCAGCATCATCGCCGCACCGGTCGAACTGGACACCGCGATCGCCAGAGCCGCCGAACTGCTCACCGACGCCACCGAACGCACGCTGCGCCTCGTGCTGGTCGGCGCGGCGCTCACATGACGACGATCTCGATCTCCGGGCCGAGCTTCGCGCCGTCCAGCAGCTCCAGGTCGTCGCCGCTCCAGAACTTGCCGGGGTCGTACCAGTTGGGCCGACGCTTGGGCAGCAGTCCCATCTCCGCGTACGTCACGGCCACGATCTCCGCGCAGAACGCGCTCTCCAACGATGCGTTGTCCTTGGGCCGCAACGGAACCCGCCCGCGCAACCACCGCGAGGCGAGCTTCGCGGTGGACGGGAACGGCGTGCCGTCGAGCCGCGCCACCGTCTTGAGCGCGGCGTCCTCCATCTCGCGCGTCACGGCGTGGTCGAGCTGCCGCAGCCACGCCCGCTGCCCGTACTTGTCGTGCCACGTCACCACCGCGTCGCGCAGGTCGTGCAGCTGCGCCCCGCGCTGGTGCGTGCCGCTCCACGTGTCCTTGAGCGACTTGCCGAGCTCGGCGTGCCACATCAACGGCGGCAGGTCGTCGATGACGATGGCCATGCCCACGTGGTTGACCGGGCTGTTCGTCATGGCCTGGATGGCCCGGTCCGCCGGGCTGCGGCCGCGGAACACCCACACGTCACCGGTGCGGGTCATTTCCACGGCTCGGTCCAGAGTTGTCGCCATGACCCGTAGCCTAGGCACATGAAGCTGTGGAAGGTGATCGGTCTGGCCGCATTCGCGGGTGTCGCGGCGAGCGGCGTGGTCGTGGCCCGCAACCAGCGCCGCCGCGCCGCCTACACCCCGGACCAGGTGAGGGAGCGTCTGCACGAGCGTCTCGCCGAGGCCTCCCGGAACTCGGGCTGAACCACGGTCAGGACGCGTCCGCAGGGACGGCCTGCCGTGCCCGAGCGCTCGGAATGAGCCGGTAGGCCACCAGCGACGCCACCGCGAGCAGGCCCGCCGCCACCAGCGCCGTGCCCTGCATCGCCTCGGTGAACGTGCCCGTCGCCGCCCACGCCGACAGCACGGTGCCGAGCACCGCGATGCCCAGCGCCGCACCCAGTTCGTAGGCGGTTTCCGACACCGCTGACGCCGCGCCGGCCTTGTCCGCGGGCACGGCTGACACGACGGCGTCCGTCGTCAGGGTCAGCGCCAGGCCCACGCCCGCGCCGACGACCACCAGCGCCACCGCGATCGCGCCGTATTCTGCCGAGAACCCGACGATCGCGAGCCCGGCAGCGCTGACCAGGAGTCCGAGCGCGATCGCCCGGCCCAGGCCGAGCCACCGCACGGCCGGGCCGATCAACGCGATCACGAGCATGCCCGCGACGCCGAGCGGCAGTTCGCGCAGGCCGGCCTCGAGCGGCGAGTAGCCCAGCACGTTCTGGAAGTACTGCGACAGGAAGAACACCAGCCCGGTCAACGCGAACACAGCGATCATCGTCGCGCCGACGGCACCGCTGAACGCCGGCTTGCGGAACAACGCCACGTCGAACATCGGGTGCTTCGAGGACTGCTGCCGCCGCACGAACAGCCACAGCCCGGCCGCGCCGACGAGCCCCGCGGCCAGCGCGGTCCACGAAAGGCCGACCAGCGCGACCTCCTTGATCGCGTACACCAGCGGCACCACGCCCACGGCGGACAGCAGGGCCGACACCAGGTCGAACGGGCCAGGCGAGGGGTCGCGGCTCTCCGGCAGCCACCACGCGCCGAAGATCAGCAGCAGCGCCATCACCGGCAGGTTGATGATGAAGACCGAGCCCCACCAGAAGTGCTCCAGCAGCACGCCGCCGACCAGCGGGCCCAGCGCGGCACCGGCCGTGGCCATCGCCGCCCACACCGCCACCGCCCGCGTGCGTTCGGCGGGGTCGGTGAACAGGTTCCGGATGATCGACAACGTCGACGGCATGATCGTCGCGCCTGCCACGCCGAGCAGTGCGCGGGCCACGATCAGCCAGCCCGCCGACGGTGCGAAGGCGGCCAGCAGTGACGCGAGGCCGAAGCCGAAAGCACCGGTCAGCAGCAGTCTCTTGCGGCCGATCCGGTCGCCCAGCGTGCCCATCGTGACGAGCAGGCCGCCGAGCACGAACGAGTAGATGTCGCCGATCCACAGCACTTCCGCCGCGGACGGCGCGAGTTCGTGCTGGAGCGCCGGGATGGCGAGCGCCAGCACCGTGCCGTCGACGGCGATCAGCAACAACGCGAGCGCGAGCACGCTCAGAGCTGCCCACTTCCGCATGAGATCCCCCTTAGCCGACCATCTGGTCTGTAAACTAAGCTACCGTCCAGACGGTCGGCTAAGCAAACGGATAGGTTGATCCCGTGCCCGGAGAACAGCGCAACGCGCCCCGCACTCGCCGTGAAGTGATCGAGGCAGCCGCGCGCGCGTTGATCGCGCATGGGCCGGGAGTGAGCCTCGACGCGGTGGCGAAGGAGGCGGGCGTGTCGAAGGGCGGGCTGCTGCACCACTTCCGCACCAAGCAGGCGTTGCTCGCGGGCCTGATCGACGAGTGGTTCGACCGCTACGACACGATCGTGGAGAGCCTGCTCGAACCCGAGGACACGCCGGGCCGGTGGACCCGCGCGCACATCCGGGCGACGTTCACGCCGGACGATCTGTGGTCTCACCCGTCTGTCGTAACGGCCTTGCTCGGCGTCCCGGAACTGCAGCAGCGGATGGACGTCGCCGCGACCCGCTGGCGGCAGCAAACCGATTCCGACGGGCTTCATCCACAACGGGCGGACCTGATTTCCCGTGCACTCGATGGTGTGACGCTGGCGGATCTTCTGTGGCGCGACCAGGAGACGTCAGAAGACCGGGAACACACCCGTGACCTGCTGTTGAAGCTCACCGAGCAGCCCGGTCCGCTCGTCTGATGTTGTCAACTGATCGTTGTAAAGTGGAACAGCGCTGACACCGGACAACGAGATCTGCGTACCTTCGGAAGTGGTTGCACTCCGGGGGGAGCCAAATGCCGATCGTGTTGTCGGAATCCGCGCCGAAGGGTCGCGGGTTGACGATTCTCTTCGAGCTGGAAGATCTCGCGCGCACCCGCTTCGCGCCGGCGCCACTGCCGATGTACGAGTTGGTGTTCACCGTGCACAGCGGCACCTGGGACCGCCTGCTGCTGCCGCAGATCCGTCCGCTCGCCGAACTGGTCAGACCGGGCCGCTTCATCCCGGACTTCTTCAACTCCGCGCGCCCCGACTTCGACGAGGCCGTGCGCCAGGTGCTCGACACGCCACCGACGAGGGTGCGCGACCAGATCGCGAGCATGCTGGGCACGACGTCGCCGTGGCTGAGGTCGTTCGCGGCCGGCACCCCGACCTCGCGCCAGGACCTGCGTTCCGCGTTGAACGCGGGCTTCCGGGATCTCCTCGGCACCAACTGGCCCGAGACGCGCCAGGCGTTCGACGCCGAGGTGCGGCTGCGCTCGTCGCAGGCGGTGTCGCGCGGGCTGGGGAACCTGCTCGGCAACCTGCACCCGTCGATCTCGTGGACCTCGCCCGCGCTGCACGTCGAACTGGGCTGGGACACCGAGATCTCGTTGCGCGGCACCGGAATGCTGATCGTGCCGGTGCTGCACGGCCTGACCCGGCCCGCAGTGTCGATGTTCGCCGAGCCGCAGCCGCTGCTGTTCTACCCCGTCGCGGCACCGCAGCCGAGCGGGGCTTCGCTGGAACTGGCTCTGGGGCGCACCAGGACGTTGGTGCTGCGGGCGTTGACGTCTGAGCGCACGACCACCGAGCTCGCCAAGCACGTGGGCATCAGCCTGCCCACCGCGTCACAGCACGCGACGGCCCTGCGCACCGCGGGGTTCGTGTCCACCCACCGCAACGGCAGGTCGGTCCGCCACCGCCTGACCCGTCGCGGCTGGGAACTGCTCAACTGAACCTGGGAGGCCTGCATGACCGCGCTGCCGCGGTACCGCACCGACCCGAGCCCCCGCGCGCTGGCCACCCGGCTGCGGGCGCTGCTCACCGCCCAGGTTCCCGTCGCCTGCGGTGTCTACGCGGGCCTGGCCGCTCCCGTCGCCGAGTCGCCGTTGCACGCTCGGATCACCTACGCGATGGCTTTGGCGTTCGTCGGCGGTGCTTCCGCTGGGGTGCCTCGGTTCGAGCCGCCGCCGTCCGCCCAGCTGCGGCTGCTGACCTCAGCGAGCTGGGGCCGGCTCGACGGCGTGGGCGCGGACATGACGACGTTCCCCGTCGACCTCGCCTCCGAGCTGTGGTGGCGGGTGCACGAGCGCGCTTCCGGCTCGTTGCGCACGGCCGAACGCCGCGTCGCCTGCGATCTGTTGCTGCGCCTGGGATATCCGCAGCGCGCGGCCTCGGCGATCGGGCTGTCCGTCATCGACGCCCGCCGGCACGTGCTCTCGCCGGACCTCGCGCTCGAGCAGCTCGCGGTGCTGCGCTGCCACGTTCCGGCGTCCGTGGTGGAGACTCTCGCGCTGCGCGGGGCACGTTCCGGCCTGCCCGCCGAGGCACGGCGGGAGCTGGCGTTGTTCGTGGTGTTCCGCAACGCCGCCCGCGGTGCCGACTCCACGTCGATGCAGGCGGCCGTCGCGCTGGCGGTCAAGGCGTCGTCGGAGCTGCCGCTCAAGGGGTTCGCCGGGGCGCTCCAGCGGGCCCGGCTGCACCGGGCGATCGCGGCGGTTCCGTTCGTGCGGCGCGACATCGCCGAGACACACAGGCTGCTCGGCCGCGCGTTGGAGTGCCTGACGTCCGTCGCGCCGGACTCCTCCGAGATCGACCGGCTGGCGTGGGCCGACGAGGCGTACGCGCTGTACTGCTTCCTCGTGCGGAGCCACCTGGCGATCGGACTCGGCCAGCGCGCGGTCGAGTACACCGACGAGCTGGTCGAGCTCAGTCCCGGCGACGACCGCACGTGGGCGTTGCGCGGCGATGCCTTGGTGGCGTGCGGCCGGCTCGACGACGCACTGGACGCCTACGCGCGCGGCGTGTCACTGGGCGGTTGGGGTGCGGGTCGGGCAGCTCACCTCCGTGGTTTCGTGTTGGAACGGCTCGGCCGGGTCAGCGAGGCTGCCGCGGACTACGTGCTGTCGCACCGCATCGACCCGACGGCTTCGGTGTCAGCGGGCATCGGCGGTGACCAGCAGCCGCAGGTGCGCGCTGAGCCAACTGCTCGTGGCCGGGCCGTCGGCGAACGCAGTGACACGGGCCGCCGCCGTGCGCAGGCCCGCGCGGTGCAGGTCAGCGCCGACCTGGCGCGTGCGGGTCAGGAGGCTGTCCGTGATGTTGTCCAGGCCTCGGTGCGCCGCATCGGCTAACACCAGCAGCGCGTTGTCGACCACCGCGGTCAACGGGTCTGTGGTCGTGTCGCCTGGGGGTAATGGTTGCGGTGTCGTGTCCGTGGCCAGGTCGAGCACCACCACGCCGTTGGTGGTGTGGACGGCGATCGGGTCTATCACCAGGGTGCCGCGGTGCCTTCGGACGGTGCCGGTGATCGTGGTCGGGTTGGCGCGCAACGCCATCGCCAGTGCATCGAGTGAGTGCGGGGCTGTGGCTCGGTGGGTGGCCTCGAGAAGGCATTGGCCGCCGTTGTGGAGAAGCGTTGCCGTGACACGTTGGGCTGCTGGGTCGTAGGCGATGTCGCCCACCTCCGTGACCCTCACGGCCCGCACCAGCTCGGCCTCCACCCTCGCCCGCACCTGGCGCGGCGGCAGCTCGGCCAGGTGCGCGGCGGCCGCGGCGTAGTCGTCGATCACCAGCGCCTGCGGCAGGTGGTCCCACGACGTGCCGACCGGCGTCAGCGAGGTTTTGGCGACCCTGCTGGTCTTCAGCGTCACGACACGGCTCGCGCTGCGGGTCGCCGACTCCGAGACGACGTTCGACGCCGCCAGTTTCTGGACCGTGCGCAGGGCGGTGTCGCGTTGCACCAGCACGACGTCGCCGGACGCGAAGTAGACGTCCGCGGTGGTTTCGGTGCGCAGACGTGCCCCCAGTGCGGTGAGCCTGACTCGGCGCAGCGGTGTCTCGGCGGGCTCGTCGAAGCCGAGGATCTCCGCGCGCGGGCCCGTCGCGGTGGTGCGGGCGTGCAGCTCGGTGAGCAGCGCGGCGAACTGCTGCGACTCGTAGTCCGCGCTGCGCCGACGGTATGCGGCCAGTTGTGCGAGCAGGTCGGTGATCACCGCGGCCGGCCAGTGCAGGCGCTGCGCCGTCAGATCGCGGTGCAGGCGTTGCCACGCGACGTCCAGGACCTCGCTCGCGTTGGTGGCGCCGTCGAGGAGCAGCTGGTCGAGAAGGTCCGTCACCGCTGTCAGATCCGTTGCGGTGGTGGGAGATCCGCCGACGTCGACCGTGTCGGTGTCCTGCGAGTCGGCCTCGCGGAACGCCCACACGGCCAGCGCCGTCGCCTCGTCGCGGTTGACCGCGTCGGTGTGGACGTACGACAGGTCGCCGGGCACGAGGAACGTCACCGTGCAGGTCGGCAGCTCGGCCTGCGCCGTCTGGTCCTCGGCGGTCGGACGGCGCAGCTTGGCGCGGTAGCCGGCCTGGAGCACGCGGCGGGCGCGGCGCAGTGTTCGTTCGCCCATCAACGCCGTCAGGTCGTCGTCGGTGAACGTGCCTGGAGACCACAGCTCGGCCGGTGCGGCCGATTCCTGCGTTCGTTGGTAGGCGAGGACTACCGCGATGCGGTGACGGCACACGCCCGCCGCACCGCAGCTGCACTGGGCCGCGTCGAGGGCGGTGTTCGGCGGCAGTGTCGTGGTGGTGCCGTCCGGGAACTTGCCCTGGACGGTGCCGGTGGGGTCGGTGTCGAGCGCGGGAACGGCACCCGCGTCGAGCTCCTTGACTGCGCGCTTCACCAGGCCGCGGTTGGCGAGCGCCGCGAGCGCGTCCGGGGTGAGGGCCAGCAGGTCGGGTCTGGTCACCTGAGTTTCTCCGCAACGAATTCCGCTAGCTGGCCTGGGGTCATCGCGCCGACGTGGGCGCCGACGTTGGCGAGGCGCTGGCCCAGCGCGCGGTCGTAGTCCGGGTTCGCCTCCTCGTCCAGCGCGGCCAGGCACAGGACCTGGGTGCCCTGCTCGCACAGGTTCTTCACCGTGCGGACGAGGTGCGCCTCGTTGCCGCCCTCGTAGAAGTCGCTGATCAGCGCCACGATCGCGCGGCGCGGGCTGTCGACGAGGCTCGCCCCGTACGCGGTGGCCTTGGCGATGTCGGTGCCGCCGCCGAGCTGCACCTTCATCAGCAGCTCGACCGGGTCGGTGACGTCGGACGTCAGGTCGACGACGTTGGTGTCGAAGGCGATGAGGTGCGTCTTGAGGCCCGGCAGGCCCCACAGGCAGGCCGCGGTGACCGCCGAGTGGATCACCGAGCTCGTCATCGACCCGGACTGGTCGACCAGCAGGATCACCTGCCACTGCTCGACGTGCTTCTTGGTGCGCGAGAAGAACTTCGCGTGCTCGATCGAGAGCTTGCGCTCGTCGGGCTGGTAGCGCTGGAGGTTCGCCCTGATCGTGGCGCGGAAGTCGAAGTTGCGCGAGTTGCGGTGGATGCTCGGCCTGCGCGACCTCGTGCCGCTGAACGCCTGCCGCACCTCGGTCTTGAGCTTCTCCATCAGCTGCTTGACGACCGCCTCGACGATCTTGCGCGCCATCGCGAGCACTGCCGGGTTCATCAGGTGCTTGGTCCGCAGCACCGCGCGCAGCAACGCCGGGTTCGGCTCGATGCGTTGCAGCACGTCGGGATCCGTGACCACGTCGGTGATCTCGTAGCGTTCGACGGCGTCGCGTTCCAGGCGTTCGATCGTCTCCCTGGGGAAGAGCCGGTGCACCTGGTCGAGCCAGTCGACGGTCTGCAGCACGGAGTCCTCGCTGCCGCCCTTGCGCACGCCGCGTTCGGCCAGGTCGGGATCGCGCCCGTAGAGCCAGTCGAGCGCGGCGTCCCGTCCGGCCGCGTCGCCCTGCAGGCCGCCGGCGCAGCGCTGCGCGGGCTCGCCGAGGATGAGCCGCCACCGTTCCATGTCGGTCACGCGAGACCGCCCTTCACCAGCAGCGCGTCGACGCGCTTCTCCACGGCCATCGCCTCCGCGATCACCATCGGGTCGGAAGCGAGACGAGTGACTGTCCGCGCGTCGCCCTGGACGCCGCGGTGGGACAGCACCGTCGCCGCGATCGTCTCCCTTTCCCTGGGCGGGAAGTAGCTGAAGGCGAGCCGCAACGCGGGCAGCGCCACCAGGAACTCCTCCTCGGTCATCGCGCTGACCAGCTCGTCCAGCACGCCGACCAGCTCGGGGCTCGCCAGCACCTCTTCGCGGGCCACCGCGAACAAGCCTGCGAGCCAGTCGCCGAGCTCCTTGATGCCGCGGGCCTTCCGCACGTCCGGCTGCGCACCGAGCGTCCACGCCAGGCCGAGCGCCGCGCCGCGCAGGTCCGGTGGCGCCTGCACGTCGTTGCTCACGCGGGTCGCCACGCCCGTGACGTCCGCGATGTCCAGCGACAGCGCGGCTTTCGCGTGCAGCACCGCGTCCCTGGTCGCCGCCATCGCCCGCAACCGGTTCTCGTCGGCCGGAGCCGGTCCGCCGTGCAGGCCCTCGATCAGCCACAGCACCCTGGCCGTGCCGGTGTCGATCACCGCGCCCAGCAACGGATCCTTCGCCGTGCCGAACAACCTGTCGTGCCGCCACAGCCCGAGCACGCCACCCAGCACGTGACCGAGCGCGCCGAGATCGCCGGTCTCTTTGACGCCTTCGTTGAGCGTTTCCTTGACCCTGCCGGACAACGCCGTGATCCCGCACAGCACCGCGTCGAACAGGATGCCCGCGAGCTGGTCCAGCTGCGCGTGCCGGGAGCGCCGTTCGAGCGCCACCCCGGCCGCTTCCGGAAGCGTGGCACCGTTCTCGGCGGCCTCGATCAACGCCGCCAGCCGCTCCTCGACGGGCTTGAGCGTCCACTGCTCGTCCAGCTGCGGTGCCGCGCCCTGCCGCGGCCCGCTCGTGCGCTCGAAGCCGGGAATCCCCAGCACCCGGAGCCGGTGCAGGATTCTGCTGCGCTCCAACGCGTTCGCGTCCGTGAGGTCGAGCGCGACCTTGCCCTCCTGGTCGAGACCGTGCGCGCGGAGCAGCTCCTGCACGGCGTTGACCAGCGGCGGTGCCGGGGTGTCCGGGTGCAGGCGCCCGACCTTGTCGCCCCGCAGCGCCCCGATCATCTCGACCAGCGCGGGGTGCGCGCCGGGCTGCAACGTGCCACGCCGCGTCCACGGCGGCGGCTGCGTGAGGTCTTCGGAGATCAGCGCGCTGGTCAGGCCGTCGAGCACGTCGGTGCGAGCGAGGTTCTCGTGTCCGCGCAACCGGGCGAGAGCTCCGGCCTGGGTGTGCGCCGCGATCAGGTCCGCTGTGGACACCGGTTGCTGCTTGCGGCGCAACCGCGTCGCCACCGACTCGATGAGCCAGTCCGCGGCTTTCTGCGCGCCGTTCTCCCAGACCTGCTGGTAGTAGCCCGGCGACGGCATGCCCGACTGGTAGCCGGTGAACGCGTCGAGCCGTGAGTGCGAGTACGGCACGAGATAGCTGGCGCCAAGTTCGCGTTCCGGCACCTCAGGCCACTCAGCCTCTCCGTCGAGCTTCGCCTTGAGCGCTGCCGTGTGGAAGCCACCGGTGATCACGACGACGGGCCTGTCGCCCGCGTCCTTCACTGCCGCCCGCACCCAGCGCGCCATGTACTCCTCGCGCGCCGAGTCACCCTCGTCCGCCGTCGCCGTGCCGCGCAGCAGGTCGAAGTACTCGGCCATGCCCTTCGGCTCCTCCTCGGACTCGAAGAGGTGGTCCCAGAGCGCGTCGACGTTGTCGACCGCGAACTCCTTGCACAGCCGCTCGACGACCTCCGCGTAACGCAACTCTGCGTCCGCGTACCGGTTCGTGACGTCGTGGAACGCCTTGTGCCACGCGGGCAGGTCGATGAACCTGACCTCGGCGTGGTGGCGGCGTGCCTCGGTGATCGCCACCCACTCCGGCGAGTAGTCGCAGAACGGCGACCACGACGCGTGCTCTGCGGAGTAGCTGAACAGCGCGACCGGCAGCTCGTGGCCCAGCAGCAGCTCGTCGATGCGCTCGTTGAAGTCGGCAGGACCCTCGATCAGCACGTACGCCGGCTGATGTTCCTCGATGGTGGCGGCGACCAGCCGGGCACAGGCGGGACTGTGGTGCCGGACGCCGACGAACACGGCCCCCATCAGCCGGGCAGCAGGTGCCGGGCCTGGTGCAGCTCCTGCCACTGCTTGCCCTTGCGGCGCGGCGCGTGCTGCTCCAGGTACCTGCGCAGCCGCGCGAGGTCCTCCGCGTTGTCCTTGGCCGCCGTGCCCGCCAGGCACTCGACGACGTCCGCCGCCGTCCCCGCCTCACCGCGCAGGAACCAGCCGCGCAGCCCGACCGCGTGCGCCACCGACACCGCCTCGGCCGTGCTCATGACGGTCGTGAGCCGGTCGTTGCCCTCTCGCAGGTCGCGGAACGTCTTGACGAGCACCTCCAGCACGTCCCGCTTCGGCGCGAGCTGCACGCCGGAGCGTTCCAGTAGCTTCGCCGCTTCCTGCTCGACCAGCGCGAGCTCGGTGTCGAAGTCCGCGATCGGGAACACCGTCTCGAAGTTGAACCGCCGCTTGAGCGCCGCGCTCATCTCGTTGACGCCTCGGTCGCGCGTGTTCGCCGTCGCGATGACGTTGAACCCGTCCTGTGCGAACACCATGCCGTCCGGCCCGTCGAGCTCTCCGATCGCCATCACCCGGTCCGACAGCATCGAAAGCATGCAGTCCTGCACCTCGAGCGGACAGCGGGTGATCTCCTCGAACCGCACGATCTTGCCCTCGGCCATTCCCTTGAGCATCGGCGCGGGCACGAGCGAGCGCGGCGACGGCCCCTCCGCCACCAGCAGCGCGTAGTTCCACGAGTACTTGATCTGGTCCTCGGTGGTCGCGGCGCCGCCCTGGATGGTCAGCGTCGACTCGCCGCACACCGCGGCTGCGATCAGTTCGGACAGCAACGACTTCGCGGTACCCGGCTCGCCGACGAGCATCAGGCCGCGGCTGGTCGCCAGCGTGACCAGCGCTCTGTCCACAAGAGACGGATCGCCGACGAACTTCTTGGTGATCTTCTGCTTCTCGTTGCCCACCACGAAGGTGCGGGCGGCTTCGAGACTGAGCGCCCAGCCGGGCGGCCTCGGCGCGGTGTCGCCGTCGCGCAGGCGTGCGAGCTCGTCCGCGAAACGGACCTCGGCGGGCGGGCGCTGCATCGTCTGGGTGCTGGTCATGAGTGGAGGGACTCCAGTTCGGAGAGCAGTTCGGAGATGGTGACCGGGTCGAGCGCGATCGTGGTGGGGGCGTCCTTCGGCGCGGACCACTCGCCTTTGCCGCTGGGCGAGAACCACACGTCGGTGAGGGAGATCTCGGGGAACTCGTCGACGACGCCCACCGCGATACCGGGGTCGAGCCTGACGACGAGCGCACCGCCGTCCGGCACCGGGCGGGTCATCCAGCACTCGACGCCGGCGTCCTGAGGCGTGCCGCGAACCCAGCTCCTCTTGGTGAGGCCGAGGATCTTGCCGAACGGGTACGGGGTGTCGCAGTACTTCTTGAGCCGCCCGAGCAGGTCCTCGCCGGATCCCAACTGGTGAACCGGCCGGCCCAGCTGGGGGAACGGCTGCAGGATCTCGTAGTCGGCGAGCGTCTCGCTCCAGGTCTCGAGGCTGTCGCCGAGCTCTGCGGCGTGCGCGACCCGAACCGTGGTGCCCTCGGCGAACGTGAGCTCGTCGTCCTCGACGCCCGCCGGGGTCCGGTCCTCCGCCAGGCGGAAGGCGACGTTCTCGTCGGTGATCCAGACCAGGCGGCGGACCAGGTGCCAGAGCAACGGGTGCGGCACGAGCACCGTCAGGAACTCGTCGATGGCCCAGGTGCGCTGGTCGACCATGGCGCGTTCGAGGCGTTTGATCTGGTCGGACGCGATGGTGCGGACATCCTTCTTCAACGTCGTGAACCGCTTGTGCTCCCTCGGCGCCAGGTCCTCGTCGTCCTTCGCGCCCGGCTTGGGGAGATCCTTGCGGCGCTTGCCGTCCGGGTCGATAACGAACGGCTTGAGCTGCTCGTCGAAGCCGACCGTGAACTGGCGCGAGCCGTAGTCGATCACCAGGGTCGCGGCGTCGTCGAGGCCCAGCCGCGGCACGAGCCGGTCGGACAGCTGGTCGCGCGAGAGGCCGAGCGCGGTGGCGATCTGGGTGACCTTCTCCTGGGCCTTGGTCTTGAGGCCCTTGAACGACACCTTCTCCGCGATGGTGTTGAGGTGGGACAGGGCGATCTCGGTGCCGATCTCGGCGAGGACGTCGAGACCCGCGACGGCTCTGGCGTGCAGTCCCTCGCCCGGCCAGTCGCGGATCAGCGGGGACAACGCGCGCACCGTCGAGTCGTCGCCGAACCAGCCGAGCGCGCTCAGCGCCCAGTTCTCCTTCGACGGCGCGCCCGCCTGGTCCCAGGCCTGGAAGACCGCCCAGGCGAACTCGGCCAGCGAGATCGGATCAAACTTCTGTCTGACGATTGGCAGCCCGGCGTAGACGTCGTCCGGCTTGGACAGCGCGGCCATCATCAGCAGGTCGCGCGTCGCCTGCGCGGACAGGGCGTGCTCGCGGCCTTCGAGGAGGACTTGGGGGAGCAGCCGGGGGTCGGCCCAGTCGCCGATCACCGGCAGTCTGGCGGGCAGCACGTCGACCGGATCCACCGACAGCACGACGTCGATCGCCGCCCGCGCACCGCAGTCCTCGGCGACGGCCGGCACGTCCACACCCATGCCGCGCAGATGGCGCAGGGTCACTTCGGCATTGCTGCGAGCGGTACCCGCCTTCCCCGTCGCCGCGGGGATGAGCAGGCGAACGGCCAGGTCGCGGTGGCGATCCAGCCACTCGACGGCCCACCGCTTCGCCTGCTTGCTCCTCGCGAACCAGCCGGCCATCACACCTGCCACCTCGACGGTGGCGAACGGCAGCAGCAACAGCCCGTTCGTCGCGGGGGAGGCCTGGGCGAGCCGCACGAGCGCGGGCACGGCGTCGATGCCGAACTTGGCGGCGATCTTGCGGCCCCAGTCCTCGGCGTCGGAGGTCCAGTTCGGCTGCCAGTCCGCGAGCAGGTGCCGCACCTCGTCCGCCGGGGCGATGAGGAACAGGTCGTTGTCGTTGTAGCCGAGGGTGCCCGCCTGGTACTGCTCGAGCAGCTTCTTCCAGTTGTGGCTCTTCAGGTACCAGTCGTAGCTGAACGCCTTCAGCCATTCCTCTTCCTCGCCCGGCAGCCACTGGAGGGACGCCTGCGGTGCTGGAACGTCGTTCAGCACCACGGGTTTTGCCTGCGGCTTGCGGTGGTGCCACGGCGGCGAGGCCAGCAACGGCGGCAGCTGGTCGGCCGACGCTTCCGGCAGCGTCTTCGCCTCGGACTCGGCGACCATCGCCGTCACCTCGGCGGACGCGGTGAGCGACGGGTTCGCCAGCAGATGCGCGGTGAGCAGCTGCCGGACCTCGTCGCTGCCCTGGATGCGTTCCGTCATCAGCCGCACGGCCCTCGTCGGGAACGCGGCCATCGCGGCCTGCAGCGCCGGACGCGCGTACTTCCTGTCCAGCCGGTCGAGCAGGATGGTGAACGCCTCATCCGTCGGCAGTGCCGCGAGAACCTTGTACGCCTGCTTGCGGCGATCCGATGTCCCGTAGCCCTCGTCGAGCTCCTCCGCGAGCAATGGCGCGATGGCCGGGCCCAGCACGTACGCCGCCGTATACATGACAGCGGCCGAGCCGGTCAGCGGCTGGTCCTGCTTCTCGTAAGCCTTGATGTCGCTCGCGCTGCACGGCAGCATCCACGAGCGGCTCTGCGTCCACTGCTGCTTGCACGCCTGCGTGAACCAGTCGGCCCGCGCCGGCACCAGGTACGACCGCGCTTCCTTCACCATGGCCGTCGCGCGCAGTGCGTCCAGCGCGGCCTCGACTTCCTGGCGCTCCTCGTCTTGTGCCGAGGCGAGCGCGTACCGGGCAGCGGTGAGCATCTGCGCGTCCGGCTTGTCGGGCTCCGAGTCGTAGCGGTCGCGCCGGTGCTGCAGAACGATGCCCGTCCACCTGCCGCGCCGCTCGTCCCACTGATCGAGGTAGGCCAGCCCCATCAGCTCGACGGTCGCGGTGACGGCGAAAACGAGTCCGTGGTCTTCGATCCAGGCGTGGATCATCGACGGGCTGTAGGTCGTGATGGCCGCGATCGCCGCTGCGCCAACAGGGTTCGGCTGTCCGGCCAGGTGTTCGCGGGCTGCGGCGACCAGGTCCGGCTTCGCGTTCTTGGCGGACAACGCGCGTTCGATCGCTTCGGACTGGTCGGCCAGGTGCTGTCGCGCTTGGGCTGCCTGGGTGGGGTCGAGGGTGAACTCCGGTGCCGGGGTGTAACCGCGCTGCCGCACGACGTCGCGTAACCAGGGTCTGGGCATGACCCAGGTGTCCTCGTCGAGGGTGGCGGGTTCGGTGGGGGAGCTTGGGGAGGTGGCGGTGGGAGAGGCGACAGTGGGCTGGTTGGCAGGCGAGGCGATGGTGGGCTGGTTGGCGAGCGAGGCGGTGGCGGATGCGGGCGTTGCCGTTGCGGATTCGCGGTAGCCCTTCTTCTCCTTCTCCGCCACCACCTTCGCGACGTGCGCCTGCGCCGCCTCGACCGATGCGAGTTCCTTGGTCTGGGTCTGGCCGGCTGTGCCGAGCCGTCCGAACCGGACGGTCACCTCGGCGCCGTCCTGGCCGATCTCCCAGAACTTCGCCGAGCCGCTCGTGACGAGTTCCCACCTGCGCACTGTCGTACCCCTCTGATCAGTTACCGGAGTTGATTTCCGCGGACAGTACCCAGGGCTTTTTGGGTCGGCTTAAAGAACTGACGCCCTGGGCGGATCACGCGCGCAACGACTCCAGTTCGGACACGATCTCGGAGATGGTGATCGGGTCGGCGTCGAAGGTGCTCGGCGCGTCCTTCGGGGCGGACCAGTCACCGTCGCCGTTGGGCGAGAACCACATTTCGGTGAAACTGACCTCGGGGAACACGTCGACCGCGCCCACGGCGATGCCGGGGTCCAGCGAGGCGACGAGAGCGCCGCCGCTGGGGATGGGCCTGGTGATCCAGCACTCGACGCCCGCGTCCTGGGGTTCGCCGCGGACCCAGCCCTTCTTGGTGAGGCCGAGGATCTTGCCGATCGGCAGCGGTACGTCGCAGTGCTTCTTGAGGGTGGCGAGGACGTCGTCCTGGGAGGTGATCAGGTGGACCGGGCGGCCTAGCTGGGGGAACGGCTGCAGGATCTCGTAGTCCGCGAACACCTCGCCCCACGCGGGCGAACCCTGCAGATCGACGGGGTGCGCCACGCGGACCGTCGCGTTCTCCGGGAGCGTGAACTCGTCGTCCTCTGCGTTGGCCAGCGTGCGGTCTTCGGCGAGGCGGAACGAAACCCCCTCGTCGGTGATCCAGACCAGGCGGCGGACCAGATGCCACAGCAACGGGTGCGCGGCCAGCACCGTGTCGAACTCCTCGGCGGTCCACGTGCGCTGGTTGACCATCGCGCGTTCGAGCCGCTGGATCTGGTCGGACGCGATGGTGCGGACGTCCTTCTTCAGCGCCGTGAACCGCTTGTGCTCCAGCGGTGCCTTGTCCTCGTCGTCTTTGGCGCCGGGCTTCGGGAGGTCCTTGCGGCGCTTGCCGTCCGGGTCGAGCACGAAGGGCTTGAGGTGCTCGTCGAAGCCGACGGTGAACTGGCGCGGGCCGTAGTCGATCACCAGGGTCGCCGCGTCGTCGAGGCCCAGGCGCGGCACGAGACGGTCGGACAGCTGGTCGCGCGACAGGCCCAGCTCGGCCGCGATCTGGGCGACCTTCTCCTGCGCCTTGGTCTTGAGGCCCTTGAAGGACACCTTCTCGGCGATGCTGTTCAGGTGCGACAGCGCCACCTCGGTGCCGATGTCGGCTAGCACGTCGAGACCCGCGACGGCCCTGGTGTGCTGGCTCTCGCCCGGCCAGTTGCGGATCAGCGGGGACAACGCGCGAACCGTGGAGTCGTCGCCGAACCAGCCGAGCGCGTTCAGCACCCAGCCCTCCTTCGACGGGCCAGCGGCCTTCTGCCACTGGTCGAACGCGGCCCACGCGAACTTCGCGAGCGAGTCGCGGTCGAGTGCCTCGCGGGCGATCGGCAGACCCGCGTAGAGCTCGCCCGGCTTCGACAGCGCGGCGGTCATCAGGAGGTTCTTCGCTGCTTCCGGCGACAGGGCGTGCTTGCGGTCGCTGAGCAGAACTTGGGGGAGCAGGCGGGTGTCGGCCCAGTCGCCGAGGTTCGGCAGCTTGGCCGGCAGGACGTCGATCGGGTCGACGGACAGCACGACATCGATCGCCGCCTTCGCCCCCGCGGCCTCGGCGACGGCCGCCACGTCGACGCCGATGCCGTGCAGGTAGCGGAGCGCGGCCTCGGCGCTGCGACGGGGGACGCCCGCCTTGCCCGCCGCGGCCGGGATGAGAAGCCGGGCGGCCTGCTCGCGATGGCGGCCCAGCCACTCGATGCCCCAGCGGCGGGGCTGCTTGGTCCGTGCGAACCAGTCGGCCATCTGCGCGGCCACCTCGGAGGTGGCGAACGGCAGCAGGATCACGCCGCCGGAACCGGGGCTTCCCTGAGCGAGCCGGATCAGCGCGGGCACGGCGTCGACGCCGAAGCGGGCCGCGAGCCGCCGGCCCCACTCCTCGAC
Source organism: Lentzea sp. NPDC051838 (assembly GCF_040681245.1). Classification (NCBI taxonomy): domain Bacteria; kingdom Bacillati; phylum Actinomycetota; class Actinomycetes; order Pseudonocardiales; family Pseudonocardiaceae; genus Lentzea; species Lentzea sp. NPDC051838. The sequence goes on from NZ_JBFAYI010000004.1 coordinate 102,038, forward strand.
GCCGTAGCTGTAGTTCGGCTTCCACTCGGCCAGCAGCGGCCGCACCTCGGCCTCGGGCGCGAGCAGGAAGAGGTCGTTGTCGTAGTAGCCGACCGTGCCCTTGCGGAACTCCGCGAGCAGCTTGCGCCAGTCCTGGTGACTGGAGATCCAGTCGTCGCCCTTCTTCAGCCACTGCTCGCGTTCGCCCGTCTCCCACACGACGGACGCGTCCGGAACCGGAAGGTCGTTCAGCACCACGGGTTTTGCCTGTGGCTTGCGGTTGTGCCACGGCGGCGAGACCAGCAGGGTCGGCAACTGGTCTGCCGAGGCTTCCGGCAGCGTCCGCACCTCGGACTCGGCGAGCACCGCGGCAACGTCGGCGGGCACCGTGAGCGACGGGTTCGACAGCAGGTGCGCGCTCAGCAACTGCCGCACGGTGCCGTCCGACACCCGTTGCGACAGCAGCCTTGCCGCACGCTTCGGGAACGCGGCCATGGCGGACAGCAGCGCCGGATGCACGTACTTGGTGTCGATGCGGTCGAGCAGCATCGTGAACGCCTCGTCGGTCGGCAGGCCCGCGAGGACCTTCAGCGCCAGCTTGCGGGTGTCCGCGACCTGGTACTCGCCGTCGAGCTCCTCCGCGAGCAGCGGCGCGATGGCAGGGCCCAGCACGTAGACCGCCGTGTAGAGCACGAAAGCCCAGCTGGGCAGCGACCGGCCTGCCTTGTCGTAGTCGGCGAGGCTGCTGGCGCTGCACGGAACGAGCCACCAGCTGAGGTAGTGCGACTGACCGGCCACCTGGTCGAACCAGTCCGCCCGCGACGGCACCAGGAACGCTCGCAGCTCCCGCGCCTGCGCCGTGGTGGCCACCTGCTCCAGCGCGGCTTCCGCGGCCTCGCGCTCCTCGTCGCCCGCCAGCGCGAGCGCGTACCTCGCCGAGATCAGCATGTGGCCTTCCGGCTCGGTGCGGCTGATCTGGTGGTAGCCGTGCCAGCGGAACAGGCGGGTCTCGGTCCTGTGCCGGCCGCGCTCGTGCCACTCCTGCTGGAACGTGATCCCCATGAACTCCACCGTCGCCGCGGCCGCGAACGCCAGACCGTGGTCGGCGATCCAGGCGTGCACCGCCGCGAGTCCTGACGACGTGATGGTGGCGATCGCCGCCGCACCGGCCGGATTCGGCTGTCCGGCGAGGTGTTCGCGGGTCGCTTCGACGAGGTCGTCGGCGGAAGCCTGCGAGGACAGGGCGCGCTCGACGAGGTCGGCGTGTTCGGTGGCCTTGCGGCGGGCTTCCGCTGCTTTGGCGGTGTCGAGGGTGAACTCCGGCGCCGGGTGGAAACCGCGCTGCCGCACCACGTCGCGCAGCCAGGCCTTGGGCATGACCCAGGCGTCCTCGTCGATGGAGAGGGCGTCTGGGGTGGAGGCATCGGTGGTGGGGGAGGCCGGGGAGATCTCGGTGGAAGGTCCGGTGGCGGGAGCGGATGAGCTGGTGGTGGGTGCGGACTGGCCCGTGGTGGGAGTGGCGGCGGGTTGCTGGGCGCCGGCCGCGCCGGTCGTCGGGACCGAGCCGACTTCGGCGTAGCCCTTCTTCTCCTTCTCCGCCACCAGTTTCGCGACGTGCGCCTCGGCCGCCTCCGCGGAGGCGAGCTCCTTGGTCTGGGTCTGGCCTGCCGTGTTCAGCCGTCCGAAGCGGACGGTCACCGCGGTGCCGTCCTGCTCGATCTCCCAGAACTTCGCCGAGCTGCCCGAGACGAGCTCCCACCTGCGCACTGCCTGCACCCCTTTGGGTCGGAAACCGGAGTCGATGTCTGTGAAGGACGTTACTGATGGGGTCTGACAATTTTTGACGCTACGAGCGCAGCGACTCCAGTTCGGACAGGATTTCGGACGCCGTGATCGGGTCGATCTCCACGGTGGGCGAGGAGTTCTTCCGCGACGACCAGTAGCCGTGGTTCATGGGGGAGTACCAGAGCTCGGTGAAGCTGATCTCCGGGAAGAAGTCGATGGCGCCCACCGCGATGCCGGGGTCGAGCGAGGCGACGAGCGCACCACCGCCGGGAACGGGCCTGGTCATCCAGCACTCCACGCCGGCGTCCTGCGGTTCGCCGCGGACCCAGCCCCTCTTGGTGAGGCTGAGGAGCTTGCCGATCGCGTAGGGCTCGTCGGTGTACTTCTCCAGCCCTGTCAGGAAGTTCTCGCCCGGCGGCAGCAGGTGCAGTGGCCGGCCGAGCTGCGGGAACGGCTGCAGGATCTCGTAGTCGGCGAAGATCTCGCCCCAGGCTTCGAGGGTGTCCTGGAGATCGACCGGGTGCGCGACGCGGACGGTGGCGTTCTCCGCGAGCGTGAACTCGTCGTCGCCCGCGTCGGCGAGCGTGCGGTCTTCTGCCAGGCGGAACGAAAGGCCGTCGCCGGTGACCCAGACCAGGCGGCGAACGATGTGCCACAGCAACGGATGCGCGGCCAGGACCGTGCGGAACTCCCCGGCGGTCCACGTGCGCTGGTCGACCATGGCCCGTTCGAGGCGGTGGATCTGGTCGGCGGCGACGGTCCGGACGTCCTTCTTCAACGCCGTGTAGCGCTTGTGCTCCAACGGCGCGCGGTCCTGGTCGTCCTTCGCGCCCGGTTTCGGAAGGTCCTTGCGCCGCTTGCCATCAGGGTCGAGCACGTACGGCTTGAGCTGCTCGTCGAAGCCCACGGTGAACTGGCGCGGGCCGTAGTCGATCACCAGCGAGCCCTCGTCGTCGAGGCCGAGACGGGGGACCAGGCGGTCGGCCAGCTGGTCGCGGGACAGGTCCAGCTCGGCGGCGATCTGGCCGACCTTCTCCTGTGCCCTCGACTTGAGGCCCTTGAACTTCACCTTCTCGGCGATGCTGTTCAGGTGGGACAGGGCGACCTCGGTGCCGATGTCGGCGAGCACGTCGAGACCCGTCACCGCCTTGGCGTGCTGGCTTTCGCCAGGCCAGTTGCGGATCAGCGGCGACAACGCGCGCACCGTCGAGTCGTCGCCGAACCAGCCGAGCGCGCTGAGGCCCCAGCCCTCCTTCGACGGCGCCCCGGCCTCCTGCCAGCGTTGGAAGACCGCCCAGGCGAACTCCGCCAGCGAGTCGCGGTCGAGTGCTTCGCGGGCGATCGGCAGACCCGCGTAGACGTCGCCCTGCTTCGACAACGCGGCGGTCATCAGCAGGTTCTTCGCGGCTTCCGGTGACAGGGCCTGCTTGCGGTCGCTCAGCAGCACCTGGGGCAACAGCCTGGTGTCGGCCCACTCGCCGATCACCGGCAGCTTGGCCGGCAGCACGTCGACCGGGTCGATCGACAGCAACGCCTCTTTGCCTGCTTCGGCTTCCGCGGTGGGAGCGGCGATGTCCACGCCCATGCCGTGGAGCTGGCGGATCGCGGCCTCCGCGTTGCGGCGTGCGACACCCGGAGCCCCCAACGCGGCGGGCAGCAGGAAGCGGGCGGCCGTCTCGCGATGCCGGGCGAGCCAGCCGAGCGCGACGCGCCGGGTCTGCTTGAGGCGCACCAGCCAGTCCGCCATCAGCGTGGCGACCTCAGGACTCGCGAACGGCAGCAGGATCGACGCAGCACCGACGTTCGACTCGGCGATGTACAGCAACGGCGGTAAGGCGTCGAAACCGAACCGTGCGGCGATGCGCTTGCCCGACCGCTCGGAGCTCCAGCCCAGGCGAGGCCGCCAGTCCGCCAGCAGGTGCCGGACCTCGTCCTCGGGCGCCATCAGGAAGAGGTCGTTGGCGCTCCAGCTGTTCTTGTTCTTGAGGTAGTCCTTGAGCAGGTCACGCCAGTCGTGGTGGTCGCCCCAGTACGCGCCCTTCAGCCACGCGTCGCGCTCGCCCGGCTCCCAGACCGCCGACGGCGCGGGCACCGGAACGTCCTGCACCACCACGGGCTTCACCGGCGGGCGGCGGTGTAGCCACGGCGGCGAGGTGAGCACCGACGGCAACGCTTCCGCCGGGGCTTCCGGCACCTTCGTTTCGTCGGTCGCGGTGAAGCCTTCCGGCACCTCGAGATGCGGGTGTGCCGTCAGGTGCACGCTCAGCAGCTGCCGCAGATCGTCGTCGCCCTCCGCCCGTTCCGCGAGCAGCCGGGCGGCACGGGCCGGGTACGCCGCCACCGCCGACAGCAGCGCCGGGCGGACGTACTTGGTGTCGAGCCGGTCGAGCAGGATCGTGAACGCCTCGTCCGTCGGCAGCCCGGCCAGCACCTTGAGCACCTGCTTGCGGCTGTCCGCGCGCTGGTACGACTTGTCGAGCTCCAGCGCGAGCAACGGCGCGATGGCCGGGCCTAGCACGTACACCGCGGTGTTCAGGAGATACGCCCCGTTGGTCAGCGGCGCCGGGGAGCTCGCGAACTCGTCGTAGTTGCTCGCGCTGCAGGGAACCATCCACCACTTCGTCGACGAGTTCGGCTGCGCGCACGCCTCGTCGAACCAGTCGGCCCGCCACGTCGCCAGGTAGGCGCGGATCACCTCGACGTCCGGGTGACTCATCCGGCCCAGCACCGCTTCGGCTTCGTCGCGCGTTTTGTCGTCCGCGACTGCCATCGCGTACCGCAGCTGCGTGAGCATCTGGGCTTCCCGGCTGCCGTTGCTCACCTGCACCGAGCCGTCGTAGCGGTACACGTGCGAGTCGCTGAACTCACTCAGCTGCGGACGCCACACCGGGCCGGAGTAGATCCCGATGCTGTGGATCGTCGCCTCGACCGCGAACGCCAGCCCGTGGTCGGCGATCCAGTGGTGCACCGACGCCACGTCGCGTTCGGTGATGATGGAGATCGCCGCCGCCCCTTCGGGATTCGGCTGTCCGGCCAGGTGGTCCCGCACGGCCTGGACGAGCTCGGCGTCGGAGTCCTGTGCGGCCAGGACGCGGTCGAGGGTGGCGACCTGCTTGACCTGCCTTTGTCTCGCGGTGGCGGCCATGTCGTGGTCCAGCGAGAACATTGGTGCTGGATCGAATCCGCGTTGGCGCACCACTTCGCGCATCCAGGACTTGGGCATGGACCAGGTGTCTTCGTCGATGGCGGGCGCGGGTTCGGGGGTCGGTTGATGGGGGTCTGGGGTGGAGGCCGGCTCGAAGGACGCGGCGGTGGCGGGAGAGGTCGTGGTGGTGGTGGGAGTTGCGGTAGTCGAGGATGCGGCCGCTGTGGTGGGAACTGAGGTGGTGGCGGAGGGGACGGCGGTGGCGGGAGAGGCCGTCGTGGCGGGAACTGCGGTAGTGGGGGATGCGGCAGTGGTGGGAGAGGTCGTGGTGGTCGGAGCCGCGATGGCGGTGGGAGGCGCGGTGTTGGGGGAGGACACGGCGGTGGCAGGAGAGGCCGTAGTGGTGGGAGCTGTGATGGTGGGAGTGGCGGCGGTGATGGGAGAGACCGCGGTGAGAGTCGTGGCGGTGGCGGGAGAGGCTGTGGTGGTGGCCTGGGCGGTGCTTGGAGACGCCGCGGCTGGTGCTGAGTCGGCTGCGGCGTAGCCCTTCTTCTCCTTTTCCGCCACCAGTTTCGCGATGTGCGCCTCGGCCGCCTCCGCGGATGCGAGCTCCTTCGTCTGGGTCTGGCCTGAGGTGCCCAGCCGTCCGAAGCGGACGGTCACCGACGTGCCGTCCTGCTTGATTTCCCAGAACTTCGCCGAGCCGCCCGAGACGAGCTCCCACCTGCGCACTGCCGTACCCCCTGGGGTCCGATCCGAGTTGATGCGGGGACCGTACTAAGCCGGTCTGACACTTTTCGTCGATCACCAGAACAAGCAGGTCAGCTCACGAGTGCAGGGACTCCAGGTCGGCTAGGAGCTCCGAGGCCGTGACCGCGTCGATCTCGAAGGTGTCGGGGCTGCCCTCGCGCGGGGGCGTCCAGTGGCCCTTGCCGGAGGGTGAGAACCACAGGTCGGTGAACTTGACGTCCGGGAAGACGTCGATCGAGCCGATGGCGATGCCTGGGTCCAGGCAGGCGACCAGGGCGCCGCCGGCGGGTAGCGGGCGGGTGATCCATTCTTCTACGCCCGCGTCTTGGGGGGTGCCGCGGAGCCAGCCTCGTTTTGTGAGGCCGAGGATTCTGCCCACTGGCGCGGGGACGTTCAGGTACTTGGCCAGCTGTGGGATCAGGGGTTCGTCGGGCGAGAAAGCGTGGGTCGTGCGGCCTAGTTGCGGGAACGGTTGCAGGATCTCGTAGTCGGCGAACACCTCGCCCCACGCTGTCAGCGTGGCTTGGAGCTCCACTGGGTGGGCTACGCGGACTGTCGCGTTCTCGGGGAGGGTGAACTCCTCGTCGTTCGCGTCGGCGAGGGTGCGGTCTTCTGCCAGGCGGAACGAAAGGCTCTCGTCGGTTAGCCAGACCAGGCGGCGGACCAGGTGCCACAGCAACGGATGGGCGGCCAGCACTGTGTGGAACTCGGTGGCGGTCCAGGTGCGCTGGGTGATCATGGCTTGTTCGAGACGCTGGATCTGGTCGGCCGCGATCGTGCGGACTTCCTTCTTCAACGTCGTGAAGCGCTTGTGTTCCAGCGGAGCTTTGTCCTGGTCGTCTTTCGCGCTGGGCTTCGGGAGGTCCTTGCGGTGCTTGCCGTCCGGGTCGAGGACGTAGGGCTTGAGGTGCTCGTCGAAGCCGACGGTGAACTGGCGCGGGCCGTAGTCGATCACCAGGGTGGCGGCCTCGTCCAGGCCCAGGCCGGGAACGAGTCGGTCGGACAGCTGGTCGCGGGTCAGGCCCAGGGTGGCGGCGATGTCGGCCACCTTGTCCTGCGCGCGGGCTTTGAGCGCCTTGAACTTCACCTTCTCCGCGATGCCGTTCAGCTGCGCCAGCGCTGTTTCGGTGCCGATCTGCGCCAGGACGTCGAGGCCTGTCACGGCTTTCGCGTGCGCGTTCTCGCCCGGCCACGCGCGGATCATCGGTGCCAGCCGGAGGACTGTCTCGTCGTTGCCGAACCAGCCCAGGGCTTGCAGCGCCCAGCCCTCCTTGGGCGGGGCCTCGTCGTCCAGCCAGGTGCGGAAGACCGCCCAGGCGAACTCCGCCAGCGACTCGCGGTCGCAGGCTTCGACGGCTAGCGGCAGACCCGCGTAGGGAGTGTCCGATTTGGACAGTGCTGCTGTCATCAGGAGGTTTGTCGCCGCCTCTGCCGACAGGGCGGACGTGCGGTCGGCCAGCAGCACCTGGGGGAGCAGCCGGGTGTCGGCCCACTCGCCGATCACCGGCAGCTTGGCGGGCAGGAGGTCGACCGGGTCCGCGTCGATCGCCGTGCGGACGGCCTCGGCGGCGTCGGCGCTGACGAACGCGGCTACCGCGACGACGTCGATGCCGACCGTCAGCTGGAGGTGGCGGAGCGCGGCTTCGGCGTAGAGGCGTTCTGGGCCTGCAGCTCCCAGTGCTGCGGGCAGCAGGTGGCGGGCGGCTTCCTCGCGGTGGCGGGCCAGCCAGGTGACGGCGAACTTCCGCGCGGTCTTGAGGCGCACCAACCAGTTCGCCATCAGCCCGGCGACCTCGGTGCTGGCATACGGGAGCAGCACCACACCGGTCGCGTGCGGGTTGCTCGCCGCGAGACGGAGGACGGCGGGATGGGCGTCCAGCTCGTACTTCGCGGCGATGGCCCTGCCCCAGCTCTCGCCACCCCAGTTGTCGGCGGGCACCCAGACGGCGAGCAGCGGGCGGGCGAGATCCTCAGGACCGGACAGGAACATTCGGAAGTCGTTCTCGCCGTTCCGGCCGGTCCTGATCGCCTCGGCCAGACTCTCCCAGTAGGAACCCGTGTTCCAGTCGGCGCCTTTCGCCAGCCACTCCTCGCGCTCGCCCGGCAGCCACGCGATCTGCGCTGGAGGAACCGGAACATCCTTCAGCACCAACGGTTTCGGCTGTGGTCGGCGATCTGTCCACGGTGCACCGGTCAGCACTCGGGGCAACGCCGAAGCCGGTGCGTCCGGCACCCTTCGCGACTCGACCTCGGCCAGCAGTGCCGTGGTGGCAGCCGGAACGTCCAGGCCCTCGTGCGACATCAGGTGTGCTCGGAGCAGCTGCAGGCAGTCCGCGTCGGAACCGGCGCGTTCGGTCAGGAGCCGGACCGCGCGCAGCGGGAAGGCCTTCATCGCGGACAGCAGCGCCGGCCGCACGTACTTTTCGTCGAGCCGGTCGAGCAGGAGCGTGAACGCCTCGTCGGTCGGCAGGGCGGCGAGCACCTTCAACGCGAACTTGCGCTCGTCCGCGCCGAGCTGTTGCTGGTCCATCTGCAGGGCGATGAACGGCGCGATCGCGGGCCCCAGTGTGTACAGCGCTGTGTGCATCGTGGTCGGCGTCGACGTCAGGTCGAGCCCCTGCACCCGCCCGAGCTGGTCCACCGTGCTCACCGCGCACAGCGCTAGCCAGTTGGGGCCGTAGTACGGCGGTGGCAGCTCGTTCGCCTCTTCGAACCAGTCGTGCCGTGTCGGCGCGAGGAACGCCCGCGCCCGCCGCCCCGCGTCCGTCGCGCCGACCTTCTCCAGCTCCGCGACCGCCGCGTCGTAGGTGGCGTCGTCGGCGGCTGCCAGGGCCGCGCGAAGCTGCCCCAGGTTGTCGCTGTCGTGGCTGTGCAGCTGCACCGTGTGATCCCCGAAGCGCTTCAGGTAGGCGTCGAAGGTTCGGCCCGTGCGCGAGTTGACGTGGCCGCCGACGAAGACGGCCGTGTGATGCGCCGCTGCCGCCGCCGCGAACGGCAGACCGTACTCCGCGATCCACCAGTGCACCGACGCCTTGCGCAGCTGGGCCACGCGGGCGAGCAGTGCCGCGCCCTCGGGGCTCGTCCGTCCGTCGAGGTGCTCTTGCAGGACGCGCACCAGTGGTTGCTCCGACAGCTGATGCGTCATGACCGCGGCGATCTCTTCGCCGTTGGCCGCCACCCAGTCGCTCACCTCCTGTGCGAGAGCGAGGTCCGGAGTGAACGGCTTCGGCAACGGTTCGACGTCCCGCCGCCGCAGCGCGTGACGCAACCACGCCGGCGGCATCTCCCACGTGTCCTCGCTCGAGAGAACGACCGCGGGCTTCTCGCCCGCGCTCCGGTAGCCCTTCTTTTCCTTCTCCGCCACCAGTTTCGCGACGTGTGCTTCCGCCGCCGTCTCCGACGCCAGCTCCTTCGTCTGGGTCTGGCCGGCCGTTCCGATGCGTCCGAACCGGACGGTCACCGAGGCGCCGTTCCGCTCGATCTCCCAGAACTTCGCCGAGCCGCCGTCGACGAGCTCCCACCTGCGCATGTCATGTCCCCAAAGAGTTTCGGTTCGATCGGGTCGCACTGCTGGTCACGCGTGCAGGGAGGCCAGTTCGGACAGGAGCTCCGACGCGGTGACCGGGTCGATGTCGAAGGTGTCCGGACCACCGTCCTCCGGCGGGCTCCAGGTGCCTTCGCCGCTTGCCGAGAACCAGAGGGCGCTGAGCTCGGCCTCGGGATCGAGGTCGACGGCGCCGATGGTGATGCCGGGATCCAGGGCGGCGACCAGGGCGCCGCCGGAGGGGAGGGGGCGGGTGATCCACATCTCGACGCCGTTGTCCTGGGGTTCGCCGCGGACCCAGCCCCGGTTGGTGAGGCCCAGGATCCTGCCCACCGGGACCGCTCGGCCGACGTACTTCCGCAGCTGCGGGACCTGGGGTTCGCCGGATGCGAAGGCGTGGGTGGGGCGGCCGAGTTGAGGGAACGGCGGCAGGATCTCGTAGTCCGCGAACACCTCGCCCCACGCCGCCAAGACGCCGGCACCACCGCGGACGAGCGGATCCTGGAGATCAACCGGGTGCGCCACTCTGACGGTCGCGCCTTCCGGGAGAACGATCTCGTCATCCTCGACGTTGGCCAGGGTGCGATCCTCGGCCAGGCGGAACGAGACACCTTCGTCGGTGATCCAGACCAGGCGGCGGACCAGGTGCCACAGCAACGGGTGCGCGGCCAGGACCGCGTGGAACTCCTCGGCGGTCCAGGTGCGCTGGGCGACCAGGGCGCGTTCGAGGCGGTGGATCTGGTCGGACGCGACCGTGCGGACGTCCTTCTTCAACGTCGAGAAGCGTTTGTGTTCCGCCTTGGCGAGCTGCTGGTCGTCGCGGGCACCTGGCTTCGGGAGGTCGGTGCGGCGCTTGCCGTCCGCGTCCAGGACGTACGGCTTGAGGTGTTCGTCGAAGCCGACGGTGAACTGCCGCGGGCCGTAGTCGATCACTAGGGTGGCGGCGTCGTCGAGGCCGAGACGGGGGACCAGGCGGTCGGACAGCTGGTCGCGTGACAGGCCCAGGGACAGCGCGATGTCGGCGATCTTCTCCTGGGCCTTGGTCTTGAGGCCCTTGAACTTCACCCGTTCCGCGATGCGGTTCAGCTGCACCAGCGCGACCTCGGTGCCGATCTGGGCCAGCACGTCGAGGCCCGTCACGGCTTTGGCGTGGGAGCTTTCGCCAGGCCAGGAGCGGATCACGGGAGCCAGGCGGCGGGCCGTGTCGTCGTTGCCGAACCAGCCGAGGGCGTGCAGGGCCCAGCTGTCCTTGGAAGGCGCGTCCAGGTCGGTCCAGCGGCCGAAGACTCCCCAGGCGAACTCCGCCAGCGACTCGCGGTCGCAGGCTTCGACGGCGAGCGGCAGGCCGGGGTAGACGGCGTCCGGTTTGGACAGTGCGGCCGTCATCAGGAGGTTGGTGGCTGCTTCCGCGGACAACGCGCTGGTGCGATCGGCCAGCAGCACCTGGGGAAGCAGACTCGGGTCGGCCCAGGCGACCGAGGGCAGCTTGGCCGGGAGGACGTCCAGCGGGTCGACCTCGATCAACGTGCGGACGGCCGAGCCCGCTTCGGCGGACACCGACGCGGCCACCGCGATGACGTCGACACCCGTCTCCAAGTGGAGATGGCGCAGCGCGACCTCGGCGTTGCGGCGACGTGGACCGGCCGCGCCCAGCGCGACGGGGAGCAGGAGACGGGCGGCGGTCTCGCGGTGCCGGGCCAGCCAGGCGAGGGCGATCGTGCGGGCGGATTTGAGGCGTGCCAGCCAGTCCGCCATCGTCTCGGCGACTTCGGGGGTGGCGTACGGGAGAAGGATCACGCCGGCCGTCGCGGGGTTGGCCGCCGCCACACGTCGCATCACGGGGAGGGCCGCCAGCTCGAACCTCGCGATGATGGCGCGGCCCCAGGACTCACCGCCCCCGGTGCTGATCGGCACCCAGTCGGCCAGCAACGGCCGGGCGAGCTCCTCCGGGCCTGCCTGGAAGAGCTTGTGGTCGTGGTAGCGCGGCAGGCGGTGCTCGATCGCGTGGGCGATCTGCTCCCAGTCCTGGGGGTGCTTGGTCCACCAACTCCGGACCTGCAGCCACTCCTCGCGCTCGCCGGGCAGCCACGCGAGGTGGGCGGCGGGCACCGGAACATCCTTGAGCACCACGGGTTTCGGCTGCGGGCGGCGGCGCAGCCACGGCGGGTCGGCCAGCACACGCGGCAAGGCCGACACAGGTGCGTCCGGCAGCGTTGGAGCGCCCAGCGCGGGCGGTAGAACCAGTTCGGGGTGCAGCACCGAGTGCACGCGCAGCAGGTGGCGGACGTCCGGGTCGTCGGCCGCGCGCGGTGCCAGGAGCCGGGCCGCTCGATGAGGGAACGCGGCCATCGCGGCGTGCAGCGCGGGCCGGAAGTACCTCTCCTGCTTGCGGTTCAGCAGGATGAGGAACGCCTCGTCGGTCGGCAGCGCCGCCAGGACCTCCAGGGCCGTCCTGCGGGCGTCCGCGTCGCCGTCGGGTCTCGTTCTCAGCTCCGCGTCGAGCACCGGCGCGAGCGCGGGACCCAGGACGCTCAGCGCGGTGTACAGGCCTTCCGGCAACCAGATCAGGCGGCCGTACCGCAGGCGCAACAGCTGGTCGGGCGTGCTCGCGGCGGTGTGCACCATCCAGTCCGGCGCACCCTCGACCGGGTTCGCCTCCTCGAACCAGTCGTGCCGCGTCGGTGCGAGGAAGGCCCTGGCCGTCTGCCCGAACGCGGTGGTGCCGACCTTCTCCAATTCGGCCAGCGCCGCGTCGTACGTCGCCTTGTCGGTCGCCGCCAGCGCCGCCCTGACCCGCTTCAGCGCGTGACCCTCGAAGGTGTCGTCGCCGAGCCAGCGCGGGTGGGACCGCTTCAGGTGGTGGCCGGACCACTCCCGCGTCTGCCAGTCCCGCTCGTTGACAGCCCACACGTACGCGTGGTGCACGACCGCTGCCGCGGCGAACGGCAGGCCGAACTCCTCGATCCACCAATGCACCTGTGCGTGCGGGACCTCGACGATCTTCGCCAGCACCGCCGCGCCCAGCGGATCAGGCCGGCCGTCGAGCTGGTCCCGCAGCGCGCGCACGAGATCCTCTGGCGAGTCGGGATGGTCGAGGACCTCGGCGATCAGCTCGCCCTGCTCCGCCATCCGATCGCGAAACGCTTGCGCCAGAACAGGATCGACCACGAACTCCGGCACCGGAGCGACATCGCGCCGGGGGTACGCCTGCCGCAGCCACGCGGCGGGCATCACCCATCTGTCCTCGTCGACGAGCTCCTGCACTGGAAGACCCCTTGAGATTGGTCCGAAGCCGATGTGGACGAACGTTACCCAAGGGGTCTGACAGTTTTGACGATCAAGCAAAAACGCTGGTCAGAGCTGCCACCACAGCGCGGTGTCCGGCGGAAGGAGCAACTGTCCGTCGCGGACGCCGTAGTACGACGACGCGAGCAGCACCGACCCCGGATCCGGCAGCGTGACGACCTCACCGGACAGGTTCACCGCGCACGCGAAATCGTCGCGCTGGAACCACAGCACGCCCTCGGGCCCGTCCACCCAGTCCACGCCGTCACCCGCACCCAGCGCCGGGTGCTCGCGGCGGACGCGCAAAGCGTTGCGGTAGAACGACAGCATCGAGTCCTGGTCGCCGACCTGCGCCTCCACGCTGAGCTTCGCCCAGTCGGCGGGCTGCGGCAGCCACGAGCCACCGGAACCGAACCCGAGCGAGGACCCGGAAGATGCCCACGGCAACGGCACTCGGCAGCCGTCACGACCGCGTTCGGTGTGCCCGGAGCGTTCCCACATCGGGTCCTGCAGCACGTCGTCGGGCAGATCGAGCACCTCGGGCAGCCCGAGCTCCTCGCCCTGGTACAGGTACACGGAGCCGGGCAGCGCCAGCATCAACGCCAGAGCAGCGCGCGCCCGGCGCACACCGGTCTCGCCGCCGCCGTACCGCGTCACGTGCCGTTGCACGTCGTGGTTGGACAACACCCAGGTAGTAGGCGCGCCAACAGGAGCCACGGCCGCCAACGACGAGTCGATCACCTCGCGCAGCGCCTCGAACGTCCACTCCGCGGTCAGGTAGTGGAAGTTGAACGCCTGGTGCATCTCGTCGTCGCGCAGGTACAGCGCGGTGCGTTCGGCGGAAGGCGTCCACGCCTCGGCCACGAGCACGCGCTCGCCGGGGTAGGAATCCACCACGGAACGCCACTCGCGGTGGATCTCGTGCACACCGTCCTGGTCGAAGAACGGCAACGCCTCCGTGCCCAGCAGCTTCAGCTGGTCCGCGTGCCCGATGTCCGGCAGCCCGGGCGCCTTGATCATCCCGTGGGCCACGTCCACCCGGAACCCGTCGACGCCGAGGTCCAGCCAGAACCGCAGCACCTCGCGGAACTCCGCGCGCACCTCGGGCAGCTCCCAGTTCAGGTCCGGCTGCTCCGGCGCGAACAGGTGCAGGTACCAGGACCCGTCGGCCACCCGCGTCCACGCCGGCCCGCCGAACACCGACTCCCAGTCGTTCGGCGGCTGATCGCCCACGCCCTCGCGGAACATGTAGCGCTCACGGCCACTCCCGGCCAGCGCCTCCTGGAACCACACGTGCTGGTCGGAGCTGTGGTTCGGCACGATGTCGACGATCACCCGGATACCGAGCTCGTGCGCGTCGGCCACCAGCGCGCGCACGTCGTCGAGCCCGCCGAACAACGGGTCCACGGCGCGGTAGTCCGCCACGTCGTAGCCGCCGTCCGCCATCGGCGACGCGTAGAACGGCGTGATCCACACCGCGTCGACGCCCAGGTCGCGGAGGTAGGGCAGGCGCGAGCGGATGCCGGGCAGGTCACCGATGCCGTCGCCGTCCGAGTCGGCGAAGCTGCGCACGTAGACCTGGTAGATGACGGCGTGCCGCCACCAGTCCTGGGACATGGTCCTTGCCTTCCGATGGGGTGTGTCAGCGGTCCAGGAAAGACGTTGCAAAAGTTTTCCGCAAGTCGGCATGAGGATTACTTGAGAACGTCACGTCATCCTGCAAACTTTTGCAACGCCGTTAAATGCGTTGCGGCACGTGCGCGTCATCCGTCAGAGTGGATCTCAACGAACCGGAGGAAGGAGCCAGCCGTGATCCAGCACATGTGTCATCAGCACGACTGGTGCTCCTCGGCATGAGCTGACCCTCATGTCCCGGGGAGCCGTCCCGTCGCCGATGCGACGAGGCGGCTTTTTTGTTGCCCGTTGGTCCAATTGGCACGGACGCCGCGCTCTGGACGCGGAGATCGAGGTTCGAGTCCTCGACGGGCAGCTGTGACCGAAGCCGAAGCAGTCGAGGCGCCAGGTTGTGATCCTGGTCGAAGCCGGTGCGAGTCCGGTCGGTCACCCCATCGCGTGTGATCCGGTGATCACTTGGGTCTCATAAGCCCGAGGTGCCTGGTTCGACACCAGGACGCGCGATACGACCCACGTCACGACGGCCGTGGAACGCTCTGCAAAAGCGTTGACACTGGGTTCGACTCCCAGGTGGGTCTCGACAGCTCGGCGAGGAACGCCTCGTGCAGGACGAGGTTGCTCGCCAGCACGAAACGATCGGTGGTCGTCACACGGCCGCCTGCCTCCTCCACGAGCACCGGCAGGCACGCGAGGTCGAACTCGTCGAGGCCCGCCCGCGGCGCGATCACCGCGTCCACGTCACCGGTCACCAGGCGCAGCACCGACACCCCGCCGGTCACGACGACACACCTCGTCATGAGCTTCTCCTTGCCGTGCACGAAAACCCTGGCGTCCTCCAGGCTGTCGCGAGTGGACACCCGAGCGATCTCCTCGTGATCTCCGGTGAACACCCGGCACCCGATTCCGCGCCCGGCCGCCATTGTGATCCCCAGCGACGGCAACGCGGACACCGCCAGCGCCGGGCCTTTCGAGTCCTCCATCGCCAGGTCCACCGAGTACGTCGGCTGCCGGCGCACGAAGTCGGCGGTGCCGCTGATCGGGTCGATCAGCCACCGGCGGCCCGAAGTTCCCTTCCGCTCAGGGCGTTCCTCACCGGCCACACCGTCGTTGGGCACCGCCTCCGCCAGACGCCGGCGCACGAGGTCCTCGACGGCCAGATCGGTCGAGGTGACCACGCTGCCGTCGTCCTTGTACCGCGTGTGCGGGGTGTCCGAGGTGAACGCCAGCCTCGCCATCTGCGCTGCCTGGTGAGCGATTCGCAACGCCAGCCGCATGTCGGTCCACATGGCGCCAGAGCTTGTCCGCGGGTGCTCGGACCGTGTAACTGATGTAGCGTTGTGCTACATGATCGAGTTCGTGCTCGGCGAGTCCGACCTGGTGGACGTGCGGTTCGCGGTCTCCCCGCTGAGCGAGCTCACACTCAGTCTGCGCGTGCTGAAGGACCCGGCCCGCTACCCGTTGCACCTGCCGTTCGCACGCCGGATCCGCGATGTCGACACCGAGGTGCTGCTCGCGCTGTCCAACGACCGCCGCTGGACGCCGGACTTCCTGAGCCCCCGCCCGCAGACCCCGTTCACCCGCATCGAGGACGAGTTCGCGGCGCTGCGCGAGATCCCCACCCGCACGATGCTGCGCGACTACCGCGCGGTGCTCGGGGAGGTGCCCGCCGTGCTGCGCGACCGGCCGCGGGTGCACGCGGCGCTGGAGCGGTACTGGCAGGTCGCGCTGGCCGATCAGTGGGACCGCATGCGCACGATCCTCGAGGCGGACATCGCCCACCGGGGCCGGGAGATGGTGCAGCACGGGCTGGCGGCGATGTTCTCCGGCATCTCCAGCCGGATCACCTTCGTCAGCCCCGTCGTGCGGGTGCGGATCGACGGCGTCGCCCCGTGGCGGGTGGAGGCCGGGGGACAGGGGCTCACGATGGTGCCGAGCCTGTTCACGCCGCGCACCGCGGTGCCCGTCGACCAGAGCGCGCCGCCGTTGCTGATCTACGCGGCGCGCGGGGCCGGAACGCTGTGGGAGACCGGCAGAACACAGGGGCCTGCCGCGCTGGCCGGTGTGCTCGGCCAGGTGCGGGCGGATCTGCTCGCGGGGCTGGGCGAACCGCGGTCGTCCACCGACATCGCGCGGCGCACCGG
This sequence comes from Lentzea sp. NPDC051838, assembly GCF_040681245.1. Taxonomy (NCBI): domain Bacteria; kingdom Bacillati; phylum Actinomycetota; class Actinomycetes; order Pseudonocardiales; family Pseudonocardiaceae; genus Lentzea; species Lentzea sp. NPDC051838. The sequence continues at coordinate 118,302 of NZ_JBFAYI010000004.1, forward strand.
CGTCACGACATCGGCGGTGAACCAGCACCTCAGGGCGTTGCGCGACGCGGGTCTGCTGGCCTCGCAACGCCATGGCCGCAGCGTCGTGTACGCCCGCACCGAGCTCGGTCAGGCCCTCGTTTCCCATTCCGTGGGACGGGGAAGCAACTCCCCGGACCTCCCGTTGGCATGAGCATGAGCTTCGCGGAGGACTGGCAGACCTGGAAAACCGACCGGGAGAAGAGCCTTGCGGACCCGTACGGGTGGCTCGCGCTCGTCTCGCTCGACTGGCTGGAGGCCACCCCACGCACCTATGACGGCCTACCGGGCGAGTGGTGGCAAGACGACGACGCGGCGTACTGGCGCAACGGGGGCGAACCGCAGCGGTTCGAGCTCGTGCAGAGCGGTGCCGGTCATCGCGTCGAGGCCGGTGACGTGGAGATCGAGATCGCGCGCCGCGGCGGTTATCTGATCCGCGTCCACGACCCCAAGGCCGAGGTGCTGCGGAACTTCCACGGCGTGCCTTCGTACGAGCCGCAAGAGGCGTGGGTGCTCGAAGGCGTCTACGAGCCGTTCGACGCGCCCGTTCCCACGACTGTCGGTGCTGTCGTTGAGGGTCTTAGCCACGTGTACGAGGCACCGGGGCGTGTGCGGTTCACACACAACGGCGCCGAGCACACGCTGACGGCGTTCAACGGACGCAACGGTGGCCTGAGCATCCTCTTCACCGACGCCACCAGCGGCGTGACGACGTACGCGGCGAACCGCTCGCTCGCAGCGACGCCGGTCGACGGCAAGGTCGTGCTGGACTTCAACCGGGCGACGAACCTGCCGTGCGCGTTCACCGACTTCGCCACCTGCCCGCTGCCTCCCGCGGGCAACCACCTGCCGTTCGACGTCGAGGCGGGCGAGAAGATCCCGTACGAGCGTTAGAAGAACTCGTCCAGCAACCGGTACCAGGCAAGCCTTTCCGGGCGGGGGGTGAGGCCGTAGGCGCGGTCGAACGCGGCTGCGGCCTCCTCGCCCAACTCCCGGTGTGCCAGCGCGAGGTCGCGGTGCCGGTCGGACACGCCGAGCCGGGACACGTCGATCAGCACGGTCGAGCCGTCCGGGCGGTGCAGCACGTTCGGCGGGCAGAAATCCCCGTGCGCCACCACGAGATCCTCGTCCGGTGGCGCGGTCGCCACCAAGCGCTCCAGCAGTTCGGACGGTGTGGCGCCGAGGTTGTCGTCGTCGAAGTCGTCCGGGTCCACGAGCCCTGCTTCGACGTTGCGTCGCGCTTTCTCCAGTACGACGGCCACGCGCGCGTCGAACGGGCACGAGTCGATGGGCAATGCGTGCAACGAACGCAGCGTCGTGCCCATGACGGTCGCCGCGACCAGAGGGTCGGCTGAGGCCAGTGACGGCGCGCCGACGTTGGCCAGCACCAGCCAGCCGTCCGCGAACGCCTTGATCGACGGCATCTCGAAGTGCTCGCCCAGCCACAGCAACCTCTCCCGCTCGTCCACGCCCGCGCGCTTCACGTAACTGGAGCCGGCCTTCCACACGTCGCCGGACAGTCCTTCGTGGTCGCTCGACCAGACCGCGCCGGCGCCGACCGCGCGCAGCACCTCTTCAGGAAATTCCACGTCACCCATTCTGCCGAGTTCCGGTACGGCAAGGCCTTGACGCGGCCGAGTGTGCCGGGAATGGTGCCAGACAAGGGGAAACTGGGGAGGATTCATGAAGAAGATCGCTGTTCTGCTGTGCGCGCTGGCAGGTCTGGCCGTCACACCCGCGGCTCAGGCGGCGGCGCCGGACTGCACGTTCACCGACGCGTTCTGCGCCTGGGACAAGGTGAACTACGAAGGTGCCCGGTTCAACGTCTCGCCGCTCGGGTCGTCTGCGTGCGTCGACCTCGAGGAACACGGGTGGGGCAACAGGATTCGCTCCGCCTACAACAACAGCGCGCTGACCGCGTCGTTGTTCGCCAGCACGAACTGCACCGGCCGGCCGTACCCGATCGACGGGAAGACCGGCCAGCCGGACATCACGTTCCAGGCGAAGAGCGTCTTCGTCCAGCGCTGATCACTCGCAGGCGATGCCGTCCTTGTCGCTGTCCAACCGGTAGATGTCAGTGCCGACCACGCGGATCGGGCCTGCCACGTACGCGGGCCCGTCCCCGCTGCCGCCCGCACAGTCCACATCGGACGCGATCGGTACGCACCCGCTGTAGTTGGGGTCGCACTTCGGCGCCGGAGCGGGTGGCGGCACCGGGGCGGGCTGCGGCTGAGGTTGAGGCTGCGGCTGGGGTTTCGGCGCAGGGGCCGCCGGGGGAGTGGTCGTCGTCGTAGTAGTCGTTGTCGTCGTGGTGGTGGTCGTGGTCGACGACGCGATGGACGGCGTTGCGACAGTCGTGGTCGTGGCGGTGGGCGAGGACGTCGTCGTCAACGCGGCCGCTTTGTCCTTGGGGGAACCGCCGATCGCGGCCCCGATGACACCGATCGTGATGAAGAACGCGAACAGGCTGGCCGCGCCGATCGCCACCGGCTTCACCCACGACCGAGAGCCCGCGACCGGCACCACCGCGCCCTGCGGAACCTCGCGCGGCATCCGCAGCAAGACCTGCAGCAATCCGTTCGTGCCGCGCTGCACCAACGCCGCGCACCCGGTCGCCCCGCCGCCGGACTCCACGTACATCAGCACCGGCGCGTACCGTTGCGACATCAGGAAAGTCAGCTCGCCGACGCGGTACCCGTCGAGCCGCACCTCGATCCCGCGCTGACCGCGGTACTTGCCGGAGGTGATCATGCACCACGTCAGGTGCACGGCCACGTGCCGCGTCACCCCGTCCGGCACGGCGTAGCGGGCCAGTGCGTCCTGGTGGTGCTGCTCGCCGGTGACGGTCACCGTCACCTCGCCGGGAACCATCACCAGTCCGGCGGCCGAGTTCTCGATCACTGTCGCGCTCCCTCAGGGTGGGTTCGTACGGCAGGACCATCGAGCGACCACGTCAGGTGTTACCGAGAGTGCGGCAAGGTTGGGCCGATCGGGTGGAAACGGACGCAAAGAGTGACGCAACGTCGATGATCACCGATGTAACCCTTTCCGTCGGCACGAGCTGAGACGCACCCCTTCCGAGAGAGCGCTTTCACGCTAGGTTGAGCCAAAGGGCGCAACACCTTCACCCCACAGGAGGCGGCATGGCGCTGGACACGCCGTGGCGGGCGTAGTGGAAATCCGCACCGTGAGCTCATGTTGCAGCCGGACCGCGAAACCAGGGCCGAGTGGACGAAGACCGTAACCGCCTTCGTCGAGGAGTTCATCGAGGGGCTGGAGGCCGCGCCCGCCTCAGCGACAGGCACGGCACTCCTGCCCCCCGCCACCACCTGAAACCCTGGCGAGCTCGCTGACCTGCTGCGGCAGTTCGCCGAGGCCGCGGGCCAGGCCGTGGAGACCACCGGCGGCATCTTCACGACCGGTGCTTCACTCGCCACTCTCTCGGCGGCGAGTACACGCTGCGGGTCTGCATCCTCAGCCACCGCACCCACAAGACGCACGTCGACGAGTTCGTCGACCTGGTCAGGCGCTGGCCCGCTTGATCAGAGTGGTCGGCAGCAGCAGCGACGGCGGCAGCCCGTCCTCGCCGTTGAGCTCGGCCAGGAGGCGCCACGTCATGGTGCGGCCCAGCTCCTCGACGTCCTGCCGGATCGTGGTGAGCGGTGGCGACGCGCTCGACGCGAACACCGAGTCGTCGAACCCGATCACGGCCACGTCGTCGGGGACCTTCTTGCCGTGCGCGTGCAGCACCTGCAACGCGCCCAACGCCATGATGTCCGCCGCGACGAACACCGCGTCGAGGCCGGGATCCTTGCGCAGCAACCGTTCCATGCCCTCGGCGCCGCTCTCGGGCGTGAAGTCGGCGTGGACGACCAGGTTGCTCGTGATCTTGGCTTCGCTGAGCCCGCGCTTGAACCCGCTCAGCCTGTCGGCGCCCACGGCCATGTCCTTCGGCCCCGCGACCGTGGCGATCCGCTTGCGTCCCAGCGAGACCAGGTGCCGCGCGGCTTCGAGCCCGCCGGTGAAGTTGTCGGCGTCCACGAACGGGACGGAGGTGGCGCCCGCGCCGAGCGGCCGTCCGCCGGACACGACCGGCAGGCCCATCTCGTGCAGCATCGGCACCAGCGGATCCTCGCCGTGCAGGCTCACCAGCAACGCGCCGTCGACGTGCCCGCTGCTCAGGTACGCCACCAGGTCGCCGGTGTCGGACGGCTGGCTCATCATCAGCAACAGCTGCATGTGGCGGCCGGCGAGCTCGGAGTGGATGCCCCGGAGCACGCTCGCGAAGAACGGGTCGGACAGCACGCGCCCGGACGGCTCGGAGACGACGAGCGCGATGGCGTTGGCCCGGTTGCCGGCCAGCGCCCGCGCGGCCTGGTTGGGCGCGTAACCCAGCTCGGCGATGGCGGCGTGGACGGCCTCGCGGGCCTTCGCGCTGACGTACTGCTCGTCGTTGATCACGCGCGAGACGGTCGACTTCGAGACCCCGGCGACCCTCGCGACCTCTTCGATGCGAGGTCCGGGGCGTCGTTTCGCCGTTTCGGTCATCTGCTCATCCTAAAGAACGGGGAGTCCGGTCGCGGTGATCAGCTCGTTCGTGTCGAACTCGTCGTCGGCGCCTGCGAAGACGAGAACTGATTCAGACATCGGGTTAATGTAACTTTTTGGTCTATACCATATCACCGCGAGCCGCTAGAAAGCACAGCACTGTACTCCAGCGTAGGGGTGAGGTCCGATGTCTTGGCGGCGTCTGCTCTTCGTTCTGGTGATCGTGCTCGGCCTGGTCGTCCCGGTGGGCAGTGCCGCCGCGGCCCCGCGCAGCACGTCGTTCACGCAGGACTGGCGGTTCGTGCTCGCGGATCCGGCGAATGCGCACCAGCCGGACTTCGACGACTCGGCGTGGCGCAGGCTCGACCTGCCGCACGACTGGAGCATCGAGTTCGACCCGGATCCGGGCGCGGCTCCCGGTGAGGGCTACTACCGGGCGGGCACCGGCTGGTACCGCAAGACGTTCACCCTGCCCGCCACCACCAAGGGCAAGCGGATCTCGCTGGAGTTCGACGGCGTCTACATGGACTCGCGCGTGTACGTGAACGGCAAGCTCGCGGCCACGCACCCGTACGGCTACACGGGCTTCAACGTCGACATGACGGACGTGGTGCACACGGACGGCAAGCCGAACGTCGTCGCCGTGAAGGTCGTGCACCAGGCGCCGAGCAGCCGCTGGTACGCGGGCAGCGGCATCTACCGCAACGTCCACCTGCAGGTCACCGAACCGGTGCACGTCGCACGGCACGGCGTCTTCGTCACGACGCCCAACCTCAAGACGACCTACCCCAAGGGGTACGCGGACATCGACGTCAAGACCGACGTGCAAGGCGCCGGAACGGTGACCCACGAGGTGCTCGACGCCGACGGCAAGTCAGTCGCCAAGGGCACTCTGCGGATCACCAAGCCCGTCCTCTGGTCCACCGCCAAGCCGTACCTCTACACGCTGGTCACCAAGGTCGGCAAGGACACCGTGCGCACCCCGTTCGGCATCCGCTGGTTCGAGTTCAGCCCGTCCGAGGGCTTCTCGTTGAACGGCAAGGGCATGAAGCTGGAGGGCGTCAACCTGCACCACACGCTCGGCGCGCTCGGTGCGGCGGTGAGCGAGGACGGCATCCGGCAGCAGCTGACGACGATGAAGCGCATGGGCGTCAACACGATCCGCACCTCGCACAACCCGCCCGCGCCGGAGTTCGTCAGGCTGTGCGACGAGCTCGGCCTGTTGCTGATGATCGAGGCGTTCGACACCTGGCGGACGCCCAAGAAGAAGTACGACTACGGCCGCTTCTTCGACGAGCACAGCTCCAAGGACATCAAGGAGATGGTGCACGCGGCCAAGAACTCGCCGTCGGTGATCATGTGGTCGATCGGCAACGAGATCCCGGACGGCACGAGCGTCGAGGTCGGGGTGCCGATCGCGCGCCGGCTCATCGACGACATCAAGTCCGTCGACCGCACGCGTCCGGTGGTGATCGGCTCGCACAGCTACACCAGCGTGCCCAAGGACGGTTCCGCTCAGGACCAGATCCTCAAGATGCTCGACGGCGTGGGGCTGAACTACAACAGCGCCAAATCCATCGACGCGTTGCACGCCAAGTACCCCAACACGTTCTTCCTCGAGTCGGAGTCGTCGTCGAGCACGTCGTCGCGCGGCGTCTACCTCGACCCGCGGCAGAAGAACACCGGCCAGGACTACACGCCCGGCCGGATGGGCAGCTCCTCCTACGACAACAACATCGTCGGCTGGGCGTCCAGCGGGGAGCACGCGCTGAAGAAGGACCGCGACCGCAAGTTCCTCGCGGGCGAGTTCGTGTGGGCCGGGCAGGACTACATCGGCGAACCCACGCCCTACCACGGTGTCTTCCCGGTGCGGTCGTCGCTGTTCGGCGCGGTCGACACGGCCGGGTTCGAGAAGGACCAGTTCTACCTCTACCAGTCGCAGTGGAGCACCACGCCGATGGTGCATCTGCTGCCGATGAACTGGACCGACCACGAACCCGGCGAGCAGGTCGTGGTGTGGGCCTACAGCAACGCGCCCGAGGTCGAGCTGTTCCTCAACGGTCGTTCGCTGGGCACGAAGTCGTTCCAGGCCAAGAAGACCACCTACGGCAAGAGCTACCTGGAGACGAACGGGCCGACCGGTGACGACAGGACGTACTCCGGTGGCAGCTACACGAGTCCGAACGGCGGAACCGGACACCTCCGTCTGGAGTGGACTGTCCCGTTCGAACGGGGGACGCTCACGGCGGTGGCACGCAAGGCGGGCGCGCAGGTCGCGACCGATACCGTGCGCACGGCGGGTGCGCCGGCCCGCGTCGAGCTGAAAACCGTTCCTGGCAAGGAGCTCGACTACGTCACGGCGACGGTGGTGGACGCGAACGGCGTCGTCGTGCCGTGCGACAACCAGATCACCTTCGAGACGGACGGCCGGATCGTCGGCACTGACAACGGGCGCCAGGAGGACAGGGAGAACTTCACCTCCCCGGTGCGCAGCGCCTACCAGGGCAAGGTTCTCGCGATCGTCACGCACGGCGCGCGGGTGACGGCGAAACTCGGTGCCGCCACACCACGTCCGGCCGCGGACGCCTCGTACTCGGGGGCCGCCACCACGTTGCCGCAGCACCTGGTCGACGGCGACCCGGCGACGGCGTGGTCGAACTTCTACACGAAGGCCCAGACCCCGCAGCTCACGGCGACAAGCCTGTCGCACGCCACGGACTGGGTGGCCTTGAACTTCCAGCAACGCACGATCGGCAAGCTGACGGCCAGGTTCGTCACCGGTGGCACCTACGCGCTGCCGAAAGCGATCGACGTCCGCTACTGGGACGGCGCCAAGTACACGCCGGTGACCGGGTTGCGCGTGACCTGGGCGGGGGAGTCGGGTGCGCCCAGCACGATCACGTTCGACCCGGTCGCGACGACGAGCGTGCGGCTTCACCTCACCAGCGCCGCACCCGGCACGGCAGGAGGGTTCTTTCGCATCTCCGAACTGTCCTAGGCTGCTTGGCCCGACCAGCGCATGGCACTTCTCCCTCTTCGCGGCGGTGAAGGAGAAGTTTCCAAGATCGTCCGCACAAATCCCGCACAGAGGCCGGAAGTTCTGGCACGATGCCGCACCGAGGGAGGATCGGTGCGGTATCGGCTTCTTGGGCCACTGCAGATCTGGCGTGAGGGCGTGGAACTGCGGCTCGGCGGGCCCCGGCAACGGGCGCTGCTCGCGGCGTTGGCCCTGCACGTCAACGAGACGGTCAGCTTTGAACACTTGAGTGAAGCGGTGTGGGAATCTCCGCCCGCCGCGCCTGAGTCGAACATCCGCACCTACGTCGCGGCGTTGCGCAAGCTCGTGGTCGACGACCTCGTCACGGTTCCCGGCGGCTATCGGCTGAAGGTGCCCGCGGACGAGGTCGACGTCCGCGTCTTCGAGCAGCTGTGCGGCGCGGGCGACGAGGCGCTGCGGCAAGGCGATCACCGCGAGGCCGTGCGGCAGTACGAGCAGGCGCTCGCGTTGTGGCGGGGCCCGGCGCTCGACGGCCTCACGGTCGGCGCGCGGCTGGTGGCCGAGCTGACGTTGTTGCAGGAGCGGCGGCTGACGGTCGCCGAGCAGCACGCGCGGCTCGCGATCGAGCTCGGCCAGGGTGAGCGGCTGATCGCGGAGCTGCGCAGGCTGACCAAGCAGTTCCCGCTCCGGGAACAGCTCTGGTTGCAGCTCATGCACGCGTTGCAACGGGCGGGTCGACCGGCCGAGGCGTTGCAGGCGTTCGAGGACCTCCGCGTCCTGCTGGCCGACGAGCTGGGTACGGATCCTGGCTCTGACCTGCGCGAACTGCACGGCCGTCTGCTCAGGGGCGACGAGCCGAGGCCGGCGTTGAACACGTTGCCGCGCGACGTCGCGGACTTCACCGGGCGCGCCGCCGAGATGGAACGGCTGACCAGGGCCGTCACCGGACGGTCGGCCGTGGTGATCTCTGCGATCGACGGCATGCCGGGCGTAGGCAAGACGACGCTCGCCATCCACCTCGCGCACCGGCTGGAGTACCCGGACGGGCAGCTGTTCATCGACCTGCACGCGCACACCGCGGGCCGTCAGCCAGTGCTGCCAACGGATGCGCTCGACGTGCTGCTGCGCGCGCTCGGCCTGGAGGAGATCCCGGTCGGCCTGGACGAGCGGGCCGCGTTGTGGCGGCTGGAGCTGTCCCGCAGGAAGCTCCTGGTGGTGCTCGACAACGCGGCCAGCGCCGATCAGGTGCGCCCGTTGCTGCCGGGCATGCCGGGCTCGTTGGTGCTGGTCACCTCCCGTGCGCGGCTGGTCGAGCTGGAAGGCACCTCGACGCTCACGCTGGACGTGCTGTCCGAGAACGAGGCGCTGCAACTGTTCGCCACGATCGTCGGCGACGAGCGCGGCACGGACGAGGCGGCCCGCGAAGTCGTCGAACTGTGCGGCAGGTTGCCACTGGCCGTGCGACTCGCGGCGGGCCGGTTGCGGTCACGGCCGACCTGGACCACCGCCCACCTCGCGACGCGGCTGCGCGAGGGACGATTATCCGAACTGGACGCTGTCTTCGCGTTGTCGTTCGGCCAGCTGCCGGAAAGCCACCAGCGGCTGTTCGCGTTGCTGGGCCTGCACCACGGCACGGACTTCGACGTCCACCAGGCCGCGGCGCTCGGCGATCTCGACGTGCTGGAGTGCGACGGCATGCTCGAGGACCTCGTCGACGTCCACCTGCTCGAAGCCACGACGCTCGGCCGGTACCGGATGCACGACCTGTTGCGGCAGTACGCGCAGTCCAAGGTGGATGGTCGGCGTGAGCCGCTGACCAGGCTGCTGGACCACTTCCTGGACACCGCGAACCAGGCGACGCGGCTGATGTCGCCCGCCGCTCGCAAGTTCGAGGTCGACATCACCTACCGGCCCGAGTCACGGCTCGTGCTGCGCGACTACGACCACGCGGTGGAGTGGCTGGAGACCGAACGCCAGACGCTCGTGGCCGCCGTTGCGCTGTCGTTGGACGGTGACTGGCGCACACACACTTGGCAGCTCGCGCGCGCGATGACGTTCTTCTGCATGGTGCGCGGCCACACACGTGACTGGGAGACGATCAACGAGCTGGCGCTGGAAGCCGCGAAGGACAACGCCTTCGCGACCGCGATCACCACCAAGCAGTACGCGATGGTGTTCTGGCAGACCGGGCGGTACTCCGAGGCCATCCACCACAACGAGCGCGCGATCGAGTTGCTGCGCGAGCAGGGCGACCTGCAGGGTGTGGCGGGCACGCTGAACAACCTGTCGCTGGTCTACCGGACGCTGGAACGTCACGCCGAGGCCGCTGACCTGCTGGAACAGGCGATCACGGTGGCGCGCGAGCTGGGTGACCGGCACCTGGAGTCGCAGGCGATGAGCAACGTCAGCAACATCTACCGCGCACTCGGCCGCTTCGATGAGGCGTTGGAGGCGTGCAACGGCGCGTTGGTGCTCATGCGCGAGATGGGCAGCCGTCGGGACGAGGCTGACACCCAGAGCGCGTTGGGCATGATCCTGCACGCCATGGGTCGGCACGACGAGGCTTTGGACGCGTTGAGGTCGGCTTTGGGCGCGGTGCGGGCGATCGGTGACGTGACGACCGAGACCGTGGTGCTGAATTACCTGGGCGAGGTGCTGACCGAGGCCGGACGTCCCGGGGAGGCGCTGGTTCCGTTGCGCGAGGCGTTGGAGCTGGCGGAACGGATCGACGACCGGCGCGAGGCCGCGAATGCGCACAAGAACCTGGCGCGGGCGGTGGCGGATCCGGCTGAGGCAGCCAGACACGCGAAAGAGGCGGACGAGAGGTTCGCGGCGCTCGGCACGGAGTGACGCCACGTCGATGAAGGGAACCTTCCTACAGCTGAGGTGGAGGAAGGTTCCCTTCATCGACGGCACGTGGGCCTTGTGTGCCTCCTGGTCGGAGGGCGCCGCGGGGGAGGCCGTCCCGGAGCAGCGGGAGCAGGTTGGGGTGCTTGCTCATCAGCACGGCGGCGGTTCCGTTGCGCTGCTGGATCCGTCGGCAGAAGTGCGGCGACAACGGGACACCCAGGTACGCCTCCGCCCGCGGCCCGTAGACGACCCGCGAGCCGAGTCCGCACCACGCGGCCGCGACCGGGCCGTCGTCCCAGATGTAGCCCTCCACGTACACCGCGCCCTGCAGCCGCAACGCCTCGCTGAAGGCCACGCTGAACGCTACGTGCGGCGCCACCCGCATAGAAGCGTCGGCGGCCCACCACGTGCCGATGTCGAGCACGAGGCCTTCCACGCTCGCGTGCGCCCACTCGGAGTCGTCCACGAGCGTGCGGAACGGTGCCTCCAGCTCGACGAGAGCCGCGGTGAGCTCCTCCACCCGCTCATGGTGCGGTGTGGCGTGGAATCTCGCTGTCCGAAGTGGACGCTCAGTTCTTGGACGACGTGATCGTGACCGGGATCGTCACCGTCACCGTGCCCGCGGTGCCCGTGATCGTCCCGTCGCCCGCCTTCGGCCCTGCCTGCAACCGGGCCTTGAACGTGATGGTCTGACCCGGCGCCAGCGTCTGGCCGCCGGTGCACGTGACGGTGCCCTTGCCCGCCGGGCAGCCGACGGACCCCTCCGGCACCTTGCCCGGGCCGACCGTCTTGATCTTGTCCGGCAGGTTCAGCGTCAGCGTCGGCACCTGGGTCGGCGCGGTGCCGGTGTTGGTGATGGCGATCGTCATGTCGTCGGGCGGGCCCTCGGTGGTCATGGCGATGTTGTTCGGTGCGGCGCTACCGGACAGCTTCGCGGCACCGCCCGCGGCCTGGCTGGTCGTGGGCGCGGGTCCGTTGGTCGGGTTGGTCCCGCCCTGGTCGGTCGCCGGTACTCCGGAACCGGCGGTGGTGCCGCTGGGGGCCACGCCGGACGTCGGCGTGGTGCCGGACGACCCGACCGGTGCCTGCCCGGTCGCGGGGGCCGTGGTGATCACCGGGGCGGCGCCGGGGGCGGTGGTCGAACCGTTGTCCGACGTCATGACCCCGGAGCCCGCGACGACCACGACCGCGGCGGCGGACGCGGCCACGCCGAGCCAGGAGGTCGTGCTGAGCGAGATCGCCGCGCCCTTGGCCGTCGCGGCCGCCAGGTAGCCCGCGGTGCCGGTGCCGAGCACGATCGGCGCGACGAGACCGCGCAGCGCGCCGTTCACGTCGGCCAGTTCGCTCGCGAGCTTGCGGCATTCGGCGCAGTCGTCCATGTGCGAGTCGAGCTGCACGGCCTCGCGGCCCTTGAGCCCGCCTCGCGTCCACGCGCCGAGCTTCGTCACCGTCGCGCGGCACCGTTCCGCCGGTTCCTGGGCCACGTGGGCCTGCAGGAACGCCTTGCGCAGGCCTTCGCGGGCGCGGAACGCCATCGCGGAGACGCCGTTCGCGGTGAGTCCCAGCAGCGGCGCGATCTCGCCGGGCGACTGGCCTTCGATCGCGGTGTGCCACAGGACCGTCTGCCAGCGCTCGGGCAGCGACGCGAACGCCGACGCCGCCAGCGCCTGGTCCAGGTCCTCGACGGCCTTGTCGCGGAACGGCACGCTCGTCGCCCGCGTGGCGCCGGGGACTTCCTCGACGTTGCCGGCCAGTTCGAGCCGTTTCTCCTTGCGGGTTCTGTCATATGCCGCGTGCCGTACGGCCGTCAGCAGGTACGGCCGGAACGCCGCACCCGGACCGCCGCCGGTGCGCAACGCGGCGAGCACCTTGGCGAACGCGTCCGACACCAGGTCGTCCGCGTCGGAGGACGAGGTCGACAGCTGCATCGCGAGCAGGCTGGCGGCTCTGACGTGACGCTCGTAGAGCTTTCCGTAAGCCTCGACCTTGCCGTCGCGCACGGCATCTATCAGGTCGGCGTCCGACGGCGGTCGCCCACGCTGCCCGATCAAAGATGCCGCCTTACGTCATGCCCACCACTGATACGCGGACCCTATCGAGATGACTCAACACGAACAATCCACGCATCCGAACCTGATGTAATAAAAGAGGTTTAGGACCGGTCTAAGTCTTGACCAAGTCGGGTCGGATGGCCCTATCGCTCACTTACGTTGCGTGTCGTGACGGACTTCCTGACCCCGGTGCGCGTGGCGGTGCCCATCGAGCGGCACAGCCTGCTCTCCGACCGCCGTGCCCTCGCCCTGGTCACGCCCGACGCGGACGTGACGTGGTTGTGCCACCCCTCGCCGGACTCTCCCGCGTTGTTCGCCGCGCTGCTCGGCGGTTCCGGGCATTTCTCGGTGAGGCCCCAGAAGGACCAGCTGCCGTTGGGCCAACGGTATGCACCGGGCACGATGACCGTGCAAACCCGTTGGACGGGTTTGCGGGTGACCGACCATTTGGCCTCAAGTCTGGTGCGGACGGTCGAAGGCCGCGTTCCCGCGCTCGTGGAGTTCGCGCCACGTCCCGATTTCGGCCGTGCGCACGTGGTCCTGGAGAAGATCGACGACGGGCTGCGCGTCGCGGGAACGCCGATCGTGCTGCGTTCGCCCGGTGTGGACTGGCAGATCGGCGACGGCACCGCGACCGCCGTGGTCACGCCGCCTTTCGTGCTGGAGCTCGGGCTCGGTCCCGAACCGTCCGAAGTGGACACGGATTGGCCCGATTGGTCAGCGTCGCTGCGACTGCCGGCGGTGTGCACCGATCTCGTGCTGAGATCCGCACTTACGTTGCGCGCATTGTGTCACCGCGACACCGGCGCGGTGCTCGCCGCCGCCACGACGTCGCTGCCAGAGCAGATCGGCGGCGTCCGCAACTGGGACTACCGCTACTGCTGGCTGCGCGACGCGGCCTTGACCGTGCAAGCACTGGTGTCGCTGGGATCTCTGACGGAGGCCTCGGCGTTCCTGGACTGGTTCTGCGGTGTGCTCGCCACCGTGCCGGGTCCCGAACACCTCACCCCGCTCTACACGGTCCGCGGTACCGCTCTCGGTCCGGAGCAGGTGATCGACAACCTGCCCGGCTACGCGGGGTCCGGACCCGTCCGCGTCGGCAACCTCGCCGACTCCCAGGTGCAGCTCGACGTGTTCGGCCCGATCACCGACCTCGTGCACGACCTCGCTCTGGCCGTGGGCTCGTTGTCCGATCGGTGCTGGGAGATCGTGACCGCGATGGTCGAGGCCGTCTCCCGCCGCTGGGACGAGCCGGACCACGGCATCTGGGAGGAACGCCACGTGCCGCGCCACCGCGTGTACTCGCGGGTGATGTGCTGGCAGACCCTCGACCGCGCGATCACGCTCGCGACCCGGTTCGGCCGTCCTCAGCACGCGGACTGGCTCGTGCTGCGCGACAAGATCGCCGCCGACGTGCTCGACCACGGCTGGAACCCGGACGTCCGCGCCTTCACCGCGGCCTACGACGGCACCGACCTCGACGCCGCGTCCCTGCACGTGGGTCTTTCGGGCCTCCTCGACCCGTCCGACGAGCGCTTCCACGCCACCGTCGTCGCGGTCGAGGAGACCCTGCGCAGCGGCCCGACCGTCTACCGGTACTTGCGCGACGACGGCCTGCCCGGCGACGAGGGCGGCTTCCACCTCTGCACGGCCTGGCTGATCGAGGCCTACCTGCGGGTGGGCAGGCGTGCCGACGCCGAGGAGCTGTTCGAGAGCTTCGTCCGGCTGGCCGGGCCGACGGGACTGCTGCCGGAGGAGTACGACCCGGTCGCCGAACGATCGCTGGGCAACCACCCTCAGGCCTACTCGCACCTCGGCCTGATCCGGTGCGCCCGGTTGCTCAGCAGGGACCGACCTTGAGCTCGGGAATCGGTGCGAGCCGCGCGAGCTCCGCCTTGAGCTTCGTGATCTCGCTCTTCAGCGCGCCGACCTCGTCGCCCGCCCTCTTCAGGATCTCCGCCTGGGCGAAGAAGTAGCTGTCGACGATGCTCCGCCAGCTCTGGCCCTTGATCTCGGTGATCTCCTGCTTCACGTCCTCCTCCAGCGCCGCGCCGGCCACCTTGTCGACCAACGTCGCCATCCCGGCGGCCACGGCGGGGGCGACGACCGACGAGCCTCCCGCGGTCACGGCGGTCAGTGCCGTGGCGGCGATGACGCTGATCGCGGCGGCGAGGATCTTGCCGGTGGGGGTGTCACTCGCGTAGTGCTTGGTGTGGAAGGCGTCGACGAGTTGCTTCATCGCCTCGTCGAGGCGCTGCCGCGAGGCCTTGATCGTGCTCGCGTACCGGAGCAGCACCACCGCCATCTGCGCGGTGATCTCGGCGTGCTTCTTCGCGTAGGTGTTGATCGCGCCCAGGAAGTCGCCCGCGTTGGTGCACGCCGTGCTGTTGTCCCAGTACTTGCGCACGTCCTCGAAACCACCGGCCAGCCGGTCGCTCCAGTCCTCGACCCGCCAGGACGCGTTGATCAGTCCCTGCCCGGTGAGGTGCATGATCGTGGCGTCGCCCAGTTTCTGACCGGAGAGGCCCTGGGCCGGGTCGAAGAACTGCTCGACGTAGAGGCCCTGGATCACCGACTCCGTGGTGACCGGGTTCTCCTGCTCCCACTGCTTGCTGCGGCGCGGGAACTCCTCCTTGTCGCCGGAGGGGTAGACGTAGATGCGCCAGTAGTCGTGCTGCTCCGGATGCAGCAGCCAGTCGGCCCACACGGAGATCTCGGGGCTGTGGTGGAAGTCGAGGTCGAGGTTGTACTTCTCCGGCGCGTCGAGGTCCGGTTTCCGGTCAGGCGGTGCCATGTCCGCCTCCGAACAGGCCCTCGATGCGCCGGAACGAGTGCAGCACCTCGTCTTCCGCCCGGAGATAGGTGTCCTTCGTCTGCATCAGCTTGTCCCGGAACCCGACGATCTTGTTGAGCATGTCCTGCTGCCCGGCGGTGATCTGCTGGTGCAGCGCGAAGAACTCGCCCAGCATCTCTTTGGACGTCGTCGTGAACCTCGTGCTGCCGGGCATGTGTGCCTGGCCCACCAAGGTGTCCATCGACGCGTGGGTCATCGCTTGCAACTCTGTGGCCGTGGTGGTCATGTCCGTGATGGCCTTGTCGACCACGTTCTTCACGTAGTCCTCAATCGTCTGTGGCGCAACGGCGAAGCCCGCGCCCATCCCCAGCTCCATGGCGTCCCCTTCCGTCTGGAGTGGAGCCGAGTATTCATCAACAGGTGATCGACAACTGCTGATCGGAGAAGTTGACGGGCGCGGGCTCGGGCTCAGTGGCAGTGGCCGTCGCGGCCGAGGGTTGTCTCGGGAGTCACGCCGGGCCGGGTCCACTGCGCGGCGGGCCTGCCGGTCGGTCCCCAGGTCGGGTTGCCGTTGACGTCCGTGCGCCAGAACCAGCCGGGGTCACGTCCCTCCGGCCAGCCGTCGGGCATCGACTCCCACTTCTCGCCACGGCCGTACGGCGTCATGTCGAGCAGCCCCAGCGACCCGTTGACCCGCTCGGTTCCGCGCCCGGTCGACCGGTAGGTCAGGAACACCCGCTCGCCGTCACGCAGGAAGCACGAGAGGTACCCCATGTCGCCACCGATCGGCGCGGGCACGTCCTGCACCGAGTACCAGGGCTGCCGGTAGCCCATGAACTCCACGAACGGCGCCACCTCGTCCCACGCGCCCACGGTCAGGATCGCGAACGACACCCCGCGTGCGTGCAGGTAGGAGGCGTCGGACAGGTGCCAGGGCACCCACGTGCAGCCCTCGCACTGGCCCTGGTGCGGCGCCCCGTCCCACCACATGTGCTGGTAGACGACGAGCTCGTCGCGTCCCTCGAACAGGTCGAGGAACGGCACCGGTCCGCCGGCACCCGTGACCAGGGCTTTGCCGTCGATCTCGACCATCGGCAACCGCCTGCGAGCCGCGGCGATGGCATCTCCTTCGTGCGTGTGCGCCTTCTCCCGGACCAGCAGCTCATCCCGTGCGGCTTCCCAGGTCGAGAAGTCGACGATGGGTGGGCGTGTCATGGCGTTCCTCCAATGTCCGCTTCCACTTGCACAAGACACGTCGAAGCTGGAAACGCCTTCTCGACATCACGGATGGCCGCGCCACAACCTCCACGCTCGGGGACTCGCGGGGGAGTGGTGGCTGTTCGCCTCGCCGAACCGCAGCCGCACCCGTGCGCCGCCGAGCCGGCCGCGTTCCAGGTGGATCGTGCCGCCGGTGGCCTCCGCGGCGGCACGGGCGATGTCCAGGCCGAGCCCGGTCGACCCGCCGCCACTGCTGCCGCGGTGCAACGCCGACGACGGATCCGCCACGCCCGTCCCGCCGTCCTCGACCACCAACGTCACCCACCCGGCGTGCCGCACCACCGACACCCCGACCGGAGCGGCGACCGGAGTGTGCCGGAAGACGTTCTCCAGCAACGCGTCCACCACCGCGCCCAGTGCGTCGGGCGCCAGCGGCACCCAGGCGGGTTCGCCGACGTCGACCTCCAGCATCCGCCCCTGGTTGGCGGCGTGCGCGGACCAGAACGCCATGCGTGCCTCGACCACCGACGCGACGTCGCACGTGCTGGCCGAGGAACCCTCCTCCGGTTGCAACGCCTGGATGATCCGGTCGACGTCGTGCCCCAAGGTGCTGACGGCACTGCGAATCCGGTCGGCCACCGGACCGGAGCCCACCGCGTCGGCGTCCAGCCTCAAGGCCGCCAACGGAGTGCGCAGCCGGTGCGAGACGTCCGCGATCATCTCGCGTTCCTTGGCCAGCAACGAGGAAGTCCGCTCGGTGGCCGCGTTGATCGACCCGGCCAGTGCTTCGAGCTCCTGCGGGCCCGTCAACCGCACTCGTCGTCCGGCCGAGGAAGCCAGCACTCGCAAGGCGTTCAACACCGACGTGAAAGGCCGATGGCCCAACCACACCGCCACTCCCAACGCGACCACCGCCACGCCGAGCACCAAGGACAGCGTGCCGAAGGGAAACGGCACAGCAGCGGGCACGACCGACACCACAGCCCCGTCGACAGAAGCGACCGGTGACCCGCCACCGGCTCCGAGCCGGGTGCCGTCCGCCAGAACGACCGACAGCCGTCCCTCAGCTCCGGCAGCGGTGCGCGCGATCGTTCCCCTGATGTCGTCGGCGTCGGCGGAAACCGCGAGCACAGCGGCCACCACGGCGACATCGCGCTGATCAGCCGACGACGCCTCGGAAGCAGCCTGCGTGAACACCAAGAACCCAGCAGTGGCAAGGAAAGCCACCGTCACCAACCCGGCCGCGAGCAGCAGCGCACGGGTGATGACCGATCTCATTCCGGCGCCGCCAGCTTGAACCCCACGCCCCGGATCGTGTGCAGATAACGAGGACAAGCCGCGGTTTCGCCGAGCTTGCGCCGCAACCACGACGCGTGCACGTCGATCGTCTTGTCATCGCCGACGTACGGATGCCCCCACACGGCCTGGATGAGCTCCCGCCGCGAGATCACCCGCCCCGGCCGTTGCGCGAGATACGCGAGCAGGTCGAACTCACGCCTGCTCAACGCGAGCACGCTGTCACCGAGCGTGGCCACGCGCTGGGCGAGATCGACCGAAAGCTCACCGAGAACCACGACCTCGGACGACGCGACAGCAGAACCACCCGTTCGCCGCAGCAGCGCGTTGATCCGCGCGGCCAGGTGCTCGGACGAGAACGGCTTCACGATGTAGTCGTCCGCACCGGCGTTCAACGTGCTCACGACCGAGCTCTCGGCGCCACGAGCCGTGGCCACGATGACCGGCACGTTCGACACCCCGCGCAGCATCCGCAGGGCAGCGACCCCGTCCAGATCCGGCAGTCCCAGATCGAGTATCACCAGGTCGAGCTCGTTCGTTCCGGCCTCGCGCAACGCGGCCACGGCGGTGCCGACGGCCTGCACGACGTGCCCGAGGTCGGTCAGCGCGTGCACGAGCGCCGCCTGGACCACCGGGTCGTCCTCGACCACCAGCACCTTCGACATACACGCAGCGTAAGCAGCGAACCCGCCGATTGGTATGGGTGTTTCGAGCTTATCGAGATCGTGTTTCGTCCTTAAATCTTCCTTAGGGATGGCGGCCCTACGGTCTGCAGTCACACCGAACCAGGGAGTTCACGTGGCAGAAGTCGTTCTGACGGGTCTGGGCAAGGCGTACGGCGACGGCACGCGCGCCGTCACCGACCTGAACCTGGAGATCCGCGACGGGGAGTTCCTGGTGCTCGTCGGCCCGTCCGGCTGCGGCAAGACCACGGCGCTGCGGATGATCGCCGGACTGGAGCAGATCACCGAGGGCACCATCCGCATCGGCGAGCAGGTCGTCAACGAGGTGCCGTCCCGTGACCGCGACGTGGCGATGGTGTTCCAGTCGTACGCGCTCTACCCGCACCTGAACGTGTACGACAACATCGCGTTCGGTCTCACGTTGCGCAAGCTGAACAAGAAGGAGATCGACCACCGGGTCCGCGAGGTCGCCGACGTGCTCGAACTGACCGAGCACCTCGACCGCAAGCCCCGCAACCTCTCCGGTGGCCAACGGCAGCGCGTCGCGATGGGCAGGGCGATCGTGCGGGCGCCCCAGGCGTTCCTGATGGACGAGCCGCTGTCCAATCTGGACGCCAAGCTGCGCGTGCAGATGCGGGCCCAGATCGCCCGGATCCAGCGCGAGATCGGCGTGACGACCGTGTACGTGACGCACGACCAGACCGAGGCCATGACCCTGGGCGATCGCGTCGCGGTGATGAGGCGCGGCGTGCTGCAACAGGTCGGGCCGCCGCAGGAGCTCTACGACCGGCCGGTGAACCTGTTCGTCGCCGGGTTCATCGGCTCGCCGGGCATGAACCTGGTGTCCGCGCGGCTCGACGAGAACGACGGCCGTTTCTGGGTCTCGCTCAACTCCGATGCCCTGTTGCTGCCGGAATCGGTGCTGCGGCAACGGCCTGCCTTGAAGCAGTACGTCGGCCGCGATGTCGTGGTCGGCATCCGGCCCGAGGACATGGAGGACACGGCCCTCGCGGACGCTCGCGAAGGCCAGATCCTGCACTCCGTCGCCGACCTGGTCGAGGCGATGGGCTCGGACGTCCTCGTGCACTTCCCGGTCGACGTCCCGCCCGTCGTCACCGACGACACCCGTGAGCTCGCGCAGGACGCCGGTACCGACGATCTGCCGAAGACCGGCGGCAAGGGAACCGTCCTCGTCGGACGGTTCAGCCCGCGCACCCGCATCTACGAAGGACAACCCGTCGCCGCCTGGGTGGACACCTCCCGGCTGCACTTCTTCGACCCGGCCACCGGGTCCTCGATCTGGAAGTAGGACTTCGATGAGGAAGCAGTTGATCGCACTGCTCGCGTTCACCGCAGTCGCAGGAGTCAGTGCGTGCTCGGGAGGTGCCGCGGGGACCAGCTCGGACCTGAAGGGACAGACGGTCGAGATCGTCGGCCCGTGGACCGGTGACGAGCAGAAGAACTTCGAGAAGGTGCTGGAGGCCTTCAAGTCGAAGACCGGCGCCGACGTCAAGTACACACCGGCCGGCGACGAGCTCCCGACCGTGCTGCAGACCAGAGTCTCCGGTGGCACACCGCCGAACGTCGCGTTGATCGCCCAACCGGGCCTGGTCGCCCAGTTCGCCAAGGCCGGTGCGCTGAAGCCGGTCGGCGCCGAGGTCGACAAGGCCGTCACCGAGCACAACGCGGCCGTGTGGAAGCAGTTCGCGAGCGTCGACGGCAAGCTCTACGGCTTCACCTTCAAGACCGCCAACAAGTCCGCGTTCTGGTACAGCGAGAAGGCGTTCGGGCAGGTCGGCGCGACTCCGCCGGCGACGTGGGACGACCTCGTCAAGACCAGCAAGGCGATCGCCGAGACGGGTCTCGCGGCGGTGGCGGTCGGCGGTGCGGACGGCTGGACGCTCACCGACTGGTTCGAGAACGTCTACCTGCGCACCGCGGGCCCGGACAACTACGACAAGCTGTCCAAGCACGAGATCCCGTGGACCGATCCTTCCGTGCGGAAAGCGTTGGAGGAACTGGCGAAGCTCTGGGGCGACCCGACGCTGATCGCCGGTGGCGCGCTGCAGACCGAGTTCCCGAAGTCCGTGATCAACGTCTTCGGCGACACACCGAACGCCGCGATGGTGTTCGAAGCGGACTTCGTGGCGAGCGTGATCACCACCAACACGAAGGCGAAGGTCGGGCAGGACGCCAAGTTCTTCCCGTTCCCGTCGGTCGCGGGCAGCAAGGACGCCGTCGTCGCCGGTGGGGACATGGCCGTGCAGTTCAAGGACGACAGGGCGACGACCGAGCTGATGAAGTTCCTGGCCTCGCCGGAGTCCGGTGAGATCTGGGCCGGGCAGGGCGGCTTCCTGTCGCCCAACAAGGACGTCAAGTCGTACCCGGACGACGTCACGCGGGACCTGGCGAAGCGGATCGTCGACGCGGGCGACAACGTTCGGTTCGACATGTCCGACCTGGCGCCGGCCGCGTTCGGCGGCACGAAGGGCGCGGGGGAGTGGAAGGACCTGCAGGACTTCCTCGCCAACCCGAAGGACGTCGACGGCATCATGGCTCGCCTGGAAGTCAACGCGGCCAAGGCTTTCGGCAAATGAGGCTGACGACGAACGTGGACGCCGCGCCGGGGCGCTCGCCCCGGCAGGCGATCCCGTTCCTGCTCCCCGCACTCGTCGTGCTCGCGGCGCTGGTGCTGTACCCGCTGGTGTTCTCGCTGATCCGCAGCTTCTTCGACGCGTCCGGTGACGAGTTCGTCGGCCTGCGCAACTACGTCGACACGTTCACCGACCCGCGGACGCTGATCGCCTTCCGCAACAACGTGATCTGGGTGGTGGTCGCTCCGGCGGCCGTCACCGGCATCGGGTTGATCCTGGCGGTGCTCACCGAACGGATCCGGTGGGCGACCGCGTTCCGGCTGGTGCTGTTCATGCCGATGGCGATCTCGTTGTTCGCGTCGGGCATCATCTTCCGGCTCGTCTACGAGGAAGCACCGAACCAGGGCGTGGTGAACGCGGTTCTGGTCGGCGTGCACGACATGTTCAGCCCGTCGTCGCAGTACCCCGGCGCACGGCCGCGAACCGGTTACACCGCAACGGATGCGGGTTTCGTGGGCGACGCTCCGGTGCAAGCCGGCGACACGGTCATGTTGCCGCTGGTGGGTTTCAGCCCGCAGCAGGTGCCGCCACAGGCACTTCCGGCGTCTACACCCGCTTCGGGCTCGGGAGAGCTGCGCGGTGTGGTGTGGCTGGACGTGTCGGTCGGCGGCAAAGCGGGCAAGGTCGACCCGACCGAGCGCGGACTTCCCGGTGTGGCGGTGGAAGCGGTGCGCGACGGGCAGGTCGTGGCGCGCACGACCACCGGCGACGACGGCAGGTTCACGTTCCCCGACCTGGCTGAAGGCGACGCCGTGGTCCACCTGCCGTCGTCGAACTTCTCGCTGCCGTTCCGCGGGATGACGTGGCTGGGCCCGTCGCTGATCACGCCGGTGATCATCTCGTCGTGGATCTGGATCATGACGGGGTTCGCGATCACGTTCATCGCGGCCGGGCTCTCGGCGATTCCGCGTGACGCCCTCGAAGCCGCGAGAGTCGACGGCGCGACGGAGTGGCAGGTGTTCCGCCGCGTCACGATCCCGCTGCTCTCCCCGGTGCTGCTGGTCGTGTTCGTCACGCTGGTGATCAACGTCCTGAAGATCTTCGAGCTCGTGTTCGTCATCGCCCCCGGCTCGGTGCAGGAAGAGGCGAACGTGCTGGCCCTGCAGATGTGGCAGGTGTCGTTCGGCACGGGCGGCGACCAGGGCGCGGGCAGCGCGCTGGCCGTGATCCTCTTCGTGCTGGTGGCTCCGGCGATGCTGTTCAACATCCGCAGATTCCGACGGGAGCGGTCGTGACCCTGGTGGCAGAAGAGGTCCGCATCGAGGTACCCGTGTCGGGCGCGCCTCGGCGTGGCGTGGTGTCGCGGGTGGCCGGCAGGCTCGGCGACGGCTTCGTGCAGGTGCTGCTCGCGCTGGTGGCGGTGTTCTGGCTGGTTCCGGTGTTCGGCCTGATGGTCGCGTCGTTGCG
Organism: Lentzea sp. NPDC051838; assembly: GCF_040681245.1. NCBI lineage: Bacteria > Bacillati > Actinomycetota > Actinomycetes > Pseudonocardiales > Pseudonocardiaceae > Lentzea > Lentzea sp. NPDC051838. The sequence continues at coordinate 140,819 of NZ_JBFAYI010000004.1, forward strand.
CGACGAGTCGGCCAACACGTCGAGCGGCTGGTGGACCATCTTCACCAAGCCGGCCGAGCTGACGCTGGACAACTACGCCGACCTCGTGGCGAACCAGGCGGTGTGGCAGTCGTTCCTCAACACCTTCTACATCGCCGTCCCCGCAACGGTTCTGGTCGTCGTGATGGCGTCGCTCGCGTCGTACGCGTTGTCGTGGATCGAGTTCCCGGGCCGCGAGGCGCTGACCGTGGTCGTGGTCGGGCTGCTGGTGATGCCGATCCAGGTCGCGCTGATCCCGGTGGCGAAGCTGTTCGGCGCGTTGGGCCTGTTCGGCACGATCACCGGCGTGGTGCTCTTCCACGTCGCGTTCGGCCTGCCGTTCGCCATCTTCCTGCTGCGCAACTTCTTCGCCGGCATCCCGCGCGACCTGATCGAGGCCGCGCGGATGGACGGCGCCACCGAGTGGGTGATCTTCAAACGCGTGGTGCTCCCGGTCGCCAAGCCCGCGATCGCCTCGCTGACGATCTTCCAGTTCCTCTGGGTCTGGAACGACCTGCTGGTCGCCCTGGTCTTCGCGGACCAGGACTCGGCCCCGATCACGGTGGCGCTGCGGGCTCAGCTGCGGCAGTTCGGCACCAACATCGACATGCTCGCGACCGGCGCGTTCCTGTCGATGATCGTGCCGCTGGCGGTGTTCCTGGTGTTCCAGAAGTACTTCGTGCAGGGCGTGCTGGCGGGCTCGACGAAATGACCGCCGTCGCGCTGCGGGACGTGAGCCTGCGCTACCCCGGTGGCGCGGTGGCGGTGCGGGACGTCAGCCTCACCGTGGCCGACGGCGAGTTCCTGGTGCTCCTGGGCCCGTCCGGGTGCGGCAAGTCGAGCATTCTGCGCATGGTCGCGGGCCTGCAGCGGCCGACCAGCGGCCAGGTGGTGCTCGACGGAGTCCCCGCCGACGACGTCCCTGCTCGGTCGCGTGGTGTCTCCATGGTGTTCCAGGACTTCGCGCTGTACCCGCACCTGACCGTGGCGGACAACATCGGGTTTCCGCTGGATGTCAGCGGTTGTCCACGTGAGGAGCGCGCTGAACGGATCGCGTCTGTTGCTTCGGCGTTCGGCATCGGTGATCTGCTCGGTCGCCGGCCCGCCGAGTTGTCCGGTGGCCAGCGCCAGCGCGCGGCCATGGCGCGTGCGATCGTGCGCGGCCCGCGCGTGCTGCTGATGGACGAACCTCTGTCCAATCTGGACGCCGTGTTGCGGGCTGGTCTGCGCGCCGAGATCGCGGGGATGGCTCGTTCGTTGGGTCTGACCGTGCTGTACGTGACGCACGACCAGATCGAGGCCCAGACCATGGCCGACCGGATCGCGGTGATGCGCGACGGCGTCCTGGAGGACTCCGGCCGGCCGGACGAGGTCTACCGCCATCCCGCGACCATGCACGTGGCGGCGTTCCTAGGTAGCCCGCGGATGAGCCTGTTCAAGGCAGGTGTCCAGGTCGTCGTCGACAGCCACGTGTCGTTGCACGTCGGTGGCCAGGTGATCGACCTCCCGTTGCCCGACATGCGCGCGCGAGCGGTGGCCCACTACGACGGTGAGGACATCGCGGTCGGCGTCCGGACCGAAGGCCTGCGCGCGGCGGCCCCCGGCTCGGCAGGGGTTCTCACAGGTCAGGTGCGTCATCTGGAACACCACGGCCACGAAACGCTGGTGTCGGTCGACGTCGGCGCCTGGGGTGTCGAACCGTGTGGGTCGCACGAGCTGAGAACCGGCGAACTGACGTTGCGGGTGCGTCCGGACGTGCGGCCGGTGCACGGCGACCACGTCGGCGTGCACCTGTCGCTGGAGCAACTGCACTTCTTCGACCTGGGCAACGGCCGTCGCATCGGCCCGCGCACCCGCCGGGGGGTGTGAAGGCCGGTTGCCGCCCCCGTCGCGGCAACCGGCCTTCCGGAAGTGGCCGGATCCCCCTCTCCCCGCGGAGCCGACCGGCCACTTGACCTGACGCAGATTCTTTAGCCCGAACGGCGGTGGCAACAGCGACAACCCGCACAGCCCACCGATACAGTTCGGTGTAGGGGAGGCTGTGTGGACGGGTCCTTCGGCGCACTGCTGCGCCACCACCGGCTGGCCGCGGCGCTGACCCAGGAGGCGCTCGCCGAGCAGGCCGGAATCAGCGCGCAGGCGATCGGCACGCTGGAACGCGGGGTCCGCCGCTATCCCCACCGCGAGACGGTGTCCCGCCTGGCCGGCGCGTTACGCCTGGGCGAGGAGGAGCGCGCGGGTCTGCTCGCCGCGGCGTCCCGGCAGCCGGTGCCGCGGACCTCCGCGCCTGACCACGTCGTGGCCGCGCAGCTCCCGGCCGCCGTCGAGGGCTTCACCGGCCGTGACGACGTGCTGCGCGCGATGGACTCGCTGCTCGCCCGCGAGCCGAACGCGGTCGTGGTGTCCGCGATCGCGGGGATGGCGGGCATCGGCAAGACCACGTTGGCCGTCCACTGGGCTCATCGCGTCCGGTCGCGGTTCCCGGACGGGCAGCTGTTCCTGAACCTGCGCGGTCACGGTGGCGGCACCCCGTTGACCGCCCTGGAGGCGCTGTCCCACCTGCTGACAGGCCTCGGCGTGGATCGGGCCGAGGTGCCCGCCGACGTCGAGACCGCCGCGGCCACCTACCGGACGTTGCTGGCGGACCGGCGCGTCCTGGTGGTGCTGGACGACGCGGTGGACGCCCGCCAGGTGCGTCCGCTGCTGCCCGGTTCGTCCGGCTGCCTCGTGCTCGTGACCAGCAGATATCGGCTCGACGGCCTGGTGGCCCGGGACGGCGCGCGACGCGTTCACCTGGACGTGCTCGGTCGCGACGCGGCACGCACGCTGCTCGCACGGGTGCTGGGCGAGGAGCGGGTGCTGGCGGAACCGGTCGACGACCTCGTCGAACTGTGCGCGGGTCTGCCGCTGGCGTTGCGCATCGCCGCCGCGCATCTGCTCGGTGGCCGGTCGATCGCGAGCTACGTGTCCGCGCTGCGCTCCGGTGGCCTTGCCTCGCTCGCCGTGCCGGGTGATCCCGACACGGCGGTGGGGGCCGCGTTCGACCTGTCCTACGCGGCTTTGGACCCCGGCTCGCAGCGGGTGTTCCGGCTGATGGGCCTCATGCCGGGCCTCGATCTGACGGCGGACGCGATCGCCGCGCTGACGTCGCTCGACGAGGCCGAGACGGGCCGGTGCCTCGACGTGCTGATCGCGGCACATCTCGTCGACGAGCACCTGCCCGGCCGGTACACGTTCCACGACCTGCTGCGCCTGCACGCCGCCCACCTCGCCGACGCCGAACGCCCGGCCGCGACCGAGCGGTTGTGGGGCCACTTCGCGCTGACCCTGCTCAACGCCGGCGAACGCGTCGATCCGCGCACGTACCGGCACGTGCTGGCCGAGGACTACCGGCACACGACGTTCATCGACGACACCATCGCGAACACATGGATCGACGTCGAGACCGAGAACCTCGTGGCCACCACGCACGCCGCCGCCAGGGCGGGCCACACCCGGCTCGCGGTGCAGCTGCTGATCGCGCTGCACCCGCAGTTCGAACGTCATCGCATGCACGCGGTGTGGCTGGACACCGGCACCGTCGTGCTGGAGGCGGCCCGGCGCAGCGGTGACCTGCTCGCGGAAGCGCACGCGTTGCGGATCATCGGCGACGCGCACTGGTGCGGTTGCGACTACGAGCAGTCGCTGACGTTCCTGGGTGATGCGCTTGTTGCCGCGGAATCGTTGGGCCACAACGAGTTCTACCGCGTGGTGCTGTGCGCGCTGGGCCGCACGTCGATCTCGATGGGACGGCCGCGCGACTGCGCCGGCTACTACCAGCGGGCCCGCGAACTGTGGCAGCGGGACGGTCGCCCCACCGAAGGTTCGCTGGTCCTCGGCGACGCGTACTGGGAGCTCGGCGACCTCGCCCGCGCCTACGAGCTGCACACCGAGACGATCACCGCGGCCCGGCGCGACGGCGTCCGCTTCGGCGTGCTGCTGGGCGAAACCCACGCGGGCCGCTCGTGTCAGGCCCTCGGCCGCCTGGACCGCGCGATCGAGCACTACCAGGCAGGCCTCGCGCTGTGCCGGGAGTTCGCCGAGCCGGCCGAGGAAGCGGGCAACCTCGCGAACCTCTCCGGTGCCTACCGCGACCTGGAGCGCTACGACCTGGCACTGGACACCGCACGTGAGGCGCTGGAGATCGCCACCCGCCTCGGCATGCGGCGCACGCAGATCAGCGCGTGGCACGTGCTCGGCAGCACCCACCTCCTGCTCGGGTACGACGAGGAGGCGCGTGTGGAGCTGCACACGGCCCTGGACCTCGCCGTTGCGACCTCGCACCAGCGGGGCCGGTGTGATGCCCTGATCTCGTTGGCACTGCTGCACCTTCGGCACTCTTCGTACGATGCCGCGCGGTCTTCGGTCTTGGAGGCGCTGGAGATCAGCCGCGGGACCGGGCATCGGCTGATCGAGGGGGAGAGTCTGCGGGTGCTCGCCGAGGTGGATCTCGCGCAGCACCGGCGTTCCGCTGCTCGGGGGCACGCGGAGGAAGCCTGGGCGTTGCACGCGAAGTCCGGGTATCGGCTGGGCGCCGAACGCGTCGCGGACGTTCTGCGCCGCATCGACGCCGAGTAGCCGACTCCCACTGGACGCCGCCCGAAAGCTGTGCCTAGATGGACGTGAGAGCGCTTCCAACGTTGTAAAAGGAGCGGGAACGATGAAGAAGCTGATCCCTCTGATCGTTCTCACTCTGCTCACGACGGGCACAGCCGCGGCTCAACGCGCGGACCGCGCCTGGTTCACGGCCTGGGCGCAGTCGCAGGAACGCCTGGCCACCACGCCTCTGCGCAACCAGTCGATCCGGATGATCACGCACCTCAGCCAGGGCGGCAACGCGGTTCGCATCCGCCTGCAGAACACGTTCGGAACCCGGCCGCTGACCATCGACCACGCCACCGTCGGGATCACGCGAGAGGTCACGTTCGGCGGCCGCCGCGGCGTGACGATCCCGGCCGGTGGCGAAACCTGGAGCGACGCCACGACCCTCGCCGTGAAACCGGGCGACGACCTCGCGGTCAGCCTGTTCGCGGCCGGAGAGATCGTGCCCGGCCAGCACAACTCGGCGTTCCGCGACAACTACCTCACGCCGCCGGGCTCCGGCGACCACACCGCCGACACCGCCACGACGGCGTACACGCTGAAGACCCAGTCGACGCTCGTCGTGAGCGCGGTCGACGTCGACAACCCCGCGCTCACCGGCACGATCGTCCCGTTCGGCAGCTCGGTCGTCGACGGTGTGGGCAGCACGGACAACAGGCGTTGGAGCGATGTCCTCGCCCGCAGGCTCGTCGCGGAGAAGATCCCGCTGGCCGTCGCCAACGCCGGTATCAGCGGCACGACCAGCGCGGTCTGCCCCAACAGCCCACCAGCGGTCTCGGGCCTCGACGCGGCAGCACGCCTGCAACGAGATGTACTGGCACTGCACGGCGTCAAGGCGGTGATCTACTACTACGGCACGAACGATCTGGCGAACGGCTGCACAGCGGCAGACATCATTTCCAGCTACCGCAAGGTCTTCCAGCGACTGCGCGACGCGGGCATCGCCGTGCACGTCACCCCGATCACGCCCCGGCCCGGCTACACCGACCAGAACAACAGGGACCGCCACGCCGTCGCCGCGTTCGTGAAGCACGGCAGCGACTGCAGCGCCACGTGCACCGGCCTGACCGACTTCGACCAGGTGCTCGCGGATCCGGTGAAGCCCAACAGCATCCTGCCCGCCTACGACACGGGTGACGGTGTGCACGCCAACATCGCGGGCCAGCAGGCGATCGCGGACTACATCGCCCTGCGGAAGCTCAGCACCCCGTAGAGCAGCCCGCCGACGAAGAACGCCACCACCACACCGACGTTCGCGGCCATGCCCCACCCGACCGCGACCGCCACTACGAGCGACACGACGCCGGGCACGTTGAAACGCCCGTAGGCCCCGGCAGGGTCGTACAGCGCGTCAGGCAGGTAGCCGTCACGCCGGTGCAGCCACAGGTCGACGACGAAGATGCTCGCCCAGGCCGCTGTCACCACGCCGATCAGGATCAGGAACGACTGCAGCGGCGCGAAGAAGTTCGGCGTGATGAACACCAGGTAGACACCACCGACGATCATGATCACGCCGTCGATCGCCACCGCCTGCCACCGCGGCAGCCGCACGCCGAGCGCCTGCAGGTTCAGCCCGCTGCTGTAGAGGTTGAACACCGCGCCCGCGACGACGCTGAGGATGGTCGCGACCAGGAACGGGATCAGGAACCACGTCGGCAGTGCCGCCGCGAACGCCCCGACCGGATCCTGAGCGGCCGCTGCGGCCAACGAGGGATTGCCCGCCGTCAGCAGCACACCGAACAGCATCAACAGCAACGGCGCGCTACCGGCACCCACCGCGGTCCAGCCGGCCACCGCACGCGGCGACGAAGTCCTTGGCAGATAACGGCTGTAGTCGCCGCCACCGGACGTCCAGCCGATGCCGTTGGCGATCACGAGACTCACCCCGGCGGCGAAAGCGGCCAGCCCGCCGCTCGACGCCGGGCGGGAGAAGTCCAACGTGGGCACGATCAGTCCGAAGTAGACCAGAGTCGTGACCATCACCGCGATGGTGATGTACTTCTGCACCCGCAGGATCAGGTTGTAGCCGTAGATGCCCACCGTGATCACCACGGCGATGATCAGCACGAAGCTCACCGCGACCGCGCCGTCGAGCGACGGGTCGACGCGGACCAGGATCGTGCGCGTCGCGAACGCCCCGATCGAGACGCTGATCGTCTCCCAGCCCACCAGCGACAGGTAGACGAACAACGTCGGCAACCTGTTGCCGTACACGCCGAAAGCCGCGCGGCTCAACGTCATCGTGGGCGCGCCACCCCGCATCCCCGCCAGCGCGACGATTCCGACCACGGGATACGACACGCCCAGCCCGATCACGACGGCCAGCGCGCCCTGCCACGGACTCAGCCCGAGCCCGACGACGAACACCCCGTACGCCACCGTGAAGAAGCTGGCGTTCGCGGCGAACCAGGGCCAGAAGAGGCGGCGCGGCGTGCCGTGCCGCTCTTCGTCGGTGATCCAGTCGATGCCCTTGCGCTCGACCTCGAACGTCTTCTCCACGGCGTTCCCCCCAACGTCCAGCCGATGACGTTAGCGGGAAAGCGCTTACGCGGGCGATACGTTCGTGAGTTCGACGTGGTCGCCCCGCAGCGGCATGCCCTCGGGCCATCCCACCGTCACCGTGTACCCGCCACCCGCGACCGGCAGGTTCAGGTTGACCACGCTCGGCTGGAACGTGACCGGCGCCTGCGAGGCCATCAGGATCCGCGACTCGGCGGGCTTGCCCGGCTGCACGTTCACCGGCGCCGGCACGCTGTACGGGTCGTCGAGCACTACTTGGATGGTGCTGCCGTCCGCCTGGCTGTGCCCGCTGCCCTTGGTGAACGTGACGGCGGTCGGCGCCCCGACCAGGCTGCAGTTCGTGTGCGGCCCGGCGGCGACGTAGTGGATGACGTACGCCTGCTGCCCGGCGGCCGACGTCGGGTCCTTCGTCACCGAGACGACGAGATCCGAGGTGTCGCACGGCTTGTCCGAAGGGTTCGCGGACGCGGTTCCGGCCAGCAACGGCAGTGCGGCGGCGGTCAGCAACGCGGCGATGCCGACACCGGCGATTGTCTTGTTCATCGTGCACCTCTTTCGGTCTTACCTAGAAAGATGTCCACGAAGCGGTGAGGTTCACCTGGGTGATGTTCGCCCTAATGGAGCAACCTGGCGTTGGTTCAAACGTCGCAACCAACGACCGGAGGACCAGCAGGCCCTCCGGTCGCCGGTCTGTGCGTCAGGCGAAGATCTCGCCGAAGAACGTCCGGAAGTCGTCGAACCCGGTGGCGATCTTCCTGCCCGGCTCGGTGTACGGGAACCCGTTGAGCCCGTTGACGTTCCGGTAGGCCCACACCCCGCTGCCGTCCACGATCGAGTCGATCGAGATGATCTCGGCCCTCCTGTCGTTGTTGATGTCGGCGAACTTCAGCGCCCACGGGTTGCCCCAGTGCCGGTTCCACCCGGTGCCGATCACCTGGCGCCCGGCGGTGTACGGGAACCCGTTGAGGCCGTTGACGTTGCGGTGCGCCCAGACCTCGCCGGTGGACTCGACCGAGATGATCTCGTCCTTGCCGTCGCCGTTGATGTCCGCGAAGTAGCTGCGGTCCGGGAAGCTCCAGCCGGTGCCGATGACCTGGTAGCCGGCGCTGTAGGTGTTTCCGGTGAGGCCGTTGGTGTTGCGCCAGGCCCACACCTCGCCGGTGTGGCCGCGCCGGAACGAGATGATCTCGTCGCGGCCGTCCCCGTCGATGTCGGCGAAGAACGTCGAGCGGTAGGTGTCGCCGGTCCAGCCGGTGCCGACCACGACGCCGCTGCCGGGGAACGTGCCGTTGACGTTGCGGAAAGCCCGCACGACGCCGGTCCGCTCGTTGAGCGAGATCATGTCGTCGTACGTGTCGCCGTCGAGGTCACCGAACTTGAGCTCGTCGCCGGGCCAGCCCCTGCCGATCTCGCGCGGCCCGCCGGGGAACGTGGGCGAGCCGAGGCCGTTGACGTTGCGCCAGGCGCTCACGGTGCCCTCGGCGTTGCGGTCGAGGTAGACGATGTCGAAGAAACCCGATCCCGAGGCGGACGCGGGTGTGGTCACCGTGATCGTGGCGACGACCGCCACGGCGGCGGCGATGAAGCGCTTCATGCTCGTGCTCCTTCTCGTCACGGGACGATCTCGGCGAAGTACGTGTCGGCACCGTTGAAGCCCGTCGCGATCGTGACGGGCGATCCGGCGTAGCTGTCCGGCGTGAGGCCCTTGGTGTTGCGCCAGGCCCGCACCGCGCCGTTCAGCGTGGAGATCAGCTCGGCGCGCCCGTCGTTGTCGACGTCGCCGAACTTGACCTGCCAGCCGTACTCCTCGGTCCAGCCGCGGCCGATCACGGTGTAGCCCGCGGTGTAGGCGCCGTTGACGTTGCGCCAGGCCCAGATCTCGCCGTCGAGCCGCAGCGAGATGATCTCGTCCCTGCCGTCGCCGGTGAGGTCGGCGAAGTAGATGTTGAACGGCAGCATGGTGTCCCAGCCGCGGCCGATGGGGACGGGACCGGTGTTGTAGGTGTCGGTGGCGATGCCCTTGTTGTTGTGCCAGGCCCAGATCTCACCCGCGTTCTCGCCCCTCATCCGCAGCGAGATGATCTCGTCGCGGCCGTCGCCGTCGATGTCGGCGAAGTAGGTGGCGGTGTGGTCGTCCCCAGCCGGTCCCGATGACGACACCGCCGCCGGGGAACGCGCCGTTGACGTTGCGGAACGCCCGCACCCGTCCGGACGGGTAGTCGACCGAGACGAGCTCGTCGTAGGTGTCGCCGTCGAGGTCCGCGAACTTCACCCGGTACGGGTTGTCCCAGCCCTGCCCGATCTGCCTCGGCCCGGCGGGGAACGTCGGCTGGCGCAGCCCGTTGACGTTGCGCCAGACGTCCAGGGTGTTGTTGCTCTGCCTCGCGACGATGTCGAAGAACCCGGATCCGGACAGCGGTTTCACATCCGCGACCGCCGGTTGGACGACCGTGAACCCCAGCAGGGCGACGGTCGCGATGATCAGCTTGCGTTTCATGTGTTCGGTACCCCCAGTTGATGTCCGTTCACGCCGCCATGGTCGGCCGCCGTTCGTGTGAATCCTCGGTGTTTTCCTGAAATCGACTGGTCAGGGCGATATGTACGAGTACTGGGGGTGGGGCATGGGGGTGGAGCTGTGTCTTCTGGGGGAGATCACGGCTCGGATCGACGGTCGTGCCGTCGATCTGGGGCCTGCGAGACAACGATGTGTGTGGGCGGCGCTGGCGGTGGACGTCAACCGGGTGGTGTCGGTGGAGGCGCTGACCGAGCGGGTGTGGGGTGAGCACCCGCCGTGGCGGGCCAGGGCGACGCTGCTGACGTACCTCTCCCGGTTGCGACGGGCGTTCGGCGGTGCCGTGGAGATCGGTCGTCGTTCCGGTGGGTACGTGCTGGTGGCGGAAGAGTCCTTTGTGGACCTGTTCCGGTTTCGCGAGCTGCGCGCTCGTGCGGGTGACTCGGTGCCGATGCTGACCGAGGCGCTGGCGCTCTGGCAGGGTGAGCCGCTGACCGGCCTGACCGGACGCTGGGCGGAGGCCGAACGGGACAGACTGCGGCAGGAACGCCTTGCCGCGGAACGCGATCTGGACGACGCCCGGTTGCGCGTCGGTCAAGGCGGCGAGCTGGTGGCGGACCTGTCCGGCCGCCTCTCGCGCAGCCCGTTCGACGAGCGGTTGACGCGGCAGCTGATGCTCGCCCTGTACCGGTCCGGCCGGCAGGTGGAAGCGCTGCGGATCTTCCACCGGACCCGGCGGTCACTGGTCGAGGAGCTCGGTCTCGATCCCGGCCACGAGCTGCGGCAGCTGCACGAGCAGATCCTCGTCGGCGCGCCCGGCCTGATCGCGGGCAGGGTGGGCACCGTGCCGCGGCAGCTGCCCGCCGCGCCCGCGCCGTTCGTCGGACGGCGGATCGAGCTCACGCCGGGCATCACCGCGGTCGCCGGTGCGGGTGGCATCGGGAAGACGTGGCTGGCGCTGCACTGGGCGCACGCGGACCTGTTCCCGGACGGCCAGCTGTTCGTCGACCTGCACGGGTTCAGCTCGTCGGGTCGCCCGATGAGCCCGGCCGTGGCGCTGCACGGGTTCCTCGACGGGCTGGGCGCCGGGCGCATTCCGGCCGACCTCCACGCGCGGTCCGCGATGTTCCGGAGCATGTCCGCGGGCAGACGCATGATCGTGGTGCTGGACAACGCCGTCGATGCCGCACAGGTCGTCCCGTTGTTGCCCGGCGGCACGTGCACCGTCGTGGTGACGAGCCGCAACCGCTTGCCCGGCTTGGTCACCGCGCACAACGCCCGTCAGGTGCTGCTCGAGCCGTTGCCCGCCGCCGACGCCCGCGCGCTGCTGGTGAGTCGCCTCGGTGGCCGGGTCGCGGCGGAACCCGCCGCGGTCGACGCGCTGATCGAGCTGTGCGGCGGGTTTCCACTGGCGCTGAGCGTTCTCTCCGGACTGGCCCGGGACCGGCCGGACGCCTCGCTCGCGAGCTTCGCCGCGGACCTGCGCGAACGCGGGCTCGCGGCGCTGGACAGCGAGGACCCGGCGGCGAGCCTGCCGGACGTGCTGTCGTGGTCGTACCGCCACCTGACCGCGGCCGAGACCAGGGCGTTCACGGTGCTGAGCCTCGCGCCGGGCCCGGACATCAGCCTGCTCGGTGCCGCTGTGCTCCTCGGCCTGCCTCAGCACGAGGCCAGAGCCGTGCTGCGGCGGCTGGAGCACGCGTCCCTCGTCGCCAGGGACACCCGCGACCGCTACCGGGTGCACGACCTCCTGCGGCGCCACGCGATCGCCGCCGCCCGTTGCCTGCCCGCACCGCGCCAGGGAGGTTTCCGGCCCTGCTCGCGTACCGGATAGGCCACCCGCTCAGTCGCCGAACAGCATCGCCGCCACCCGGTGTCCCAGTTCCTCGGGGTCGTCGCTCGCGCCCAGGTTCCCGGTGTTCCACAACGTGGCGAACCCGTGCACGATCGACCACGCCGCCACGCCCGCGGTCCGCTGGTCGCCGGTCTTCTCCTCGCCGAGGTCCTCGACCCCGCCCGCCAGTTCCGCGCCCGCCCGGTCGCGTGCCTCGGCCAGGACGGGGTCGTCGGTGTGCAGCAGGTCGGGACGGAACATCACCTCGAAATGCGCGCGGTGCCGCACGGCGAAGCGCACGTAGGTCACGCCCAGTTCGACGAACGAGTCGGTCTCCGCGCGGGTGGCGTTGAGGGCGTCGGCCAGGAGTGCGAAGCCCTCGGCGGCCAACGCCGTGAGCAGACCCGCCTTGTCCTTGAAGTGGTGGACGGGGCCCGCGTGCGAGACGCCGACGCGGCGGGCGAGGTCGCGGAGGCTGACGTTCGCGGGGCCGTGCTCGGTGATCGCGTCCACGGCGGCGGCGAGGACGGCGCGGCGCAGGTCGCCGTGGTGGTAGGGAGGCACGACGCCCATCTTACCGTTGACAAGATGTCGTGCCACGCGCAATCTTGTCGGTGACAAGTTGCGGCAGAAGGGGGTGCGGAGAATGGCTCCGCTCATCGCGTTGGTGGTTGTTACGTCGTTGCTGCTGGTGGTGGGCAAGCTCGGAGTGGCGAGATTGAGTTGGCCGGTCGCGCTGCGGGGCGGGCTCGCGGTCATGTTCACGCTGACCGGGGGAGCGCACTTCGTCGGGTTGCGCGAGGAGCTGATCGCGATGGTGCCGCCGGTCCTGCCGGCGCCGGGGCTGCTGGTCACGGTGACCGGTGTGCTGGAACTGCTCGGCGCGGCGGCGTTGCTGTGGTCGCGGACCGCCGGGTGGTCTGCGCTGGGGCTCACCGCGATGCTGGTCGCGATGTTCCCGGCGAACGTGCAGAAGGCTTTGAGCGGTCCGGTGTCGTGGGACGACCAGTTGGTGCCGCGCACGCTGATGCAGGTCGTGTTCCTCGCGGCGACGGTCGCGGTCGCGCGGTACTACCTCAAGCGTCGCAGCACTGTTCAGTCGCGGCCGTAAGCGCGGCGCGTGACTCCCGCGATCGCCGGAGCGTGCGCCTCGGCCTCGGCCTTCACGTCGGCGATCGTCTGCGCGGCGAGGGACTGGCGCCAGGCCAGCTCGGCGCGGCGCATCGCCGTCGTCACCGCGCACGGGTGCCGGAACGAGCTCTTCGGGGCGGCCGCGCCCATGCCCTGCTTGCGGATCTCGGTGCAGTGGAACGCCGGCTCGGGGCCGTCGATCGCGGTCACGACGTCCATCAGCGTGATCTTGGCGGCGGGGCGGGCCAGTCGGAAACCGCCGCGGGCGCCGGGAAGCGACTCCAGCAGGCCTGCCTTGACCAGTGCCTGCAGCTGCTTGTTCAGGTACGCGTGGGGGAGGTCGTAGCTGGCCGCCAGTGCGGCCGTGGAGACCGGTTCGCCGTCGTCCACCCAGGCGAGTGACAGCAGTACGTGCACCGCCCACTCGACGCCCTGGTTCATCCGCATGATATCGGACGTTAGGTATCCAGGATGACCGATGTCAAGGTTCCGCACCGATTCACCCGTCGGGAACCTTGACGTCGAATATCCAGGTTCCCTACCTTTCGACTGCTGGGGAACGGGTCCGGTGGAGGAGGAATCTGGATGTCCAATGTCCTGATTGTTGGCGGTGGTTTCGCCGGTGTCTGGAGCGCCGCGAGTGCCGTCAAGCTGCGCGAGGAACTGGGTGCGTCCGAAGAGGACTTGCGCGTGACTCTCATCAGCGCCGGTGACGACATGGTCATCCGGCCGCGGCTCTACGAGGCGGATCCCGACCGGATGCGCGTGCCGCTCGACCGCGTCCTCGGCCCGATCGGGGTGCGCCGGATCGCGGCCACGGTCACCGGGATCGACACGGAGTCCCGCACCGTCAGCGCGATCCACCGCGACGGCACCACGGCTCAGCACTCCTACGACCGGCTGGTGCTGGCCTCGGGCAGCCAGGTGGTCAAGCCCTCGCTGCCCGGCGCCGAGCTCCTCTTCGACATCGACACCATGGCCGGCGCGGCCGCCCTCGAGTCACACCTGCACCGACTGCCCGACCAGCCCGGCCGGTTCACCGCCGTCGTGGTCGGCGCGGGTTTCACGGGGCTGGAGCTCGCGACCGAGCTCGTCGGCAGGCTGCGGGCACTGGCGCCGGCGGAAGAGGTCCGGGTGGTCCTCGTCGAACGGCTCGACGAGGTCGGCCCGGAACTCGGCGCGGGTCCCCGGCCCCAGATCGAGAAGGCGCTGGCCGAGCTCTCGGTCGAGGTGAAGCTGGGCGTGAGCCTCCAGGAGGTCAACCGCTCCGGCGTCATCCTCTCCGACGGCACCACGATCCCGACGGCGACCGTCGTGTGGACCGCGGGCATGACCGCGAGCCCGCTCACGTCGTTCGTCCCGGGGCAGAAGGACAAGCTCGGCCGGCTCGACGTCGACGAGTACCTGCGGGTGCGCGGCCTGCCGGACGTGTACGCGGCGGGGGACACGGCGGCGCCAGTCTCGCCCAGGGAAGGGCGCGTGGTGATGCAGAGCTGTCAGCACGCGTTGCCGCAGGGCAAGCTCGCCGGGCACAACGTCGCCGCGGACCTCCTCCAGGAACAGCTCGTGGAGTTCCAGCCGCCGTCGTACGTGACGTGCCTGTCGCTCGGCCCCGCCGGTGCGGTCGCGACCTCGGGCTGGGACCGCGAGGTCGAGCTGAGCGGGTCCGACGCCAAGGACCTCAAGACGACGATCAACTCGAAGTGGATCTACCCGCCGGTCGACGACGCGCAAGCCCTGCTCAGTCAGGCAGGTCCTCAGGTGGAATGGCCCGAGTACCCGTGATGTCACGTTCCGAGGCGCCCTCTCGTCCACAGGGCATGAAACTGCTGCTGGACCGGATCAGCCTGGCGTTCCTGGGAGTCACGGGCGCGTACGTCGGCGTCTTCGCCTACTTCGCCACGCAGTCCTTCTACGACGACTTCCCCGGGCTCGGACTGCGGTGGCTGCCGCAGCTCGGCCCGTTCAACGAGCACTTCATCAAGGACGTCGGCGCGTTCTACCTCGGCATCACCGTGCTGAGCTTCATCGCGCTGGCGAAGGCCCGCAACGCCCTCGTCGTCCAGATGACCGGCGCCGCTCTGCTCGTGTTCAACGTGCTGCACTTCTACTACCACATGACGATGCTGCACATGTACGAACCGCGCGACCAGTGGCTGAACGCGATCCTGCTGGGTCTCACGGTGGTGCTGTCGCTCATCCTGGTGATCCCGTCACCCCGCCGAGGCCGATGATCCGATTGCGCTGCGGTGGTCCCGGCACACCGCTATGTTCCTCCGAAGGCAAGAGTATCGGGGGATATGGTGCCGTTGGAGTCCATTGAGCTGGCCGAGCTCAACATTCCGGACGATCCGAGGGTTCGGGCTCGTTTCGAGCAACAGCAACCAGCTGAGACGTACGACGCGCGCGATCGCAGCGGGTTCGTCGTCGTCACGGTGAACAGGTCGCGGATGGTCACGAACGTCAGAATCCGGCCCAGGTGGTACGAACACGTTCCGCCGCAAGCGTTTCCGGCCGCGCTCTACAACACCTACGTGGCCGCGGTGCAACGTGCGCTCGGCGTGGAGCTCACGCACCGCCCGCCGCAGCCGGCCGCGCCGCCGCCACCGAACAGCACCTATGTGGACGCCGCGGAACTGTCGCTGGAGCAGTGGCTGGCCGCGACCGACGCGCAGCTCGACGCGATCGGCGAGCAGTACGAGGCGATCCGCGACGCGCGGCCGCGGCCGGCGACGTTCAGCGAGGTCCGCAGCCCGCTCGGCTATCTCGTGATGCGTGTGGGCGACGGAGGTCCGATCGCCATCCACGGCGATCCCCGGGCTCTCGACAACCCGTCCGACGCGGTGCTGTCCGAGGACGCGTTGCAGCTGTTCGTCCGCGCCGGCCTCGGTCTCGACCTCGACGACCGGCCGCGGTTCGAGGAGACCGACGACGTCAGCGAGACCGACGACGAGTACTTCGAGGACTTCAACGTCCTGCGGGAGGTGGACGAGGATGAGTGACAACTTCCAGGTCGTCACGCAGAAACTGCGCGACGAGGCCAAGATCTGGCAGCAGCGCGCGGACGAGACGCAGCCGATCGTGAACGCCGTGCGCGACGCCTACCTGTCGCCTCTCGCGTTCTTCGTCGGCGACCCCGCGACTCTGGGTATCGGCGTCGTGAACGCCGACCTCGAGGCCGGGCAGTACGAGGAGTTCCGCGCGTTCGTGGAGCGGATGCTGCAGAGCGCGGTCACCGAGTTCGGTCAGATCGACGAAACACTGCGCAAGATCGCCGACGAGTACGAACGCACCGAGAGTCTCGTCGAGGTCGACCTCGACAAGACCTTCCACGTCTAGGAGCTCAGCTTGCCCGCGATGCCCGGCGCCGACTTCGTGAAGGCCCGACTGGACCGGTGTTACGACGACCTGGAGAACAAGGCCGTCCAGTGCGCCGATCGGTACAACGCCACGGTGGACCACATCTTCGAGTGGCGGTTCGTCCTCGGTCCCGCCCTGCCGTACGTCAACCGCGCGATGAACAACCTCCGCGCCAACATGGAGAAGGTCTTCCAGCTGATCAGGACCGCGGTCGAGCACCACATCCCGGTGGTGTCGCTGATCGTGCAGTCCTTCAAGTGGCTGGAGGACGTGCAGGCGCCGGTGAACCGCCTGACCCACCAGAAGAACCACCTGGCGCAGTACTGGAAGGGCGACGCCGGCGCCGCGTACCAGGACAAGATCCCGCCGCAGAACGACGCGATCGCCGCCATCGGCCTCAAGGCGGACCAGGTCAGCAAGTGGCTCATGGACATCGCCAAGTACAACGTGGACTACATGGTCCGTCTGTCCAAACTGGCCACCGACTTCATCGGAGCCATGGTCGGCGCTGCCCTCGAGGCGGCGACCGTCGTCGAGATCCCGTTCGCCGTGGACGCCCTGGCCACCGCGATCGGCACGCTCGTCGGCGACGCGCTGCACAACCTGGTGGACATCGCCAACCGGTTCGTGGAGGCGCTCAGCAAGGTGCGCGACATCATGAGCCTGATGAGCGATCCCAAACTCGCCCAGGGCTGGCCGCAGGCGGTGACGGGATGAGGCCACTGCTCCTGGTGATGATCACGTTGCTGGCCGCGTGCACCGTGAAACCGGTCCCCACGACGACGTACGTGCCGGTTCCCACACCGACGACCACGCCGGCGCCGGGCCCGGTCAAGTACGCCTTCGACGCCTTCCCGGACTGCGCGGCCATCCAGCGGAAGGTGCCGTCCCTGCCACCGCCGGTCGAGTCACAGCCGCAGCGCGGTTCCGACCGGCTCTCGCTGAACTGCAGGTACAGCGCGGGGAACAACGACGGCCGGGCGATCTTCATCCAGGTCGAGCTCTACGACAACGTGCGGGACCAGTCCGGTGCCGAACGGGCGAGGTCGGGTTTCTTCAGCGCTCCGCAGGGCATGGAGAAGGACCCGAGTGTGTCCATCGCCTCCGAAGCTCGCTGGGCGGACCCGAGCAACGGCCCCTCCTGCCGCCTCGAACTGCTCGACGAGAACGCCTACCTGCTCACCGGCTACAACTCCGGGAAGCAGCCGAGCGACCCGCGCAGCGAGACGTGCCGTGGTGAGGCCCGCACGTTCGCCGAGCAGATTTTCGAGGCCGTGCAACCGAAGTGAGGCGTCACGGGAGCGGCAACCGGGCGGTCACCCTGCCACCGTCAGGCCCCGGCCCGGCGACCAGCGTGCCCCCCAGCTCCTCGGCGCGTTCCCGCATCGAGGCCAGACCGACACCGGGACGCCAGGGCTCACCACGCCCGAGGTCGGCGATCTCGACGTCGAGCCTGCCCTCGCCGGCCACCAGCCGGACCGTCGCCGACGGGCTGGTGCTGTGGCGGGCGATGTTGGTCAGCGCCTCGACGACGATCCGGTACGCCGCGACCTCGACGGCGGCCGGCAGAGCGGGAAGGTCGTCGGGAGCGCGGATGTCCACTGTCACCGCGGCACCCGTGCGGTCGCGCAAGCCCGTCGCCCGCTGGCGCAACGCGGGGACGAGGCCGAGCTCGTCGAGGGCCGGCGGGCGCATCGCGTAGACCATCCTGCGGATCTCGTCGATCGCCTGGACCGTGTCCGACCGCAGCTGGGCGATCAGCTCCACCGCCGCGGCCGGATCGGAGTGCACCAGGTTGCTGGCGGCGTCGGACGTGAACGCCACACCGGTCAGCCGCGGACCGAGGCCGTCGTGGAGGTCGCGCCGGAGCCTGCGGCGTTCCTCCTCCACCGCGGTGATCGTCTGGCCACGCGACTCGATCAGGTCCGCGGCGAGTGCCCGTGCCCGCAACGCCTGTGCCAGCAGGGGAACCGTCAGCCGGAGCACGTGCTCGTCGGGTTCGGAGAAGGCCAGATCGCCCGGCCGCAACCCCACGACGAGCTGCCCGGCGCCGTCGAGGTCGAGAGTGCGGGAGTGGGTCGTCTCGGTCCCCGACGAGGCCACCCGCTCGTCGTCGACGACCAGAGCCGCGTACGGCAGCACCAGCGCTTCGCGGATCGCCCGGAGCGCGAGCACCGGGTCCTCGCCGATGGTGCCGGCGACTCGGGACGCGGCGCCGAGAGGATCGGGACGTTCGCCGAACAGCAGGTGGTCGATCACCCCGCGCAGGACCGTGCGGGTGGGCTGCAGCGCGAGTGCGGAGAGCGCCGCGACCAGCGCGAGCGCACCGGCGTTGGGCTCGGGGAAGCCGATGGCGTGCAGCAGGGCCAGCCCGAGCACGAACACGGACATCACCGTGACCAGGCCGACCACGCCGACGACGGAGCGCACCACCAGACCGCGCACGTCGACCAGGTCCGGGAGCGTCGCTCCGACGTACATCGCCGGACCCACGAGAGCGAACACCGCCACCGCGAGCGCGGGCAGCACCGGGTCGGAGAAGCCCTCCGCCGCGAACAGCACGAAGCCGAAGGTCAGCGTGGTGACGGTGAGGGACAGGGCCATCCACACCAGGGCTCGGCGGCGCTCGGTGGCCACCTCGATCCGCCACCACGTGTGCGCGAGCACGACGCACGCCTGCAACAGCGCTGTCAGCGCGGCAACGTCCGCGGTGCGGTACGCGGTGGTGATCACGCCACCGCAGAGGAGGGCCGCCAGCGCGGCGAAGTCGGCGGGATGCCGCCACCCCGCCGCCGGATAGGTCACCAATGCCAGCGGCGCGAGCACCGCGGCCACGACCGCGACGACGATCTCGCCGAGCCGATCACGACCGGTGGCCAGCAGCACCGCGGCCGCCACACCTCCGGTACCGGTGAACACCATCAGCGTGGCCGACACGTGGGCTCGCCGCCGCAGCAGCAGCCCGGCGCCGCTCACCGCGGTCGCGACCGACGCCACCGCCAGCCCGAGAGGAAGGGCCTGCACGGGTCACCCTCCGAGTCCGCGTTCGCGGGCGCGGATCACGGCCTGCGTGCGGTCGGACACCTGGAGCTTGCCGAAGATCGCGGTCAGGTTGTTGCTCACGGTCTTGGGGGACAGGTGCAGCGATCGGGCGATGTCCGCGTTGCGCAGTCCCCCGGCGAGCAGCACGAGGACTTCATGCTCCCTCGGGGTGAGCTCGGGGAACGGGTCGGCGGGCGCCGGCACGGGCGCGGCGGCGAAGTGGTCGAGCACCCGCGCGGCGATGCCCGGACCGAAGATCGCCTGTCCCGCGACGACCGCCCGGATGGCGGCGGCGATCTCGCCCTGTCCCGCGCCCTTGAGGAGATAGCCGCGCGCGCCGGCCTGCATGGCGGTGAACACCGTGGCGTCGTCGTCGTACATCGTGAGGATCAGCACCGCGGCGTCCGGCACGCTCGCGCGGACACGACGCGTGGCACCGACACCGTCGCTGCCCGGCATCCGCACGTCCATCAGCACGACATCGGGACGCAGCAGCATCGCCTCGCGCACCGCGCTGTCTCCGTCGGCGGCCTCACCGACCACCTCGAACTCGTCGAGGGTGCCCAGCAATGCCCGCAGTCCCTGACGGACCACAGGATGGTCGTCGGCGATGAGCACGCGGATCGTTTCCACCGGACCATGATGACGTTTGCGGGCCCCGCCGGCCCGGGAGGTTCTTCCCGAGTCGGGCGCACTTTCCGGGAACTCGCCGGGAGCGCATGCTCTGGGGACGGGATGGTCGCACGACCGATCGTGGACGTGTCCGCACCACGACCACCGAAGGAGCACCGATGTCCACGACATCGCCGACCGCCAAGCAGAAGGCAGGCCTGGTCATCGCCGGCCTCTACTCGCTCACCAACATCCCGAGCTTTCTGACTCCCGCGCCGGAAGGCGAGGCCGGACCGCCGATGGCCGTCCTCGTCCTCGGCAGCGTCCTGGGCGTGATCGGCCTGGTCGCCGTCGTCCTCGCGTGGCGTGGCAACCAGGTGGCCCTGCGCGTCGCGGCCGGCGCGATCATCGTGAACACGCTCACGGGGCTGCCCGCCTTCTTCGTCGACGTGCCCATGGCGATCAAGGCGCTGGTCGGTTTCAGCGTGGTGCTGACCGTGGTCACCGTCGTGCTCATGTTCTCCGGCAAGCGTCGTCTTCCGGCCGTCACGGACTGAGGAGGAACACGACATGATCGCGATCATCACCGTTCTGGCCGCGTTCCCGCTCGGCTACTTCCTGCGCAGCCGTCTCGCCGCCTCGGTCGCCTACGGCATCGCGTACCTGTGGGCCTTCACGTTCCAGACCCTCTACCTGCTGCTCGACTCACTGCGCGGCGGCGCCGACCCGGCGTTCACCACCGGGGAGTTCCCGATCGAGTACGGAGTCGTGGCGCTGGGGGTGATCCTGGCCGGCTTCGGTCTGCTGAACCTGGGCCACCGGGTGCGGGTCATTCGCGGGCGCGCAACGCCGACTGCTCGCCGCGATGGAGCGCCTCGACGTGCTGAGCGACGTTGAACGCGTCGCTCAGCGTCTTGCCCGCGTCCAGCAGGTCGATCACCCGGTGCTCGGAGTTCTTCACGGCCAGCGCCGCGTCGAGGACCCCCTCGGCGCTGCGCGGGTCGAGGACCACGAGCCCTTCGTCGTCGGCCAGCACCAGGTCGCCCGGATTCACCACGACCCCGCCGCACGTCACCGGCACCTGCAGCTCGCCGAGCTGAACGGCCGTGCCCGCCCGTGGCGTCACGAACCGGCTGTAGACGGGCAACTCCGACGTCGACACGTACGCCATGTCGCGGTAGCCACCGTCGACGACGACACCGCCCAACGACCGCACCAACGCCCCACGCGCGAACATCTCGCCACCGAGCGCGGTCTCCCGTCCACCGCCGTCGACCACGATCACCGCGCCCGGCTCGGCCGTCTCGACCGCCCGCAGCACCGCCAGGAAGTCCTCCCGGCAGCGCACCGTGAACGCCGGCCCGAAGATCCGCTTCGCCGCCGACCGGGCCTGGATTCCGCTGTCCATCACCCGAGTGGTCCGGTCGGCGTCGCAGATCGCCGTCGTGTCGACCGCGAGGAACCGTTCGAGCAGTTCGTTGACCATCGGGCCAGCATTCCACCCTGATGAGGTTCAACGGCGGAAGCAATCACGATGGTGAGGTCGAAACGACTACGTCAGCTGCATCGACCTCGGGTACAGCCAGCTCCCGGGCGTGCCCTCGGCCGGGTTCGTGTAGTAGTCGTGCACGGCGTCCACGTACTCCTGCAGGCTGATCGAGCCGTCGCCGTCGGTGTCCACGTGCGCGAACGCGGTCCTGCACTCCGCCTCGGACAGTCCGCGGGCCTGCAGCAGCACCTGGAACTCGGCCGCCTCGACCCGCCCGTCGCCGTTCGTGTCGGCGAGCGCCAGCAACGACTCCGAGACCTCCAGGAACAGGTCGTCGAACTCGTCGACGTCGACGAACGTCGCCGCCATCGCCGCCCGGTACTCCTCCAAGGTGATCCGGCCGTCGCGGTCGGCGTCGCAGTGCTCGAGCAGCGTCTCCCAGAACCTGTCGCTGGTCTCGATCAGCTCCCGGCCGCGCTCCGAGCCCGCGGGCTCGCCGAACGCCCGCAGCAGCCGGTTGGCGAGCGCGTAGAGGTCCGCGAGCTCGATGACGCCGTTGCCGTTGGCGTCGTAGTGGTCGAAGGTCGAGTCGATCCTCTGCAGCAGAACCTCGTTCATGACCACGAACTCTGGCCGCAGGAGGGCCAGGACGCAAACGCGGGCATCAGAAGTTCGACGTGATCGCCGCGACCAGGTCGTCCGCGATCGTGCTGGGGTCCTTGGCCTCGTACGCACCGGCGGCCGTCGCGTCGGCGATCTTCTTCAGCTCCTCGCGCCCGCGCGCGTCCTCGTCGGACGCGAACCCGTAGGCGATCGTGAACACCCGGACCGGCTCCGCGTCCGCGGTGACCTTGATGCGGTCGAGCAGCTGGTCGAGGTTCAGGCCGGTGCTCTTGTCGTTGCGGCCGTCGGTGAGCAGCACGACGGCGTTGATCGCCTTGCGGTCGAGGTTCTGCCGCATGGTCGTGACGGCCTGGTCGACGGTGTCGAACAACCCGGTGCCGCCCTCCGACGGCAGCGCCCTGATCCTGTCCGCGATCTCCTGGCGCCTGACCTCGTTCAGCGGGCTGATCGGCAGCAGCTCGCAGTAGTCGCCGCGGCAACCCTGGCCCGTTCCCGCGGAGCCCGCGGTGGAGAAGTTCCACAGGCCGAGCCGGTCGGAGTCGGTGAAGCCGTTGACGATCTCGCCGCGGTACTTCTTGATCAGCTCGATCTTGGACGGGCAGTACTGCGTCGCGGGGTCCCGCTTCATCAGTTCCTGCTCGCAGCTCTGCTTCTCGGGTTCGTTGACGGTCACGCCGGACTTCATCGAGCCGGAGGTGTCGACGACGAACAGCACGTTCGCGGGCTTGCGCACGGCACTCCACGCGGTCAGCACCTTGTCCAGCGTGCGCGCGGACGGCGTCGGCATCTCCTTCACCTTGAACGCGGGGTCGACGCCGTTGGAGTCGGTGGCGAGCTCGCCCGACGCGTGCGAGGGATCGCGGAAACCCAGCTGCCCGAACCGCTTCTGCACCGGCGCGGACCGCAGGTGGCGCAGGAAGTCGTCGCTGACCTCCCGCTTCGCCTTCGTCATGTCCGGCCAGGTGAGCTCGATGAACGGGTGGTCGTGGAAGATCGTGCCTTCCTTCGGGTACATCGCGACGAGCTTGGTGGCGGGCTCGGCCTCACGCGGGTCCTCAGTGGACAGTGCGCCGCTCGGGTAGCCGGCGTTGTAGGCGAGCATCGAGCTCTCGTCCACGGTCAGCGCCGAGATGTAGGAGAGCACCTGTCCTTTGCGTTCCGCGGTGCGGAGGTTGCGCATGAAGTGCAGGCTCGTCTCTCCGTAGTGGACGATCGACTGCTCGATGTCCCGCACGAACCCGCGCGCGGCCGGGTCGTCGACGTCGCTGTCCTTGAGCGGCCCGGTGGAGTCGGTGTTGGCGCGGAACGCGTGGAAGGCGCCGATGGTCGCGTTGAGGCCCGAGGTCGAGTAGTTCGGGTTGGTCTTGCCGAGCCGGAACGGTCCCCAGGGCTTCTGGTAGCGGCCCCAGCCCTGCGCGTCCGTCGCGAGGTCGGCGAGCGTCCGCCAGCTGACCTCCTTCGTGCCGGGCCAGCCGAGCGCCTCCGCCATGGGTTGCGGCATCGCGATCACCACCGGGGTCGTGACGACCGGCCCGCGCGTCTTCTCGGGCAACGCCGCCATGGCGCTCGTGTTGCCCGTAGCGCGGTCGCGGGCGATGTCGAGCCACTCGCTGGACGCCGGCGACCACACGTCCGGACGCGGCCCGTCCGACGCGGTCCACCCGCGTGCCAGCGTGTTCGCGGCGGCACCGGAGTTCAGCTCGGTGATCTCGATCCGGGCGCAGTGCCCGTCGGCCGACCGCGTGCCGTAGTCGGCGGCGATCTCCTTGAACAGCTCGCTCTTGTCCGCGGACGCGCCGACGTACAGGGTCGTGTCCGGCGTCGTCGTGCACGTGGGCAAAGCCGCGGCGCTCCCTGGTGCTCCTGGGAAGACCGGGACGAGCACGAACACCAGCAGCACCGCGACGACCGCCGCGAGCGCCGTCCACCGAGCCCTGGCCTGACGCCACAGTGGAACCGCAGCCGGACCTTGCGCTGCCTTCAACGCCTCACTGCGTCCCGCCGCCCGTTCGCGCACCCATTCCGGTGCGGCACCGGCGAAAGGCGCACACGCGTCGATGACCTCCTGCAACGACGGGCGCTCCGCCGGATCCTTGGCGAGGCACCGCCGGATCAGCGCGGTGAGCGTGCTGTCCCACCCCGCGAGCCCGCTCAGATCCGGTTCGCCGGTGAGGATCCGGCGCGTCGTCGACTCCAGGTCGTTGCCGAACGGCGGTGTGCCCGTCGCCGCGTACACCAGCAGCGCGCCCAGCGAGAACACGTCGCTCGCCGCCGTGACCTCGTCGGTCCCGCGAGCCTGCTCCGGCGACATGAACGCGACCGTGCCGACCGTCCCGTGCCGGGTGATGTCGACGTCCTCGCGGTTCTTCGCGATGCCGAGGTCGATGATCCAGACGTCCTCGACGCCCAGCAGCACGTTGGCGGGCTTCAGATCCCGGTGCACCAACCCCTTGGCGTGGATCAGCCGCAGCTTCGCCGCGATCGCGCCCGCCAGCCACGCCACCGCCGCCGGGCGCCACGGGTTGTTCCTGGACACCAACTCCTGCAACGGAAGGCTGGGCAGGTACTCGGTGGCGAACCACGGCTGTTCCGCGTCGGCGTCGGAGGAGAGCAGCGTCGGGAAGCCGTCGTCCTGCCCCACGGCGTCGACGGACCGCTTCTCGCGCCGGAACCTCTCCCGGCTCACCGGGTTGCCCGCGAGATCGGCGCCCAGCACCTTGACGACCGCGAGCCGGCCCTCCTGCCGGTCCGCGCCGAGGAACACGACGCCCATCGCGCCCGGCCCGAGACGGCCGAGCAACGAGTACTCACCGATCCTGCGCGGATCGCCACGTCGCAACGGATCCAGTTGCAGGGCTTCGAGCAGCTTCATCGGATCCGCGCCGCCCGGCTTCGGCAGCAGGAACCAGAGGCTGGTCACGGCGACGAGCGCGCTGACGACACTGCCGACCTTGTCCGCGCGCTCCAGTCCCTGCACCACGAGGAACACGACCAACGACACCGCGGCCGCGGCGAGCGCGACCCCGGCCACGATCCGGCGCTTGTGCAACTCGAGGCTCCCCCTGCTCGACGGCCGTTCCCTTCATCATCGATCAACTGCGGCACACAGTTACGGGTTTCGCACATTCCGTGGTGTGCCATGATCGAAGTGGAAGTGCTGATTCGATTCAGGGCTCACATCTGGGGAGATATCGCCGCCGCGGTCACCAGTACTTCGGCGGCGCGCACGCGGGTGATTGTCAACTGCGGCCGGATCAAGACCGGTCGCTGTCGCGGTCGGACCGCACGGCGAAGTACAACCAGCCCGGTACGCGGGCCGCGCGGGGCTCAGCCGGGGCTGACCGCGGACCTGGCGCCGACCCTGGTGATCTCGATGCAGGCGAGGTCGCGCACGTACCGGCTGGAGCGGCCGTCGTGCGGGGTCACCAGGGTGGGCCGGGTGAGCCTGCGCCCGTTGTAGCGGGTGGCGAGCAGGGCTGAGCAGGAACCGAACTCGGGGTCGACCTCGGCCCACGACAGCACCGCGCGGAAGCCGTCCTGCGAGGTCGCGACCACGACGAAGCTGAGCCTGTCCATCTTGCTGCCCCGGTCGAGGCGCAGCGTGACCTTCGTGAGCACCTCGTGCAGCGGCACGCCCTGCACGCAGTGGACCTCGCGCACACGGGTGGTGCGGTACGAGACGTTGACGGGCTCCCGCGCGTGGGCGTCGAGGTGCGCGGTGGAGAACGTCCATTCGTCGCTGATGTCCCCGGTGACCAGGACCTGGTCGTCGGGGACCGGGGTGCGTGGCGTCGGTACGCGTGCGAACGAGAGGTCCACGTCCTCCACGGTACGACCCCGAACCTGCGGAACACAACGCACGATCGGGCCGTACCCGCGGATCTGGATTACGATTCGATCCGCAAACGCACACCGGGCTTGCATCCGCAAAAGCGGCACTTACTATGTCAACCGTGCCGAATTTGCGGATCAGTGAGGCTGCCGCGCTGCTGGGTGTCAGCGACGACACCGTGCGGCGGTGGATCGAGAACGGGCGTCTGGCGTCGACGGTGCTCGACAACGGGCGCAAGGCGATCGACGGCAAGGAGCTCGCGTCGTTCGTGCAGACGATGACCGAGTCGTCCGAGCCGGGTGTCACCGTGGCCGCGTCCGCGCGCAACCGGATGCGGGGGATCGTCACCCGAGTCCTCAAGGACGGCGTGATGGCGCAGGTCGAGATGCAGGCGGGGCCGTTCCGCATCGTGTCGCTGATGAGCCGCGAGGCCGCCGACGAGCTCGGGCTCGAGATCGGCAGTGTCGCGGTCGCGTCCATCAAGTCCACCAACGTCGTCGTCGAGATCCCGGAGGCCTGAGCCCATGTCCAGAATCGCCGTCGCCGTCGCGGCCGCAGTGGCGCTCGCGGGCTGTGGTTCCGGTCAGACCTCCACCACGCCGGCGTCTGGTTCGGGCACGCCCAAGGTCACCGGTGACATCACGGTGTTCGCCGCTGCGTCGCTGACCGAGACGTTCACCCAGCTGGGCAAGGACTTCGAGGCCGCGAACCCCGGCGCCAAGGTCAAGTTCAACTTCGCCGGCAGCTCCGCGCTCGCCCAGCAGCTCAACCAGGGTGCGCCCGCCGACGTGTTCGCGTCGGCCGCGCCGGCGAACATGAAGCAGGTCACCGACACCAAGACGATCACGGACACGCCCACGACGTTCGTGAAGAACAAGCTCGCGATCGTGGTGCCGAAGGGCAACCCCGGCAAGATCTCCGGGCTGCCGGACTTCGCCTTCGCCGACAAGAAGATCGCTCTGTGTGCCGAGCAGGTGCCGTGCGGCGCGGCGGCGAAGAAGGTCTTCGAGGTCGCCAAGGTGAAGCCCGCGCCGGACACGCTGGAGCAGGACGTCAAGGCGGTGCTGACCAAGGTCTCGCTCGGTGAGGTCGACGGCGCACTGGTCTACAAGACCGACGTGAAGGCCGCGGGGGACAAGGTCGAGGGCATCGACTTCGCCGAGGCCGACCAGGCGGTCAACGACTACCCGATCGCGCCGGTCGCCAAGGCGCCGAACGCGGCCGCTGCCAAGGCGTTCGTCGAGTTCGTGCTGTCCGCCAAGGGCAAGGCGGTGCTCAGCGCGGCAGGCTTCGTCAGCCCGTGAGGCGTCGTCGAGGACGGCTTCCGGTCGTCCTGGCCCTGCCTGCTTTCCTCGGTCTGGCGTTCCTGCTGGTGCCGTTGGCCGGGCTGCTGATCAAGGCACCGTGGGGCACGCTGTCCGGCCAGTTGTTCAGCGCTGAGGTCGGCGAGGCGTTGAAGCTGTCGTTGATCTGCGCCTCGCTGGCCACCGTGCTGTGCCTGGTCTTCGG
Source organism: Lentzea sp. NPDC051838 (assembly GCF_040681245.1). Lineage (NCBI taxonomy): Bacteria > Bacillati > Actinomycetota > Actinomycetes > Pseudonocardiales > Pseudonocardiaceae > Lentzea > Lentzea sp. NPDC051838. The sequence continues at coordinate 167,943 of NZ_JBFAYI010000004.1, forward strand.
CATTCCGCTGGCGTGGCTGCTGGCGCGTTCCGGCTTGCCCGGACGGGGTTTCCTCCGTGCGTTGGTGACGGTGCCGTTGGTGTTGCCGCCTGTTGTCGGTGGTGTCGCGTTGCTGTTGGTGCTCGGCCGGCGCGGGCTGGTCGGGGAGTACCTGGACTCGTGGTTCGGGATCTCGCTGCCGTTCACCACGGCCGGAGTCGTTGTCGCGGAAGCGTTCGTGGCGATGCCGTTCCTCGTGATCTCGGTGGAAGGTGCTCTGCGGGCGGCCGATCCGCGGTTCGAGGAGGCCGCCGCCACGTTGGGGGCGTCGCGGTGGCTGACTTTTCGCCGCGTGACGTTGCCGTCGGTGCTTCCCGGTGTCGTGGCCGGGGGAGTGTTGTGCTGGGCACGGGCATTGGGCGAGTTCGGGGCGACGATCACGTTCGCGGGCAACTTCCCCGGCGAGACGACGACGATGCCGCTCGCCGTCTACCTCGCCCTGGAAACGGATCCGGACGCCGCGATCGTGCTGAGCATCGTGCTGCTGCTGGTGTCCGTCGGAGTGCTGGCCGGTCTGCGTGACCGGTGGATCAGTGGGCCGACATGACGCTCACTGCCGAACTCCGCGTCACGCGCGGAAACTTCGACCTATCCCTGGACCTGGTGATCGCGCCCGGCGAGGTGGTCGCGCTGCTCGGCCCGAACGGCGCCGGCAAGTCGACCACGTTGCGTGCGCTGGCGGGGTTGTCGCCGTTGACCTCGGGCCGCATCTCGCTCGGTGAGTCCACATGGGACAGTGCGGAGACGTTCGTGCACTCCGAACAACGCCCGATCGGTGTGGTGTTCCAGGACTACCTGCTGTTCGCGCACATGACGGCGCTGGAGAACGTCGCGTTCGGACTGCGGGCGCGTGGTGTCCGGCGCGCGGAGGCCAGGGCCGAGGCGTCGAGGTGGCTGGATCGGGTCGGGCTGGGGGAGTACGCCCAGCGCAAGCCCCGCGCGTTGTCCGGAGGTCAGGCTCAACGCGTCGCGCTCGCCCGTGCTCTGGTCACCGGTCCGAGCCTGCTGCTGCTCGACGAACCGCTGGCCGCATTGGACGCCAGCACCCGGCTGCAGGTCCGTTCCGAACTGGGCAGGCACCTCGCGGAGTTCGGCGGCCACACACTGCTGGTCACGCACGACCCGTTGGACGCGATGGTGCTCGCGGACCGCCTGGTGATCCTGGAGAACGGCCGTGCGGTCCAGCAGGGCACGCCGTCCGAGGTCGCGAGGCAGCCGCGCACCGACTACGTGGCCAACCTCGTAGGCCTGAACCTGTATCGCGGAGTCGCCGGCGGGTCCACAGTGGACCTTGCGGACGGTGGCACGGTCACCATCGCGTCGCCTGCGTCCGGTTCCGTGCACGTCGCTTTCCCTCCCAGCGCGGTAAGTCTGCATCCTTCGAAGCCCGAGGGCAGCCCGCGCAACACGTGGCAGGTGACGGTCGCGGCCATCGAGCAACACGCGCACACCACCCGTGTCCGGCTCGACGGCGCGCCTTCCGTACTGGCGGACATCACCACGGCGACGCTGGCGGACCTTCGTCTGCGACCGGGTGACTCGTTGTGGGCGGCGGTGAAAGCGACCGAGACGCACACCTATCCCGCTTGATAGTCGACGGCTGTCAAGCGATAGGAACGTTCATTTGGACACTGCCGTGATCCCCGGAGGAAGGTCTGTGGCACAACGACTTCCGACGAGGGAGACCTGCAATGGCGAAGGTCCTGTGCGTCCTGTACGACGACCCGGTGGGCGGCTACCCGAAGACGTACGCCCGCGACGATCTGCCGCACCTGGACGGCTATCCGGGTGGTCAGACCCTGCCCACGCCATCCGCCGTCGACTTCACGCCGGGGCACCTGCTCGGCAGCGTGTCCGGTGAGCTGGGCCTGCGCGCGTTCCTGGAGTCGCAGGGCCACGAGCTCGTGGTCACCGCGGACAAGGACCGCGACGGTTCCGAGTTCGACCAGCACCTCGCCGACGCGGATGTCGTGATCTCCCAACCGTTCTGGCCCGCCTACCTCACCAAGGAACGGCTGTCCCGCGCCCCGAGGCTCAAGCTGGCCCTGACCGCGGGCATAGGCTCCGACCACGTCGACCTGGACGCGGCCATCGAGCACGGCGTCACGGTCGCGGAAGTGACGTACTGCAACAGCATCAGCGTCGCCGAGCACGTCGTGATGATGATCCTCGGCCTGGTGCGCAACTACCTCCCGTCGCACCAGATCGTGCTCGACGGCGGCTGGAACATCGCCGACGCCGTGGCCCGCTCCTACGACGTCGAGGGCATGCACGTCGGCACGGTCGCCGCCGGTCGCATCGGTCTGGCGGTGCTGCGGCGGCTCGCGCCGTTCGACACGCACCTGCACTACACCGACCGCCACCGCCTGCCAGCGGACGTGGAGCAGGAGCTGAACCTGACGTTCCACGCGTCGGCCGCCGACATGGTGCCGCACTGCGACGTCGTGACGATCAACGCGCCGCTGCACCCCGAGACCGAGGGCCTGTTCGACGACGAGCTCATCGCGACCATGAAGCGCGGCGCCTACCTGATCAACACGGCCCGAGCCCGAATCGCCGACCGCGACGCCGTGGTGCGGGCACTGCAGAGCGGCCAGCTGGCGGGCTACGCGGGCGACGTGTGGTTCCCGCAGCCCGCCCCGGCCGACCACCCGTGGCGCACCATGCCGCACCACGGCATGACCCCGCACATCTCCGGCAGCTCGCTGTCCGCGCAGGCCAGGTACGCGGCGGGCACGCGCGAGATCCTCGAGTCGTTCTTCGCCGGCACGCCGATCCGCGACGAGTACCTGATCGTCGACGGCGGCAAGCTCGCGGGCACGGGCGCGCACTCGTACTCGACGAACCGCTGACGCCCGGCTGAGCCCGTCACTCGTCGTCGACCTGCCACAACGTCAGCAGCCCGTCCCGCACCTCACCGATCCAGACGACGCCGAGCGCGAGCTCGGCGTCGTCCGGCAGGCCCAGGTGAGACCCGGTGGTGGCGCCGAGCACCGTGACCCGGTTCCCGTCCGTCGCGAACGACCGCGGATGGATGACGTACTGGGGAAACGCCCCGAAGTACCCGCGCCAGGCCTCGACGTTGGCCTCCCTGCCCACGACCGGCGGAACGTCGGCCACCAGCAGCCGGTGCTCGGGGTGCATCAGCTCGGCGAGCCCTTCGAGGTCGCCGCGGTTGATGCAGTCGATGAAGCCGACCACGGTCGCCACCGGGGGCAACGGCCTTCGCGCCATCAGATCAGGCTTCCACGTCTCGCCCGCCGGTGAAACACTGACGTCGGAGCAGCGAAACGGGTGGTACCGATGCCGACAGGCCAGAGCCAGAACCTGGACGGGGTGCTGGACGACACCCTGGAGGCCTACCAGACCCTCGCGGAGCCACCCCGCCCACTCGACGGCGCGCCACCGTTGAACCTGGTGCTGACGAGGGTGCTCGACAGCGCGTTGTCGCTGATGGGAGCCGATTTCGGCAACGTCCAGCTGCTGGATCCGGGCACCGGTGCGCTGCGGATCGTGACGCACTCGGGGTTCCGTTCCCGCTTCATCGACCACTTCGCGGAGGTGCGGGACGACAACTCCGCCTGCGGCCGGGCCGCCGCGGAGCACGCGCAGGTCGTCATCGCGGACGTGGCGACCGATCCCGCCTTCGCCCCGCACCGCGACATCGCCGCCGCCTCGGGCTTCCGCTCGGTGCAGTCGACGCCGCTGGTCACCCCGTCCGGCCGCCTGGTCGGGATGATCTCGACCCACTTCCGGCACGTGCACCGCCCGCCGGAGCACGATCTGCGGATGATGGACGACCAGGCCCGTTCGGCGGGCCAGGCCATCGCGAGGCGTCTGGGCGTGCTCGACCCCGACCCGGCCGACCCGCTCGTCGACACCATGCTGTCCGGCCTGCTGGGCCGGTTGTTCTCCGTGGGTCTGAGCTTGGCGAGCGCCCGCAGCATCGTCAGGGGAGGCCCCGCCGATGAGCGCCTGGTGGTCGCGACCGAGGAGGTCGACGACCTGATCCGGGACGTCCAGACGCTCATGGCGGAGCGCATCGCGGGCCAGGAGAGCGGCCTGCGAGCCGTTGATTCCGTTGTGTTGCAACGAGTCCGCAGCCTCAGTGCGATCGGCCTGCTGCGCGACGTCACGCCCAAGGCCGGTTGATCAGGCCGCGACGGCCTCGGTTTCGGCACGTCGGCGGAACGTGTCCAGCGCGTAGCGGCCCGGTCCCACGGCCGCGATCAGCAGGAAGATCCACGAGTAGAGCGCGGCCGCCTCGCCCTGGTTCTGCAGCGGGAGCAGTCCGATGGGCTGGTGGACCACGAAGTACGCGTAGGCCATGGCGCCGGACAGCACCACCGCGACCTCCCTGGTGAACAGGCCCAGGAAGAGCAGGACCGAGCCGACGAGCTCGAGCACAGCGGCGTACCAGAACGGCCAGGCTCCGAACTCGGGCGCGCCACCGGCACCGTCGACGCCGCCCAGGAAGCCGAAGCCCTGCAGGCCGTGGCAGAAGAAGAGCAGCGCGATCACCGCACGCGCGGCCGACGTCAGGGTTTCCTTCATGTCACTTTCCTTCCAGGACGTCGTGCAGCCACTGCGTGACGGTGCGCGGGGCGAGACCGAAGTACTTCTGCGCACTGGTCTCCTCCGCGATCCGATAGTCCGCGACGGTGCCGAGCGCCGTGTAGAAACCGGTGACCACGGCCGCGGCTTCCTCACCGAACAAGGGGATGAGCGCCGCCCCGAAGTCCTCCGGCGTGACGGCCTCGAACCGCACCTCACGCCCCAGATGCGAGGCGAACCCCGCCGCCAGGTCGCCTCCGGTGATCGCCGGCAGCTGCCCGACGCCGACCGTGCCCGTCACGGACACGTCCTCCAGCAACCGCAACGCGGCATCGGCGACGTCCAGGTGCGAGCTCCAGGAGGCCGCGAACTCCGGCCGCAACGGATACCGCAGCACGCCCTCGGTCCGCACCGCCTCCAAGATCGCGGGCTGCAGCAGGTTCTCCAGGTAGAGACGAGGCTCGATCACCGCGGTGGACACGCCGCTCTCCCTCAGCCCGCGGGCCAGGATCGCGATCGGGCTGTCCTCCGACGCCTCAACGACCTGCCCGCTGGTCGACACCACCACCCGTGCGGGCTGCGCCTTCCTCACCGCGTCCACGACCGTGCGCGCGTAGGACGCAACGACCTGAGGCGGCCCCATCGGCAGATGCACGAACACGCCCTCCGCACCCCGGTACGCCTGGATCAGCGACTCCTCCGACTCGAAGTCCGCGCTCACCGCCTCACCGACATAGGCCTCGGGCTTGCGCACAGCGGCCACCGCCGACGCTCCGGCCGCGGCCAGCGAACTGATGAGCGGAGCACCTTGGGCGCCTGTAGCGCCGTGGATCACGTAGGTCATGAGAGCATTAGTGCATAAACTGCATCAGTTACGTCAACTGCACTAAAGGGCTCCCATGACTGAGAATCTCCCTACATGTGGTGTGGCACGCTTCTTGATCCTGCTCGACGGCCCCTGGGCGACTCTGATCGTCCGTGAGCTGCTGCGCGGCCCGATGCGCTTCACCGAACTCCGCGACGCGCTCCCCGGCATCTCGGCCCACACGCTCACGCACAGGCTGCGGCGCTTCGAGCGGCACGGCATCGTCACCCGCACCGTCTACGCCGAGATCCCGCCGCGCGTCGTCTACGAACTGACGCCTCTCGGTTCGAGCCTGCGCCACGTCCTCGACGCGATGAACGACTGGGCGCTGTCCGTCCCCGACACGACCTTCGCCTAGTACCGCGCCCCGTCCGGCAGGTACTTCACCCGCGCACGGCCGACCAACCCGTCCCAGAACCCGGCCAGCACCGCCGTGACGTGAGCCCGCTCGAACACCGCGGTCTTGAACGCCCACCGCACGAGATACCGCACGGCGCCCAACGACCACCGCCAGTCCTTCGACCGCCGCTCCCGTGCCAAGACGGTGCTGTTGCGCGCCACCCAGTAGTGCCGCCAAGCCGGGTAGTGCAGCATGTGCGTCCGCCACGGCCCGATCCGGTGCTCGCGCCGATCGCCCAACGAGTGCGGCAGCAGCGCCCCGGTGTCCTGCACGACGCGAAACCCGCGATCGCGCACCCGCAGGCAGAAGTCGAAGTCCACCCAGTCGACGAAGAAGTCCTCGCGAAACCGCCCGACCGCGCTCAGGCATTCACGTCGCACCAGCATGCCGGACGTCATCACGCCGTACCGGTCGATGAGCCCGCGGTCGTCCTGCGCGGCCTTCTCGTACGACCCGCCGTGCTTCGCGTCCCACGGGTTCGGCGCGACTACACCGATCGACCCGGTGAGATGACGGGCCAGCCGGGGGACCAGATCCGGTGGCAGCACGGAGTCCTGGTCCAGCAACAGCACGACGTCCGTGTCCGCGGGCAGCACGTCGACCGCCGCGTTCAACGCCGCGGCCAGCCCGCGGTTGCTGCCCTCGCGCAGCACGGTGACTCCCGGGTCGTCGAGCTTCTCGGCGGCCGACGACGAGGCAGCCGGGGTGTTGTCCGAGACGATCACGCCGGAGCAGGTCAGCAGGGCGGACTCGACGACGGCCGCGAGCCGTTCGTCGGGGTGGTACGCCGTGACGAGAGCAGTCACCTTCACGGCTGTTGATCGTCTCACGACCGCGGGGGCGAAGTGGATCGTCGACTGTGGACGGAGATCTCCGCGGGACGGTTTGTGCTGGTCACGCGTGATTCGCGGATTCGTTGGTAACAGGTCGATAACCAGACCCATCCGTTCGCCGACGGGCGGCGAATCACCGGCATCAACAGGCCGAACACCCTTGGAGATGTCTCGTCATGAACAAGATCCGCAACACCGTCCTGGCCGTCGGCGCCGCCTCGCTCGCCCTCTTCGGCGCGGCATGCGGCTCGGGAGACATGGCCAGCGGCGGCAGCTCCAGCGCCGCGCCCACGACCACGACCACGTCATCCGCGGCGATGGCCGACCCGACCCGTGACCTGGTCGGTCCCGGCTGTGCCGACTACGCGAAGCAGGTTCCGTCCGGCTCCGGTTCCGTGAGCGGCATGGCCGCCGACCCGGTCGCCGTGGCCGCGAGCAACAACCCGCTGCTCAAGACGCTGGTCAGCGCCGTGTCGGGCAAGCTGAACCCGAAGGTGAACCTGGTCTCGACGCTCAACGGTGCCGAGTTCACCGTCTTCGCGCCGGTGGACTCCGCGTTCGCCAAGATCGACGCCGCGACGATCGAGAAGCTCAAGACGGACGACGCGCTGCTGACCAAGATCCTGACCTACCACGTCGTTCCTGGTCAGATCTCGCCCGACAAGATCGTGGGTGACCAGACGACCGTGCAGACCGGCACGGTGAAGGTGTCCGGCTCGAAGGACGCGCTGAAGGTCAACGACGCCAACGTGATCTGCGGTGGCGTGCACACGGCCAACGCGACCGTGTACCTGATCGACTCGGTGCTGCTCCCCGCCTGACATCTCCCGGGGTAGTTGTACCGCGCCTCCGGGAACCGCGTTCCGCACGCGGTTCCCGGAGGTTTCGCGTGTGTCGGCCTGACCGTCCGTTGTGGATGGTCAGGCCGACGGGATCGTGTCGGAGATGAACCAATCCGGTGAACCGCCGGCGCCGAATCCTTTGTGTGAAAGCGATTCGTTCCATCCTCGTGGGTCTGGTGTCGGTGGCGGCCGCGTTGGCGGCAGGGCATCTCGTCGCGGGGTTGGTGAGTCCGCTGGCGTCGCCGTTCCTGGCGGTGGGCAACACGGCGATCGACCTGACTCCCAGCCCGCTCAAGGACTTCGCGGTCCGCACGTTCGGCGAGAACGACAAGCTGGTGCTGCTCGGCGGCATGGCCGTCGTACTGGCGCTGCTGGGTGTGGTGGCGGGTCTGCTGTCACGCCGAAGTCCCTGGCCCGGCACGGCTTTGGCCGCGGTGCTCGGCCTGGTCGGCATCGCCGCCGTGCTCGCCAGGCCGACGACGACCGCGTGGTCGGTGATCGCCCCGCTGGCGAGCCTGGTCGTCGGTGTCGCCGCCTTCCGCTGGTTGTGGGCCCAGGCACCCGCCGCGGCACCGGGCAGGCGGAAGTTCCTGCTGTCCACGGTGGCGATCGCCGTGGGCGCGGGTGTCGCGGCAGTGGGCGGACAGCTGCTCGCCGGTCGCGTGGACGTCGAGGCCTCCCGGCGGGGAATCACGTTGCGGCCGCGCGAGACGGCGCCGGAGATTCCGTTCGACGCGGACTTCTCGCGCGAGGGAACGCCGTCGTTCCTGACGCCGAACGAGAAGTTCTACCGGGTCGACACCGCGCTCAGCATCCCCCGGCTGCGCGCGGAGGACTGGCGGTTGCGGCTGCACGGCATGGTGGACCGCGAGATGGTGCTGACCTACGACGATCTGCTGCGGCGCCCGTTGCTGGAGAAGACGATCACGCTCGTGTGCGTGTCCAACGAGGTGGGCGGCCCGTACATCTCGACGTCGAACTTCATCGGTGTCTCGCTGCCGGACCTGTTGCGGGAGGCCGGGGTGAGGCCGGGCGCCGACCAGCTCGCGACGCGCAGCGTGGACGGTTGGACCTGCGGCACCCCGGTCGAGAAGATCATGGCGCCGGGCTCGAACGCGTTGCTGGCGATCGGCATGAACGGCGAGCCGCTGCCGCTGGAGCGCGGTTTCCCTGTTCGCATGGTCGTTCCCGGGCTGTACGGCTACGTCTCCGCCACGAAGTGGTTGGTGGACGCCGAACTCACGACGTTCGACGCGTTCGACCCGTACTGGGCGCAGCGAGGCTGGGCGAAGAAGGCCCCGGTCAAGGTGATGTCGCGGATCGACCGGCCGAAGTCGTTCGAGCGCGCGCCGGCGGGCCGGTTCGTCGCGGCGGGCGTGGCGTGGGCGCAGCACCTCGGCGTCGACAAGGTGGAAGTCCGGGTGGACGGCGGACCTTGGCAGCCCGCCACCCTCAGCCGCGAGGTCAACGTCGACACGTGGCGGATGTGGCGGATCGAGCTGGATCTGCAGCCGGGCAACCACACCCTGGAGTGCCGCGCGACGGACCGCAACGGCTACACGCAGACCAACGAGCGCGCCGCCCCGATTCCCGACGGCGCGACCGGGTGGCACTCGATGGTGTTCACCTCGGTGGGCTGAGCACTCACCTCCGATCGCGTGCATCGATTGACGATCGAACCGTTTCAGGGGCGGCTGCGAATGTCCGGCAGGATCCGGGAAAGGAGCGCGATGCCGGAGCTCGTGCGACCGCGTGCGCCGCGGTCGGTGGAAGCACTCACGGAACAGGTGACGCCTGATCTGCTCGGCCAGGTGGCACGCAGCGACGAAGCCGCGTTCGCGAGGCTCTACGACCTCATGGCCGCCAGAGTTTTCGGGTTGGTGCGCCGGGTGCTGCGCGACGAGGCGCAGTCGGAGGAGGTGTTCCAGGAGGTCATGCTCGAAGTGTGGCGCAAGGCCAGCCGCTACGACCCCTCCCTGGGCAGCCCGACCACGTGGATCATGACGATCACGCATCGCCGTGCGGTCGACCGGGTTCGGTCGGCGCAGACCACCGCGGACCGCGAGGTGCAGGCGGCACAACGGGAAGTCGCCAGGCCGTTCGACGAAGTCAGCGAGTCGGCCGACACGCGGTTCGAACAACGGCAGGTGCGCCGGTGCCTGAGCACCCTCACCCCGCTGCAACGCGAGTCCATCGGACTCGCCTACTACCAGGGCTACACCTATCCGGAGGTCGCGAGCCTGCTCGGCATCGCGCTCGGCACGGTGAAGACCCGGATGCGCGACGGACTGATCCGGCTGCGCGACTGCATGGGGGTGACGGCATGACCACTGCAGATCAGCACCTGATGACGGGTGCCTGGGCGCTCAACGCGACCGATGACGGCGAGCGCACGGCGTTCGAGGAACACCTGCGGGAATGCGAGACCTGCCTCACCGAGGCCGTGGAGATGCGCGAAACCGCGGCCAGGCTGAGCATGCTCGTCGAGCTCACGCCACCGCCTCATCTCCGCGACCGGGTTCTCGCCGCGGCCGCGACCACCCGCCAGGACCGGCCAGATTCCCCGCGCCCTGTCACGGAACTGCGGCCCCGGCGACCCTGGATCCGGCGGGCCGCGGTGCTGGTGGCCGCGGCGAGCGTGCTGGGCGTCGTGGTGGCGGGAGTCCAGCACAACATGCGGCTGTCGGGCGAAGTCGAGGCGCTGCAACAGGTTGCCGCGCGGTACGAGCAGCTCAACTCACTGATCTCCGCGCCGGACGCGAAAACCGTGAGCAGGAAGGCGTCGAACGGGGGCAGCGGCATCGCGGTCTTCTCGGCCGCCCAGAACAAGGTCCTGTTCCTGGCCGCGGATCTCCCGCCGCTGCCGCCGGACCGCTCGTACCAGTTGTGGGTGGTGGACGGCGTCGGACCGCACCCGGCTGATGTGCTCACCGACGGCCAGCCGGTGGTGATGGACTTCGTCGAGGGAGCCGAGAAACTCGCGGTCACCGTCGAACCACTCGGCGGTTCCGATCTGCCGACGACCGGCCCGGTCGTGTCTCTTCCGTACGCCTAGACCGTCAGGAACAAGACGGCCGGGCAGGCGCGACACCTGCCCGGCCATCCCGTCGCCGGGTGTCTGAGGGGATACCGGCGACGACGACCGCCCCCGCGGTCATCGAACTCCGATCAGTGGCACGGGCCGCTGAGGTAGTCGTACGCGATCGCCACGTCCTGCCAGTGGTGGTACCAGTACGGGGAGATGTAGTGGTCGTCCACGTACACGTTCAGGTGGTAGTGGCCGTGTGCGTCGTACCAGTGGTAGTGGTCGGTCGTGCCGCAGCCCGAGGCGCTGGCAGCCGGTGCCGTCGCGACGGACAAGCCGACCGCGGCGGTCAGGCTGAGCGCCGCGGCGGCGGCCACGCGAGCCAGCTTGCTCTTCAGCATGGATGAATCCCCCTGGTGGAAGGGAAAGCAGTCTCCTGAGGTGCAGTCGGGAGACTTGAGAACTCACGTCGATCTCACGGAACACCGTCCATCGCGGGCGGGCTCAACCACCATGGCCGCGCGGGTGCACGGGCTGAGCTTCTGGTGTCATCGGATGAACCAGCGGAAACCGATGTAACAGTCGACCTCCGCTCGTGGCGTTTCCTCGGTGATGGAAGCCACGAGGGAGGAGTTTCGATGTCCACGAGGCGGTTGCCGGGGATCGTGCTGGCCGCGCTGATCATCTCCGGCTGCGGTTCCGGTCCGAGCGCGTCCACGGGCACCACGACCGGCAACGGAACTGGCGGCCAGGCAAAGGATGCCGGCGCGAAGTACACCGAGTGCATGAAGTCGGCCGGGTGGAATCCGGAGCAGCTGGGAGGCGCGCAGGCGACCGGGCTGCCCAAGGACCCGAAGTTCGAGGCGGACGTGCAACGGTGCCAGCGCGAGTCCGGTTTGGACAAAGCCAGGCCGAAGGAGGACGGGAAGCCCGACGCGGCCAAGCAGAACGAGCGCACGCTCGCGTTGGTGCGCTGTCTGCGCGACCGGGGCTGGCAGGTCGCGGATCCCAAGACGGACTCGCGCGGCGTGCTGCTTCCGCCGCCGCCGGAGGAGAACCTGCCCGCGGACAAGCAGTCCGCCTACAACACGGACTTCAACCAGTGCGTCGAGAAGACCCAGGGCGGGGCGATCGAGGGACGACCCGAACCGACCAAGTGAGGCAGCGGACATGGGTTCCTTGCGGGACACGGCATATCTGTCAGCTCGTGCGTTGACCGCCAGGAAGGGCAGAACCCTGCTGGCGATGCTCGGTCCCGCGCTGGGAGTCGCGGCGATCGTCGGGGCGATCACCTACTCGCAGAGCGCTTCCGCCGAGGTGCAGGAGACGTTGCGGTCGGTGGGCAGCGATCTCGTCGTCGTGGCGGCGGCCGAGGGGGCTCCCGGCAGCAGCACCACGTTGCCCCTCGAAGCGGCGGAACGCGCGAGGAACGTGCGGACCGTGCTCTCCGCCGCGCCGCTGAGCCGGGTGCCGGGAGTTCTGGTCGGTGCCAACGAGTTGGGCGCCGGCACGCAGGCGACGGCGGCCTACGGCGTGCAGTCCACGAGCTCCGCGCTGGTCGACGTGGCGGATCTGCAACTGGCACAAGGGCGTTTCCTGCTCCCGGTGGACGAGGAACGCGGGGCGCGAGTGGCGGTCATCGGTGCAGAGGTGGCCGCCACGATCGGGTACGACGCCTCCCAGCCGCAGACGATCCGGCTGGGAGCAGAGGTTTTCGGTGTGGTGGGAGCGATTCGACCGACCACGCTCGCCAGCGAGCTGAACACCAGCGTGCTGATTCCCGTGTCGACGTCGGTGACCCTCTTCGGCGCCGACAGCAAGCCGAGCCAGTTGCTGCTGGAGGTCGAGCCGGGAACCACCGAGAAAACGGTGCCGTTGCTGGACGTCGCGGTCACCTACGGGGACGGCCCTCCGCCAGAGGTGCGCGTGCCGGCGGAGTTGCTCGCCGCGGGGATGAAGATCGACCAGACGCTGCAGTGGGTCGTCGCGGGCATGGGCGGGCTGGCGTTGCTGGTCGGAGGGCTCGGCATCGCGAACGTGCTGACCATGTCCGTCCTTGAGCGCAGTGCGGAGATCGGCGTGCGCCGGGCGCTCGGGCACCGGAGATTCCACGTGGCGTTGCAGTTCCTCGGCGAGGCGTGGCTGATCGGCGTGATCGGGGGACTCGTCGGCGTCGCGGCGGCGGTCGCCGGGGTCGGCGTGGTCGTGAGCGGCAGGGGATGGCCGGTCGCGGTGGATCCCCTGCTGGTGGTGGCCGCGCTCGGGGTCGCCGTGGCGATCACGATGACCGCCGCCGTCTACCCGGCCGTGACCGCGTCCCGGCTGGACCCCATGCGGGTGCTTCGCCTCGGCTGATCAGGACTGCAGGAACCCCGCGTCGATCGCGACGGCGACGAGCTGCGACTGGTTCGTGCACTCGAACAGCTCGAACAGGCTCGACACCTCGCGTTTGACCGTCGCGAGCGACACTCGCAACCGTTGTGCGATCACGGTGTAGGACAGGCCGAACGCGATCAGGCGCAGCACCCGCTCCTGGCGTTCGGTCAGCGCCGGGCACTTCTCGGCGTACGCCGACAGCGTCGCCGAGAACGCGACCACCTCGGTGCCGGCCGCCCTCACCACCACCGGCAGATCACTCACCAGGCGATCGGAGCTCAGCGCGCCGCCGATGTCGCCGGAAGCGATGCGCCGCAGCACGCGAGACGCGTGCGCGGGCTTGCCAGGATCCACCACCACGACGACGTTGCGGCCGGTGCGGTCACCGTGGTCCGTCACCACGACAGCTCGGTCGGCGGTCGTGGCCAGCACCCAGCCGCGCCGTTCCGCCGTGAACCTGACGACTTCGCGGAGTGCCTCGTCGCTGCACGCGATGTGCACCCTGATCGGCTGTCTGCCAGCCTCCCCGTTGTCGCTCCCCACCCCTGCCCCCTCTGCAGCAGCGGGGCACCTACTCGCGCCGGGAGAGGCTAACACCGCGATTCGTCGGATCGGGTCGAGTTCGGGCGTATGTAACACGGACGTCGGCTCGTGTCTTTTCCTGGTGAGGACACACGAGGGGGAGACGGTGCCGGTGACGAACGAGGACCCCAGATCGGACGCGCAGCTGCTCGCCGCCGCAGGCGAGGACGCCGAGGCGTTCGGGGTCTTCTACGACCGGCACGTCCGGGTACTGCTCGGGTTCTTCTACCGGCGCACGTTGTGTGCCGAGATGGCGGCCGACCTGACCGCCGAGACGTTTGCCGCGGCGTTCATCAACCGGCGGAAGTACCGGGACACAGGGGCACCTACTCGCGCATGGCTCCTCGGTATCGGCCGCCGCGAACTGAGCCGCGCGCTGCGCAGACAGAGGGTGGAGACACGGGCACGGGAACGACTGGGGCTGCCGCGGCTGGAGATGGACGACCAGTCGCTGGAACGCATCGAGGAACTGGTGGACGTGACGCCGTTGGTGACGGCGGTCAAGCAGGCGTTGAGCAGCATGTCGCCGAAACTCGCCGACGCGGTGCTGCTCAGGGTCGCGCACGACCTGCCCTACGACGAGGTCGCGTCCCGGCTGGGGTGCAGTGAGGGGGCCGCACGGGTGCGCGTGGCCAGAGGGCTGGCGCGACTCGAGGAACTTCTGGAGGTGGGCGGATGAGCGAGCCGACCGCGTTCGAGACGCGGCTGCGCGACGAGCTCGTCGGCGCGATCACGGCGCGACAGCAGCGGACACCCCGGCGGCTTCCGGCTCTGCGACTGGGCATCGCCGCCGCGGCGGCGAGTCTGGTCGCCGGGGCGGTTCTCGTCGTCACGAACCTGTCCGGCCCCGCGCCTGCTTTGGCCGTCAGCAAGCAGGACGGCCGCGTCGTCGTGGACCTGCGGGATCCGGAAGCGACGGCGACGGCGATGGAACGGGAACTGGCCAAGGCCGGGGTCGACAGCCAGGTTCGCCGGGTGCCGGTTTCTCCATCGGTGTCCGGACGCTGGCTCGGTGCGTTGCTGCTCAACGGCGCGCCCGCGGTGGACAAGAACCATTCCGCCAACCAGCACCCGCAGGGCCGCAGCCGCATCGTGCTGCAGCTGAACGAGAACAGCCAGGTCGTGCTGTTCCTCGGGGTGAACGGCGGCGACCAGCGCTACACCATCAGCGCCAGCGCCTTCGCCGACGGGGAGTCGTTGCACTGCAGCGGAATCGGTGACGCGCCAACGGATCAGGCCGCGCGGCGGCTCGCGGATCGTGGGCTGAAGGTGCGGTGGATCGTCGTTCCTCCGGCCGGGCAGCACGCCGAGGTGCTGACACCGTCGGAGAGCGCGCCACCGGGGAGGGTGGTCGGCGCCGAGATGGAGTCCGAGGGGAGCGTGCGCGTCTTCGTGGCGGCGCCGGGTCAGGAACCGGCCAAGGGCACCGATCCGGCCGACGGCACGGAGTTCGTCCTCTCCCAGTTGTTGTCCGGCACGCGACCCGGCGAACTGCCCGTGCACGACACGCCGTCGCTGTCCACGGAGGGCTCACAGTGCTGACCGAACAGGGGGACCACTCATGCCGACGCCCGCTCCCGAGAGCGAGACACCTGACATCGACGCGTTGCTCGGCAGGGAGCGCAAGCGATCCCGACGGACGCTGATCGTCGCCGTGGTGGTCGTGCTCGTCGTCGGCGGAGCCGCTGGTGGTTCGTGGTACGCGTTCGCGGCACGTCCAGACCGGCAGCCGTCGTCCGAACCTCCGCTGGCCACCGCGAAAGTGCAACGGCAGACGCTGCGCGACACCTTCACCGTCCGGGGTGTCGCCCGCTACCGCGACACCGCGACCCTGCGCGCCGCCGGCTCCGGAGTCGTCACGGAGCTCGGCCTCGTGACAGGGCAGGTCGTCAAACCCGGCGCGGTGGTCTATCGCCTGGCCGGCAAGCCGGTCGTCGCGCTGACCGGCGCGTTCCCGTTCTGGAGGAACCTCGACAAGAGCGTCACCGGGATCGACGTCAAGCAGCTGGAGTCGTTCTTGAAGGCGGCGGGCCACGATCCGGGGACGGTGGACGAGACGTTCACCACCGCCACCGAACGAGCGGTCAAGAGCTGGCAGAAAGCGTTGGGGCTGAAGCAGACCGGGACGATCACCGCGGACGAGGTCCTGCCGGCGCCCTGGCCCGCCAGGGTCGGCAAGGTCGACGTCGCGGTGGGCGACCAGCTCACCGCCGGGAAGCAGATCGCCGCGCTGACCGAACCCGCCGCGGCCGTGACCGTCGACCTGGATCCCGGCCAGCGGCTGCGGGCGGCCAAGGGCCAGAAGGTCGAGATCCAGGTGACGTCGAGCAGGGCGAAGGCGACCGGAACGATCGCGGAGATCGACTCGACCCCGACGTCGACCGGCTCCGGCACCAACTCCGGCAACCAGTCAGGTGGCGACGGATCGTCTGGAAACCAGGGCGGCAACGGGTCGTCCTCCCCGGTCTACAAGGCGATCATCGCCCTCGACGCTCCGCTGGACGTGGTCGACGGCACGCAGCTCAGCGCGCTCGTGGTGGTGTCCGAGGAGACCGACGCCCTCACGATCCCGGTGGGCGCCGTGGTGCAGGACGGACAGGGAAAACCGGTGGTGCGCGTGCCGGACGCCAACGGGTCGACGCGGCAGGTTCCGGTCGAGCTGGGCACGCAGAGCGGCGCCTACGTCTCCGTCCGAAAAGGACTCGACGGCACGGAGACGGTCGTGCTCGGCGGTGGCGGATGACCCCGGTCCTCGCCACCGAGAACCTCACCAAGATCTACCTCGGGGAAGTCCCCGTCACCGCCGTGCACGACGTGACGATCGCCGTGCACTCCGGTGAGCTGGTCGCGCTCACCGGACCGTCGGGCTCGGGCAAGACCACCCTGCTGGGCCTGCTCGGGCTGCTGGACACCCCCACGGCGGGAGAGGTGCGCGTGCTCGGGCAGGCGGCCGGCGGCTTGTCGGACTCGGAGCGAACGGCCCTGCGCGCCCGGATGCTCGGTTTCGTGTTCCAGCAGTTCCACCTGCTCGGACACCTCGACGCGCTCGGCAACGTCGAGGCGGCCCTGCGTTACCGCGGGCTGCGGGCGTCGCAACGTCGCCGCCTCGCGATGGACGCGCTCGACCGGGTGGGGCTGCTGCACCGGTTCGACCACCAGCCCGCCCGGCTATCGGGAGGCGAGCAGCAACGGGTCGCGATCGCGCGAGCGCTGGTCACCCGGCCCGCGCTGATCCTGGCCGACGAACCGACCGGCAACCTCGACACGGAGAACTCGCAGCGGCTGCTGGCGCTGATGCACGAGCTGGCTCATGATGGCGCTGCGGTGGTGGTGGTCACCCACGACGAGGAGGTCGCGGTTCGCTCGCACCGGCGGATCGTGATGCGTGACGGCTCGGTGGTTCAGCCCGCGACTGTGCAGGCGTGACAGGGGAGGACTTCATCGTGGGGCTGGGAATCAGACGCATCCGCCACGTCAAGCTGCCGGTGAGCGACCTGGGCGCGAGCCTGGTCTGGTATCAGGCGTTGCTCGGACTGGAGATCGCCGCCGAGTTCAGCGAGCAGGGCGTTGTGCGCGGGGTGCAGTTGACGGACCCCGACGGCGCGTTCGCCATCGCTTTGCGGGATCGCAGGTTCTGCGCCGGCCGGCCGGATCTCGGCGGGTTCGACGTGTTCGCCCTCGAAGTCGACTCGATCACCCTGCTGCGGGAGCTGGCCGCGCGATGCGACGGGCTGGGATTCGCCCACTCCGGAGTCGCCGATCGTGGCAAGTACGGCGCCAACCTGGACGTGCCCGACCCCGACGGGACGGTGCTGCGGTTCCTGGCCGACAACGTCATCAACCCCGGCAGTTTTCTCGGCGTCGACATCGCGGCGGACGGGCAGCCCTCGCTCTACGACCGTCCGCGACTCGAACCGAGCTGACGTTTCCGCGGCCGGCGCGGATCCGCGGTCAGGACCATCCAGTCCATGCCGCGGTCGAGATCAAGGTAGCCTGAACGCTGTGAGCAGGCCGGAGAACGTGCAGGCGGGACGGACGCTGACCCCACGCGGGGCCGCCACCCGTGCGCGCATCGTCGAGGCCGCCGCCGAGCTGATGTACGTGAAGGGTGTCAACGCGACGACGCTCGACGACGTCCGTGCCGCGAGCAGCACCAGCAAGTCCCAGCTCTACAACCACTTCCCGGACAAGGAAGAACTGGTCCGCGCCGTCGTCGCCTCGAGAGCCGCGCAGATCCTGGAACGGGAACGCGGCTACCTCCAGCGGTTGAAGTCGTTCCGCGGCCTCGTTCGGTGGCGTGACGCGCTGGTGCAGCGGAACGCGTTGCAGAACGGTGCGTACGGCTGTGCGCTCGGCTCGATGGCCAGTGAGCTCGCGGATCAGGACGACCAGGCGCGCACCGTGCTCGCCCAGTCCTTTGTGGAGTGGGAAGGGCTGCTCGCCGCCGGGTTGCAGCGGATGCGGGACAGCGGGGCGCTCCGGGCGGACGCCGACCCGGAGAAGCTCGCCACGGGGCTGATGGCGGCTCTGCAGGGCGGGTATCTGCTGGCGGAGACCGCGCACGACATCAGGCCCATGGAGGTCGCGCTCGACATGGCGCTCGACCACGTGCGGTCGTTCCTCACCGCGTGACGGCGCGGACGTAGCCGAGGGCCTGGTCCAGGGCCACCTCCAGCTGCCGCACGTCGCGGGTCGTGCGGGTGAGCAGCAGACCGCCCTGCAGCGCGGCCATCAGGCCGGTCGCGAGCCGCTGCGGGTCGGCGTCCGGTGCCAGTTCGCCGCTGTCCCGGACTCGGGTGAGGCCGCCCGCCAGGAGTGACTCCCACGCCGTGAAGATCGCGCGCGCCGTCGACCGGCCGGCTTCGTCGCCGTTGGCGAGCAGGTCGGCCAGTTCGCCGAGTGGGCAGGTTCCGTTGTCGCCTCGCTGTGCCAGGAGTACCACCTCGTCGCGCCAGTGGACGAGGTCGCGCAGCGAGTGCAGGTTGGTCAGCAACGACTCCTGGGTCGCGAGCAGGCGGTCGAACCTGGCCCGCGGGTTGCGTGCGGCGATGAGCGTGAACACGGTGGCTGCGAGGGCGAGTCCGCCGTACCCGAGCGCGATCTGCGGGAGCGAGAAGGTGGTGGACAGCCTGCCGGCGACGAGGCTGGGGAAAGCGGCCGCGCTGTAGCAGATGAGGTAGATGACGCTGAAGATCGGAGCCCGCTCCGCCGGAGTGCTCTCGTGCAGCAGGCATCGGGTCGAGGCGCTGATGGCGATGCCTTGGCTGGCACCGGCGACGACGGTAGCGGCGATGAACGACGCGAGCGTGCTCGTGGCGATCGCGGTGATGATGCCGATCATGCCGGCGAGAAAGGCGACCATGCCGAGACGTTGGGCCGTGGCCGGCGTGAACCGGCCGCCGAGGGGAGCGCCCAGCGCGCTGGGCGCCATGTAGGCGGCGAACACGAGCCCGAGGACGAGCGGGCTGCGGGTGTGGAGTTGCTCTTCCGCCAACGCGGGGACGAAGGCCTGGTAGAACGCGCCGGTCGCCCAGGTGGACAGGAACACCGCCGTCGCGACGGGAAGCAGACGCCGGACTCGGGCGGGCACGGTGACGCTGGGGCGCAGTGATCGCCACGCTCCCGGCGTGGGAGGCACGGTTTCCGGGCTGAGGGCGATGAGCGCGGCGGACAGCAGGAGGAAGCCGACGGCCGCCAGGTAGATCAGCTGACGCGGCCACGGTCCGAACTGGACCAGCGCGCCCGAGGCGATGGCGCCGATCGCGAGGCCGATCATCGGTGTCTGGCTGGAGGCGACGGAGGCCAGCCAGGCGGGCTTGGACGGTGCGGCGTCGACGACGTAGGCCGTCACGTTGCTGCCGGCCAGCCCGGCGCCGAGGCCCATCAGGGCGCGGCCGGCGAGCAGCGTGCCGACGTCGTGCACGTTCAGCAACAGCAGACACCCCAGCGCGAGCAGGCCGAGGCTGGCGAGCGAGGTACGTCGTCGGCCCAGATGGCTGGACAGCCGTCCCATCACCAGGAGCGCCACGAGCGTGGGCACGCCGTACGACACGACGGCCAGCGAGATGTCGAAGTTGGTGAACCCGTCCTCGGCGCGGTAGGTGTTGAACAGGGGAATCGGTGCGGCCGACGCGGCGAACGCGGCGGTCAGGGACACCACCGCGGACAGGAATGCCAGCCGGAGCGTGGCGCCAGAGTGGACCATATAGTCCACTATAGGACACACTTGCGCGGTGACGACGACTCGCACCGGGAAGCACGCGACGAAGGAACAACGCGCGGCCGCCGAGCACTTGGGGTCGCTCGACGACTCGCTCGCGCCGTGGGTGCGGGCGACAGGGCCGATCGACGCGTACGAGACGCACTTTCCCGTGCAGATCGGCACTCCGCTCGAGTGGTTCTCTTTCGCGATCATCTCGCGACAGCTCAGCAGGGCGGCGGCCACCGCGATCCACCACCGGCTCGTCGCGCGACTGGGTGGCGCCATCACGACCGAGCTCGTCATCGCGACCGGTGAACAGGCGATGCGTGATCTTGGCTTGTCCCGCCTCAAGGCCAGAGCGATCCGCGGGCTCGCCGAACTGGCCGATGACGGGTTCCTGGACAGGCTCGGGGCGATGTCGGACTCCGAGATCCAGGCGCAGCTCGTGGCCGTGCCGGGTGTCGGTCCCTCGACGGCGCAAAGGTTCCTGATGCAGCACCTGCGCCGGCCGGACGTCTTCCCGGCCGGCGACCTCGCCGTGCGTGCGGCGGTGACAGAACTCGACGGGCTGGACAGGACGATCACGCCGATGGCTGTCGAGCAGCGCAGTGAACTGTGGCGGCCTTACCGGTCCTATGCGACGTCGTACTTGTGGGGCTACCTATGGGAACTCCGTCATCCTGGGTGAGCTCAGACGGCCAATCCGGCGCCGCCGGCCACCACGATCTCCTGTCCGGTGATGTACGCGGCTCCGTCGGAGGCCAGGAACGCGACGGTCTCGGCGATGTCCTCCGGCCGTCCGAGGCGGCCGAACGGGTTCATCGCCGCCAGTGCGTCGATCTGGTCGGGTCCCAGGCCGGACGTCGACCGCACCATCGGGGTGTCGGTGAAGCCCGGGCTGATGGCGTTGACCCGGATCCGGCGCGGGGCGAGCTCCAGCGCCAGGGTCGGGATCATGGTCAGCAGTGCGCCGCGCGACCCGGCGGTGAGGCTGTTGCCGGTGAGGCCGCGGGTCACCCCGATGCCCGTGGTGACGATGACCGAGGCGCCGTCCGACAGCAGCGGCAGCGCTTTGACCAGTGTGAAGAACGCTCCCTTGGTGTTGACGGTGAAGACGTCGTCGAAGGCGGCCTCGTCGTAGGTGGCGAGCGTTCCCGGGCGGCTGATGCCGGCGTTCAGCAACAGCGTGGTGAGGGTTCCGAACCGGTCTCGGACTTCGGACATCACCCGGTCCGTGTCGGCGAGCGAACGCGCGTCGGCACGCAACACCAGGATGTCCTCGGGAAGTTCTTTGCGAGCCCGCGCAACGCTTTCCTCTCGTTGCCCGGTGACCGCGACCCAGTAACCGCGGCCGTGCAGGGCCTCCGCGGCGGCCTTTCCGATGCCGCTGGTACCACCGGTGATCAGTGCTGCGGGTGTCGACATGGCTTGGTCACTCCGTGGGGGTCGGCGAGTGGCTGAACGGGACGGTCAGGCGCCATCCGGAGTCGGCGCGCGGCACCTCGAACGTCGTGCTCCAGGACATCGAGGCCGATGCCTCGTCGGAGAAGGTCAGCGTCAGGGTGTGCGCACCGTCGCCGCGGCCGGAGAGGTGGAGGACGTCGGGCAACACGCTCAACATGATCGGGTTGACGCGCAGTTCGAGACGTTCCGCCGGCCGGGTGTCCCCGGTTGTGGCGAGCACGATCTCGAACTCTCGCAGCACGAGCGCGCTGATGGAGACCTTCGTCAGGCGGCTGGACGCAAGGTCGTGGTCTGCTGTGATGATGGCCGAGGACAGCTTCAACGGACTCACGAAGCGCATCGTAACTGAACTAAAAGGTCCAATCCATGGAGGTGGTCATGCTCGACCGGATCCGGGCGGAGATCGTCGCGCACGAATCCAACGCGTGGGCGCGTGACCTCGGCTATCAGCCGGTCTACGCCGCAGCGCCCGGTGCTCGGATCGCACTCATCGGCCAGGCTCCCGGCCGGAAAGCCCAGGAGAGCGGTGTGCCGTGGAACGACGTCAGTGGCGTGAAGCTGCGCGGCTGGCTGGGCGTCACCGACGAGCAGTTCTACGATCCCGGCCTGTTCGCGATCCTGCCGATGGACTTCTACTACCCCGGCAAGGGCAAGTCGGGAGACCTGCCGCCGCGCAAGGACTTCGCGGGCCGGTGGCACGAGCGGATCCTTGCCGAGCTGGGAGATCTGCGGCTCACGATCCTGGTGGGCTCGTACGCCCAGAAGTACTACCTGGGTGATCGGATCAAGCCGAGTCTCACCGAGACCGTGCGCGCTTACGCCGAGTACCTGCCGTCGGTTATCCCGCTCGTGCACCCGTCGCCGTTGAACTTCCGCTGGCACACCAGGAATCCGTGGTTCGAGGCCGAGGTCGTCCCCGTGTTGCGAGCGACGGTGGCCAAGGTGCAAGATGGACCATAAGGTCCAGTTATTGCGGGAGTGTCGAGATGGATGTGCAGAAGAACGGCGACAGCGGGTCGTACGACGCCGTGGTCGACGGCCGGGTGGTCGGCATGATCGTGTACCACGTGCCGAAGCACGGTGACCGGGTGACGTTCAGCCACACGATCGTCGACCCCGAGTACCGCGGCCGCGGGATCGCGACCAGGCTCACGAAGCACGCGCTGGACGACCTGCGGGCGCAGGATCTGAAGCTCACCAACTACTGCGCCTTCGTGGCGGACTACATCGCCGACCACCCGGAGTACAAGGACCTCGTCGACGAGCGCTTCCCCGGTCGTGCGACGGTGCCCGACCGCGCACCGCGCGCACGATGACCCGCGGCGAGCACCAGGTCGACGTCGACGGAGCACTGATCCGGACCGCGCGCCTGCACCTCGCGCCGTGGACGCTGTCCGATGTGGACGCGGCGCTGGGCATCTTCGGTGACGGCGAGGTCGCGAAATGGCTGGCACCGGCCATGGACCGCGTTCCGGACGTGGATGCCATGCGGCGGTTGGTCTCCAGTTGGGTCGCAGAAACCGTCGAACCACCGCTCGGCCGTTGGAAGGTCACGGACCGAACCACCGGCGACGTCGTCGGCGCGGTCTCCTTGCTGCCGTTGCCTCCCGACGACGTCGACTTCGAGATCGGCATCCAGGTCGCGCGGGGAAAGTGGGGCAACGGGTACGCCGGTGAGGCCGGCGACGCGCTCGCCCACTACGCCTTCGACGCCGGTGTCGACGAGGTGTTCGCCGTCGCCCGCCCGGCCAACCAGCGTGCCGCGGCGGCCGCACGGCGCATGGGCATGGACTGGGTCGGGCAGACCGAGAAGTACTACCGCACGCGACTCGACGTGTTCCGGTTGCGCCGATACGACCTGGACGGGACCGATGAACCTGCCTGACCGATGTGGCACCTTCACGATCGGAGGCCTGCCGATCACCCGGCTCGGGCTCGGCACCGCTCAGATGAGCCCGTCCGGCACCTGGAGTCACCCGCAGAGCGCTGCGGAAGCCGCGAGGGTGCTGCGAGAAGCGGTCGATCTCGGCGTGAACTTGATCGACGTCGCCGAGTCGTCCGGCCCGTTCGACTACGAAGAGCTGATCGCGCAGGCGTTGTACCCGTATCCGGACGACCTGCTGCTGATGGTGAAAGGCGGCCCGCTCCGGCCTTCGTTCCTGCGCAAGCAGATCGAGACGCGGCTGTGGTACCTGAAACTCAGCCGGATCCCGCTGTTCCAGCTGCACGGGTTCAGTCCGGACGCGCCGGTCGCCGACCAGCTCGGGGTGCTCACCGACCTGCAGCGGGAAGGCAAGATCGGGCACATCGGGCTGGCTGAGGTGTCGGTGGCCGAGCTGGAGGAAGCGCGGAAGTGCGCGGACATCGCCACGGTCCAGGCCGAGTACAACCTCGTCAACCGGGCTGCGGACGCGCTGCTCGACCACGCGGAACAGGCGAACATCGGCTTCATACCGTGGCTTCCGCTGGCCACCGGAGCCCTGGCCGACCAGGCAGGACCGCTGGCGGAGATGGCGCGACGGCATGGTGTCGCACCCGCGCAGCTCGCTCTCGCGTGGCTCCTGAAGCGTTCGCCCGCGATGATCCCGACGCCCGGCACGTTGAGCGTCCAGCACCTGCGCGACAACGTGTCCGCTGTGGACATTCCACTGACGACGGTCGAACTCGACGAGCTCGACCGACTGGTACCCGTTTCCGGACGCCAAGTGGACCCAGGTTCCGAGTCGAAACAGGGCTAGTTTCGGAGCCATCAAGGCGTCTACGAGGGAGTTCTGATGGGTGTGCTGGCCGCTCAGCGGGAGCGTGCGTGGTCGGTCGCGACGGTGTTCGTCCGCCTCGCGCTGGCCGCAGGGTTCCTCTCGGCCGTGGCGGATCGGTTGGGCTGGTGGGGTCCGTTGGGCACCGGGCAGGTCGGGTGGGGAGATTTCGCCGCCTACACCGCCTATGCGCACTCCCTCTCGCCCTATGTGCCGGACGGGCTCCAAAGCGCTGCCGCGTGGGTGGCGACCGTCGCGGAGTCGGTGCTGGGCTTGACCTTGCTGGCCGGTGTCCTCGTGCGCTGGTCGGCGTTGGCCTCCACAGCGCTGCTGCTCGGGTTCGGGCTGTCTATGGGGCTCTTCCTGGGCCCGGAGGCGCCGCTCAGCTACTCCGTGTTCGCCGCCGCTGCCGCCGCCTTCGTGCTGGCCATCGCGCCGGTGGACAGTTTCGCGCTGAGCGTGGACGGACTCGCGAGCGGCCGGCGCAAGGACCTCGTCGCCACCTCGCCGCTGCATCCCTGCTCGTGAACACCCTGGACCTCCACGTGGGCCGGCTCGGGCGCAACGCGCGAGCAGGACTGATGGACGCCTTCCGGGAGGCGATCCGCACGGGGAGGCTGGCGCCGGGGACGCGGCTGCCCTCGAGCCGAGTGCTGGCGAACGATCTCGGGCTGGGTCGCAACACAGTCGTCCGCGCCTACTCGGAACTGATCAACGAGGGCTGGCTGATGGGTCAGCACGGTTCCGGCACGGAGGTGGCACGGCGTGCTGCGGAGCCGGCGCCGGGACGGGAACCGCCGCGGCCGCCGAGGGCACGGCCGCAGCTGGTGCACGACCTGCGACCCGGAAGGCCGGACCTGTCGTCGTTTCCGCGTGAGGAATGGATTCGGGCGGTGAAGCGGACGGTGAGCACGGCGCCGTTC
Organism: Lentzea sp. NPDC051838; assembly: GCF_040681245.1. Classification (NCBI taxonomy): domain Bacteria; kingdom Bacillati; phylum Actinomycetota; class Actinomycetes; order Pseudonocardiales; family Pseudonocardiaceae; genus Lentzea; species Lentzea sp. NPDC051838. The sequence goes on from NZ_JBFAYI010000004.1 coordinate 192,804, forward strand.
GAGGCCTTCGGGTACACCAATCCGCACGGCCGCAGCGAACTGCGCGAGGTGATCGCCCGATACCTGGCCCGTGCCAGGGGATTGCGTGCGAGGGCAGGCAACGTCGTGGTGTGCGGCGGGGCCGCGGAAGGCTTGCGGCTCGTGGCTGCGGTGCTGCTGAAGGCAGGGGTCACGACGGTCGCGGTTGAGGAGTTCGGCCTGCAGACCCAGCGCGAGGCGTTGCTGAAGGCAGGACTCGACGTCGTCCCGATCCCGGTGGACGCGGACGGCGCCGATGTGTCCACATTGGACGAAGTGGCGCCGGGAGCGGTGCTGCTCACGCCGTCGCACCAGTTCCCCTTGGGCGTGGCGCTGCATTCCGACCGGCGGGCCGCGGTCGTGGACTGGGCCCGGCGGCGCGGCACGCTGATCATCGAGGACGACTACGACGGCGAGTTCCGCTACGACCGGTCGCCCGTCGGCGCGTTGCAGGGACTGGACCACGACCACGTGATCTACCTGGGCACCGCGAGCAAGTCACTGGCGCCGGGGTTGCGGCTGGGCTGGCTCGTCGTGCCGGACCACCTCGTCGGCGCGATCGTCGCGGAGAAGGGGTGGGCGGAGGAGACCGTCGGGTTCGTCAACCAGCTGGCGATGACCGACTTCGTCGAGTCGGGCGCGTACGACCGGCACATCCGCACGATGCGTGCGCAGTACCGCCGCCGTCGTGAGCAGCTCGTCGGCATGATCGCCCAGCACGCGCGGGTGACCGGGATGTCCGCCGGACTGCACGTCGTCGTCGACCAACCCGGCCGCACCGGTGCCGAACTCGTGCGCCGTGCGGCCCGCGAACAGCTGACGGTCGAGCCACTCGACTTCTTCCGGCATCCAGCGTCCACATCGGACCGCGACGGCATGGCGATCGGGTTCGCCGCACCGTCCGCCAGCGCCTGGTCGGGTGCGCTGGACGCGCTGGTGCGCACGTTGAGCAACGACAGGAGAGGTGCAGGATGAAAGCGATCGTCGTATCGGATCAGGCCGCGGGAACGGCCGGAATGACACTGGCGGAACGACCCCAGCCCGTGGCGGCGGGAAACGACGTCCTGGTCGAGGTGCATGCCTCCGGGTTCACGCCGGGGGAGCTGGAGTGGGACACGAACTGGACCGACCGGCTCGGCCGTGATCGGACGCCGTCGATTCCCGGGCACGAACTGGCCGGGGTGGTCTCCGCGCTCGGCTACGGCACGAGAGGCCTGTCGGTGGGCCAGCGGGTGTTCGGCCTGACGGACTGGACCCGCGACGGCACGTTGGCGGAGTACGTGGCCGTGGAGGCGCGCAACCTCGCGCCGCTGCCCGGTGACCTCGACTTCACGGTCGGTGCCAGCCTGCCGATCTCGGGCCTGACCGCGTGGCAGGGACTGTTCGTGCACGGCCGCCTCCAGACGGGCCAGAGCGTCCTGGTGCACGGCGCCGCCGGGGGAGTCGGCTCGATGGTGACGCAACTGGCTCGCGAAGCCGGCGCGTACGTCATCGGCACCGGACGGGCCGCCGACCGCGAGGCCGCGCTGGACATCGGCGCGCACGAGTTCGTCGACCTCGAGGACGACTCGCTGGCCGACGTCGGTTCCGTCGACCTCGTGTTCGACATCTTCGGCGGCGAGATCCAGAAGCGGTCCGCGGCGCTGGTCCGGCCCGGCGGAACGCTGGTGACCATCGCCGGCCCACCGGAGGCCAGGCCCGCCGAAGCCCTGGCGATCGACTTCGTCGTGGAGGCCGACCGCGCCCAGCTGAGCGAGATCGCCCAGCGCGTGCGGGAAGGGCGGCTGCGCACGCTCATCGGCACCGTCGCGACTCTCGACGACGCCGTCGCCGCCTTCAACCCGGCCGAACGGGTCAAGGGCAAGACGATCATCAAGGTCCGCTCGTGAAGGCGATCGTCGCGGTGGACCAGGCCGCGGAAGCAGCAGGGATCACGCTGGTCGAGCGTCCTGAGCCGACGCCGGCGATCAACGACGTGGTCGTCGAGGTTCACGCGTCGGGCTTCGTGCCAGCCGAGTGGGAATGGCCGTCGACCTGGGTCGATCGCAACGGCCACGAGAAAACCCACGCGATCATCGGCCACGAGTTCGCCGGCGTGGTGAACGCTCTCGGCTACGGCACGACGGGACTCTCGCTGGGGCAACGGGTCTTCGGCATCACGGACTGGCACCGCGACGGAACCCTGGCCGAGTACGCGGCCGTCGAGGCGCGCAACCTCGCGCCGCTGCCGGGAGACGTCGACTTCACCGTGGCGGCGAGCCTGCCGATCTCCGGCCTGACCGCGTGGCAGGGCCTGTTCCAGCACGGCCGTCTGCAGGCGGGCCAGACCGTCCTCGCCCACGGCGCCGCCGGTGCGGTCGGATCGGTGGTCACGCAGCTCGCGCGGGAGTTCGGTGCCCACGTCATCGGCACCGGACGGGCGGCGGACCGCCAGGCAGCGCTCGACTTCGGCGCCCACGAGTTCCTGGACCTCGCCTCCGACGACCTCGACGACGTCGGCGGGGTCGACCTGGTCTTCGACGTCATCGGAGGCGATGTCCAACGGCGTTCGGCGGCCGTCGTCCGGCCGGGCGGGACGCTGGTGTCGGTGGTCGGGCCGGTCGAGGCCCGCCCCGCCGACGGACGCGCGGTCGACTTCGTCGTCGAGTCCGTCCCGAGTCAGCTGACGGAGATCGTCGACCGGGTGCGGGACGGCCGCCTGCGCACGCACATCGGCACCGTCGTCAAGCTCGACGAGGCCGTTCCCGCCCTCAACCCGGTGGAGAGGAGGAAGGGCAAGACCGTCATCCGCGTCCGCGTTTGAACCGGGCCACGAAGATCGCCGCGATGACGACAGCGCCGATGGTCGCGATCAGCCGGTTCACGTCCACGGCCGGCACCCATCGGACGTCGTCACCCTTGATCACGTACGCACCTGTCGGCTTCGCGGCGACCCCGAACCCGCCGCCCTCGCCTTCCTGACCCTTCTCGTCCCGGCCGGAACCGCCGCCGGTGCCGCCGGAGATGGAGGCGGCGGCGATGACGGTGACGCCGTTCTTCTCGTACGGCTCCGCGTAGACCCTCTTGGCTTCCACGGAGTCCTTGACGCTGGCGATCAGTTCGTCGATCTTCATCACCACTCCTGGTTCGTCGGTCCTTCCAGCATCCGACGGACGGGAGCCCTTCGTCAGGGACATTCGGCTCAGCGTCGCAGAGGCGGCTAGCCTGAGTCGTGCCCGACCGACCTGAGATCGTCTGCCTCTGCGGTTCCGCCCGATTCGCCGACGAGATGCGTGCGGCGAACCGCGATCTGACGCTGGCGGGTGTCATCGTCGTCGCGCCGTGCGAAGGCGGAGAGATCACCGACGAGCAGAAGGCCGTGCTGGACGCCGTCCACCTGCGCAAGATCGACCTGGCCGACCGGGTTCTCGTCGTCAACCCCGGCGGGTACGTCGGCGAGTCAGTGAGCAGGGAGATCGCCCACGCCCGCGCCACCGGCAAGCCGATCTCCTTCACCGATCAGGCCTGAACGCTACCGCCGAATGCCTGTCGTGGAGATTCTCACAAGGGCCTGCGCGGCGGTGATCGACGTGGTGACACTGGCCGGATGGAATCGGGCTTGCTGGACCAGGTCGTGAACACCGCGGACTACCCGCTGACCGAACCGGACAGCGCGGCGTGGCGGGAAGTCGTCGAGCGCACCCACCACGACCTGCACACCGTCGGCTGCAGCGTCCTGCCTGATTTCATCCGGCCCGCCCTGCACGAGGATCTGCGCAGAGAATGCGCCGAGATCGCGCCGCAGGCCTACTACGACGTCGAGACCGTCAACGCGTACAACATCGCCGTCGACACACCGCTTCCGCCGGACCACCCCGGCCGCACCACGATGGAGCGCGGCAACGCGTTCGTGGCCCGCGACCACGTCCCGCCCGGCGCGATCATCCACCAGCTCTACACCAGCGAGGTGTTCCAGCGATTCATCGCCGGCTGTTTCGAACTGCCGCGGCTGCACGAGCTGGCGGATCCGTTGTCCGGCCTGGTGCTCAACGTGATCCCGCCGGGGCGCGCGCACCCGTGGCACTTCGACACCAACGAGTTCACCGTCAGCATGCTGACCCAGCTCCCCGACGACGGCGGCGAGTTCCAGTACTGCCCGAACATCCGGTCGGCGGACGAGGAGAACTTCGGCGACGTGCGGGACGTGCTGGCCGGGCAGGGCGAGCACCTGATCCGCCGGCTCACGCTGCGCGTCGGTGATCTCCAGCTGTTCAAGGGACGTTACTCGTTGCACCAGGTCAGCACCGTGCGCGGGGAACGGCAGCGGCACACGGCGATCTTCGCCTACAGCCTGCGGCCCGGCGTCGTGGGCAGCGTGGCCAGGACGCGCCAGCTGTTCGGCCGCGTTCTACCGGAACACCTTGCCGCAGAAGGAGATGGCGTGCGGGTGGACGAGCGACTGGCCTGAGGGGGACCCCGTGCGATTCGACGCGACCGGCAAAGTCGAGCTCGACCACATCTACACCCAGCCCGACCCGCGTGCCTACTTCTCCTCGTTGCGCTCGCTGGAGTACCAGATCCCGCAGCTGGCCAGGCCGCACTTCGCCGCGCTGATCGAGGACTACCGCGCGGTGCGGGGGATCGACACCCCGACGGTGCTCGACATCGGCAGCTCCTACGGCATCAACGCGGCCCTGCTGCGGTGCGATCTGACTATGGACGACCTGTACGACCGGTACTGCGGCATCGACGAGCTCGACCGCGCCGACGTGCTCGCGGCCGACCAGGAACTCGTGCGGGAGCGGGGAAAGGCGATTCCCGGACGGTTCGTCGGTCTCGACATCTCCGCGCCCGCTTTGGCGTACGCGACGGAGGCCGGGTTCCTGGACGACGCGGTGCGCGCGGATCTGGAACGGTCCGATCCCACACCTGAGGTGGCACGGCAGCTGGCGGACGTCGACCTGGTCATCTCGACCGGCAGCCTGGGCTACGTCGGTGCGAACACGCTGACCAGGGTCGTGACGGCCGGTGGCGCGCCCTGGATGGCGCATTTCGTGCTGAGGATGTTCCCGTTCGACGAGATCGAGGCGAGTCTCGCTCGACTCGGCTACGTCACGGTGCGGCACGACGGGCTGTTCCGGCAGCGGCGGTTCATCTCGCCGGAGGAGCAGTCGCGGGTGCTCGACACGCTGTCCGGCGTGGGAGTCGATCCATCCGGCCTGGAGACCGACGGGTGGTTCTACGCTCAGCTCTTCGTTTCGAAACTCGACTGAACCTTGAGGTGATTGTGAGCGACGGCAAGACGTTCAGCTACGAGGACCAGCTGCCGCGGGTGCCCTTGCCCACGCTGGAAGAGAGCTGCGGCCGGTTCCTGGAGTGGTGCTCGCCGCTGCTGACCGCCGAGGAGCTCGCGACCACCGAGGCAGCGGTCGAGGAGTTCCTCGCACCGGACAGCCCGGCACGTTCCCTGCACGCCGCGCTGGAGGCGTTCAACGGGCGTGACGACGTGCGCAGCTGGCTCGACCTCTTCTGGCCGACCCGCTACCTCGGCCGCCGCGACCGGATCGCGCTGAACGCGAACTTCTTCTTCCTCTTCCAGGACGTCGCCGAGTCGCAGGAGCAACGGGCGGCCGCGCTGATCTCCGCCGCGGTCGCGTACAAGGTGCGGCTGGACGCCGAGGCCGTTCCTCCCGTCGTGCTGCGGGGTGAGCCGCAGTCCATGGTGCAGAACAAGTTCCTGTTCTCCGCCACCCGGATTCCGCACGTCCAGCAGGACACCGCGCGCACCGTGTTCCCGTCGGACGCGCGGCACGTCGTGGTCTTCTTCCGCGGCAACGCGTTCCGGATGGACGTGTTCGGTCAGGACGGCGTGCCGCACGACCTGGCCGATCTGGCCGGCGGGCTGCAGGCGATCATGAAGGCGGATCGCGCGGAGTTCTCCGCCGGGCATCTCACCACGAAGGCGCGGGCGGAGTGGGCGCGCAGCCGTGACGCGCTGCTGGTCGACAACGCCGACGCGCTGGAGACGACCGAGACCGCGTTGTTCTGCGTGGCGCTGGAGGACTTCGCGCCCGCGGACACGCTGGCGGCCTGCGACCAGCTGCTGCACGGCGACAGCGCGAACCGGTGGTTCGACAAGGCGGTGACGTTCATCGTGTTCGCCGACGGCCGCGCGGGCATCAACGTCGAGCACTGCGAACTGGACGGGACCACGATCCTCGCGTTCACCGACGCCATGCTCGGCACGCCGACCGAGGAACACCTGCGGGTCTCCGGTGCTTCGTCGCAGGGCTTGCCGGTGACGTCGCCGATCGAGTTCGTGCTTTCCGATGCGTTGCGTGACGACACTGAGGCGGCTCGAGCCTCGTTCGCTCAGTACGGAGCGGACACCGCGACCGTGACGCTGTCGTTCGAGGACTTCGGCAAGCAGCGCGCGAAGGAGCTGCGGATCTCGCCGGACGCGTTCGTGCAGATGGCGTACCAGCTCGCGCACCAGCGGTCGAAGGGCTTGCAGGGCGCCACCTACGAGTCGATCGGCACCCGGCAGTTCCAGAACGGCCGCACCGAGGCGATGCGGGTGGTGACCCCGGAAGCCGTCACGTTCGTGTCCACAGTGGAGGACCCCGCGACTTCTCGTGCCACGCGCAGGGCCGCGTTCCGGGCAGCGGCGGACGCACATGTCCGGCGTGCCAAGGAATGCCAGGTCGGTTCGGCTCCCGAACAGCACCTGTGGGAGCTGCAGCTGATCCAGAAGCGCCGCGGCGGCACCGAACCGCTGGGGTTGTACGACACCCCGGGCTGGACGGTCATGCGCGACGACTACCTGAGCACCAGCTCGGCGCCGTCGGAGCACATCCAGTACTTCGGCTTCGGCTCGACCAGCGCGAAGTGCATCGGCGTCGCGTACGTGCTGCTGCCCGACCGCTTCAACCTCTACCTGAGCACGCCCCGCCCGGTCGCGGACGAGATGCACAAGTTCGCCGTCCACCTCGGCGAGGCGATCCGCGAGCTGCAGGACCTGCTGGCAACCGACGACTAGCTTCGCGTCGCGAGGTAGACGGTGTTGGTGGAGTCCCTGTCCTGCAACGGGTTGGGGAAGCTGACGATCTCGGCCCTCGTGGTCGGGAAGACGTTGGCGAGGTCCGCGGTGAACTCGTCGTCCGGCGGGTCGTTCGACCACAGTGCGAACGTCCCGCCAGGACGCAACAACCCGGCAAGGCGCCGCAGACCTTCCGGTTGGTAGAGGTCCGCGTTGCTCGGGTGCAGCAGGTGTCGTGGTGAGTGGTCGATGTCGACGATGATGGCGTCGAACTTCCGGCCGGGTTGCGCCGGATCGAAGCCGTCGCCCGAGCGCAGCATGGCGAAGAAGTCACCGTGGACCAACCGGCACCGCGGGTCGGCCGCCAGCTGTCGTCCTGCGGGGATGAGGCCCTGCTGGTGCCACTCGATCACCTCGTTGAGGGCGTCGACGACCACCAGTTCGGCGACGTGCTCGTGCTCCAGCACGGTGTGCGCCGTGTAGCCGAGCCCGAGGCCGCCCACGACCACCTGCAACGGTTCGCGTGGCATGTCCGCGAGTGCGAGGCGAGCCAGCTCGACCTCGGCGACGGTGAACAGGCTCGACATCAGGAACTCGTCGTTGAGCTTGATCTCGTGGACGTCCTCACCGCTGCGGGGATCACGCCGCCGGCGCAGGGTGAGCTCGCCCAGCGGGGTCTGGCGCCAGTCGAGCTCCTGGAAACGTGCGCTCATCGGGTGAACCTACTGGCTCACAGCGCGAACGGCCGGTATTTCAGCGCCTCGTCGACGATCTGGTCCGCTGACGCGTCGCAGAGGTGCTCCGGCGGGTGGAAGAGGAGGTGTCCGGCCCGAGGCACGTTCGCTTCCAGGAGTCGCACGTAGTAGTCGCTCTCGGGCGAGCCCTCCAGCACCCGCCGCACGATCTCGGCGAGCTCGTCCCTGGTGATGCCGTCGACCACCGGGCGAGCCGGCCGGGCGGCCTCCGTCGCGAACTCCTCCAGGCTCGTGCTCCCGTGGTACGTGGCGAAGGAGAACGCCGTGTACTCGTGACCCGTCGTCGCGTTGAAGGCTTTGATCGCCTCGTCCGCGGCTTCCGGGTCGGAGGACACCAACTCGGCGATCCGCTCCACCTCGGCACTCAGTTCAGCGAGCCGCTGCCGGTCCACGGGTGGGGGCATCAACTCCGGCCTCAGGTTCACGGCCGCACCTTAAGCCACTCGCACCGGCAGCTTCCGGCGAACGTGATTCAGGTTGTCTATTGGTCCAAATGCGACTGAACCGCACAATGCGGTCAACCGTCTGATCATCATGGGAGAGAAGTTCCACGTCGTGCCAGATGAGCTGCGCGGCTACAGCGGGTTGCTCGAACGTCAGGCCGAGCACTTCCTGACGATTCGGGAGCACGCCATCGTCAAGGGCGGGGACACGTCCGGGTTCACCGGGCTGTTGTCGCTGCTCGACCCCGTCGTCACCGGGGTCGCGGAGCTTTACGGCGAGACGCTCGACGCCGCGAACAAGAAGATGAGCCAGGACGCCGAGTCGCTGGTCAAGTCGGCCGTCGCCTACGAGAAGGCGGACGAGGTCGGGGTCTGCCTGATCGACACCGCGGGCGGCAAGGCTGCGCCCCCGTCGTGGCTGGAGCGCTTCCTGGGGGTGGGCGAATGAGCGGCGGGGTCTGCAACGGCTACCAGGACATCGAAGATCCGAATGTCTCGCTGCGCGCCGCGCCCGACGACCGGCCCGGCAGGCAGACCGTCAAGGAGCTGATCGAGGCCGCGGGGTGGAAGATCCAGGGCGTCAACTGGATCTACCAGCAGGTCACCGGTGATGACCTGGTGCGCGACCTGGTGATGCCGCTGGCGGGCGACTTCGAGAAGATCGACGCGAACGCCGCCGCGTGGGACCGGGTCGCCAAGGCGCTGGACAACGTGCGGCACAACGTCAACAACGGCATCGAGGAGCTCGCGCCGAGCTGGGACGGCGGCGCCGCGCAGAGCTTCGAGAACCGCATGCGCCGCACGTGGACGACCGCGATCGAGTGGGACTCGCAGGTCGCGAAGTTCATCGGCGACCGGTTCAAGAACATGGCGAGCTCGTGCCGGTCGGCCGCGAAGCTCGCGCTGACGCTGCTCGACAAGATCTGCGACAAGCTGATGAAGGCCGCGATGACCGCGTGGATCCCGGTCGTCGGCTGGGGTCGTGCCGTGTGGATGGTCTACGACGTGGTCAACATCGTCGACCAGGTGCGCAAGCTCATCCAGTCCATGCAGACGCTGATCGAGGGCGTCCAGAGCATGATCAAGGGCATCAAGATCATGGGCACCGCGTTGTCCAAGATCCCCGACGTGCGGGACGTCAACGACTTCTTCGACGTGGTCGACACGTGGCAGGACGGCAAGGAGAAGCTGGGCGACGGCGTGTCCGCTGTGGGCAGTGGCGCGTGGGGCATGGCCAAGAGCGGGTACAAGGCACGCAGCAAGTACATCGACGCGTCGAAGGAAGAGCGCTGGGCCGAGCCGAGCACGTCCTCGGGAGGTGGGGAATGACGTTCCCGTACGACAGCGCACGCCAGCAGTTGCAGGCGTGGCAACAGGAGCTCGACGCCAAGGGCTCGCGGCTGGAGCAGGTCGCCCGCGAGATGTCCGCCGTGCAGACCCGCGGCGCCGATCTGTCCCCTTCGGACATCGCCGAGATCGAGAAGTTCGCTCGGTCGAAGGACGCGCCGAACGCGTTGAAGGACCTGCAGCGCAAGGTCGACTCCGGCGCGATGTCCTGGCAGGACATCACCTCCGGCAGGGCTGTCAACGATCCCGAGGTGCAACGCGCGATGCAGACCAGCATGCCGTCGCTCAAGCGGGCGTACACGGCGATCAAGGAGGGCCAGAACCTCGACGAGATCGTCGCGGCGGGTCAGCAGCGCACCAGGCGGTCGCACGGTAACTTCGACGACGACATGCCGAGCGACTTCACCGAGGATGCCTTCTAGCCCATGGCCAGTGAGAACGCTGCCCGGCTCGCGGTGCTCATCGACGCGGACAACGCCCAGGCGTCCGTCGTCGAGGGCCTGCTGGCCGAGGTCGCCAAGTACGGCACCGCGCACGTCAAGCGCGCGTACGGGGACTGGACGGGGACGAGCCTGCGCGGGTGGAAGGAGCAGTTGCTGGCCCAGTCGATCCAGCCCATCCAGCAGTTCGCGTACACCAAGGGCAAGAACGCCACCGACGCGGCGATGGTGATCGACGCGATGGACCTGCTGTACTCGGACCGCTTCGACGGGTTCTGCATCGTCTCCAGCGACAGCGACTTCACCCGGCTCGCGGCACGGCTGCGCGAGTCGGGCCTCACGGTCTACGGGTTCGGCGAGCGCAAGACGCCCAAGCCGTTCGTCGCGGCGTGCGACAAGTTCATCTACATCGAGAACCTCACCTACCCGGAGGAGCCGCCCGCGCTGGACGGCGCCGCGCAGCTCAAGGCCGACAAGACGCTGGTCAACCTGCTGCGCAACGCGATCGACGCGGCCTCGGACGACGAGGGGTGGGCGTCGTTGGCAGCGGTCGGGCACATCCTCATCAAGCAGCGGTCGGACTTCGACTCCCGCAACTACGGCTACTCGAAGCTCAGCGACCTGCTGAACGCGACGACCCTGTTCGAGCTGGACCGCCGCCGGTCCGGCGACGGCAAACAGGCGGTCATCTACGCGAGGGACAAGCGGCGCCGCGCCGAGAAGAGCTGACCAGGCGCTGAGCCCGTTCCTCGCCCAGCCGGTGGCCGGTCGCGCGGTGCACGGCGACCGCCATCTCAGCGTGGTCCAAGCCTCGCTCGTGGTCGCCGAGCGCGAGGTTGATCGTGGCCAGTGCTACGTGCGCGTTGCCGACGATGACGCGGTAGCCGAGCACGTCCGCGGACTTGGCGGCCTCCTCGGCCAGCGGGAGAGCGCGCTCCGGGTCGCCGAGCGCGCAGTGGGCGAGTGCCATGCCGATCAGTGAGCTCAGTTCGGGAAAGCGGTCCTGGTTCTCGCTCGCCATCCGCCACGCCCGTTCGTGGTGTTCGAGAGCGAGCCGGTGCTCCCCGCGTTCCTGGTGCACGGTGCCCACGACGCCCGACGCCGAGGCTTCGATGCGGTGGAAGCCGATCTCGCGTCCGAGCACCACGGCACGTTCGGCTTCCCGCAAGGCTTCTTCGTGCCGTCCGGCGTCGCAGTACCAGCCGGCCATCATCCGCCTGGCGCCCGCCTCGTAGCGGGGGCCGTGCTCGGACAGCCCGCGCAGGCCCGCGTCGAGGTGCTCGAACGCCTCGTCGAGCCTGCCGAGCGCCCGCAGGATCTCGCCGAGGTTGACGCGGCTGATCGCCTCGCCGATGCCGGGATGGTGCTCCTGGTAGATCGCCACCGAGCGGGCGCCGTGGTCGGCGGCTTTCTCCAGTTCGCCCATGTCGGTGTACAGGTTCGCGAGATTGCCGAGGTTGGCGGCCTCGTCCACGTGCCTGCCGGTCCGGCGCGCCAGGTCGACCGCCGCGCCGAACTGGCGGGCCGCGTCCTCGTGCATGCCCAGGCGCCGGTACGAGGCGCCGAGCTGACCGGTGATCATCGGCTCGCAGTCGCTCCAGCCGCCGCTCCTGGCGAGTTCGAGTCCCTGGGTGAGGTGCTCGAGCGCGAGCTCGTACCTGCTCTGGAACTCGTGGGCCAGGCCCAATCCGTAGCGTGCGGACGTTTGCGCGGTCAGGTCGCCTTCCGCCTGTGCCGCGGCCAGCGCGTCACCGGCCACCTCGACCCAGTCCTGGCCCGGCATCTGCAGGGTGCAGTAGTGGTAGACGCGATCGGCGAGAAGCCAGGCGTGCGCGTGTGGCCCGTGCGCGGCGGTGTGCGCGACCGCGGCCTTGAGGTTGGGCCACTCCTGATCCAGCCAGGACAGGGCGTGCGCGCGGTCGTCGAACTTCGGGGCCGGGCAGTTCACCGCAGGCAAGGGGAGCCGCAACCGGTTGGGGTTCAGCTGATCAGCCGCTGCCGTGGACGCCACGAGGTAGAAGTCGAGCAGGCGCGTCATCGCCGCGGTGCGTTCCTCGGGACTCTCCTCCAGCTGGACGCGTTCGCCGGCGTACAGGCGGAGCAGGTCGTGGAACGCGTAGCGACCCGCGTGATCCTCCACCAGGTAAGCGCTTACCAGAGTGCTGAGCAACGACTGCGCCGCGTCCTCGGTGACGTCCGCGAGCGCGGCGGCGGTGGCCGCGGTGAAGCTCGGACCGGGCACCAGGCCGAGCAGCCGGAACATCCGCCGCACGTCCTCCGGCTGGGCGGCGTAGGAGAGGTCGAACGTCGCGCGGACGGCGCCGTCCTCGTCGCCCTCCACGACCAGTTCGCCCAGGCGGTTCGCCCCGGACAACTGCGCGACGTGTGCGGCGACGGTGAGCTGCGGGTGGCAGACCAGGTTGGCGGCCGCGATCCGCAACGCCAGCGGGAGGTAGGCGCACAGCCGGGCCAGCTCGGACATGTCCGCGGTCTCGGTGACGATCTGGGTCAGCAGCGCGACGGCCTCGGGCTCCCGCAACACCTCGACCGCGAGCAGCCGGGCACCGTCACGGGCGATCAGCCCGCCCAGCCGGTCGCGGCTCGTGACCAGCACCAGACAGCCGGGGCCACCGGGCAGCAGCGGCCGCACCTGACCGACATCGCGGGCGTTGTCGAGCACGACGAGCATGTGCTTGTCAGCCAACAACGAACGGTAGAGGGCAGCGGCCTCGTCGCGGTCGGCCGGCACCTGGTTGGCCGGGACACCCAGCGCACGGAGGAATCCGCCCAGTGCCGCGTCCGCCGACATCGGTGCCGTCGGGGCGTATCCGCGCAGGTTGACGTAGAGCTGGCCGTCGGCGAACCGTCCGCGAACGCGGTGGGCCCAGTGCACGGCGAGCGCCGTCTTGCCCACGCCACCCGGTCCGGCGAGAGCCACAACCTTGTTGTTCGCCAATGAATCCAACTCGTCGAGGTACTCGGCACGACCGGTGAACTCGGCGACGTCGCCGGGCAGCTGAGCCGGGGTGTGCTTCGGCTCAGCGGGTTTCGCCTCGCCGCGCAGGACGGCCTCGTGCAGCTTGCTCAGCTCGTCGCCGGGGTCGATGCCGAGCTCGTCCGCCAGCACCGCGCGCGCCTGACGGAACGCGGCCAGCGCGTCGGCCCGCCTGCCGCAGCGGTGCAGCGCGAGCATCAGCAGGCCCACCAGGCGTTCCCGCAACGGATGCGCGGTGACGAGTGCCGACAGCTCGCCCACGACCTCGTGGTGCCGGCCCAGCTCGATCTCGTGCGCGAGGCACTCCTCGAGCGCGCTCAGCCTCGTGTCCTCCAGCGCCGCGGCACACGCCTCGAACGCCTGGCCCGGCATGCCCATCAACGTCGGACCGCGCCACAACCCCAGTGCCGCCCGAAGTTCCGCGGCCGCGTCCACGGGCCGCGCCTGCTTCGCCCGCGTGGTCGCCTGCGTGAACAGCGTCAGATCCAGCTCGTCCTCGGCCACCCGCACCAGATATCCGGAGGGCCTGGCGACGACGTCGACGTGGTCCCGCAGCACGGACACCGCGTTCTGCACCAGCTTCCTGGCCGTGCGGGGAGGAGCCGAGTCCCAGCAGAAGTCGATCAGCCGCTCGATGGTGACCAGCCGGTTCGCGTCGAGGAGCAACGCGGCGAGCACGCGTTCGTTGCGGGAGCGCCCTGTCCGGATCGTGCCGTCGGCGAGCTCGACCTCCAGAGGGCCAAGGATCCGGAACCGCATCGCGAGAGGCTATCTGACAAGAAATCGGGGACGAACCGGGGACGCGGGCCGAAATCCTTCCTCCGCAAGCAGGGGATCCACACAGGAGGAACGATGAACGCAGGGCAAAGAATCGGCGCCGCCACCACGATCGCCGCCGCGGTCGCACTGGCGGGCGCCGGTGTCGCCCAGGCCGCACCGGACGCGACCGTCTCGGTGTCGGGCAACCAGCTCGCCTACGTCGCCTCGGGCGGCGCCAAGAACAACGTCGAGATCACGCTCGACGGCGGCTACTACTGGGTCGACGACGTCGTGAACCTGACGCCGGGCGCGGGCTGCGGCTTCGCACCGGGCCACGACAGCACCGTCGTCCGGTGCGCCAACGTCGGCATCGGCTCGATCAGCGTCTACACGGCAGGCGGCAACGACGTCGTCGACGCCCGCGTGCACAGCGTGTGGGTGCCGATGTACATCCTCGGTGGCACCGGCGACGACCTGCTCGCCGGCCAGAACGGCAACGACGTCGTCGAGGGCGGCAGCGACTACGACCGCGTGTACGGCAACCAGGGCAACGACCTGCTCTTCGGCGGCCACCGCTACATCGAGGACAACACCGCGGGCAACTTCATGGTCGGCGGCGGTGGTGACGACGAGCTCTACGGCGGCCTCAAGAACGACGTGATGGACGGCCAGCAGGGCAACGACTACATGTGGGGCAGCGACGGCAACGACGACATGCGCGGCGGCGAGGGCAACGACAAGCTGCGCGGCTCGAACAACAACGACACCCTGCGCGGCGACCAGGGTGACGACATCCTCGAAGGTGGCGCGCACAACAACAGCGTCGACGGTGGCAGCGGCTCCGACACCTGCTCCGGCGGCCCGGGGTTCAGCAACTGCGAGGCCGTGATCGGCTGATCCGGCCCACGAGCGCTCTGTCCCCTGCCCTCCCTCTGGCAGGGGACAGTGCCCTTCATCGTTGTTCACCTGAGCATGTCGGCGACCAGGAAGGCCAGTTCGAGTGACTGAGCCGCGTTGAGGCGCGGGTCGCAGGCCGACTCGTAGTTGCGATGCAGGTCATCGAGGCCGACTCCGCTGCCGACGCACTCGGTCACGTCTTCGCCGGTCACCTCGACGTGCAGGCCGCCGGGGTGGGTGCCGAGAGCCCTGTGCACCTCGATGAATCCCGTGACCTCGGCCAGGACGTCGTCGAAGCGCCGCGTCTTGTGTCCACTGGGCGCGACGAAAGTGTTGCCGTGCATGGGATCGCACATCCACACCACCGGCGATCCCGACGCGGCGACCTTCTCCACCAGCTCCGGCAGCAGGTCCCGCACCCGCTCGGCCCCCATGCGCACGACGAACGTCAGCCGACCCGGCTTGCGGTCGGGGTCGAGACGGTCGACCAACGCCAGCGCGTCCTCGGACGTGGTGGACGGGCCCAGCTTCACCGCGACGGGGTTCTCGATCGACGCGAAGTACGCGACGTGCGCACCGTCGAGCTGCCTGGTGCGGTCGCCGATCCACAACAGGTGGCCGCTGCCCGCGTATCGCCTGCCGGAACGCCGCCGCGTCAACGCTTCCTCGTACGAGAGCAGCAGGCCTTCGTGGCTCGTGAACACCTCGGCGCCGCTCGCCCGCACAACGTCCACTGTGTACTGAGAAGCGTCGTACACGCGACGCAACCGGACCGGGTCGGGCAGCCTTTCAGAAGAAGTGAAGCCGGTGCCGTTCACCGCGTCGCCCCGGTACACCGGCAGCGTGCGCCCGTCGACGGTCTCGGTAGGCGAGGAGCGGGGCTTGGCGTACTGACCGGCGATCCGGCCCAGGGTCACCACCGGGAGCGCGGAGCCGGACGAGAGGATCACGGACATCTGTTGCAGCAGGCGCAGTTTGCTCCTGATCGCCCGCGCCGAGACGTTGTCGAGACGTTCCGCGCAGTCGCCGCCCTGCACCAGGAACGCCCGGCCGTCGGCGACCTTGGCGAGGCGGGAGGTGAGCGCGTCGCACTCCCAGGGTGTGACGACCGGGGGAGAGGCCGCCAGCTCGTCCACCACCGCCCGGAGCCGGGCCTGGTCGGGCCACTCCGGCTG
This sequence comes from Lentzea sp. NPDC051838, assembly GCF_040681245.1. Taxonomy (NCBI): domain Bacteria; kingdom Bacillati; phylum Actinomycetota; class Actinomycetes; order Pseudonocardiales; family Pseudonocardiaceae; genus Lentzea; species Lentzea sp. NPDC051838. The sequence continues at coordinate 208,651 of NZ_JBFAYI010000004.1, forward strand.
CTGGTGGGCGACGAGCGTCCGCCAGTCGGGGACCGTGCCGACGTCGCTCATGTCCGGACGAGGTCGTGGCTGATGCCCAGATCGTCGAGCAGCAGCTGCAACGGCCCGGTGTCGCGCTTCGGCACGGGTCGCGAGGCCGCCCACTCGCGCAGCTGGTCGGTGCCGATCTCGAATCCGCCTTGCGCCGCAACGGCCACCCACGGCTCGAAGTCGGCCGACCGGAACGACCGCAGCCCCTCGATGAGCGCTTCGCGGAACATCTGCTGCTGCCCGCTGTCGAGACTGCGGTAGAGCGACCCGCACAGCTCGCGGAACACCACCGCGTGCCCGCTCTCGTCGCGCCGGTGCAGATCGGTGGTGATCCGGTTCATCGGCTGGATGTCCTGGGCCGTGGACAACGTCGAGAGGAACCCGCTGATCGTCGTCTCGGCGGCCAGCGAGAACGCGATGTCGACGATGTCGCGGTCGAACCCGGACAGCCCCGCGCGGGCCGCCTCCCGTCCCTGCACGACCGACCAGACGTCCGGCGCGAACCGCACGTCCGCCATGTCCCTGCGCCGCCGCGTGACGCCGACAGCGTTGTGGCACATGAGAATGTGGTAGTGCTCGTCGATGATCGTCTGGTGCAGCGCGTCGACGGCGACGTCGTCCCGGCGGACCGGAATCCGTTCCTGGAGCATCAACCGGCACGCCGGCAGGATGATCTCGTCCTCGATAGCGGCGGTCTTGGCGTTGTAGGCGATCCACGCCGCCGACAGGATGCGCGCGCGGGCGTCCTGGTCGAGCTTCTCGGACCCCGGCAGGGCCAGCACCGGCACGAGGTGCTCGGGGAAGTCCGGCAGGCTTGCGTCGAAGTGCCCGTCCAGGTCGAGCTCGTCCTTCTTGACCGCCACCCGCTTGCCCCAGCGCTGCGTCAGCTGGACCAGCAGGTCGCGCTCGTAGTCAGCGGACATCGGTGAACCTCTCTTCCAGACGCGACTGCCAGTGCTCGGCCTTCGTCAGATCCGTGTCCCGGAACCGGCCCAGCCCCTCGGTGACCGGCCGGATGCCGTGCAGGGCGTTCACCGTCCACACCGGAACGTCGGCGAGCTCGGCCGGGGTGGCGGACTCCGGAACGACCGGCCCGAGCAGGGCACGGGTGATCCCGGAGAGCAGGGCAGGCCCTGGCGGTGGGCCGCACAGCGTGTCACCGCGCCACCAGAGGATGCTCGTCGTCGACCCTTCGAGCACGTGTCCTTCCGGCGTGAGCAACAGCGCCTCGTCGGCTCCCACGGCGACCGCTTGGGCGCGCAGGGCGTTCAGGTGGTCGAGGTCGGCGCCCTTCACCGCGGGCAGGCTTCGGCGGTCGGGACCGGAGTTCCACAACCGCACGGTCGTGGTGCGCGGGGGAGCGGGACGCAGCCAGAACCGCAGCCGCAGCGCGGATCCGGCCTCGACGAGCTCGACCCGCGGGAACCACCGGCCGTGCGCGGGCAAGGATTCTGCGACCGCGAGCAGGAACGCGTCGGTGGTGGGGGCGGAGAACCGGGAGTGCGAGGAGCCGGCGAACCGCGAGCAAGCCTGGGCGAAACGCTCGGCGTGCAGGTCGAACCCCCGCACCCGCCCCTCGTCCACCAGCCACGAGTCGATGACCCTGACCGTCCCGGAGTCGTCGGCCGGCGACCACCCGCCGTCCCACCACTGACGAGCACTCATCGCAGACCCACGTCCGACACCGCCGGCGCCCGCCACGCCCGCAACGACGCCGCGGCCTTGAGCAGCATCTCCTCGTACTCCTCCTGCGCGTCGGAGTCGAGCACGATCGCCCCGCCCGCGCCGATGCTCAACCGGTCACCGACGCGAACAGCAGTGCGGATCACGATGTTCAGGTCCGCACCGCCGGAGAGGCCGAAATAGCCGAGGGTGCCGGAGTACACGCCCCGCGCCTCGGTCTCCAGGCCGTCGATGATCTCCATCGTGCGCAGCTTCGGCGCCCCGGTCATCGATCCGCCGGGGAAGCACTGCCGGACGCAGTCCATCGCGCTGACCTCGTCGCGGAGCCGTCCGTGCACAGTGGACACGAGCTGGTGCACGGTCTGGTAGCTCTCGACGGCGAGGTACGGGTCGACGTCGATGCTGCCGACCTCGCACACCCGGCCCAGGTCGTTGCGCAGCAGGTCCACGATCATCAGGTTCTCAGCCTGCGTCTTGGCGCTCGACGCCAGGGTGGCGGCGATCTCGGCGTCGCGCACCGGGTCGGCGTCCCGCGGTGCGGTGCCCTTGATCGGCTTGCTGGTGACCGTGCGATCGAGCTCGATGCGCAGGAACCGTTCCGGCGACGAGCAGAACACCGTGACGTCGTCCAACCGCAGGAACGCCGCGTACGGAGCCGGGTTCGAGCGCCGCAGCCGACGGTAGAACGCGGTGTCGTCGTCGTGGAACGGCAGGTGCAGCTTGTTCGTCAGGCAGATCTCGTAGCTCTCGCCCAGCCGCAGCTGCCGCTGGCACTCGGCGATGTCCGCCAGGTACCGATCCCGGTCGCGAACCAGGAACTCCTCGGCGTCAGGCGGTGCGCACTGCTCCGACACGACGTCCTCCGCCGGGCGCAGTCCGGTGAGCCGGGCGGCGGTCCGGTCCACCCACTCCTGCGCGTCGCGCCGGGTCTCCGGGTCGTGCACCGCGACCAGGTAGGTCAGCCCCTCCTGGTGGTCCACCGCGACGATCCGGTCGGCGAACATCCAGGCCGCGTCCGGCGTTGAGGCGTGGTGCCCGGCCGTGCCACCGCACTCCGCCTTGAGCTCGTACCCGAAGTAGCCGACGTACCCACCGGTCAGCGTGAACGGGAGAGCGGTCTCCGGCACCCGCCGCTCGCGCAGCCGCTGCTCCAGGAAGTCGAACACGCTGCCGGGAACCTCGCGCACCCCGCGGGAGTCGCGCACCTCCACGGCACCGCTGCCCACCCGGTACGTGACGACCTCGCTCAACGGCCCGGAAGTGTCGCCCAGGAACGAGAACCGGGACAGCCCTTCCTCGACCCGGCTGCTGTCGAGCCAGAAGCAGTGCGGGGCGTCGTCGAACAGCTCCAGGAAGATCGACTCGGCATCGGCGGCGGTCGGCACGACGGTGCTGATGAGCTCCAGAGATCCTTGGCGGGTCATGTCGGCGAAGTTGCGCAGGATCTCGCGACCGTAGCCGGACGCGACCGACTCGGGGTGGAACTGCACGCCCCACTGCGGGAGATCCCTGTGCCGCAACGCCATCAGCACGCCGTCGTCCGCCCACGCGATCGGCACGAGCTCCGACGGCAACGGCTCCTCGACGCACAGCGAGTGGTAGCGCACCGCCACGAACTCACGCGGAACCCCGGCGAACAACGGGTCCCCGTCGTGGGAGATCTTGGCCAGGTGCCCGTGCCGCGGCTCGGGCGCGGCGGTCACGGTGCCGCCCGCCAGATGCCCGATGATCTGGTGGCCGAGGCAGACTCCCAGCACCGGCAACGTGGTGCGGCGCAACAGGTCGCCGACCAGGCCGATGTCGCGCGAGTTCTGCGGCGCGCCGGGACCGGGGGAGATGACGATGTTGTCGAAGTCCTCCAGCCGCAGGTCGATCAGCGCCGGGTCGTCGTTGACCACGACGGTCGGCGCCACGCCGTTGATCTCGGCGATCAGCTGGTACAGGTTGAAGGTGTACGAGTCGTAGTTGTCGACCAGCAGAGTTCGCGTCATGGGCCCGCCAAGGTTTTCCGGAGAGCCTGGACGTCGTCTGGCTTCAGGGTGATCCCGAAGATCTCCTCGGAAGCGGCGAGGGCCTCGGCCTCGTCGAGTTCGCGGACCGTCGCCGGTTCTCCCGGACGGATCTCGGTGAGCGCGGTGCCCACCAGCAGGTGCCGCACCTTGGGCTGCGTGCGCTGGAGGATCATCCGGTGGTTGAACGGCGAGCGCGGGTGCGTGAGGCAGAAGTGGTTGAGGAGCTCGAAGTCCGACGGGTAGCGCACGTCCGTGGTGAAGCCGTAGAGCTCCGCCGGTTCCTCCGGCCTGATGAACCGCAGCACGTGCTCACCGGTCTCTTCACGCACGAGGTCGAACGAGAAGTCGTCCTCCAGAAGTGAGTTCTCCGCGAAACGAAGAGGCTCGTGCAGCCCGTGGGCGCCGAAACTCACGTCGTGGAGCCACTTCTCGCCGTCCACGTCGACCAGCAGGGCCACGTGCAGCGCGGGCCCGAACTTGCTCCCGGTGCGAATCCGCGTCCGACCGGCGAACGCGGTGAACGTGAACCCGATGCGGTCCAGCACGGCCGCCATCAGCACGACCTGCTCCAGGCACCAGCCGCCGCGACCGCCTCGCACGATCTTGTCCTGGAGGTGGTCCAGGTCGAGCGGCACCTCCGTGCGCCCGATCAGCGCGTCGAGGTTGTCGAACGGGATCGCGTCAACGTGGGCGATGTGCAGGCGCCGCAACGTGGAGAGGTCCGGAGCGACATCGCCTTCGTAGCCCACGCGGGTCAGGTAGGCGTCGAGGTCGACGTCGCTTCCGCGCCACATCGAGCCGCTCATGTGAACTGCCCGGCGATCACGGCCGCGAGGACGATCCAGCCGTAGTAGGTGTTGGCGACGAAGGCGTCCCAGCACGCCTTCGGGTCGTCCAGGTCCACCCGGAACAGCAGGTAGAACAGGTAGGCCGCGGCCACCACGACGATCACGTAGAACGCCCAGCCGATCGGTGTCAGCGACCCGGCCCACAGCACGCCCGTGACGCTGAGCACGACGAAGAACGACAGCCACAGCTTGGTCGCGTTGCCGAACAGCAGGGCGGAGGACTTGACCCCGATCTTGCGGTCGTACTCCTTGTCCTGGTGGGAGTAGATCGCGTCGTGGACCATCGTCCAGAAGACGCCCGCGACGTACAGGCCGTACACCGCCGGCGGGTAGTCGGTGTTCCCGGTCGCCGCTGTCCAGCCGACGAACACGTAGGTGCTCATCACCAGGCCGAGGAACGCCGAAGGCCAGATGAAGAACCGCTTCATGAACGGGTACGCGACGATCAACGGGTACGTGGCCAGCGCGACCAGTGCCGTCTCGACGTTCGCCACCGCGAGCACCAGCAGCGCGACCAGAGCCTGTGCGGCGGCCCAGAGAATCCCGTTCCGGACGCTGATCGTCCCCGCCGCGACCGGCCGCGACACGGTCCTGGCGACGCGGATGTCGATCTCCTTGTCGGTCACGTCGTTGCTCGCGCACGCGAACCCGCGGATCAGCACCGCCGCGACGGCAACGGCCGCCACCGACAGCAGGTTCGGCCGGTTTCCCGAGGCGAAGACGACGGCCCACAGGCCGGGTAGCAGGTAGAGCACGTAGCCCGTCGGCCTGTCGAGTCGCATCAGCAACAGGTACGAGCGGACCGAGTCCGGGCTCCTCGTGACTACGCCCGCGGATATCTTGTGCAGCATCAGGTTCCAATCACCAGGTCACCGGAAGTCGGACCAACCCACCGATCAGCGTGTCTTGGCGCAGCGTCAACTCCTCCACGCCGACAGCCAGGCGCAGAGTCGGAAATCGTGTGACGAGCTGGGTGAGCACCACCTGCAGCTGCATCCGTGCCAGCGCCGCGCCGACGCAGTGGTGGGCGCCGTGCCCGAAGACGAGGCTGGCCGCGGTGTCGCGCGTGACGTCGACCTGGCCGGCGCCCGCGAAGGCTGCCTCGTCGTGGTTCGCCGCGATGATGTTCAGCAGCACGAAGTCGCCGGTGTGGATGGTGACGCCGTCGATCTCGAAGTCCGTCACCGCGTAACGGGGCATGCCGCCGTTGTGAGGGTTCGGCATCGACCTCCGCAGGGTTTCTTCCACCGCACCGGGGATGAGCGACGGTTCGGCCACCAACGCCTGCCACTGCTCCTCATTGGACAGTAGCAACAGGACACTCGTGCCGATCCGCGCGACCGTGGTCTCGTAGCCACCGAACAGCAACAACGCCGTGAGGCCGAGAACTTCGTCGTCGGTGATGCCCTCGGTCGCGCAGATCCTGGAGATCGCGTCGTCGCCGGGGTGCTGCCGCTTGTCGGCGACGAGCTGCTTGCAGTAGCCGAACAACCCGCCGAGGCCCTGCTTCGAGCGGACCGGGTCGCCGAGGTTCGCGGCGTCCTGGGTCCAGCCGCCGAAGCGGTCCTTGTCCTCCTGCGGCACACCGAGCCACTCGCACATCACCTGGATCGGCAACGACAACGCCACCGCCTCGCGCAGATCCACAGGTGGTCGCCGGGCGGCCAACTCGTCCAGCAGCTCCGCGGTCTGCTTCTCCACGTACGGCCGCAGCTCCGCCATCCGTTCGGGGGAGAAGTGCGGTTCCAGCAACGCGCGCATCCGGGCGTGGTCGGTGGCGAAACTCCCGAGCAGGCTCGCGAGCAGCGCCGACCCGCTGTCCTGCGCCGCCGGGTCGGGGTTGTTGCGGCTCAAGCGCTTGTCGTCGAGCAGCTGCCGCACCTCGGCGTGACCGGTGACCAGCCACGCGTCCTTGCCGTCCGGGGTGCGCACCCGGTGGACCGCGCCCTGGGACTGCAGGTCGCGCAGCCCTGGCGCGAGCTGCACCACGTTCGCCTGCTCGAAAGGCAGTTGCACCGGGGTACTCATGATCAGGCGCTCCGATGGACGATGCGGTCGAAGACGGCGGCGAGCTCGTTCGACGCCGCCGGGATCAGCTCGGCTCGTCCGAGATGGGCCAACGCCGAGTCGAAATGACTGCGGGACAACTGTTCCGCCGTGCGCCTGCCGCCGGACTCCTCGACCAGGTCGGCGATCTTCTGCAGATGCGCCACCGTCGTGTCGTCGGCCTGCCACAGCTCGCGCAACCGCTCGCTCGCCGGGCCGCCGGCGGTCAGCCCCGCCATCACCGGGCAGGACGGGTTGCGCCGCTGGATGTCGCTGCGCACGGGCTTGCCCGTCACCGCAGGGTCACCCCAGATGTCCTCGACGTCGTTGAGGATCTGGAAAGCGAGCCCCAGATGCCTGCCCGCGCCGCGCAGGGCGGCGAGCACGTGCTCCGGCCTGCCCGCTCGCAGCGCCGGGGTCACCAGAGCGCACTCCAGCAGTGCGGAGGTCTTCTCCTCGACGATCCGTTCGTAGTCGCGGATTCCGGCGTCCGCGTCCAGCCGGACCGTGAACTCGCGTGCCTGACCGGAGAGGACCAGGCGGGTGGCTTCCGCGAACGCGCAGGAGATCTCCGCACGGCCTGGACCGGGGTCGTCGACGACCAGCTGGAGGCTGAGGCCCTGCAACGCGTCCCCGGCCAGGATGGCGAGACCGGTGCCGAACACCGTCCACGCGGCACGGCGGCCACGACGCAGGTCGTCGCCGTCGATGATGTCGTCGTGGATCAGCGTGGAGTTGTGCAGCAACTCCAGCGCCGCCGCCTGGGACACGACGTCCTGCGGGCGCAGGCCCACTCCCGCGGCCGCCGCCATCATGAGGGCGGAGCGGGTCAGCTTGCCGTTCGCGGCGCCGCTGGGTTCACCGTGCTCGTCGATGAAACCGAGGTGGTACGAGCTGATCCTGGCCAGCGTCGGCTCCAGCGCGGAGACCTGCTGCCGCACGACGGGCAACACCGCGGACCGCACCGTCCCCGGCGACAGCAGGGTGTCGAGTGTGCTCATCGGATTCTCCTGGAATTGAGCGCGAAAAACCGCCCGAGTAGAGTTCGGGAATTTCAGCGGTGGTTCCGACAATCATCCTGAACGACCTCTCGCGTTCGTGTCAACGACACCGCGTGAACAGCTTCGACTTTGGGAAAAACCCCAAAGACCCGTGGGGTGCAGCCCGAATCCGACTAATGTGTGGAGTGGTGGCTGCTCGACGCGACCCGCCCCTGGCGACGGTGCACTCAAAGCTTGAGAGGCGAAATGGCTGTATCAGCCGATTCCGGGAAATTGCGTGAAGGCAGGCCGTTCGACCCGTACGGCGAACATCGCGACGACCCGTACTCATTCCTGGCCGGCATCGGAGACGACGAACCGGTGTTCTACGCGCCTTTGCTCGACGCGTGGTGCGTCAGCCGGCGCGAGGAACTGCTCGCCGTGCTCAAGGACGACAAGAGCTACTCGGCGCGCGACCACAACCCCCGTCCCAAGGCGAAGCTGCCCGACGACGTGGCCAAGATGTTCAAGACCTGGCGCGGCGACGGCGGTCTGGGCGTCGGCTCGCTCGACCCGCCCGCGCACGCCAGGGTCCGCGAGGTGCTCAACATCGGGTTCACCCCGGCCAAGGTCAGGGCGTTCGAACCGACCATGCGCAAGATCGCCACGGACCTGGTCGAGCGCGTGGCGGCGGAGCAGGAGTTCGACTTCATCGAGGCGTTCTGCGTGCCGTACGCCCTGGAAGTGATGTGTGCGCGCCTCGGCGTCCCGGACTCCCACCTCGACCGCTGCCGCCTGTGGTCCGAGCAGCGCATCGAGCTGATGATGCTGCAGCACGACACCGACCCCGAGCTGATGCGGGAGTGGGCCAGGGGGCTGGTCGAGTTCGGTGCCTTCGCCCGTGAGCTCGCGCGGGACCGGCTGGCGAACCCGCAGGACGACCTGATCAGCGAGCTGCTGCACGACGGCAAGGCGGGCAACACGCTCACCGCCGACGAGGTCGCCGTCCAGATCCCCACGCTGATCTTCGCCGGTCACATGACCTGCGCCGAGGCGCTCGGCACGATCATGTACCAGCAGCTGAAGTCACCCGGCGGCTGGGCTCAGGTCTCCGACGGGACGATCGACACCCGTGACCTCGTCGAGGAGGGGCTGCGCTTCGACGCTCCGCTGGCGGGCATGTACCGGACCGCGACGCGTGACGTGGTGGTCGGCGACGTGCACCTGGCCGAGGGCAGCCGGCTGCTCCTGCTTTACGGAACCGCAGGCAGGGACACCCGCGTGCACGCCTGCCCGGCCGCGTTCAACCCGGGCAGCGGCTCGTCCTCGCACCTGGCGTTCGGTCACGGCATCCACTTCTGCCTAGGTGCCTCGTTCGCCCGCGCGGAGCTGGAGGTCGCGGTGCAGGCCATCGCCACGAGGATGCCGGGTCTGACCTTGGCACCGGGGCAGTCGCCGCGGCACAAGCCGGTGTTCCCGCTGCGGGCGTTGACGGAGCTGCGCGTCCGGCAGTGAGCGCACCGGAAAGGGCCCCGACCGGATCTGGTCGGGGCCCTTTCGCGTGTGGTCAGGCGCGGGTCGCGGTCACGTAGATGTAGCCGCTCTCCGGGATGGAACCGAAGGCGCGCACGCCCTTGATGAGCGAGTCGGCCTGCTCGGTGCCGACCAGGTCGGCGAGCTTGTCGCGGACCGTCTCGAAGGCGTCGGCCATCAGCAGGAGCGTGCGGATCACGTTGTCGGTGATGTCCACGATCTCCACGTCCACGAAACCGCTGGCAGCCAGGTTCTTCGCGTACTCGTCGATCGTGCCCAGGGTCGTCACGCCGTAGTTGGCCTTGACGTGGTCGATGACCGCCTGGCCCTCGGGGGTGATCGGGTCGCGCTGGACGACGTCGGCGACGACCAGCCGGCCGCCGGGGCGCAGCACGCGGGCGGCCTCGGAGAGCACCTGGCCGCGGTCGGGCATGTGCCACATCGACTCGAAGGCCCAGGCCGCGTCGAACGAGCCGTCGGGGAACGGCAGGTCCATGGCGTCCGCGAACTGGAACGTGGCCTTGTCGCCGAGCCCGGCGGCAACGGCGTCGGAGTTCGCCTGCTCCACCTGCAGATGGCTGATGCTGATGCCCACCACGCGCACGTCGCTGGTGCGGACGAGCCGCCGCGCGGGATGGCCGATGCCGCAGCCGATGTCGAGGACCCGCTGGCCGGGCTGGGTGGCCAGACCGGAGATCATCAGGTCGGTCAGGCGGTCCGTGGCGACCTCGACGGAGCTGTCGTCGGCGTCGTTCTCCCAGTAGCCGTAGTGGATGTTCGGTCCCCACACGGAACGGTAGACCCGGCCGAACCCGTCGTACACGTTGCGGACTTCGGCGTGATGGGCGGGGGTCTGGTCGATCGTCATGAAGAACTCCGCATCGTCGTGACAGTCACTTCTTCTCGAAGCGCAGGAAACTCAAGCTCAAACCGCCCGCGCGCCATTCCGCGCCCTGAGCCTCGTTCGCCAGCAGGGAGATCCGCATGTTCCTGCGCTCGACCGCGGAGAGGCCGTTGTCGCTGTCCAGAACGGCCCTCGTCCAGGCTGCGCTCTCGTCCCAGAACGGCGCGGTCTCCGCCGTCGCGTCGACCTCGTCGACCAGTTCGAAACCGGCGGCTTTCGCGGCTTTCGCGTAGTCGCCGACCGAGACCGGCTTGCAGTAGAAGTACTCCGCCCACACGTCGGCGCCGCCGGGCCGGGTGGTGAACACCTCTTCGATGCACACGCTGCCACCAGGGCGAATGACGTGCGACAGGCGCTCGAACCACTGCGGGCGGTTGAAGTACCCGCTGCTCTCGATGGCCACGGCCGCGTCGTACGGGCCGTCGTCCACGGTGAGGTGGTTGGCGTCGCAGACCAGCGTGCGGACCTTTCCGTCGACGCCGCATTCCCGCGCGAACCCGTTGATGAACTGCGGGTGTTCCGGGGCGTTGGTGATCGCCGTGACGTCGGCGCCGTATTCCTGCGCCCAGAAGAGCGAACCGCCGCCGAGACCGCAGCCGACGTCCAGCACCTTGCCCGAGAGCCGGTGTTCGGCGCCCCAGATCTTGGCGCCGTACTGCAGCAGGCCTTCCTGGTGCACGCGAATGCTGCTGCGAATGGATTCCGGCGTCGCGTCAGCGGCGTGCAGCGGCGTTTCCGAGCTGGGGTAGTAGCCGACGTGGTAGTGAATCCGGGGGCCCGGCCCGTACTTGCGGACGAGCTTGGCCGTTTTCGCGTCGTAGTACTGGCCGACTACCCGCACCTCGTCCTGGGGGTCCAGCGCTGCCAGAGGTGAACTTGAAAGATTTGCCACGGTCACTTCTCCAGGGCTCGGTTGCCGACCGGATTTCTCGCGAATAGCGATCGCATTCCATCGTGGAGTGACGGCGGTGTTCGTGTCAACGACAGTGCGAGCCCGGGTTCGACTTTGGGAAAAACCCCAAACGGAGACTGGACAATGCGCGTACCGGGCTATTCTGCAGAAATGAGTGGCGGTAAGCAGGTCCTGCTGGCCGAGCCGCAGGGATTTTGTGCCGGGGTGCGCCGGGCGATAGCCATCATCGATCTCGCCCTGGAACGGCACGGCGCGCCCGTCTACGTCCGCAAGGAGATCGTGCACAACCACCACGTGGTGCGCGAGTTCCAGCAACGGGGTGTGCGGTTCGTCGACTCCGAGGACGAGGTGCCGGAGGGCGCGGTGTGCGTGTTCTCCGCGCACGGCGTCTCCCCGCAGGTGCGCCGGAACGCGGACGCGCGCTCGTTGGACGTGATCGACGCGACCTGCCCGCTGGTGGCCAAGGTGCACCAGGAGGCCCGCCGGTTCGCCCGCGACGGCAGGACGTTGCTGCTCGTCGGCCACGCGAACCACGAGGAGGTCGAGGGCACCTTCGGCCACGCTCCCGACCAGACGATCATCGTCGAGACGGTCGAGGACGCCGAGGCGCTCGATCTTCCTGCTGACGCACCGGTTGCTTACCTGACCCAGACGACGCTCTCCGTGGACGAGACCAGGGACATCATCTCGGTGCTGCAGCGCAGGTTCACGGACTTGCGCGGGCCCGGCACCGACGACATCTGCTACGCCAGCCAGAACCGCCAGGACGGCGTTCGTGCCGTCGTCGACCGCTGCGACCTGGTGCTGGTGGTCGGGTCGACGAACTCCAGCAACTCGATCCGGATGGTCGAGGTGGCGCGCCGGCACGGCGGCCGGGCCGAGCTGGTGCCGGACGTGACCCACTTCGACCGCGCCTGGTTGGACGGCGTGAAGTCGGTCGGGGTGAGCGCGGGGGCGAGCGCGCCGCAGATCCTCGTGGACCAGCTGCTCGACCTGCTCGCCGAGCTGGGCTACGCGGACACGGCGGTGCACCGGGTGGCGACCGAGGACATCGTGTTCTCGCCGCCCGCACGACTCATGGGAGGGGTGGACGCGCCGTGACGTTGCTGGACACCGTGGATTCCCCGGCACGGCTGCGCGAGCTGAGCCCAGGGGAGCTGCGCGATCTCGCGAGCGAGATTCGCGCGTTCCTGATCGAGCGGGTGTCGGCCGCCGGAGGACACCTCGGGCCCAACCTGGGTGTGGTGGAGCTGACCCTCGCGCTGCACACCGTCTTCGAGTCCCCGCGCGACAGGTTGTTGTGGGACACCGGACATCAGTCGTACGTGCACAAGATCCTCACGGGGCGCCGGGCCGGTTTCTCCCGGCTGCGGAAGCCCGGTGGCGTGTCCGGCTATCCGTGCCGCGAGGAGTCCGAGCACGACCTGGTGGAGAACTCGCACGCGTCCACCGCACTGTCCTATGCGGACGGTCTGGCGCGCGCGGACGCTCACCTCGGGCGGCGTGACGGGGCCGTAGTCGCGGTCATCGGCGATGGTGCCATGACCGGTGGGATGGCCTGGGAGGCGTTGAACAACATCGCGGGTGGGCCGGAGCGGTCGCTAGTCATCGTGCTCAACGACAACGAACGTTCCTACGCGCCAACTGTCGGTGGGCTGGCGTCGCACCTCGCCTCGTTGCGGGCGGGGCACGGGCCCGGTGTGTTCGGGCAGCTCGGGCTCGGCTATCTCGGGCCGGTCGACGGTCACGACATCGCCGCCGTCCAGGACGCGTTGCGTGAGGCGGCCGCGCTGGGTGGGCCGGTGGTGGTGCACGTGATCACCGCCAAAGGCAGGGGATACCTGCACACCGAGACCAACGCGCTCGACCTCGGGCACGCCGTCAAACCGATGGATCCGCACACCGGCAAGGCGTTGAAGTCCTCGCCGCGGTCGTTCACGTCGGTCTTCAGCGAGAAGCTCGTCGAACTGGCTTCTCGGCGCGACGACCTCGTGGCCATCACGGCCGCGATGGCCGAGCCGACCGGGCTTCTGGCGTTGCAGCAACGGTTTCCCTCGCGGGTGATCGACGTGGGCATCGCCGAGCAGCACGCTGTGACGATGGCCGCCGGGTTGTCGATGGGCGGTGTGCACCCGGTGGTGGCGATCTATTCGACGTTCGTCAACCGCGCGCTGGACCAGTTGCTGATGGACGTCGCGCTGCATCGTCGTCCGGTGACGTTCGTGCTCGACCGGTCCGGGGTGACCGGCGACGACGGGCCGTCGCACAACGGCATGTGGGACCTCTCGGTGCTGCAGGTCGTGCCGGGTCTGCGCATCGCCGCGCCCCGCGATGGTGCCCAGCTGGCCTCGTTGCTGGAGGAAGCGGTGGCGTGGCAGGAAGGTCCGACCCTGCTGCGGTTCCCCAAAGGCCCCGCCGGTGAGGACATTCCGGCCACCGCCACGTTCAACGGGCTCGACGTGCTGCAACGCTCCGGCTCGATGGACGTCCTGATCGTCGCGGTCGGCGCGCTGGCCGGCCTCGCGTTGACGGTCGCGGAAGGTCTGCTGGCCCAAGGCGTCGGCGTCACCGTGGTGGATCCGCGCTGGGTCACCCCGGTCAACCCCGCGCTCGCCGACCTCGCCCGCCGCCACCGGCTCGCGATCACGGTCGAGGACAACAGCCGCGCGGGCGGTGTCGGTTCGGCGATCGCGCAGACGTTGCGGGACAACGACGTCAGCACACCATTGCGCGAGTTCGGCATTCCGCGCCGGTTCCTGCAGCACGGTTCGCGGGCCGAGGTGCTCGCCGCCTGCGGGCTGACCGCGCAGGACATCACCGGCTCGGTGCTGGAGCTGCTCACGCCGGTCGACGATCCGTGGTCCGTCCTGTCAGGAGACGAACGATGACAGCCATCAACCTGGGCATGCCCGCGGTTCCGCTCACCGTGGCCACCCGGCGCACCACCCGGCGGATCATGGTGGGCTCGGTGCCGGTCGGCGGGGACGCGCCCGTGTCGGTGCAGTCGATGACCACCACGCCGACCGCGGACGTCGACGCGACCCTGCAGCAGATCGCCGAGCTCACCGCGGCCGGCTGCGAGATCGTGCGGGTCGCCGTGCCGTCGGCGGACGACGCGGCCGCGCTGCCCATCATCGCGCGAAAATCGGGCATCCCGGTGATCGCCGACATCCACTTCCAGCCGAAGTACGTGTTCGCGGCGATCGACGCCGGGTGCGCGGCGGTACGGGTGAACCCCGGCAACATCCGTCAGTTCGACGACCAGGTCGGCGCGATCGCCCGTGCGGCAGGAGATGCCGGGGTGCCGATCCGGATCGGCGTCAACGCGGGCTCGCTGGACAAGCGCCTGCTGGACAAACACGGCGGCGTCACCCCGGAAGCGTTGGTGGAGTCGGCTTTGTGGGAGTGCTCGCTGTTCGAGGAGCACGGCTACACCGACTTGAAGATCTCGGTGAAGCACCACGACCCGGTCGTGATGATCGAGGCCTACCGCAAGCTCGCCGCGCGCTGCGACTACCCGCTGCACCTGGGCGTCACTGAAGCAGGCCCGCGCTTCCAGGGCACGATCAAGTCGTCCGTCGCGTTCGGCGCGCTGCTGGCGGAGGGGATCGGCGACACGATCCGGGTGTCGCTGTCCGCGCCGCCGGTCGAGGAAGTCAAGGTGGGCAACCAGATCCTGGAGTCCCTGGGGCTGCGGCCGCGGGGGCTCGACATCGTGTCGTGCCCGTCGTGCGGCCGCGCTCAGGTGGACGTGCACACGCTGGCCGAGCAGGTCACCGCCGCGCTGGAGGGCTTCCCGGTGCCGTTGCGCGTGGCGGTGATGGGCTGCGTGGTGAACGGCCCCGGCGAGGCGAGGGAAGCCGACCTCGGGGTGGCGTCCGGCAACGGCAAGGGCCAGATCTTCGTGAAGGGCGAGGTGATCCGCACGGTCCCGGAGTCCCAGATCGTCGAGACGTTGCTGGCCGAAGCCGCCCGAATCGCCGAGGAGATGGGCGTGGACATCGAAGCGTGACTCAATCCACGGTGTCGCACGCGACCCGGGGCGGCCACGAATCGGCGCGCAGAATCTCGAGCACGAAAGCCCGGGAAACCAGCGCGGTCCGGTTCGGTGCCTGCAGCTTGTCGGACATGACGCGGACGTGGTAGTCGACGGTTTTCGGGCTGAGGTAAAGCTCTCGGGACAACCGGCCGCTGGAAAACCCGGCTGCGACGCCTTCCAGGATCTTGGCCTGCAACGAACTCAGCATCATGGGCACCCGTCCATTCCGTGACAACGTTGACATGCTCTGGTCAAGACCCATCCCGGCGGCCTTCCTCGACCTGGTCGCTGACCTGATCGGCGAAAGCGGCCCAGAACCGCGCGTTGTGCCGCGCCAGTGCGGCGATCGAGCCGACGCAGTGCGCCGGAATGTCCGTCACCGGCGGTGCCACGCGCCCTGTCGCGGAATACGCGTCCAGCCAACGCAACAGCGCCCGCCCGGCCTCGCTGAGTCGCAGCGACGGATCCTTGACCAGCGTCCGCATGATCGCGACGGGATCGAGATCGAGCTCTGGTTTGACGGTCTGCCGCCTGGACGCGTCTTTCCTGACAGGAACGGGATCTTCGCCACTGCTGATCCGGTTGCGCACATCCAGTACGGTGGAAGGCGCGATACCCGCCGCCCTGGCGATGTCGCGGAGTGACCGGTCGGGATCGGCGCGCATCAGCTCGCCGGCCAGCCTGCGTCCGTCCGAACTGTCGAGCGGACGCCGCCTGCCGTCCCGGCCGATTCGGGTGTTCGACTGATCGGTCTCGACACTCGAACACTTCCGAATCTCGCCCACCGTGCTCGCCGCCAGCCCGCTGACCAGCGCGATCCACCGATCCGACCGCGCCGGGTGCGTGGCGATGATCCTTTCCGCGGCGGCCTTGCGATCCGCGACCGACAACGGCAGTCCGTTGGCGGTATTCGCCTCGACGGCGAGAACGAAAGCGTCGTCCTCGTCACCGTCGAAGAACTGCACCTCGATGTGCTCGCGATTGCTCAACGCCGCGGCCTGAACCCGATGCACGCCATCGACGACAGTCATCGTGGCGCGATGCACGATGATCGGCGGCATGCGGACGTTCGTTCTCGCCAGGACTCGGACATATCCGTCGCTAACGCCACTCGTTCTCGGCGAACCGCCGACCCGCAGCCGACTGATCGGCACCATCTCGGTGGCAATGGCGCCGGCCTGATAAGCCCGCCACGGGGACGGCGGCTCGTGGTCGCCGTACTCAAAGCCCTGATGCTGCATCAAAGCCGTCCTTCGGTACGCGATCGCTCGCGAGCAACTCCTACCTTCGCCAGACAATCAGGTCGACGCCGCAACCGGACACTGCACGAGTACGTAGTAATCGCGGCGCACCGAACCTCTGCCGGCTATCCGACTTGATCGGTCCAGACGACTGTGGTGCGCTGTTTTCGCAAGTAATCGAGGGTTTCCGGTTGACCTTGAAGCTACGAAATACCCACACGTTCGGTCAACGGCCGACCACGGAGTGTTCCTTAATCCTGTGGTTCAGGCGCCCATTTGAGACGAGCCATAATGGCGAATTCGACGGCTGTCCAGGTGTTCGAACGCAATTCGGCCGTCTCAACTGGCCGCCTTCACAATGAAGTCTAAAAGGGACACTTGAGCGCGTCCAACATGGACCTCTTTTGACGTGGAAAAAGGCTTGTTCCGGAACATTTCCCGGAACAGGCGCGGTCGTGACGTACATGGTTGTCTGAGCGCATGAGCACCGTGCCCGCGGAGTTGTGGGACCTCTCCGAGAGCGACCAGGAGGCGGTCGAGGTCGTGGTGGTCAGCGACCTTCCGCTGTCCGAGGCGACCGACCGGCTGCTGGCCACGATCGCTCACTGCTGGCCGAACCAGGACTGGACCCTGGAGACCGTGGTGTCGGCGACCGCGCAGGGGCCCGCGATGTGGATCAACGGCCACGGCGAGTGGGATCTCCGCCCGGTCGTGCAGCCCATCGCCGCCGCGCTGCCCTTGTGCGGACTCGGCGACGCGCGGCTCGAGCAGCTGCGCCTGGACAGCCCCGGAATGCTGCGCTCGCATCCCACCCCGTTCATCGAAGGCCGTTTCGCCGTCGGCGAGGGAGCCGACCCCGTCGCCGAGCTGATCGAGTGGTGTTTCGCGCTGCCGCACCCGCGACGCAGGGGCCACCTGGTCGCGGGCATGCTCTGCACGGCGCTCCCGGAAGCCGTCGCGGCCGAGGTGCTGGCCGTCAACAGTCGCATCGTGGCCGACCCCGCCCTCGATGTGCTCGTCTGGCCTCATGCGAAGCTGATCGTCGAAGCGGACGGTGCCTTCCGCATGCTCACGACCGACCTCGAGTCCGGCTATGTCTCCATTTCCGACGGCACTCGCCGCACGGCCGACTTCGACTGGCAGGCGTCGCTGAACGCCATCACGTCGGTGATGTCCCGCGCCGACGCCTGGGCGGACCAGGCTTTCGCCAAGCGCGGCGGCGTGTGGTCGGACACCGGAGTCCGCACGCTGGAGCGGTGGGTGCCAGATCCGCGACCGGTCCCGTGGCGTGGCGATACCCAACGCGTCCTGGAGCGCACGCACTTGTTGGACGCCTTCGGGCTCATGCTGCTCAGCGAGGACAAATGGGCACATGTGCCGGACAACGGCAGGTGGACCGCGGAGCCTGCGGGCGCGGCGTTTCTCGTGCGACACGTGGACTCGGGTGCGTGGTTCCAGCACGAACTTCCAGACGCCTCAACGCATTCGACCGCTCGTGACGACCTGCGGGGCCTGCTCAGCGCTTTCTAGGAATCACCTGGGCGGCTCTCGCTGCGGTACCGCCGTTCGTAGGCGGCCTTGGCGAGCGCGTCGGCTTCGGCGTGTTTCGCACGGCGGGTCTGTGCTCCGAGACCTCGTTCGAAGCCTTGCTTCACCAGGCGTTGCTCGGTGGTGTGCCACATGTAGGTCATCGAGTAGAAGTAGCCGACGAACATGCCGAGCAGGATCGACAGGATCCTGATCAGGAGTGGTCCGGGCAGCAGGAGCAGCAGCAGGATCGGCGACATCTGGACGAAGGCGCGGATGAAGTGCCGCACCGCCCAGGTGCGGCAGGTGACGTCGTGCAGGACCCAGGGGTTGCAGCGTTGGGGGAGTCGGCCGCCCAGCGCGTACCAGAGCCACTGGAACGGGTTGGGTCGGGTTCCGCGCAGGGTCACTGGGTGGTGCCTTCCTCGGCTGCTCGGCGGATGGCCGCCAGGATCTTGCGGTTGGGCACGCCTTTGATGACGTACTCGACGACGCCGAGGTCGCGGAGTTCGGTCTCGGACGGTCCGTCGATGAGCCCCCACAGCGCGACGAGCTTGACCGCGGGGACCTTCTGGTGGATTCGGCGGATGGCGTGCAGGCCGTCGCCGGACAGGTGCACGTCCACGACGGCGACCTCGGGCTGGTGCTGTTCGGCCAGGCGGATCGCGTCGTCGGCTGTGCCCGCGACGGCGACCACGTCGATGTCGGCTGCGCCTTGCAGGACTTGCCGGAGTGTGTCGCGGAAGAACGACGATCCGTCGGCGACGAGAACTCGCAGTGGAGTGGGAGTTCCGGGCACGGGTGAGGTCCTGTCGGGCTGTGCGGTTTCGGACTTGCTAAGGTTAGCAAGTGCTGAAGCCTGCGACCAGGTGCCGGCGAGGCGCGGGCGGGAAGGGGTGCGCGGGTGAGCAAGCCGCTGTACCAGCTCAAGGCGGAGTTCTTCAAAACTCTCGGGCATCCGGCGCGGATCAGGGTGCTGGAGCTGCTGAGCCTGCGCGAGCACGCGGTCGCGGAGATGGTGCCGCAGGTGGGTGTCGAGCCCGCGAACCTGTCCCAGCAGCTCGCGGTGCTGCGCCGGGCAGGCCTGGTCACCACCCGCAAGGAAGGCGCGGCGGTGCACTACTCGCTGACCAGTCCGCACGTGGCCGAACTGCTGGTCGCCGCTCGCCTGATCCTGTCGGGGGTGCTGTCCGGGCAGATCGAGCTGCTCGAGGACCTCCGCGCGACGAGTCCGCCGGTGCCGCGCACCGGGTGAACCGCACCGGACTTCTCCGTGTTGACCGACTCCATCGCGGGAGCGAGAGCGTGCTGAGCTTGTGGCGCAAGATCCGCCGGACCGGGCGAGTGGCCGAGCCCGCCCCGCCGTCGCCGGAGAGGCTGGAGCGGGCGGCGGTGCTGGGCGGGTCGGTGCAGATCCGGCACGTCGACGCGGGGTCGTGCAACGGGTGCGAGGTCGAGATCGCGTCGGCGTTCGGGCCGGTCCACGACGGTGAGCGGTACGGGGCGCGGCTGGTGGCCTCGCCGCGGCACGCCGACGCGTTGCTGGTGACCGGGGTCGTGACGCGGAACATGGCCGAGCCGTTGCGGCGGACGTTCGACGCGGTGCCGTCGCCGAAGCTCGTGGTGGCGGTGGGGGACTGCGCACGCGACTGCGGAGTGTTCGCGGGCGCCTACGGGGTGGCCGGTGCCGTTCGGGACGTCGTGCCGGTCGACCTGGAGATTCCGGGTTGTCCGCCGCGGCCGGAGGCGATCGTCGAGGGACTGCGGAAGCTGACCGGCCGATGAACCTCGTTGCGACCGGGATGGCCGCGGCGGTGGCCATCGGACTGGTGACGGCGCTGGTCGCCGTTGTGATCCGCCCACGTGCGGCGGTGGTCGGTGCGGGGACGGCGCTGACGGGTGCGGCCGCGGTTGTCGCCGGCGCCGCGGCGACGGGCGGTGGCTCGTTTTCCGTTGTGCTGCCTGGGGTGTTGCCGTTGTCGGGGGTCTCGCTGACGCTGGATCCGCTGGGTGGGTTGTTCGTCGCGGTGACCGGCGGTGTCGCGGCAGCGGCAGGGATTTATGCCATGTCCTACATGGACACTCCGGATCTGCGCGCACGTGGTGTGCAGGTGGCGTTGCCGGTGTTCGTGGTGGCGATGGTGCTGGTGCCGGCGGCGGCGAGTGCGGGCACGTTGCTGGTGTGCTGGGAGCTGATGGCGCTGGCGTCGCTGGTGCTGGTGGTCGCCGAGCATCGGCGCGGCCCGCAGGTCGCCTCGGCGGGCCGGTGGTACGCGGTGATGACGCACCTGGGGTTCGTGTCTGTCCTGATTGGACTGATGGTGTTCGTGGCGCACGCCCCGGACGACTCGTTCACGGCATTGCGTGAGGCGGGGCGGAACTTGTCGCCGTCGGCGGCGGGGATCGTCTTCACGTTGACACTGGCCGGTTTCGCGTCCAAGGCGGGCATCGTGCCGTTGCACGCGTGGCTGCCGCGCGCGCACCCGGAGGCGCCCAGCCACGTGTCGGCCTTGATGTCGGCGGCGATGGTGAACCTCGGGGTGTACGGGGTGGTGCGGGTCGGCGTCGACCTGCTCGGTGGTGGCGCGGTGTGGTGGTGGCTGCTGGTGCTCGCGCTGGGCGCGGTGTCGGCGGTGTACGGGATTCTGCAGGCCGCGATGAGCTCGGACCTGAAGCGGCTGCTGGGGCAGTCGACCACGGAGAACATGGGGCTGGTGCTGGTCGGCGTCGGCGCGGCCGGCCTCTTCGCGTCGTCCGGTGATCAGGCTCTGGCCGCGCTGGCGTTGACCGCGGCGCTGCTGCACGTGGTCGGGCACGCGGCGTTCAAGACGTTGTTGTTCCTCGCGGCGGGTTCGGTGCTGCACGCGACGGGAAGTCGTGATCTCGACGCGCTGGGTGGGTTGCGGCCGGTGATGCCGGTGACCACGGCGGCGTTCGGGCTGGGGGCGCTGGCGGCCTCGGCGTTGCCGCCGGGGACCGCGTTCGTGTCGGAGTGGTTGTTGTTGCAGGCGTTGATCCACGGACTGCCCGCGGGCGGGGTGGCGGCGGCGATCGCGATGCCCGTGGCGGTGGCGGCGGTGGCGTTGACCGCGGGGCTGGCGGTGGCCACGTTCGTGAAGGCGTTCGGGGTGGGATTCCTGGCCAAACCCCGCAGCGCTGCCGCGGCGGGCGCGCATGAGAGCCCGTTCACCATGCTCGTCGGGATGACCGTCGCGGCGGCGGTGTGCGTGGTGCTCGCGCTCTGGCCGGGCGCGATTCTGCCCGCGGTCCAGGCCGCGGCCGGTGGCGCCGCGGTGTCCGGTGACGTGACGTTGCGGCTGAGCCGGGCGACTGGGGCGTTGTCGCCGTTGCTGCTCACGCTGGCGCTCGTTGCCGGCTTCGTCGTGGTGGCAGGGGCTTTCGCGGGACGGCGGGCGCGTCGGGAGGCGCGGTTGTGGGACTGCGGTGGGGGACCGATGTCGGCGCGCATGGAGTACACGGCGACGTCGTTCGCCGAGCCGTTGCAGCGGGTGTTCGACGACGTGGTGCAGCCGGAGCTGGACGTGGACGTGTCGCACCACCAGGAGTCGCGCTATCTCGTGCAGGCCGTGGAATACCGCCGAAAGGTTCCTGATCGGATCGAGAAGCGCCTCTACCGACCGGTGCTCGCCCTGATCACGGCGTGGGGCCGGGCGGGGCGCGGGCTGGCGCCGGGCAGTGTGCACCGCTACCTCGGCTACGGCTTCTACGCGGTGTGTGGCGTGCTGATCCTGTTGGCGGTGACCAGGTGAGTGCGCTCGGGATTGTCGGCGGGGTGGTGCAGCCGGTGCTGATCGTGGCCGGGTCGCCTCTGCTGGTCGGGTTGATGCGGCAGGTGCGGGCCCGGCTGGAGGGACGAGCCGGTGCCGGGATCCTGCAGCCGTGGCGTGATCTGCGCAAGTTGTCGCGCAAGGAGCGGATCGAGCCGCGGGGCACGAGCGACGTGTTCCGGTTCGCGCCGCTGGTGTTGGTGGCCACGACGCTGGTGGTCGCGGTCGTGGTGCCGTTCGTCACCACGGAGTCCGCTGTGGACCCGGTGGCGGATCTGTTCGCGGTGGTGGCGTTGCTGGCGTTGGGCGCGGTGGCGCTCGCGTTGGCGGGGCTGGACACCGGGACGGCGTTCGGTGGTATGGGCGCCAGCCGGGAGATGACGATCCTGGCGCTGGTCGAACCGACGTTGCTGGTGGCGATCTTCGCGTTGTCGGTGCGGGTGGGGTCGACCAACCTGGGCGCGATCGTGTCGTCGACGTTGCACGATCCGGCGCGGGTGATCTCGCCGGCGAGCCTGCTGGCGGCGGTCGCGCTGGTCGTGGTGATCGTGGCGGAGACGGGGCGGATCCCGGTGGACAACCCGTCGACGCACCTTGAGCTGACGATGGTCCACGAGGCGATGGTGCTGGAGTACGCGGGTCCTGATCTGGCGCTGGTGGAACTGGCCGCGGCCATGCGGCTGTCGGTGTTCCTCGGGTTGCTCGCGAACTTGTTCGCACCGTGGGGAATCGCCACCACGGCCACGCCGCCGGCGGTGCTGATCGGTGTGCTGGCCCTGGTGGTGAAGGTCGGTGTGCTGGGCGGGTTGCTCGCGGCCGCCGAGGTGTTCGTGGCCAAGCTGCGGCTGTTCCGGGTGCCCGAGTTGCTGGCGGGGTCGTTCCTGCTCGCGCTGCTGGCCGTCGCCGCCTCGTTCTTCCTGGCCTGAAAGGGGAACCGTGCATCTGTTGTACCTCGCCTGCGGTGCCCTCCTGCTGACCGCCGTGCTGGTGTTGTGGCGCCGCGAGCTCGCGGTGATCATCCGGGTGTTCGCGGTGCAGGGTGCCGCGCTCGCGGTTCTGGTCGGAGTGCTTGCGGCACAGGAGAACTCCGCCGAACTGTGGGCCGTGGCCGCCGGAGTGCTGGTACTACGCGCGGGCGTACTGCCGTACCTGTTGCGCAGGGCGCTGGCGGGCGCGGGGGAGACGCGGCGAGAGACCAGGCCTCTCGTGAACGTGTCCGCGTCCCTGCTGGCCGCTGCCGCGTTGACGTTGCTGGCGTACGCGGTGTCCCAGCCGCTGGTGGAGCTGGCACCGTCGGCGGCGACCCAGGCGATCCCGGTCGGCGTGACTGTGGTGCTGATCGGGTTCTTCGTGCTGGTCACGCGGCGGCGCGCGTTGTCG
Organism: Lentzea sp. NPDC051838; assembly: GCF_040681245.1. Lineage (NCBI taxonomy): Bacteria > Bacillati > Actinomycetota > Actinomycetes > Pseudonocardiales > Pseudonocardiaceae > Lentzea > Lentzea sp. NPDC051838. The sequence goes on from NZ_JBFAYI010000004.1 coordinate 231,575, forward strand.
CAGCTGGTCGGGTTCCTGTTGATGGACAACGGGATCACCGCGGTCGGCTTTCTCACCACCACGGGCGTCGGGCTGGTGGTGGAGCTGGGGGTGTCGCTCGACGTGTTGCTCGCGGTGCTGGTGCTGCAGGTGCTGACCACTCGGATGCGGGAGACCTTCGGCGACACCGATCTCGACGAACTGCGGGAGTTGCGCGACTGATGATGCTGCTCGTTCCCGTAGGGGTGCCCGTGCTCGGCGCGGTCGTCCACCTCGCTTTCGGCTGGCGCCGCGCCACCACCTGGGTCAGTGCCGTGTCCGCGGGTGTCGTGCTGGCGGCCGGGATCGCGCTGGCGGTGCAGGTGAGCCGATCCGGGCCGGTGGTCGGGGTGGCCGGACTGTTGCGCGTGGACGCGTTGTCGGCGTTCATGGTGCTGGTGATCGGCGCGGTCGGGCTGATCGCGACCGCTGCGACACCGGCGTACTTCCGCGGCGAGATCGAGGCGGGCAGGGCGACAGCCCGCACCGCCGCTCGGCACAGCGTGCTGGTGCAGCTGTTTCTGGCCACCATGGCGCTGGCGGTGCTGGCCGCGAACCTCGGCGTGGTGTGGGTGGCGGTCGAGGCCACCACGATCGTCACCGCTTTCCTGGTAGGGCAGCGCCGCACCCGTGCTTCGGTGGAAGCGGCGTGGAAGTACGTGGTGATCTGCTCCGCCGGGATCGCCCTCGCGCTGCTGGGCGCCATCGTGCTCAACTTCGCCGCCGCCCACGCTCCCGGCTCGGCGGGTCTGGATCTCGTCACTCTCACCGCGCACGCGTCAGAACTCGATCCCGGTGTCACCCGGATCGCGATCGTGTTGCTGGTGCTGGGTTTCGGCACGAAGGCCGGTCTTGCGCCGCTGCACGCGTGGCTGCCGGACGCGCACTCCCAGGCTCCGGCTCCTGTGTCGGCGCTGATGTCCGGAGTGCTGCTGTCGGTGGCGTTCTACGCGATCCTGCGGGTGAAGGTGATCAGCGACGCCGCGCTCGGTACCGGGTTCGCCCGCGTCCTGCTCACGGTGATGGCGCTGGCCTCGCTCTCGCTGGCCGCGTCGTTGCTGATCGGGCAGCGCGACTACAAGCGGATGCTGGCCTATTCCAGCATCGAACACCTCGGCCTGGTCGCGTTCGCGGCCGCCATCGGCAGCCCTCTCGCGCTGAGCGCGGCACTGCTGCACGTCCTCGGCCACGGGTTGGCGAAGGCGGTGCTGTTCCTCGGCGCGGGCCGCGTCCTGCAGGTCACCGGCACCAGCCAGATCGACGGTGTCCGTGGCCTGGTCGCCCGCCACCCCGTGCTCGCCACGACGTTCGGGTTCGGTGTGCTCGCGCTGATCGGCCTGCCGCCGTTCAGCTTGTTCGCCAGCGAGCTCGGCATCGTCCGCGCCGGTTTCACCGCGGGGCTGGGCTGGCTCACCTCGTTCGCGTTGCTGCTGGTGCTCGTCATCGCCGCCGCCCTGATCACCCGTACCAGCCGGATGCTGCTCGGTCCACCGTCCACTTCGGACGCCACAGCGGTGTCGCCGATCCCGATCGCCCTGGCAGGTGGGCTGGTCGCGTGCGCCGTGCTCGGCGTCGCCGCAGGACCACTGCCTGCCCTGCTCGACCTGGCCATCCAGCCTCTGGCGGTGACGCGATGATCACGAGAGCTCTCACTCCGGCCGAACTGCCCGACAAGGCGGCCTCCCTGCTGGAGCGTGGTTTCCGGCTCGCGCTGGTCGCCGGTCACGACGACGGCGACCGGTTGCGCGCGGTGTACCTGTTCACCGCCGCCGCCCCGGACCGCAGGGTCGAACTGCACGTCCTGCTCGACCCAGCGGCGCCGGAGGTGCCGAGCCTGGCCGGGTTGTCGTTCGCCGCGGGACGGTTCGAACGCGAGATGCACGACCTGTTCGGCATCGTCCCCACCGGCCACCCGCTGCCACGGCGGCTGGTCCGTCACTTCCACTGGCCCCAGGGCTGGTACCCCATGCTCACGGACGCGGGCGACCCACCCGAGTTCGGCAGCGTCGACGGTCCGTACCCGTTCCGCACGGTCGAGGGCCCCGGCGTGTACGAGATCCCGGTCGGCCCGGTGCACGCCGGCATGATTGGTCCTGGTCACTTCCGGTTCTCCGTGGTCGGCGAGACCATCCTCAACCTCAAGGCCCGCCTCTGGTTCGTCCACAGAGGACTCGAGAAGCTCTTCCACGGGCGCACTCCCGACCAGGGGATCGAGCTGGCGGAACGGGTCAGCGGCGACACGAGCGTCGGTCACACCCTCGCCTACTGCCTCGCGATCGAGGACGCCCACCGATGGCCGGTACCCGAGGACGCGCAACGCATCCGCGCGATCCTGCTGGAGCTCGAACGCCTCTACAACCACATCACCGACATCGGCGCCCTGTGCAACGACGTCGCCTACGGCGTGCTCAACGCTCACTCCCAGCGCGTCCGTGAACGCTTGCTGCGCCTCAACGACACCGTCACCGGGCACCGGCTGCTGCGCGGCGCCATCCACCCCGGTGGCGCCATGATCACCGCACTGCCCGACCCGCGGGAGCTGGCCACCATCGATGCCGACGTCGCGGAGATCGTCGAGCTGGCCCTGTCGAACACCGTGGTGGCGGACAGGTTCACCGGCACCGCCCCACTCGGCCGCGACCAGGCCGCCGATCTCGGCGCGCTCGGTGTCGTCGCCCGTGCCAGCGGCCTGCGCGTCGACGCCCGGCACGACCACCCGTTCCTGGCCGCGGAGTTCCCCCGCACCGCGCACTCCCGCACCGACGGCGACGTGTTGTCCCGCTTCCTGGTGCGCGCGGAGGAGATGGCGACGTCGATCGCCATGATCACCAGCCTCACCGACATGCTCGGCGGCCGGACCTCCGCGACCGGGCAGGCTGACGTCGGAGGTGGTGGTTCCGGGGTCGGGATTGTCGAGGGCTGGCGCGGCACGATCGTGCATCGCGTGGAGCTCGACGGCAACGGGAAGCTGAGCAGGGTGAAGATCGTGGACCCCAGCTTCTTCAACTGGCCCGCGTTGCCGGTCGCGCTGGCCGACACGATCGTTCCCGACTTCCCGTTGGCCAACAAGAGCTTCAACCTGTCCTACGCCGGCAACGACCTGTGACCAGGCACCCAAACAGTTGCATAATTGTTTAAGTCCGCAGATTATGGAGTCTGCAGACGAGGGAGATGTCGAAGACGATGAGCGAGTTCGAAGCAGAGCTGCGACGCAGGGTCGCCGAGGCCGGGAAGACGCTGAACCAGGCCAAGGACGCGGGCCACGACTACGAGGTCCACCTGCACGGCGCCCGGATCCGCGACCTGCTCGACCTGGCCGCCCGGCACGGCATCGACACCACCACGTGGATCGACCCGGCCCTGCTGGAGAGCTCGGGACTCGGCCTGTGACCGCGGAACGCGCGACTGTCGCCGTGGTGGGCGGAATCGGCGCCACCACCACCGTGTTGCGCCGCTACGCCGAACTCGTCGAGGAACAGGCCGGGCTGCCGACCCGAGTGATCGCCTCGGACTACGGGCTGCACACCCTCCCCGCTCTCACCAGCGCGGTGCTGCTCGTGCGCGCCACGCCCGAACGTCAGCAGAAAGCACGCGACCTCGTCACGCGCATCCCGGTGCTCACCGACTTGGACACCACCGCCATCGCGCTGACCGCGGCGCTGCTCACCTCACTGGCCCGCGCGGGCCGCACACCGGAGACCAGCAGGGTCGTGATCGCGGGCGCCGGCACCATGCCCCTGCTCAACCCGGTCCTGCTGACCGCGGGCATCCGGGACATCACGACCTGGAACCCGGCCGACGCGCTCGCGTTCCCGTTGCGCCGCATCGCCGCCGACGCCGACGCGGTGATCAACCTCGTCGGCGGAGGCGGACGCTTCGCCTGGCCCCGGCACGCCGCGCCGGCCGTGATCGTGCCGGACCCCGCCCGCGATCCGATGCTGGCCCTGCCCGGCCTGCTGCACGCGCTCACCCGGCACCCGCACGCGCGGCTGACCCCGGACGTGCAGCACGCCTGCGCCGTCGCCCTGTCCGCCGCCACGCCACCTGGCGAACAACTGCCCCGGCGCGCCGACGACACCCTCACCCGTCAGGTCGCCGACTTCGCCACCGACGCACTGCACCGAGGAGCCGCACGATGACCGCGCCGGTACGGCGGCTGATACCGGCCAGTCGCTCACGCCGGGCCTTCGAGCCGGCTCACAGGCCGGTGATCATCAGGTCGTCGACGTCGAAGCCGAGGTTGTTGCGCACCGCGATAACGCCAGGAACCGCACGCGCGATCCACTCCGCTCGCTGAGTCGCACTGCGCAGGCACAACCCGCCGTCGAGCGTCACCGCCCCGTCGACCACCCGCACCGTCACCCGATGCTCGTTCGTCGAGACAGGACGCAGCTGCCGCTCCAGATCGGCCCTGATCGCGTTGTCCCCGCGCAGGAACAGCCGCAGCGCGTCAAGCCTGCCGAGCACGCCGACCAGAGTGCCCGCACCGTTCACCACGCAGAGCCCGCCCACTCGCACACCCGCGAGAAGACGAAGCGCGGCCCGCAGATCAGCGTTCTCCGCGACCGAGACCGACGGCGTCATCAGCTCCGCGGCGACGGTCGCGGACGACTTGTGCCACCGCGCCCGCGTGTGCGCACCGCCGAGCATCGGCGGATTCGCCGCACCGCCGTGGAACTCCAGCTTGGTCGCCAGGTCCTCCTCGGTCACCATCCCGACAGGCCTGCCGGCTGAGTCCACCACGGGGATCATGCTCACCTCGTGGACGATCATCGTCCCGACGAGCTCCTTGAACGTGGCGTCGGGCGCGGCGGTGACGACCCTGCGGCACATCACATCCGCCGTCTTCGGCTCTGTCATGTCCGCCCTCCCACAGCCCGCGCGAGGTGACCAGGGTTGCTAACTTGGTTAGATTAGCAACTGCTGAACCCCGTTGAAACGCATCCCGAGTCGCAACAACAGGGATCCACCAGGGAGGATCAGCACCATGACGACGGTCGACGGGAAAGGGGCACCGATGAGCAGGCCCCTCTACCAGGTCAAGGCGGAGTTCTTCAAAAACCTCGGCCACCCCGCACGCATCCGAGTGCTCGAACTGCTCAGCGAACGCGAACACTCCGTCGCCGAGATGCTCCCCGAGGTGGGCATCGAAGCCGCCAACCTCTCCCAGCAGCTCGCCGTGCTGCGCCGCGCCGGACTCGTCACCACCCGCAAGGAAGGCTCGAACGTCTTCTACTCGCTGACCAGCCCGCACGTCGCCGAACTGCTCGCCGTCGCCAGGCTCATCCTCACCGGCGTCATCACCGGCCAGATGGAACTCCTCGAAGACCTCCGCACCCCGGCCGTCGCCACACCGCGCACCCGGTCGCGCAAACAGGGCTGAACCGGACGCCACGACGGTCACACGACCAGCTTGCAGTCCTCGTTGGCCTTCATCACCTCTCCAAGTCCAGGAACGTCGTGAGCCCAGTGGGGCGGCTTGTAGGCGGCCAGGTCGACGCCGACCACGACGAGCGCAGACTGGGCGTAGCGGACTCCCTTGTGCGGCATCACCGCGCGGTACTCGGTGACCTGTCCCAGCAGCTTGCGGTAGGTGGCGAGCCGGTCCGCGACGATGGCGTCTGCGTCCTGGGCGGGAGGCGACAGCTGGGGGAGTTTCTCGAGCCCGGACACCGCGGTCTGCAGCTTGGCCTGCAGTGACTGCAGGGCGGCGTCGGCCTTCGGCAGGTCTGCCTCCGTCGCGATGTCGGACTCCTTGGGCAGCTTGTACACCTCCACGACCATGTCCTTGAGCGCGACGCAGTACCCCGCCACCCAGCTGACGACGGTCTGGTCCGGCCCGCTCGACGTCGACGTGGGCGGGGGCTGGGTGGGAGCGGTGCCGCAGGCGACAGATGCGCAGCACGCGGCGGCGACCGCGACCCTCCGAAGGACGTTCATTCCGCCATGGTGGGGACCACGCGAAGGGACCGGTCCCCGGGAACACCGCGCACGAGGGCGAGTGGCAGCAGGACGACGGCCGCGGCGAGCAGGAAACCGAGCCGGAACGTCGCATCGGACGGCGACGAGGTGAGCAGAGCCGCCGCTACCTGGACTCCCAGTGCCGCACCGATCGCGCGCGCGATGCCGCAGGTGGCTGAGGCGACGCCTGTGTTCGACTCCTGCACCGAGGCGATCACGCTGGTGTAGGTGGCGGTCGACGCGGTGCCCACGCCGAGGCCGAGCGTCACCAGCATGCCCACGACGATCTGCCACGGCGCGGAGTGCCACACCGCCAGGAACAACGTGCCGGTAGCGGTCAGGGCCAGGCCGGTCACCACGACCGTGCGGGCACCGGCCCGGCGCACGAGCAGGCCGGACAACGGGCCGACCACGATCGCCACGACCACGGTGGGGAGCAGGTACAGGCTGATGTCGCTGGGAGTCGCGCCGAACCGCGGTGTGGAAAGCAGTTGGGGGACGAGGAAGTACGTCGCCGAGTAACTGGCCCCCAGCGCGCCGGCCATGACGCTCGCGGTCCACACCCCGCGTGTCCTCAGGACGTGCAAGTCGACCATCGGGTGCGCGGACCGTCGTTCGACCAGCACCCACCCGGCGCCGAGCACGAGGGCCAGCGCGAGCAGGACCAGCGCGGCCGCATACAAAGCGAGCATCAGCACCGCGAGTGTCAACGCCAGCAGCGCACCGCCCATCCAGTCCGGCGGCCCGGTCCGGGTGCGGGTGCGGCTGGGCAGGACGAGCGGCGCGACCAACGCCACCGCCGCGACGATCAACGCGGGCAACAGGAACATCCACTGGCGGGAGAACGCGTCTGCCAGCGGACCCGAGGCGAGCACGCCCAGGCCGGTGCCGACGGTGAACAGGCCGGTGAGCCAGCCGACCGCCACCGGGGTCGAGTCCGTGAAGAGCTCGCGTGCCACCACGAACGAGACCGGCAGGATGCCGCCGCCGAGTCCCTGGAGGAGCTGGCCCAGCAGGATCACCGGGAACGTCGTCGCGAACGCGGACAGCACGGCTCCGGCGACGATGCACCACGTGAGCACCAGCAGGGTTCGGCGGCCACCGCGGTCGTCGGCGATCTTCGCGACGATCGGCATGGTGATCGCGGACGTGATGATCAGGGTGGTGGACAGCAGGCCTGCCTGGGCGGGGTCGAGGCCGAGTTCTCGTTGCAGGAGCGGCAAAGCGGGGAACGGGATGCTCTCCAGAGCGCCGATGGTGACGGCCAGCCCTGCCAGCACGATCATGGCGGAACGGGTGGTTCTGAGCATGGGGGCTCCTTCGACTGAATCAGTTGACCTGGCGGGTCTGCCCTTCCCAGTGCGCCGCGCGGAGATCGCGCTTGAGGACCTTGCCGGTGCCCGACACCGGCAACGACTCGACGAAATCGGTGCTGCGCGGCGCTTTGTAGCCCGCGATGAGCGTTTTCACATGCGCCCGGAGCTCGTCGTGGCCCAGCGAAACCCCGTCTTGCAGGACGACCACGGCGTGGACGCGCTCGCCCCACTCGTCGTCCGGCACGCCGATCACCGCACAGGACGCCACGGCGGGATGGAGCGCGATCGCGTTCTCCACCTCGGACGAGTACACGTTCTCGCCGCCGGACACGATCATGTCCTTGAGCCGGTCGACGATGAACAGGTAGCCGCTCTCGTCCAGGTAGCCCGCGTCGCCGGTGTGCATCCACCTGTCGTGCAGCACGGCGGCCGTCTCGGCGGGCTTGTCCCAGTACCCGAGCATCACGTGGCCGCCGCGCACCTGGATCTCTCCCACCGTGCCGGGCGGCACGTCGCCGGCGATGCGGAGCTCGGTGTGCGCCGCGGCCCGTCCCGCCGAGCGCAACAGGGCCGGGTCGCGGTGGTCGGACGGGCTCAGCACGGTCACGACCGGCGCGAGCTCGGTCATGCCGTACGCCTGCACGAAGTCCGCGTTGGGGAACGCCCGCATCGCGCGTTCGAGCACGGTCCGCGGAATCGGTGAAGCTCCATAAAGGACGTTGCGCAGACTCGACAGGTCGTACACCGCACCCGAATCGGCCAGCTGCTGGATCATGACCGGTACGAGCAGGCAGTCCGTGATCCGTTCCCGTTCGATCGTCGCGAGCACCGTCACCGGGTCGAACCCCGGCAGGAACACGTGGCTGCCACCCAGTGCGAGCACCGCACCCCACGTCGCGAGGTCGGCGAGGTGGAACATCGGCGCGGTGTGCAGCAGCCGCGCGCCGGGCCGGAACGCCTGTCCACTTGCGACCAGGCCGAGCGACGACGTGGCCAGGTTCGCGTGGGAGAGCATGACTCCCTTGGGGTAACCCGTCGTGCCACCGGTGTAGAACAACCCGGCCAACGCGTCGCCACCCCGTCGCGCGTCCGGAACAGCAGGCGACCCGGCGATCAACTCCTCGTACCCGATCGCGTCGTCCGGCACCGGCCCGTCCCCGGCGTGCACGACGGTCCTCAGTTCGGGATACAACTCCAGCAGCACCGGCAGCATCGGCACGAACGCGTCGTCCACCAGCAGCACCGTCGTCACCGAGTCGCGCAACGAGTAGACGATCTCGGACGGGCTCCACCGGGTGTTGACGGGGTTGAGCACCGCGTCCGCCCACGGCACCGCGAGCAGGTACTCGTGGTAGCGGTCGGAGTTCAACGCCAGCATCGCGACCCGGTCGCCCGCGCTCACCCCCAGCGAGCGCAGGCCACCGGCCAGCCGTGCCACCCGGTCCCGGACCTCCGCGCACGTCCGCCGGCGCCCGGAGCACGCGGTCATCTCCGCGTCCGGCGTCTGCTGCGCGGCCCGGTGCAGGCCCTGCGTCAGGTACATGGCCGGTAAAGCTACAACGTGTAGCGGAAGTCCGGAAGGGGCTTACGCAACAATCTGTAGTGAAAGTGTTCCTACAGGTCGAGCCACATGATGCGCAGGCCGACAGGGCCCTGGACGGGGTGACGGAACGCCCCGGGAGCGATGCCGAGGGTGACGAAGCCGAGGCTCTCGTAGAGGTGGACGGCAGCCGCGTTCGTGTCGACGACGGCGTTGAACTGGACGGCCGCGAACCCGCTCCCGCGAGCCCAGTCGACGAGGTCGGTGGTCAGGGCTCGTCCCACGCCCATGCCCCGAGCGTCTTCGGCGACCATCAGCGTGCCGGACGCGACGTGGTTGCCGGGGCCGCCCCGGTTGGCGTACATGTTCGCGGTGCCGAGCACCCGGTCGCCGTCGGTGGCCACGACCACTCGCGCCGGCTCGGCCAGCAGCCACATCCGCCTGGCGCTGTCCTCGCTCAGGTCAGGGTCGTAGGGGATGGTCTGCTGTTCGGTGACGATGTTCTGGATGATCGGCCAGATCTGGGGCCAGTCGTCCTCGACCGCCTCGCGGATCTCTACACGTGACTGCACGCCGGTCATCTTGCAGACCGGTTCAGTCGGTCACCAGCCAATTAGAGCGTGATTGATCTGACGGGTGGTCTGCGCCGCGACGCGGGGATCGACTGCGGCGTAGTAGGTGTAGGCGTTCAGTCCGGTGGCGAGGGCCCAGCCGCGACCGCGAGTCCACATGCGATCGTCCACGTCGAGCGCGGCGCGGAAGGTGGCCCGCGTCTCGGCCGACAGGAGGGTGAAGGCGATGATCAGGTCGAGAGCCGGGTCGCCGACGCCGAGCTCGCCGAAGTCGAGGACAGCACTGAGACGGCCATCGGTCGTGAGCAGGTTGCCGGTGTGGAAGTCGCCGTGGCGCCAGACCGGTGGACCGTCGGGCATGGCGAGAGCCGCGTCCCACAGCTCGATCATCGCCGCGCTGTCGAACACGTCGCCGACCTGCGCGATGGCCTTTCGCGTCGCCGCGTCCCGGGTGGACAGCGGCAGGCCGGCGAGATCCGCGGTCGGCTCGGCGTCGAACCCGTGCAACGCGGTCAGGAACTCCGCCAGTGCACGGGCGGCCTCGTGCGAACCGGACAGCGCGTCGACGGTCGCCACCTCGCCGTCCAACCAGCGCGACACCGCCCACGGCCACGGATAGCCGAAGCCGGGTTCTCCCACCGCGACCAGTTCGGGCACGGCGAGAGGCAGGTGCGGAGCCAGCCGGGCCAGCCACACAGCTTCCTTCCGGGCCTGGCCGATCGCACCGGCGTGGCGAGGCAGCCGCACCGACAGCTCCTCGCCCAGCCGGTAGATCACGTGGTCGGAGCCCGCCGGGGCGTGCGGATGCAACGGCAAGCCCGCCCACTGCGGGAACTGCGCGTCGACGAGCCGCCTCGCCAGAGCCGCGTCGACGTCGACCATGCGGGCAGCTTGCCACGGCCCGCGGTGATCACGCCTCCGGTTTGATGTTCATGTTGCGGTGGAAGACGTTGGCGGGGTCGTACGCCGCCTTGATCCGGGCCAGCCGCTGGTACTTGGCCTGCCCGTACGCGGCACGCACGCGGTCCTCCTCGTATTCGGCCATGAAGTTCACGTAGACGCCGGCGTCGCCCGCATGCGGGAGCAACGCCTCGTAGAACCCGCGAGACCATGCCCGGTCCAGCTCCAGCAGGTCGGGAGTCGGAGCCACCGCGGCGAAGTTGGCGACGTACATCGGGGTGCGACGCGCGCTGAACGCCGTGTCGTCCTCGCCGGGTTCGCAGTACGCGCCGTCCAGGCGGAACATCGGCATGATCGACATCGGCGAGTTCTTCAGCGGAATCATCTCGGTGATCACCGAGATGACGTCGTCGGTGAGCTCGTCGAGGTTCAACGCCTTCTCGTAGGCGTTGATGCCCCAAGGCGCGCTGTCGTCCAACATGGACTGCAACCCCACGTACGGCATGGGCGTCACGAACTCGAACAGCGGTCCCGCGTCCCGCAGCGGCGCGACCAGCCGGGCGTGCTCCTCCGGGCTGCCGAAGCCCGCGATGATGAACGCGTAGCCGGGCTTGAAGTGGTGCTTCGGCGCCACGAACGGCGCGGGCGGCGCGTTGAGGCCGGCGATCATCGCGCCCGCCGAGCGGGGCAGCGTCGGCGCGATCTCCCGCACCAGCCGCAGCATGTCGCCGCCGTGGTCGAGGTCCCAGAAGAACATCCCGAGGTTCACCATCGGCCCGACCTCGTGCAGCCGGTACTCGAACGACGTCACGACGCCGAAGTTGCCGCCACCGCCGCGAATCGCCCAGAACAGGTCAGGGTTCTCCTCGGCCGAGGCGCGCACCAGGCGTCCGTCGGCGAGTATCACGTCCGCGCCGGTGAGGTTGTCGATCGTGAGCCCGTGCCCGTTGGTCAGCCAGCCGAAGCCGCCGCCGAGCGTCAGGCCCGCGATGCCGGTGTGGCTGATCGTCCCGCCGGGCACCGCGAGTCCGTGCTGCTGCGTGGCGCCGTCGAGGTCGGCCAGCGAAGCGCCAGGTCCGCACACGGCCGTCCGCGCTACCGGGTCGACGACGACCGAGTTCATCCTGCTGAGGTCGATCATCAAGCCGTCGTCGACGCAGGACGCGCCGCTGAAGCTGTGCCCGCCGCCCCTGATCGCGAGCTCGAGGCCGCTGTCGACCCCGAGCCGGACGGCCGCCGCGACGTCTCCCACCGACTCGCAGCGAGCGATGAGGCGCGGCCGGCGGTCGATCAGGCCGTTCCACAACGCTCTCGCGTCGTCGTAGTCGTCGTCACCCGGTGCGCTGACGGTTCCCGTGAACCCCGCGCGCAACGTGGCGATGTCGGTGTCAATGGTCATCTTGAGCCTCCCGGTGAGTGAGGAGAGGAACGGGCCGTCCGCACGGCCCTCACCAGGGATGTAGTGCGCGGGGACTCATGTGTTAGCCCATTCGGCTGTTTTGGACCGCTCACAGGAACATCGGGCATTGGTCTGGCCGCCGACTATGGTTTCTGCCATAGTCCTGAGTGATGAGCGACCGGAGCAGGCGGACGACGAAGCAGCGGATGCTGGACAGCGCCGTGCTGCTGCTGCGCGAACGGGGCGCGGCGGGCGTCACGGTCGACGCGGTGCTGGCCCACAGCGGGGCGCCGCGCGGCTCCGTCTACCACCACTTCCCGGGCGGCCGGAACGAGATGGTCATGGGCGCGGTGCGCCAGGCCGGGGACTACATCGCGGCCATGGTGAGCGAGTCGGCGGCCGACGGTGACGTCCAGCTGATGGTCGAACGCCTCGTCGCCTTCTGGAAGCGGGCACTGACCAAGACCGACTACCGCGCGGGCTGCCCGGTCGCCGCGATGGCCATGGACAGCCGCGACATCGTCCCCGACGCGGGCGAGGTCGTGCGCGAGATCTTCACCCAGTGGCAGACGAGTCTCACCGAGGCCTTGTCCGCCAACGGTTTCGAGCTACAACGCGCGCAGCGGCTGGCGACGGTGATCGTCTCCGTGATCGAGGGAGCGATCATCCTCTGCCGCGCGCACCGCGACCTGGGCCCGCTCGACGACGTGCTCGTCGAGATCGCGCCCCTTCTCCGGCAACGAGACTAGGAGCCTGGCCGATGTGGCAACCCAGCGCGTGCATCCTCTGCGAGTGCAACTGCGGGATCGAGATCCTCGTCGGTGAGGACGGACGGTCGTTCGAGAAGATCCGCGGCGACAAGCAGCACCCCGCGTCGGCCGGCTACACCTGCAACAAGGCGCTGCGCCTCGACCTGCACCAGAACGGCAACACCGGCCGCCTCACGCACCCGCTGCGACGGCGCCAGGACGGCACGTTCGAGGAGATCGACTGGGACACCGCGATCACCGAGATCGCGGCGCGCCTGGGCGAGGTCCGCGACACCTTCGGCGGCGAGACGATCTTCTACTACGGTGGCGGCGGCCAGGGCAACCACCTCGGCGGTTCGTACTCGCCCGCCACGCTTGCCGCGTTCGGCGCCCGCTACCGCTCGTCCGCGCTCGCCCAGGAGAAGACCGGCGAGTTCTGGGTCAACGCCCGCATGCTCGGCCACATCACCCGCGGCGACTTCGAGCACTGCGAGGTCGCGCTGTTCGTCGGCAAGAACCCGTACCAGTCCCACGGTTTCCCGCGCGCACGTTCGGTGCTCAAGGACATCGGCAAGGACCCGGCCAGGTCGATGATCGTGATCGACCCCGTGCGGACCGAAACCGCCGAGCTGGCCGACTTCCACCTCCAGGTCCGGCCCGGCACCGACCTCTACCTGCTGACCGCGCTCGCCGCCGTGCTCGTGCAGGAGAACCTGATCGCCGCGGACTGGCTCGCCGAGCACGCGGACGGCCTCGACGCCGTCACCGCCGTCCTGCGTGACGTACCGGTCGCCGACTACTGCGCCGCCGCCGACGTCGAGGAGACGCTGGTGCGCGCGGTCGCCGCCCGGATCGCCGCCGCGGACTCGGTCGCCGTGTTCGAGGACCTCGGCGTCCAGATGAACCGCGACTCCACGCTCGTGAGCTACGTCGAGAAGCTGGTCTGGCTGCTCACCGGCAACTTCGGCAAGCGAGGCGCCCAGTACGTGCCTTCCAGCCTGGTGCCGATCGGCCGCGACCGCGGGTACGCGGGCGTCGAGGGCCCGCGCAGCCCGGTCGCCGGCGCGCGGATCATCAGCGGCCTCGTGCCGTGCAACGTGATCGCCGAGGAGATCCTCACCGACCACCCGGCCCGCTACCGCGCGATGCTGGTCGAGAGCGCGAACCCCGCGCACTCGCTGGCCGACTCGGCCCGGATGCGGGAAGCGTTGGAGGCGCTGGAGCTCGTGGTCGTCATCGACGTCGCGATGACCGAGACCGCGCGCCTGGCCGACTACGTGCTGCCCGCGCCGACCCAGTTCGAGAAGTTCGAGGCCACGTTCTTCAACTTCGACTTCCCGCGCAACCTCTTCCACCTGCGCCACCCCGTCGTCGCCGCACCGGAAGGCGTCCTGCCCGAACCGGAGATCCACGCCCGGCTCGTCGAGGCGTCCGGCGCCCTCACCGAGGACGACTACGCCCCACTGCGCGAGGCCGCGGCTCGAGGACGCGCCGAGTTCGCGCAGGCCTTCCTCGGTGTGCTCGCGGATCCGGCGAAGCGACGGCTCGCGTCCGTCCTGCTGTACCGCACGCTCGGCCCGACGCTGCCGCACGACGCCTCAGCAGCCGCCGTGCTGTGGATGGCCGCCCACGAATGCGCCCGCAAGAACCCCGCCGGTGTCGAGAAAGCGGGCTACGGGACCGGCCTCGCAGCGGGGGAGCGGCTCTTCGAGGCGATCGTCGACGGCAAGCACGGCGTGCACATCACGGACGACGAGTACGACGAGTCCTGGAACCGCCTGCCCGGCCGGATCAACCTCGCGGTACCGGACCTGCTCGCCGCCGTGGCCACGTTGGGCGACAGGCCGATCGAATCGCAGGACCCGGACTGGCCGTTCGTCCTGTCCGCAGGAGAACGACGAGCCTTCACCGCCAACACGATCATGCGCGACCCCAGCTGGCGCCGCCGTGACGTGGACGGCCGCCTGCGCATGAGCCTCGCCGACGCCGAACGGCTGGGCGTCACGACAGGCGACCAGGTCAGGCTCACCACCCGGCGGGGCAGCGCGGAGGTGTCCGTTGACGTCACGGACACCATGCGCTCCGGCCACATCTCACTGCCCAACGGCCTCGGGCTCACGGTGGAGGAACGCACGGGCGTCGCTCCCAACGAGCTCACCGCCGCCGAGGACCGCGACGAGTGGGCCGGCACGCCGTGGCACAAGCACGTGCCGGCCAGGGTCGAACCGCTCGGATCGAGCGTCACGGCAGAGGAAGCCGTCGCAGCGCGGGCTTGAGCACCTTCCCCGAACCCGTGCGCGGCAGCTCGGCGACGACCTCGACGTGCACCGGGATCTTGTACTTCGCGAGGCGGGGCACCAGGAACTCCCGCAGCGCGACCGGGTCGACGACGGCGCCGGTGTGAGGTCGGACGAAGGCGCGGCCGACCTCACCCCAGCGGGCGTCCGGCACGCCGACGACCGCGGCCTCGGCGATGTCCGGGTGGTCGGTGAGCGCGTTCTCGACCTCGGCCGGGTACACGTTCTCGCCGCCGGAGATGAACATGTCCTTGACCCTGTCGACGACGTAGAGGTACCCGTCGTCGATGCGCCCGATGTCGCCGGTGCGGAACCACCCGTCCTCGGTGAACGCGGCCGCGGTCGCCACCGGGTCGTTCCAGTAGCCGGGGGTGACGTTCGGGCCCTGCACCTCGATCTCGCCGATCTCGGACAGGCGGATGTCGCCGAAGAACACGGGGGTGCCGGCGGAGCCCGCCCTGCGCAGGCTGTCGCCCGGTTCGAGGAACGTCGCGCCGGGTGCGGTCTCGGTGAGGCCGTAGCCCTGGCAGAACACCAGCCCGCGGTCCTGGTAGGCGCGGATCACGGAATCCGGCACCGCCGCCCCGCCGCACATCAGCATGCGCAACGAGGACAGGTCGGCGGTGAGCCACTGCGGTGACGCGGCCAGGTCGGCGTACATCGTGGACACGCCGAACATCCACGTCACGCGGTGTTCTTCAATCGCCGCAGCACAGTCCTCGGGGCTCCAGTGCGAGCTGATCACGCTGTGCCCGCCTTTGACGAACGAGGGCAGCAGCGTCTGGGTGAGCGCGGCGACGTGGAAGAGCGGAGCGACGACGTACACGACGTCCTCTGCGCCGATGTCCGTGCCGATCATCAGGTTGAACGTGTTCCACAACAGGTTGGCGTGGCTGAGGATGGCGCCCTTGGGACGGCCGGTGGTGCCGGAGGTGTAGAGGACGAGGGCGGGTTCGTCGATCGAGACGGGCTCGTCGAGCGGCTCCTGCGAGCCGCCCGCGAGCCAGGTTTCGTAGTCGTCGAGCGAGATCGCTCGCGGGTGTTCGGCGTGGTGCGACGGCGCGTGGATCAGCACGCGCGCGCCGCAGTCGGCCAGCTGGTAGTTGATCTCGGCGGGGGAGAGCCGGAAGTTCAGCGGTACGAAGACGGCGCCGAGCTGGTGGGTGGCGAACAGGGTCTCGGCGAACGACGGGTGGTTGGGGCCGAGGTAGGCGACCCGGTCGCCGTGCCGGACGCCGAGCTCTTCCAGCCGCCGCGCCAGTTTCGTCGTGCGTGCGGCCAGTTCTCCGTACGTGACGGTGGTGTCCTCGAAGGTGAACGCCCTACGCTTCGGCGCCATGCGCGCGCGGCGGTGTGGCCAGCTGCCCAGTCCCGCGTTCCGCATTCAGGTCTCCTGTCAGGCTGGTGTGGCTGGTCTCGCGCAACGCGGCCGTGCAGACGATGGTGAGCACGCAGAACCCGGCGAGGATGAACGGGATGGCGCCCGTGCCGGCACTGCGCTGCACCTGGGCGAAGAGCAGCGGGGCGAGCCCGGCGCCGAGGCCTGCGAGCTGGTAGCCGAGCGAGGCACCGGTGTAGCGGCTGCCGGTGGTGAACAGCTCGCTGTAGAGCGCGGCGAGCGGGCCGTACATCATCGGGTGCAGCACGGCCTGGCCGAGCACCAGCGCAAGGACGACGTAACCGTTGTCCACCAAGGGGAACAGTGCGAACCCGAACGCGGCCATGAGCACGGCGCCGCCGAGGACGACGGGCCGGCGGCCGAACCGGTCCGACGCCGCCGACCAGCCGATGATGCCGATCACCGCGAGGGCGGACGAGAGCGTGAGGGCGTTGAGGATGGTCTGCCTGCTGCTACCGGCCTGGACGCCGTACGCGAGAATGAACGTCGTGAGCGTCGACTGGGCGACGAACGCGGAGAGGCCGACGCCGATGCCCAGCAGCAGAGTGCGCGGGTGGTTGCGCAGGACGTCCAGCAGCGGCGCGGACGTGCGCTTCTTCTCCGCCTCGAACACCGGCGTCTCCTGGACCTTCATGCGCACGAACATGCCGATGGCCAGCAGCACCAGGCTGAGCAGGAACGGCACCCGCCAGCCCCAGTCGAGGAACGCCCGCTCGCCGACCAGCGCGGCGGTACCGGTGAGCGCTGCCGTCGACAGCACCATGCCGCACGGCGCGCCCGCGTTGGTGAAACTGGCCCACAGGCCGCGACGTGACGTGGCGTGCTCCGCGGACATCAGCACCGCGCCGCCCCACTCGCCGCCGACGGAGATGCCCTGCACGACGCGCAGCAGGATCAGCCCGGCCGGAGCGAGCCAGCCTACCTGGGCGTAGGTGGGCAGCAGGCCGATCAGGAAGCTCGCCACACCCATCAGGCTCATGGTGAGCACGAGCATCTTCTTGCGCCCCAGCAGGTCTCCGTAGTGTCCGAAGAGGACACCGCCGAGCGGGCGGGCGAGGTAGCCGGTGGCGAACGTGCCGAAGCTCGCGATCGTGCCGACCAGCGGGTCGAGCGAGGAGAAGAAGACCTTGTTGAACACCACCGCCGAAGCGGTGGCGTAGAGCAGGAAGTCGTAGTACTCGATCACGCTGCCGAGGAAGCTCGACGCGACGGCACGGCGTAACTGCGTTGTTGTCGCCATGACTTCACCTCATGTGTAGTGGCGGTAGACGCCGCGCGCGACGCACGCGGGCTTGGCGGAACCCTCGATCTCGACCGTGAAGTCGATGGTGATCTGCACGCCGTCGCCCGCGACCTCGGCCACGTCGGCGACCTGGCCCTGAAGGCGGATCTTGGCGCCGACCGGCACGGGTGCGGGGAAGCGCACCTTCTCCAGGCCGTAGTTGATGCTCATCCGCACGCCCGAGACCTCCAGCAGCTGGCTCATCAACGGGATGAGCAGCGCCAAGGTCAGGTAGCCGTGCGCGATCGTGCCGCCGAACGGACCGTCGGCCGCTCGCTCGGGGTCGGTGTGGATCCACTGGTGGTCGTCGGTGGCGTCGGCGAACCTGTCGACGCGGCTCTGGTCGACCTGCAGCCAGTCGGTGTAGCCCAAGTCCTTTCCGTTCAGGGCCTTGAGCTCTTCGAGTCCTTTGACTGCGGTGGTCACGAGTCCTCCTTGACGAGTCCGAGCAGACGGGCGGCGTTGTGCTTGAGGATCTTGGGCCGGACCTCGTCGGCGATGTCGAGCTTCGCGAAGTCGGCGAGCCAGCGGTCCGGGGTGATCACCGGGTGGTCCGAGCCGAACAGCACCTTGTCCTGCAACAGGGTGTTCGCGTACCGCACGAGCTGCGGCGGGAAGTACTTGGGCGACCAGCCGGACAGGTCGATGTAGACGAACGGCTTGTGCGTCGCGACGGCGAGAGCCTCGTCCTGCCAGGGGAACGAGGGGTGCGCGAGGATGATCTTGAGGTGTGGGAAGTCGACCGCGACGTCGTCGACCAGCATCGGGTTGGAGTGCTTGAGCCGGATTCCGCCGCCTCCGGGCACTCCGGCACCGATCCCGGTCTGTCCACTGTGGAACAACGCGGGGACGCCGAGCTCCTCGATCACCTCGTAGAGCGGGTACGCCATCCGGTCGTCCGGGGAGAAGTCCTGGAGGCTGGGGTGGAACTTGAACCCGCGCACGCCGTGTTCCTCGACGAGCCTGCGTGCTTCTCGTACTCCGGCACGGCCTTTCCACGGGTCGACGCTCGCGAACGGGATCAGCACGTCGGCGTGCTCGGCGCAGGCGGCGGCGATCTCCTCGTTGGCGATCCGGGGGTGGCCGGTGGCGTGCTCCGCGTCGACCGTGAATATCACCGCGGCCATCTTGCGTTCGCGGTAGATCTCGGCTGTTTCAGCGATCGTGGGCTGGCGGTGCTTGGCCTTGAAGTACTTCGCGGACGCCTCGATCAGCGCGGGGCTGAGCGAGCTGTGGCCGTCGGCGGAGATCTCCGCGTGCGTGTGGACGTCGATGGCAACCAGATCGTCCACATTCATTTTGGGAATGTTCACGGTGCCACCGGAGCCGGGATGCCGTAGGACTCGGGTTCGAACTCGTTCCACCGTTGGGTGATCGCGGCCGCCGTCCAGCCGCCGTCCGCGAAAAGGACCTGTTTCTCCGCCGGGTGCGCCCACAGCGCGAGTCGGTCGCCGCCGATGCCGATCGCCTGTCCCGTAACACCTTTCGCCGCGTCCGACGCGAGGTAGACGATCAGCTCGGCGACGTCCTCGACCGTCCCGAGTCCCTCGTCGCGCCGCACCCACGCGGGCAGCGGCGTGCCGGTCCGTTCGGATTCTTCGATCAGCGGTGCGAACGCCGGAATCGTCCTGGTCATCTCGGTGGCGGCGACGGGCACGACCGCGTTGACGTCGATGCCTGAACGAGCCAGTTCGAGCGCCCACGTCCGTGCCATCGCGGCGATCCCGGCCTTGGCGGCGGCGTAGTTGGTCTGCCCGAAGTTGCCGCGCTGCCCGGCGGGCGACGAGATCAGCACGATCCGGCCGCCCTCGCCCTGCTCCCGCATCCGCACAGCGGCCGCGCGGGCACACGTGAACGTGCCGCGCAGGTGCACGTTGAGCACGGCGTCGAAGTCGTCGTCGCTCATCTTCCACAGCACGCGGTCGCGCAGGATGCCCGCGTTCGTGACCAGCACGTCCAGCCGCCCGAACTCGGCCACGGCGGTGTCGACCAGCCGTTGCGCGGTCTCGCTCGACCCGACCGGCGCCACGACGGCGGCCCCGCCGATGCTCTTGGCGACCTCTTCCGCGGCCTCGTCCACGTCGTTGACGACGACGCTGGCCCCGTTGCGCGCCAAGGCTTCCGCGTACGCCCGACCCAGCCCGCGGCCGGCGCCGGTGACGATCGCGACCTTTCCCGACAGGTCCATCTCGACGAGTCCTCTCCGTTGGGGTGCGCGACCCAAAGTACGGCACATTCGTGACGCTCGTCTAGATGCTGCCCAACATGTATCGTGACACCTGTGACGCCGCAGTCCTTGATGCTGAACTTCCTGGGCCTTTACGTGCTCGACCGCGACATCGCGGTCTACTCGGGCAGCGTGATCGACGTGTTCGCACGCGTGAACGTCTCCGAGGAGGCCGTGCGTTCGACGCTGACCCGGATGACCTCACGCGGCCTGCTGACCAAGCACCGCAACGGCCGCAAGGTCTACTTCGGACTGACCGCGCGGGCGACCGGCGTGCTCAAGGACGGCGAGCAGCGGATCTGGCATACCGGCGCGGTCAACCGGACGTGGGACGGCACCTGGACCCTGGTCGGCTTCTCGCTGCCGGAAGGCCGCCGCGGCGACCGCCACGACCTGCGGTCCCAGCTGCAGTGGGCGGGCTTCGGTCCCGTGCAGAACGGCTTGTGGATCGCTTCAGGCACCAGGGACGTCGTCGAGATGATCGACGGTCTCGGCCTGACCGAGAACGTCACCGTCTTCACCGCCCAGCACGCGAAGCCGACCGATGCCGCGGATCTCGCCGCCCGCGCGTTCGACACGGCCGTCATCGCGGCCCGTTATCAGGACTTCGTGGGTCGGTGGGGCGGCGGCGTACCACAGGAGTCGTTGCCGGACGACCTGGCTCGTCAGCTGGTCCTGCACTCGGACTGGCTCGAGCTCGTTCGGCAGGACCCGCACCTGCCGGCCGAGCTGCTCGCGGACGACTGGCCCGCCATCGAGGCCGAGCAGCTGTTCCAGAGCCTCGCCCTGCGGTACCGCGAGACGGCGATGCCGCTGGCCGCCGCCGCCATCGAGTCGATCGAGCTCTGACCGCGAACAGTCCACTGTGGACTATTGGCAGATTCCGCGTGCGTTCGAATTTCTGAATAGCCAACAATTTCCGCGATCATCCGGGTACGGTCCCTGATCAAGAGTTGCGCCACCGCGAATGCTCTTGCAGGGGAGGCGGCATGGACGAGCGCATTCTCGACCCGGACGGTGCGCGCGAGCACCTGGCCGCGTGGAAGGGCCGCATCGACAAGCTGGCCGCCGACACGCAGGCGATGAGCGAGCGTTTGCAGGCCGTGCGGGTCACGGCGAACGACGCGACCGGCCTGGCCGAGGTCACGGTCGACTCCACCGGCGCGCTGGTCGACCTGAAGCTGACGGACCGGATCCAGCGCGTCGCGCCGTCCGTCGTCGCCCAGACGATCCTGGCCACGCTGGGCGACGCGAGGACGAAGCTCGCCGACCGGTCCCAGGAGATCATCGCCGACACGGTGGGCGCGGAGTCCGCCGCAGGTCGGGCGATCGCGGAAAGCGTCGGACGGCACCTGCGTGGCGGCCCCGCCGCGGCAGGTCCCGCATCGCACGTCGACGACGACGAGGACTACGGCAACACCTCCTACTTACGAGAGAGGTGACCATGGACGACGGGTACATCGTCGACCTCGAGCAGATCCGGGCCCACGCGCGCACCGTGGAGAAGATCAGGGCGCGGTTCGACGCGGTGAAGGCCGCCAGCGCGCACATCGCCCAGGACGACCAGGCGTACGGGCTGCTGTGCGGGTGGATCTCCGCGGTGATGGAGGGCCGGCACACCCGGCAGGACGAGCTGATCGCGGACGTCGAGGAGAACCTCGTCCTGGTGGCCGAGGAACTGGGTCTCACCGCCGACGAGTACGGCGACGTGGACGAGACCAACGCCCGTTCGATCACCGCGGCAGGAGGGCAGGGGCAATGACCGACCAGTCGCTGATCGCCCCGGTCGTGTCGTCCCGCGAGGTGTGGACCGGATCCGGTCTCGCGGACAGCATCGAGGGCCTGGTCGACGCGATCAAGACCGAGGGCTGGGTCGACGACGCGCTCGCCGGCGCGGCCCTGGGCGTCGAGGTCGCCGCGTCGGTGATGGATCCGATCAGCGCGTTGCTGGCCAACGGGCTCGGCTGGGCCATGGAGTACTTCGAGCCGCTGCGGCAGGTCCTCGACGAGCTGACCGGCAAGCCGGACGTGGTCGCCTCGCACGCGGCCACGTGGAACAGGATGGCCACCGAGCTGGCCGCGATGTCGAACGAGCTGAAAGCAGCGGTGGACAACGAACTGCCCGACTGGCACGGCGTCGCGGCGGACGCCTACCGGGAGCTCATGACGCACAACGTGAGCGCCCTGGGTGGTCTCGCGGCGGTGTCGGCGGCGATGGGATCGGCCACCGAGGGCGCGGGCGGCCTGGTCGAGATGACCCGCGAGATCGTCCGCGACCTGATCGCGGACCTCGTGGCCAGGGTGATCGTCTGGGCGGTGGAGGCGATCTTCGTGGTGACGATTCCGGTGATCGCGTCGCAGATCGTCGCGGCCGTGGTGAAGTGGGCCGGCCGGATCCTCGTCTACACCACCGGGCTGATCACCAGCCTGACCAACCTCCAGAAGCTCCTCGGGTAGGCCGGCCGTGCGCAGACTGCTGGCACTGCTGCTGCTCCTCGCGCGACTGGTCCTGCACAAGCGGGGCGGCGGCGACGGTCCCGGCAAGCCACCCGACGGCGACAGCTCGAAAGGCAAACCGGGCGACGGCTCCGGACGTCCGACGCCGGCCAAGGACGTGGCCGACGGCCAGGAGAAGATCGCCGCCGACGTGCCGAAGGGCAGGCCGGGCGGGAAGCGGCGCCGTCCACCCCGGCAACGCGACCCCGACGTGCCGAAACCCTCGCGCAAACCTCGACGCAACCCCGACGGCCCGATGCCCTCGCACTACGAGCAGGTCGGCTACGGCGACACCCCGGAGAGTCAGCTTGCGCAGGCGGCCAGGCTCCGCGATGGTAACCGCGACAACCTCTACGGCGGGGCCACCTTCAGGGACAGCCAGGGGAACACCTATGAGGTCGACGGCAGGGCGGACTCCACGAAGCACGCCGAGGGCGACATCCTGAAGAAGATGCGCCAGGAGATCGCCGACCGTCAGGGCATCAGCCCGGACCAGGTCGACCTCCGCACGGAACTGCGCGACGTCAGGCTCTACGTCGAGTTCTCCCCGTGCCCCACCGGCAACCGGTGTCAGGACATGCTGGACGAGTACCTGCCGCCCGGCTCCCAGATCCAGTACTCCTGGCCCTGGCAGCCCCGATCGGCGCAGGACTCCTCCCGCCAGAGCCTGTCGGAAGCCGTCGACGACCTCTTCACGAGAAAGCGCCCAGGACCGCGATGACCCTCTACACCGCCCAGCAGGTCGCCGTGATCGACAACGCGGCGGCCCGAGCGGCACTGACCAGCACGGGCCTGCCCGACACGGACGCCGTGTCGTTCCGCGCCGCCGGCACGATCACGGTGTGGGCGGACGATCCCGACTACGTCGTCATCGGCATGTGGAACCTCGACGAGATCCCGGTCGTGGTGCACCGCGCGGACGGCACCGTGTTCACCGCGCCACCGTGGTCGGACGAGATCGACCCGCTCAACGCCTCGGTGCGCGCGTTCGCGGAGAGCCTCGCCGCGGTCGACGGCGCGAAACCGTTGTCCAGGGTGCGGTACGGCACCAACGTCAGCGCGGGTGACCAGGTGTACGCACTGCTGCGCGCCATCGACGCTGCCACGCTCGCGGACCCCTACTCGTTCTGGCAGGCCGTGGTCGACGACATCAAGAACGGCCTCTACGTCCAGTGAGGCCGTCGAGCACCCGGTCCAGCCCCCACAGGTACTGATCGGTCGAGATGTAGGCGGCCATCACGCTCGCCGTCGCCGCCGTGCGCGGAAACGCCTCCGCCGGCACCGCGTCGAAACCCTTGCGCCGCTCCGCGACCCGTTCTGCCTCGGGTGGCGCGGGCTGGGTGGGATCGAGCTCGGCGGCCTCCAGCGCGATCGACCCCAGCAGGTACACGATCAACGTGTAGGACGCGCGTGCGGCGTCCTCTTCGGACAGTCCGGCCTCGGTCAGCAGGTCGAGCAGCCGTTCGCCGAACGCGAGCGCGCGAGGTCCGTCCATCGGGGCGCCGAGGAGCAGCCGCGTGGCCCCGGGGTGGTCGAGCAGTCGCGTGCGCAGGCCGAGTGCCACCTCGTGGACGCGTCGCCGCCACGGGACGCCCCGATCGGTGAACACGTCGAGGCTCTGCTCGCCGATCAGGCGGTCGACCACGGCCCGCAGCACCGCGGCCTTGTCCGGGAAGTAGGTGTAGAGCGCGTTCGGGGCGACCCCGACCTCGCTCGCGATGCTGCGCATGGACATCGCGTCGCCGCCGCGTTCGCCCAGCAGCTTCAGCGCGGCGCCGACGATCGCGTCCTCGGACAGCGACCGCTTGGGACCAGGTTTCACTTCAACCCCTTGACTCGATCTCTGTACAGCGTACAGACTTTGGGAATGCTGAACACTGTACAGAGATCGATCGCTGCCCTTGCGTTCACGGCTGTTGTCGCCGCGAACGCATCATTTGCGCTGCTCGGTGCCTCCTTCGACTACCCGGCCATCCTTCAGGAGCTGGACGCGATGACCCGTTTCCAGGCGAACGCGGGCGTGATCGGCGCCGAGTTCGCGCTGCTGGCGTTCAGCGCGGCCCTGCTCGCCCCGCTCGCGCTGCTGCTGCACAGACGCACCGCGTGGCTCGGGGTCGCGGCCGCGGTGGTGCAGGTCGTCGGCCTGCTTCGATGGCCGCTGGTGGTGCCGCACCTGACCGACCGGGCCACGTTCGACACGCTCAACCTCGTGCTGGGCGTCGTGATCGGCGAGACCCTCGGCTACCTGCTGACAGCGGCGTGGACGGTGGCGATCGTCCGGGCGCTGCGGATCGCCCCGTGGCTCGGCCTGCCCGCCGCGGTGATGATCGCGGCGGGCGTGCTGACGCCGTTCGACGTGCCGGGCGCCGACCAGATCAACTTCGTCGGCTACCTGGTGTGGAGCGTGTGGGTGGTGCTGATCGGCGTCCGGTCACTTGGGCGCGAAGATCGCACCGAGCCGGTCGACCTCGTCGCCTGAGCGGCCGGTGAACCCGGCGATGCGCCATCCGGCGGGCGCGGTGAGGGTGAGCGTGTCACCGGTTTCCTTGCCCGCCGAGAGCGTGCGCCCCTGGTCCGTGGTGAACGTCGCCGAGAAGACGCGGGTGTGGCCGTTGTGCTTGCCCTGGCTCAACTTCACGGACACGAGGTGCTCGCCCGGCGCGAGCGTGAGGGTTGACGCGGTACCGCCGTTGCCGCCGTGGCTGAAGGTGGTGTTGCCGACCGTGAACGCGACCTGGTCCACCCTGTTGCCCCCGCGCAAGGTCAGCGCGCGTACGGCCCCCTGGTCGACGGCGGCGAGGTCGGTGAACGGGGTGCCGTGCGGGCCGCCGTGCTCGGCGCTGAGCCGGATGCCGGGGTCGGCCGTCCAGTCGAACCTGGCCGCGATCGGGAAGTGGTCGGACAGCGGTTTGCCTTGCGCGTCCACGAAAGCCGTGTGGTCGTTGCGGTAGTCGCTGGCGGTGAGGGTGATCTGCCGGTTGCCCCGGTAGAGGATCTTGTCGACGACCTCGCAGGTGTCGGTGGGCGTCGGGTCGCACACCAGCGCCGGGCTGCCCGCCGCCGGTGCCTGGCCGCCGCGTTCCAGCTGCACCCACGCGTCGGTGAGTCCGTTGGTGGTGACCAGTTCGCGGATGTTGTCGTCCGCGCGGGTGTACCGGGTGTTGGTGTCTCCCATGACGATGACCGCGTTGCCGGCCGAGTTCGCCGCGATGAACCGGGACAGCTGGGTGATGTTCGCCCGGCGCGCGGCGAGGTCGGCCGGTTCGGTGCCGGCGTTGGGGTGCAGGTTGTAAAGGTCGACGAACACCCCGTCGGCCAGTGCGACCCGCTTGTACGTGAAGCCCTTGGGCGTGAGGCAGTCCGTGCCGTTGCAGGACGACCACTTCGTGCGTTCGAGGTCGCTGTAAGGCAGGTGGGACAACGTGTTCAGGCCGCTGCCGAACGGGATCCCGCCGCTCGTGGGGGTGCGGTGGGCGTGGTTGTCGCCCGCGTAGAGAGCCGCGTGGTAGTTGAAGTCCTCCTGGACGTTGACGACGGCGTAGGGGGCCAGTCGCGGGCTGATCAACGGCGTGTTCACCGCGGGGTGGCCCGACGAGAGGCCTTCCGGCAGGCCGGCCACGTTGTAGGTCAGCACCTCGAAGCTGCCACCCGTGGCGGGCTGGGCGGGTGTTGCCAGTGCCGCCAGCAGCGCGGGGATCAGGAGCAGGGTTCCGGGCATCAGTTGCGGGTCCACTTCTGGTTGTCGTTGCCGTTGCAGGACCACAGGACGAGCAAGGTTCCGTTGGCTGTGGCCGCGTTGTGGGCGTCGAGGCACAGCCCCGACTGCACGCCGGTGATGGTGCCGTCGGCGTTGAGGTTCCACTGCTGGTTCGTGCCGCCGGTGCAGTCGTAGATCGCGACCTTCGTGCCGTTCGTGGTGCCGTGGTCCCACGCGTCGAGGCACTTGTCGCCGTACACCACGAGCTCCTTGCGGGCGTTGTGGGTGAACGTCTGGGCCACACCGCCGTTGCAGTCCCACAGCTGGGCCTGCGTGCCGTTGGTGATCGTGTTGCGGTTGATGTCCACGCAACGCCCGGACTGCGTGCCGATCACCTCGGTGCCTTTGGTGCCGGGGAGTTCCCGCACCTCCACGACGGTCGCGTCGCCGGTGAGCGCGAACGAGTTGGGGCCCTTGGCCAGCGACACGATCACGGACACCGTGCCTTTGGTCTGCGCTGAGCCGGTCGGCGGCAGCGCGACGGCGGTGGGGACCTGGCCGCCGTTGACCTGCAGGGTGGCCTTGCGGGCGACCCGCTCACCGTTGGCGTACTCGATCGTCGCGACCGCCAGGCCGCCCGCGCTCGCGGTGACGCGCGAGTTCTCGACAGGGAGCGCGGTTGTCTCGGCTCCGGTCACGGACAGCATCACCACGTCGCCCGCCGGGACGGTGACGCTGTGACTGCCGGTGGTGATCGAGGAGGTGGCGCCGGTCCAGAGGTTGCGGACAGCGGCCATGCGACCGGACAGGCCCAGATCGGCGAGCCGCAGAGTCATGGTCGCGCTCGACGACGTGCGGTTGAGCAGTGCGACGGCCCGGTGTCCGTTGCCGGACAACACCTTCGCGTAGACCTGCTGACCACGGACGTCCTCCGCGACCTCGACCGCGGGCAGTCCGCGCGGATCCTGGCCCACCGCGACGACCTCGCGGTTGGTCAGCACCGAGATCGTGGCATCGTCCATTTTGGTCAGATCGTTGCCGAGGAGCATCGGCGACCCGCCGACCGCCCACAGACTCATGTGCACGCGGCTGGCCTTGGGGGACAGGCCCGGCATGCCGATCATCATCATGTCCGGGTCGTTGTAGTACCCGGTGTGCTGCGCGGTCGGCCGCTGGTTCTTGTCGAAGTTCTCGTAGACCATGTCGATCGACGGGGTCTCGTGCGCGAAGATGATGTCCGTTCCGGTGCGCCACAACGGGGCCATGCCCGGCGCCCAGTTCCACGGGTCGTTCTTGCCCCACTCGCAGATCGACAGCACCAGGTCGCGGCCGGTCGCGGCACTGGCCTTCGTCACGGCGTCGCTGAGCGCCTGGTAGGTGCTGGGAGCGTCGAGCTTCTCGACGTCGGCGCCGCACCAGTCGACTTTGACGTAGTCGAAGCCCCACTTCGAGAACTGCAGCATGTCCTGCTCGTAATGGCCCTCGCTGCCGGTGCCCGCGTGCGGTGGTCCGGGAGTGGGGAAGTAGTAACCGCAGCCGTTGCGGCCCGCGTCGGTGTAGATGCCGGCTTTGAGGCCCTTGCTGTGGATGTAGTCGGCGATCGCCTTCATGCCACCGGGCCACTGCGCCTGGTCGACGGTGATGTTCCCCGCCGCGTCCCGGGTTCCCTTCCACCACCCGGAGTCGATGTTGACGTACTCGTAGCCGGCGGAGGCGAGTCCTTTCGACACCAACGCGTCGGCCTGGGATTTGATGACGTTGTGGTCGATGTTCTCGAAGAAGGTGTTCCACGAGGCCCAGCCCATCGGGGCGGCGGGAACGGCGATCTGGTTGCGGGTGACGGGTGCGGCGAGGGCAGGGGACTCGCCGACCGCGGTGACGGTGCCGCAGGCGACGGCCAGTGCGAGCAGGCCGGCGCGGGCTCCTGTGAGCGCTAACATTTTCGCAATCTTGGGGCGGCGCGGCGTGGGCGTCAACGATTTTCGAATGGTGCTCGTCGATTGTTCGACAATGTCGTCGAATTCGAGAACCGCAGGGCGGATTCGCGCGGCGCAATAGGGCCACTCGGCGGTTTCCGCTATTCCGGGAGCGCTCCCAGAATGGCGTGCATGACCTGGCGAACTCTCCGTGCGGTGATGGCCGCGTTGCTGCTGGCCGCGTTTCTGACGCCGGCCGCGAACGCCGCGGCACCCGCGCGGATCATGGCCCTCGGCGACTCGATCACCGGCTCACCCGGCTGCTGGCGGGCACTGCTCTGGAGACACCTGCAGGACACCGGACGTACCGACGTCGACTTCGTAGGCTCGTTGCCCGCACCGGGCTGCGGGTTCGCGTACGACGGCGAGAACGAGGGCCACGGCGGCATCCTGGCGACGAACATCGTGCGGGACAACCAGCTTCCCGGCTGGCTGTCGTCCGCCCGCCCGGACGTCGTGCTGATGCACCTGGGCACCAACGACGTCTGGAGCAACGTCCCGGCGGCCACGATCCTCAACGCCTACACCGCGATGCTCGGCCAGATGCGCGCGAGCAACCCGGCGATCAAGCTCGTCGTCGCCCAGATCATCCCGATGAACCCGTCCAACTGCTCGGCGTGCGCGCAGCGTGTGATCGACCTGAACGCCGCGATTCCTGGCTGGGCGCGGACGAACAGCACGGCGGCCTCACCGGTCACCGTGGTCGACCAGTGGACCGGTTTCAGCACCTCGGCGGACACCACCGACGGCGTGCATCCCAACAGCACCACCGGGATCCAGAAGATCGAAGGCCGCTGGTTCCCGGCCGTCGTCGCGACACTCGGCGGTGCCACGGGCCTGCACGTCGAGGGCACGAAGATCGTCGAGGGCAACGGCACCCCGTTCGTGATGCGCGGGGTGAACCACGCCTATGTCTGGTACCCAGGCCAGAACAGGGCGTTCGCGGACATGAAGCCCTTCGGCACCAACACCGTTCGCGTGGTGCTCGGCAGCGGTCAGCGGTGGGGGCCGACGCCCGCGTCGGAGGTCGCGAACGTGATCTCGCTGTGCAAGCAGAACCGGATGATCTGCGTGCTGGAGGTCCACGACACCACCGGCTACGGCGAGCAGGCCGGCGCGGCGACTCTCGACCAGGCGGCGACCTACTGGATCGGTGTGGCGAACGCGTTGAAGGGCCAGGAGAACTACGTCGTCATCAACCTGGGCAACGAGCCGTTCGGCAACAACGCGTCGGTCAGCGCCACGTGGGCGAGCGCGACGAGCGGCGCGATCGGCAGGCTGCGCGGTGCCGGTTTGCAGCACCTGATCATGGCCGACGCGCCGATGTGGGGCCAGGACTGGGGCAACGTCATGCGGGACAACGCGGCGTCGGTGCTCAACGCCGACCCGTTGCGCAACACCGTGTTCTCCGTCCACATGTACGGCGTCTACAACACGGCGGCCAAGGTGAACGCCTACCTCGACGCGTTCAAGGCTCTGCCGTTGGTGGTGGGGGAGTTCGGGCACAACCACAGCGACGGCGACCCGGACGAGGACACGATCATGGCTCAGGCGCAGAGCCGCGGCCTCGGTTACCTCGGCTGGTCGTGGAGCGGTAACAGCGGCGACGTCGGCTACCTCGACATGACGACCAACTTCAACCCGGCGAGCCTCACGCCGTGGGGTGAGCGGTTCCTCAACGGTGCCAACGGAGTCCGGCAGACCTCGAAGGAAGCCACGATCTTCGGTGGTGGCGGCGACTCCCAGCCGCCGTCGGTGCCCGGCACTCCGGCCGCTTCGGGTGTGACCTCGCGTGGTCTGACGTTGAACTGGGTGGCGTCGACGGACAACGTCGGCGTGACCGGCTACGACGTGTTCCGCGCGACGGGCAGTGGTTCGTTCGCGCAGGTGGCTTCGTCGGCGTCGACGACTTACGCGGACAGCGGGCTGACCCCGTCGACCACCTACCGGTACCAGGTGCGGGCGAGGGACGCCGCGGGGAACGTCTCGGCGTTCTCCGGCATCGTGACGGCGACGACAGCCGCCGGCTCTGCCACGTGCGAGGTCGGGTACGCGGCGCAGAACTGGGGCGGTGGCAACGGTTTCACCGCGAGCGTGACGATCAAGAACACCGGCACGAGTGCGGTCGACGGGTGGACGCTGGCCTTCAGCTACGCCGACGGTCAGCGCGTCACGTTGCCGGGCTGGGGTGCGACGTTCGCGCAGTCCGGCGGCAGCGTCACGGCCACCAATCTGGCCTGGAACCGCACGCTCGCGCCGAACGCGTCCACGAACATCGGGTTCAACGGCTCGCCCAGCGGAGCCGACCCGGCTGCGTTCACCCTGAACGGAAGCACCTGCACCACGGGTTGACATTTAAACGATTCAACCGTGATGACCGATTGCGGACAGCCTGCTCGCCCCTGCCTTGACACTGCCTGCCGCTCGTAACACCCTGGCCGTCGCTACCGTGATTGAAACGTTTCATCCAGCGACGAAGGTGGAGACGACGTGCGCAGACGGGAGTTCCTCAGGACATCGGCGGTCGGGCTGTCCGCGACCGCATTGCCGGTGGGAGTGGCGCGGGCGGAGTCTGGTCCGGTGAGCGGGGCTGGTGGTCTCCGGGTGGTGCGCACGACCGTCGAGTACGCGGAAACGCTGCTGGGCACCGACGTCGCGGCACCACGGCTCGGCTGGGTGCTCGCGGCGGACGGGACGGGTGCGCGGCAGACGGCCTACCAGGTCGAGGTCGGCACCGCGCCGGGACGTGCGGACGTGTGGCAGTCCGGCCGGGTCGCGTCGGACCGCACCACCGGGGTTCCGTTCGCGGGCAAGGCGTTGCGCCCGCGCACGCGTTACCACTGGCGGGTGCGGGTGTGGGACGGCGCGAACCGCGTGTCGGGGTGGAGCACCTCCAGCTGGTGGGAGACGGCGCTGCTGGGGACTTCGTGGCAGGCGCGCTGGATCGGGGCGCCCGACACGTCCATCGGGTTCACCGGTGCCTCGTGGATCTGGTCGGCCACCACCCCGCCGGAGAGCCGCTGGTTCCGCACCACGCTGGAGCTTCCCGCCGACGCGGTGCGGGCGCGGCTGGTCGCGACCGCGGACGACGACTTCACCTTGTACGTCAACGGATCTCAGGCGCTGCACGTGCCAGAGCAGACCGACGTGTGGAAGGTCGGGCAACGCGCCGACGTCACTCGTTTCGTGAGCAGGCGGATCGTGCTGGCCGCGCGAGCGACGAACCGGTCGCCCGGACCGGCGGGATTCCTGCTGCGCCTGCTCGTCGATCTGCCCGACGGTCAGCGCGAGCTGGTGACAGGGCCTGGCTGGAAGGTGGCCGACACCGAGCAGTCCGGCTGGCAGACACCGGACTTCGACGACTCCGCGTGGGCCGCCGCGACCGTGCTCGACCCGTACGGGCAGGGTCCGTGGGGTTCGAACGTGACGGTCGTCGAGCAGCCCGCACCGTTGTTGCGCAAGGAGTTCACGCTCAGCAAGCCGGTGTCGCGGGCCCGGTTGTACGTCAGCGGCCTGGCCTACCACGAGACGTCGATCAACGGCAGCCGCGTCGGTGACCGCGTGCTCGATCCCGGCTTCACCGACTACGACAACACGGTTCTGTACGCGACGCACGACGTGACAAGTCTGGTTCGGAGTGGCCGCAACGCGATCGGCGTGACGCTGGGCCGCGGTTTCTTCGGGATGAAGTCGCCGAACGTGTGGCGCTGGGAGCGGCCGCCGTGGCACGACGAACCGAAACTGCTGGCCCAGCTGGAGATCGACCACCCGGACGGCACTCGCACGACGATCGCGTCCGACGAGTCGTGGCGCCTCACCGACGGTCCGACGTTGTCGAACTCGCTGTACACCGGCGAAACCTACGACGCCCGCCTTGCCCCGCGCGACTGGACCAAGCCCGGTTTCGACGACTCGAAGTGGCAGTCGTCGCCGGTCCGGCCCGCGCCGAAGGGAACGCTGAAAGCACAGGAGCACGAACCGATCCGCGTGGTCGAGTCGGTCACGCCGACGGTGCGCATGCTGAAGCCGGGCGTGTTCGTCGCCGACATGGGCCGCACGATGTCCGGCTGGACGCAGCTCACCGTGCAGGCGCCGGCGGGCACCGTCGTGCGGCTCAAGCACGGCGAGACGCTGAACGCCGACGGCAGCGTGCACATGGAGAACGGTCACGTCACCGGCAACCGGATCCAGCTCGACGAGTACGTCTGCGGTGGTCAGCAGGAAACCTGGGAGCCGAAGTTTTCCTACAAGGGTTTCCGGTACGTCGAGGTGACCGGGTTGACCGCCGCTCCGAAGCTCGTCGGCCGGGTCGTGCATTCGGACGTGCCCGCGGTCAGCACGTTCCGGTGCTCGGAGCCGCTGTTCGAGCAGTACGACGCGGCGATGCGCCGGACCGTCGCGAACAACCTGCACGGCATCCCGACCGACACCCCGACGTACGAGAAGAACGGCTGGACCGGTGACGCGCAGGTCGGAGCGCCGTCGATGCTCGCCGAGTTCGGGATGGCGAAGTTCTTCACCAAGTGGCTCGGCGACCTCGCGGACAGCCAGGACACCGCCGGTCAGCTGCCGGTGATCGTGCCGAGCGGTGGCTGGGGCTACCGCGAGCTCGCGCCCGCACCGGAGTGGACGACGGTCTATCCGTTCGTGCTGCGGGAGATGTACCGGATCTACGGCGACGAACGGCTCGCCGCGCAGCACTGGCCGGTGCTCACCCGGTACCTGGACTGGGAGATCGCCCGGCTGCGCGACGGGCTCGCGGTCACCGCGCTCGGCGACTTTCTGCCGCCCGGTTCCGGTGGCATTCCGCCCGAGGACACCAGGCTCAGCGCGACCGCCTACCTGTATCGGTCGTTGCTGCACGCTGCCGAGCTCGGTGACGTGATCGGCAAGCCCGTCCCGCGTTATCGCGAGGTCGCTTCAGGGCTGTTGTCAGCGTTCAACCAGGCGTTCCTCGGCGCGGGCTACTACCGGACGGCGCGCGATCCCGACTACCGGCAGACGTCCAACGCGCTGCCGCTCGCGTTCGGCATGGTGCCCGCGGGGTCGATCCAGGCCGTCGCGGACCGGCTCGCCACCGAGGTGCGCGCGAACGGCAACCACGTCAACGTCGGCTGCCTCGGTGCGAGCGTGCTACTGAAAGCGTTGAGCGACAACGGACACGCCGACGTCGCCACCGCGATGGCGGTCGAGCGCTCCTACCCGAGCTGGGGCCACTGGTTCTCCAACGGCGCCGACACCATGTGGGAGATGTGGGACACCGGCACACGTTCACGCAACCACTACTTCAAAGGCACTGTCGCGCAGTGGTTGTACGAGCACGTCGCCGGACTCGTGCCGGGCGATGCCGGCTACCGGACGTTCAAGGTGTGGCCGAACGCGGTTGATCGCGTGTCGTGGGCTCGGCTGGAGTTCGAGAGCGTGCGAGGCCGGATCGTCGTGGCGTGGGCCAAGGTCGACGGCGTGCTGAAGCTGACGGTCGAGGTGCCGGTGGGCTCCACCGCCGAGGTGCACGTGCCGCACGCGAACGGGTTCGCCGTGGTGAACGTGCCGCACGGGCGGTGGAGGTTCAACGGGGGAGGTAGCGCCGCAGCGGCTGCGACTGCCGAACCAGCTTCCTGAGGTCGGCGAGCGTGCCGTGGACCGCCCCCACGGCACGCGCCTGCACCAGGACGTTCCCCAGCGCGGTGGCTTCGGCGGGTCCCGCGACCACTGGGAGACCGCACGCGTCGGCGGTGAGCTGGCACAACAGCTCGTTGTGCGAGCCGCCGCCGACGATGTGCACGGTGTCGACTTCTTGCCCGGACAACCGCTGTGCGTCCTCGACGGCGTCCGCGTGCGCGAGGGCGAGACTGTCCAAGATGGACCGGACGATCTCGGCTCTGGTCATCGGCGTGCCGCACCACTGCTGAATCCGGGTGGGCATGTCCCCTGGTGGGAGGAACACCGGGTCGTTGGGGTCGAACAGCCGGCCTCTGACGTGCGCGGCTTCTCGCAGCAACGGATCCAGCGCGGTGTCCCACTTGCGCAGACATTCCTGCAGCAGCCACAGTCCCATCACGTTGCGGAGGTAGCGGATCGTGCCGTCGACGCCGCCCTCGTTGGTGAAGTTGGCGGCTTGGCTTTCGGGGGTGAGCACGGGGTCGGAGAGCTCCACGCCCACCAACGACCAGGTGCCGCAAGAGATGTAGGCGAACCGCTCGTTCTCGGCGGGCACGGCGACGACGGCGGACGCGGTGTCGTGCGACCCGACCGCCGTGACCGGGACGCCGTGGTAGCTGCCTGCCGAGTCGCCGGGGTGGCGCAGCTTCGGCAGGAGGTCCGCGGGCAGGTTTCGGGTCAGGTCGGGCGACCACTGTCCTGTTCGGACGTCGATCAGGCCGGTCGTGGTGGCGTTGGTGTACTCGGCGCCGCGTTCGCCGGTCAGCCAGTAGGAGAGCAGGTCGGGGATCAGCAGCAGCTGGGACGCCTGGGGCAGCAGCGGTTCCGCCATCAGCTGGAACATCGTGTTGAACGGCTGGAACTGCAGGCCGTTGACCTCGTACAGCCCGTCGGGCGGCTTGATGCCGTCGGTGCGGGAGTCGCGGTAGTGCACGGGGTTGTCCAGCAGCCGGCCGCGGGCGTCGAGCAGGCCGTAGTCGACGGCCCAGCTGTCGATGCCGATGCTGTCGATCTCGCCAGCCTTCTTCAGCCCGGTGAGCACCT
The DNA here is from genome assembly GCF_040681245.1 of Lentzea sp. NPDC051838. Lineage (NCBI taxonomy): Bacteria > Bacillati > Actinomycetota > Actinomycetes > Pseudonocardiales > Pseudonocardiaceae > Lentzea > Lentzea sp. NPDC051838. The sequence goes on from NZ_JBFAYI010000004.1 coordinate 266,109, forward strand.
CGCGGTACAGGCCGGGCACGTCCCAGTGGAGTCTGTCGCCGTGGTGCACCGGCCCGTTGGCGAACCGGTGCACCTCCTCGATGCGCACGGCGCCGTCGGTGATGACCCCTCGCACCACCCGGCCGCTGGACGCGCCGAGGTCGACGGCCGCGACTGCAGTCATCGCAGGAACGCCGCTGCGACACCGGCGTCGACCGGCACGTGCAGGCCCGTCGTGAGCGAGAGATCGCCTGCTGTCAGTGCGAACACCGCTGCCGCCACGTGCTCGGGCAGCACCTCGCGCTTGAGCAGGGTGCGCTGGGCGTAGAACTCGCCGAGCTTCTCCTCCGGCACGCCGTAGACCGCCGCACGTTGGGCACCCCAGCCGCCCGCGAAGATGCCGGAGCCGCGCACCACACCGTCCGGGTTGACGCCGTTGACGCGGATGCCGTCCTCGCCGAGCTCCGCCGCCAGCAACCGGACCTGGTGCGCCTGATCGGCCTTCGCGGCGCCGTACGCCACGTTGTTCGGTCCGGCGAACACCGCGTTCTTGCTGGAGATGTAGACGATGTCGCCGCCCATCGCCTGGGCGCGCATGACCTTCGCGGCCTGCTGCGACACCAGGAACGAACCCTTGGCCATCACGTCGTGCTGGAGGTCCCAGTCGGCCTCGGTGGTGTCGGCGAGCGGCTTGGAGATCGACAGACCGGCGTTGTTCACCACCAGGTCCACGCCGCCGAACGCGCGTGACGCCGCCCGGAACGCTTCCGCGATGTCCTCTGCGTCGGTGACGTCGACGGTCACCGCGACTGCGACATCGGCGGTTCCGATGCTCTCGGCGACTTCGACAGCCGCGTCACCGTTGCGGTCGGCGACAACTACACATGCGCCTTCCGCTGCGAGTCGTTGGGCGATGGCCCGGCCGATGCCCGAACCGGCGCCGGTGACCAGAGCGACGCGGGTGGCGAGCGGTTTCGGCTTCGGCATCCGCTGGAGCTTGGCCTCTTCGAGCGCCCAGTACTCGATGCGGAACTTCTCGCGTTCCTCGATCGGCGCGTACCGGGAGACCGACTCGGCGCCGCGCATGACGTTGATGGCGTTCACGTAGAACTCACCGGCCACGCGTGCGGTCTGCTTGGTGCGGCCGAAGCTGAACATGCCGACGCCCGGCACGAGCACGACGGCCGGGTCGGCGCCGCGCATCGGCGGGCTGTCTTCCTGAGCGTGCCGCTCGTAGTAGGACTTGTAGTCCTCGCGGTAGGCGTCGTGCAGGTGCTCCAGCCGGTCGATGACGCTGTCGAGTGGTGCGGTCGGGGGCAGGTCGACCACCAGCGGACGGACCTTGGTGCGCAGGAAGTGGTCGGGGCACGACGTTCCGAGCGCGGCCAGTTCGGGATGCCTTGAGCGCGACAGGAAGTCCAGCACCACCTCGCTGTCGGTGAAGTGACCGACCTGGGGCGAGTCCGTGGAGGCCAGGCCGCGGATCACCGGCGCGAGTTCGGCAGCCCTCAGTCGGCGTTCTTGTTCCGGCAGAGGTTCGTGGATCACCGGTCCGAACGGATCCGGACGGCCGTGGTCGTCGAGGTAGCGCTGGGCGGTGGTGATGATGTCGAGAGAGTTGGCCTCGCACTCCTCGCTGGTCGCGCCCCAGGCCGTGATGCCGTGGCCGCCGAGGATCACGCCGATGGCCTGCGGGTTGTCACGTTTGACCGCCGCGATGTCCAGCCCCAGCTGGAAACCTGGCCTCCGCCACGGCACCCACACGACCCGTTCGCCGAAGCACGCCTTGACCAACGCCTCGCCGTCGGCCGCCGTGGCGAACGCGATGCCCGCGTCCGGATGCAGGTGGTCGACGTGCTGCGCGTCCACCAGGCCGTGCATGGCCGTGTCGATCGACGGCGCCGCGCCGCCCTTGCCGTGCAGGCAGAAGTCGAACGCGGCGACCATCTCGTCCTCGCGCTCGACACCTGGATAGACGTCTCTCAAGGCGTGCAGCCGGTCGAGCCGCAGCACCGCGAGCCCCGACTCGGTGAGCGTGCCGAGGTCACCGCCGGATCCCTTGACCCACAACAGCTCCACGGGCTGTCCGGTCACCGGGTCGGTCTCCGAGCCCTTGGCCGAGGTGTTGCCGCCCGCGTAGTTGGTGTTGCGCGGGTCGGCCCCCAACCGGTTCGAACGGCCCAGCAGCGCTTCGACCTGACTCATCACGCACCCCACCCGGCGGCCTCGCCACCGACTCGTTCACGGACGATCTGCTCCGCGTACCCGGACCGCGCGTAGGCGGCCATGGGATCCGGATCCAGTCCCATTTCTTCTCGCAGTTCTTTCAGCAGTGGACGGACATCGGTGTTGTAGGCGTCCATCAACGCAGCGTTCGCCCCGAGCACGTCACCGGCCTGCTGTGCGTTGTTCAGCGCCTCGTGATCGACCAGGAGCGCCTTGGCCGTGGCCTCCTGGACGTTGAGCACAGACCGGATGATCGCGGGGATCTTCGGCTCCAGGTTGTGGCACTGGTCGAGCATGAACGCGATGCCCGCTGCCGGTGTCAAAGCGTCGGCCAAGACGATCTCGTGCATGATCCGGAACAGCTGGAACGGGTCCGCCGCGCCCACCATCAGGTCGTCGTCGGCGTAGAAGCGCGAGTTGAAGTCGAACGCGCCGAGCTTGTTCGCCCGCAAGAGGAACGACACGATGAACTCGATGTTCGTGCCCGGCGCGTGGTGCCCGGTGTCGATCACCACCTGCGCTTTCTCGCCCAGTTGCAGGCAATGCGCGTACGCCGTGCCCCAGTCCGGCACGTCCGTCGTGTAGAACGCGGGCTCGAAGAGCTTGTACTCCAACAACATCCGTTGGTCACCGAGCCGGTCGTAGACCTCTTGGAGTGCTTCGGCGAGCCGGTCCTGGCGGGCGCGGAGGTTGTCCTGGCCGGGGTAGTTCAGGCCGTCCGCGAACCACAGCTTGAGGTCGCGCGAGCCCGTGGCGTCCATGATGTCGACGCACTCGAGCAGGTGCCCGATCGCCTTGCGCCGCACCGCCGGATCGGGGTGGCACACGCTGCCGAGCTTGTAGTCGTCGTCCTGGAAGACGTTGGAGTTGATGGCTCCCAACGCGACCCCGCGATCGCGTGCATAGGATGCGAGCTTGCCGTAGTCCTCGACCCTGTCCCACGGGATGTGCAACGCGACCGTCGGCGCGACCCCGGTCAGCCGATGCACGACCGCCGCGTCGTCGATCTTCTCGTACGGCGTGCGCGGCACCCCCTGTTGCGCGAACACCTTGAACCGGGTGCCCGAGTTCGCGTACGCCCACGACGGCGTCTCGATCCGCTGCTCGCGCAACGCGTCTTTCACGCTCATTGTTCTCCCCAAAGCTTTCAGTCGAGGTGGAAGACCTCGTCCAGCGGCCGCATCCGTTCGTCGGCGTTGCCGTCACCGACGAAGAACTCCGCCATCTCGTGCTGCCAGCGCGCGTTCACCTCGGTGCGGGCCATCTCGGCCAGGGCGGTGTCGAAGTCGTCGCATTCGAGGTAGCCGACCAGCAGGCCGTCCCCGTCGAGGAAGAGGCTGTAGTTGCGCCAGCCCGCCTCGCTGAGGGCAGCCCGCATCTCCGGCCACACCTCGCGGTGTCGCGCCCGGTAGTCGTCGAGACGATCCGGGCGGACCCGCAAGGTGAAGCAGACGCGCACGTCAGAAGTCGAACTTGTCGATGTTGTCCTTGGTGAACACGGTCGGCGGCCCGAGCACGACCTCGCCCTTCGCGCCGATCGTGTAGTCGCCGAGGTCACCGGCCTTGAACTTCTCGCCCTCCGCGCCGGTGATCTGCCCGGACGCCAGAGCCGCAGCGGTGTACACGGCGAGGTAGCCGAGCTTGCTCGGGTCCCACAGCGCGAACGACTTCACCGTGCCGTCCTGCACGAACTTGCGCATCTGGTTCGGCGTGCCCAGTCCGGTGAGCTGAACCTTGCCCTTGTACTCGGACGAGCTGAGGTAGCGCGCGGCCGCCGCGACGCCGACCGTGGTGGGCGAGATGATGCCCTTGAGGTTCGGGTGCGCCTGGAGCAGACCCTGGGTCTTCTGGAACGACGTCTGGTCGTCGTCGTTGCCGTACGCGGTTTCCACGAGCTTGAGGCCGGCGTACTCGGGCTTCGCGAGCTCGGTCTTCATGACCTCGATCCACGCGTTCTGGTTGGTGGCGTTGGGGGTCGCGGACAGGATCGCGATCTCGCCGGTGCCGCCGATCGCCTCGGAGATCAGTTTGACCTGGCCCGCGGCGATCTCGTTGGACGTGGCCTGGTTGATGAAGACGTCGCGGGCGTCCGGTGCGGCGTCGGAGTCGAACGTGACGACCTTCAGGCCCTGCGAACGCGCGGACTTCAGCGCGGGGGCGACGGCGTTGGCGTCGTTCGCGGAGATCACCAGCGCGTTCTGCTTCTGCTGCGCGGCGGTGTTGATGTAGGTGACCTGGGAGGAGGCCGCCGCGTCGGACGGACCGGTCGGCTTCACCTCGGCCTTGATCGCCGTGCCTGCCTGCTCGGCACCCTTCTGCGCCACGGTGAAGTACGGGTTGTTGACCTGCTTGGGCAGGAACGTGATCTTCAGACCTTCTTTGAGGGGCGCGTTCGGGTCGGCCTTGGCGGCGTTCGTTGCGCCGCCGGTCTGCTGGCTCGAACTGTCCTTCGTGGTGCCACCGCAGGCGGTGAGCGCGACGGCCCCGGACATCACCAGGGCGAGCACTAGCCGTGTGTTCACGTCGTTGCCTTTCGGAGGGTTCGGGTGATGGACGGGGCGAGAACGCTCACCAGCAGCAGGAGGCCGGTGACGATGGTGAGGACCTCGGTGGAGGTGTCCTGCAGGATCAGCAGGTTGCGCAGGCCGCCCAGCAGCAGCACGCCCGCGAGCACGCCGAAGAGCGTGCCCTTGCCACCGAAGATGGACACGCCGCCGAGCAGCACAGCGGCGACGACGGCGAGCTCCAGGCCGACGCCGTTGTCCGCGCGGGCGCTGGAGAAGCGGAACGTGTAGACGATGCCGGCGATCGCGGCCACCGCTCCGGCGAGCACGAACAGGGTCAGCTTGATCCGCTTGACCCGGATGCCGGAGAACCGCGCGCCTTCCTCGTTGGCACCGATGGCGTAGACGGACCTGCCGAACGAGCTGGCGTGCAGCGCGATGCCGAACAGGATCGCGAGGATCGCCGCGAGCACGATCGGGTACGGGATGTCGGTACCGGGCAACGGGGTCGTGCCGAACGACGTGTAGCTCGCCGGGAAGTCGGCGACCGCGGTGTCGCCCAGCACCACCAGCGCGAGGCCGCGGTAGAGGGCGAGCGTGCCGATGGTGACCGCGAGGCTCGGCAGTCCGAGCCGGGTGACGAGCAGTCCGTTGAAAGCTCCGCAGACAGCGCCGACGACGATCACCGTGGGCAGGATGGTTTCCAAGGACCAGCCCGCGTTCCAGAGCCAGCCGATCAGCGCGCTCGACAGGCCGAGCACCGAGGCGACGGACAGGTCGATCTCACCCGCGACGATCACCAGCGTGAGCGGGAGGGCGATCAACGCGATCTCGCCGATGTCGAGGCCGAGGTAGAAGAGGTTGCCGCCGTCCAGGAACGAGCCTTTTGTGCTGACCTGACCTGTTAGCGCTACCACGACCAGCAGGAACACCAGTGCGGTCTCCCACCGCAGGAGGTTACGCATGGCTGGTTCCTTCCGATCGACGCAGGGCTTTCGCCAGCCGGAGTGCCAGGAGGCGGTCGACGGTGATGGCGCTGAGCAGGAGAGCGCCCGCGATCGCCTGCTGCCAGAACGCGGGAATCTGCAGCACCACCAGGCAACTGGTGATCGTGCCCAGCAGAAGTGCGCCGAGCGCGGCACCCGCCACGGTTCCGGAGCCGCCGAAGATCGCGACGCCACCGACGACGACCGCCGCGACGACCTGGAGTTCCAGCCCGGTGCCCGCTGCCGCGTCGACCGTGCCGTAGCGGGCGACCCACAGCGCGCCGGCCAGCCCCGCGATCAGTCCTGACAGGACGAACGTGGTGAGCGTGCGTCTTGCTTTCGGGATACCGGCGAGGGTGGCGGCTTCCGGGTTGGAACCGATCGCGTACAGCTCGCGGCCGGAGCGGTAGGAACGCAGGTAGACGGCGGCTACCGCGACTATTGCAGTGGTGACGAGCACGAGCACCGGTATTCCCAGGACGCGGCTGCTGCCCAGGTTCAGGAGAGCGTCGGGGAGGTTCGCGGCGTTGACCTGCCTGCCCTGGGCGAGGGCGTAGTCGATGCCGCGGAACACGTAGAGCGTGCCGAGGGTGACGACGAGGCTGGGGACGTTGCCGAGCGCGACCAGAAGACCGTTGAGCAGGCCGCAGGCGAGGCCTATCAGCATGCCGAACCCGATGCCTGCCAGCAGGGGTGTGCCGGGGTGGTCGGCGAACTGTTGTGCGGTCAGGAATGCGGCGAGGCCCAGGACCGAGCCGACGGACAGGTCGACGTTGCGGGTGATGACCACCAGGGTTTGGCCGACCGCGAGGAGGGCGACGATCGAGGCGTTGAGGAGGAGGTCGCGGAGGCTTTGGGGCTGGATGAACCGCGGGTTTGCGATCGCGGTGGGGATGACTACGAGGGCGAGGGCCACGAGGATGCCGAGCTCGCGGACTCGGCCGACTCGGGTGGAGAGGCGGCGGGCTGTGGTGCGCTGGGCGGGAGGGGCGACGGCGGTGTCGAGTTGGGTGGTCATCGAGAACCACCAGCCCGCTCGCGGTTCGGTGTCGAGATCTGTCCCGCCGCGGCCATCGCCACCCGTTCCTCCGTCGCCTCGGCCCGCGACAGCTCCTCCACCAACCGCCCCTCGTGCATGACCAGCACCCGATCCGCCATCCCGAGCACCTCGGGCAGCTCCGACGAGATCATCAACACCGCCACGCCCTGCCCGGCCAGCTCCGACAACAGCCGGTGCACCTCGGCCTTCGTGCCGACGTCGATGCCGCGCGTCGGCTCGTCGACGATGAGCACGGACGGCTTGCGCGCCAGCCACTTCGCGAGCACGACCTTCTGCTGGTTGCCGCCGGAGAGCACGCCGACCGGGTCGCTCAGCCGCGCGAACTTCAGCCGCAGCTTCACCGCCCAGTCCTGGGCAAGTGCGCGTTCACTTCTGCGTCGCAGCAAGCCGAACGTCGACAGACGACCCAGTGACGCAAGTGCGGTGTTGCGTTCGATGGACGCGTCCATCACCAGCCCCTGCTGCCGCCGGTCCTCCGGCACGAACCCGATCCCCGCGGCCATCGCGGCGGTGGGGGAGCCGGGCTTCAGCTTCCTGGCTTGCACGTGCACGGTTCCGCCGTCGGGCCTGTCGATGCCGAACACCGCCCGCGCGACCTCGCTGCGGCCCGCGCCGACCAGGCCGGACAGCGCGACGATCTCACCCGCCCTGACGTCGAACGACACGTCGGTGAACACGCCTTCGCGGGTCAGCCGTCGCACCGACAGCAGCACCTCGCCGGCCGTCGTGTCCTCCTTGGGGAAGAGCTGCGACAGCTCGCGGCCGACCATCCGCCGCACCAAGGAGTCCGGGGTCTCGTTGGTGAGCTCGCCGGACCACACGAACTCGCCATCGCGCAGGACCGTCGCCCGTTGGCACAGCTCGAACACCTCGTTCAGCCGGTGCGACACGAACAGCACGGCCGCGTCCTGCGCGCGCAACGCTTGCACCACACCGAAAAGGCGTTGGACCTCGTGCGCCGACAACGCGGCGGTCGGCTCGTCCATCACGATCACGCGGGCGTCGAACGACAGCGCCTTGGCGATCTCCACGAGCTGCTGGTCCGCAATGGACAGTCCGCGCGCCGGGCGGGCCGGGTCGAGCCGGACTCCCAGGCGGGAGAACAGCTCCGAGGTGCGGGCGTGCATCTGTGCGACGTCGATGCGGCGGCCGAACCCGAGCGGCTGGCGGCCCATGAAGACGTTCTCGGCCACCGACAGGTCACCGAACAGCGTCGGTTCCTGGTAGATGATCGCGATGCCCGCGGCCAGCGCGTCGGCGGGACCGGAGAACCGTTGCGGGGCACCGTCGACGAGGATCTGCCCGGCGTCCGGGCGGTGCACGCCGGCGAGCGTCTTGATCAGGGTCGACTTGCCCGCCCCGTTCTCCCCGAGCAGCGCGTGGGCCTCGCCGGGCAGCAGCCGCAGCGACACCCCGGACAACGCGCGGACGGCGCCGAAGGACTTGCTCACCTCGTCCAGTGCCACGACGGGAGGTCGGTCCACTTCCGTCTCCTCGATGTTGAAACGTTTTAACACCTGAGTAACGTGCACTCTGGGTGTGTTGCGGCCCCGTGTCAAGGGACACGGGGTACGATTCGTTGTCACGTTTCAACGACAGGAGCCGCCGGTGAAGCCGTCAGTGGGCATCCGCGACGTCGCGCAGCACGCCGGCGTGTCGAACGCGACCGTCTCGAACGTGCTCAACCGGCCGGACGTCGTCGCTCCGGCAACGCGGCAACGCGTCCTGGCCGCGATCGAGGAACTGGGCTTCGTGCGCAACGAGTCCGCGCGCCAGCTGCGCGCGGGTCGCAGCCGGGTGATCGCTTACGTCGTGCTCGACGCCGCGAACCCGTTCTTCACCGACGTGGCCCGCGGCGTGGAGGACGCGGCGCGGGAGGCGGGGCTCGCGCTGTTCCTGTGCAACAGCGCGTCGGACGCCGGCCGTGAGCGCGAGTACCTGGAGCTGCTGCACGAGCAGCGCGTCGAGGGCATCCTGGTCACCCCGGTCGACGGCGAGAGCGCGCACATCGCCGAACGCGGCACACCGGTCGTGCTGGTGGACCGCGAGTCGACGGACGGCACGCACTGCTCGGTCGCGGTCGACGACGTGCTCGGCGGCGAGCTCGCGGTGACCCACCTGATCGAGAACGGCCACACCCGCATCGCGATGGTCGGCGGCCCGCTGTCGATCCAACAGGTGCGCGATCGGTACGAAGGCGCGTTGCGAGCGCTAGCAAACGCCGGTCTGCCAGCGGATTCGTTGACACTGTTGGAGACCAGGGGTTTGCAGGTGGCGGAAGGCCGGGGCGCGGGGGAGCGGCTCGTCGGGCTGCCGTCGTCACGGCGGCCCACGGCGGCGTTCTGCGCCAACGACCTGCTCGCGCTCGGCCTGCTGCAGTCGATGACGCAGCAGGGGTTGAAGGTTCCGGACGACCTGGCCGTGGTGGGCTACGACGACATCGAGTTCGCCGCGGCCGCCGCGGTTCCGCTCACGTCGGTTCGCCAGCCGCGCGACCAGCTCGGTCGCACCGCAGCGAGCCTGCTGCTGGCCGAGAACGAACCGGACCACGAGCACCGGCACGTGAAGTTCCAGCCGGAGCTCGTGGTCCGTGCCTCAAGTGCGGTCAGGCGCTAGCGAACCAGCACCATTTCCCGATCCTCTTCCACAACGCTCGAATTGTCCGGCGGCAGGTAGACGTTCAACGACGCGGACGTGAATGCGACGCCCTGCCGGAATGCCTTGGTGCGCGAAACAACGGTCACGTCGACCTTGTGGAACTGGCCGGTGCACGGAACGCTCGGCGTGTATTTCTCGCCGATCGCGAGATCACCGCGCACGTTCTGGGCGACCTGCACCCACAACGACCCGGTGGCGCCGTCCTGGCACATCACCCGCATCGGCACGGTCACCGCGGCGCCACGTGCCTCCAGTCGTCCCTGCGGCTGAATCGTCATCGCGGCGTCGACCGATGCTGATGCCGGCAGCGCGGTGGCCACTATCGCGGCAGCCGTCAACACGAACGTCGAAATAGCACGCACGGTGTTCTCACCTCGTTTTGTCGATGGCGGATTGCGGCCGCGCCACGACATTAGCCACGAGGTGATCAGGCGAGCGAGGGGCCAAACAAGATCAGCTTTCGCCGAACATCGCGGCACGAACCGTGTCGCCGTGCTCGTCCGCCCACGCGCCCAGAGCGAAGATCGGCACCAGCAGATCGCGCCCGGCGGCGGTCAGCGAGTACTCGACGCGCGGTGGTGCCTCGGCGTACCGGCGGCGTTCCACGAGCGCCATGGATTCCCTGCGGCGCAACGTCTGCGTGAGCATCTTCTGGCTGATTTGGCCGATCGCGAGACGTAGGTCGCCGGGCCGCATCGGGCCGTCCCGCAGCGTGTAGACGATCACCATCAGCCACGAGTTGCTGAACAGGTCGACCGCGAGCCTCGCCGGGCAGTCGGCCTCGTAGTCGCCGTAGGGGCCGAAGTCAACCTGTTCGATCGTCATGCCGTCCAGCCTGCCAGCGCCGTTGCGCACCCGCAGGTGCCTTTCGAACTTCGTACCGTCGAAGGCATGCGAATCGGAATCATCGGTGCCGGGCAGATGGCACGGGCACTGGGCAACGGCTGGGCGGCAGCAGGCCACGAGATCAGGTACGGCAAGCGCGGCGGGGTCCGCGAGACGGTGGAGTTCGGTGACGTCACGCTGCTGGCGGTGCCGGTGTCAGCGCTGACAGATGTGTTGGGGCAAGCGGACTTCGAGGCACGGACGGTGATCGACTGCACCAACGCCTTCGAGCCCGACGACGGCAGCATGGTGCTGGGCGAGGACGCCGTCGCCGAGCGCGTGGCGAAGTCGGGCGCGCGGGTGGTGAAGGCGTTCAACCTGTGCGCGGCTGAGGTGTGGCAGGCGAGCGAGCGGGTGTTCGAGGGCCGGCGGCTGGCCGTTCCGTTGTGCGGTGACGACGCGGACGCGCTGGCACAGGTCGAGGAGCTGGTCCGCGACCTGAAGGCCGAGCCCGTCCGCGCCGGCGGGCTGAACCGGGCCCGCTACCTCGAAGCGATGTCCGCGTTCGTGGTCGGGATGTGGTTCGCGGGCGCCGATGCCCGTGCCGCGTTGCCGCCTCTGGAAGCCGCGTTCGCGGTTCCCGACTGACGGATCGTCGCGCGGATCCAGTCCGCGTGCGTCGGCACGTTCGTGTAGAGGCCAGGCCCGTTGGCGCAGAGCTTGTCGGTGTCACCGGGACCGGACGTGGTGCCGATCAGTTCCCACCGGCCGTGCTTTCCGCGCTGGATCTGCGGCCCTCCCGAGTCGCCGACGCACGCCATCGCACCAGGCGTGCGGCTGATCGTGCACAGCCGGTCCGCGGACGCGTAGCCGGGTGAGCACTCGGACTCCGCGCCACGGCGGGTTTCCAGCTGCTGCAACCGTTCCGGGAACACGGCCTTGGTGATGTCGGTCGTGTCGAACGTGGTGCCGAAGCCGAGCAGCCGGGTCGGCGTGCCCGGTTCGCCTGCCCGCGCGGCAATGCGGATCGGGCGCTCGCGCACCGGCCGGTCGAGCCGGACCAGCGCGATGTCGTGCTGGTTCGGCCGGCCCAGCTGGTAGCCGGGATGCCTTACGACGCGGTCGATCGTGCGCACTGTTCCGCCGGACGTTCTGCGGTCACTGCCGATGCGCACGATCCCGTCCGGCACCGCGCCCGTGCCATCGGGGTCGACGCAGTGCGCGGCCGTCACGAGCCACCGCGGGTCGATCAACGACGCCCCGCACACTCCCTTGGCGTTGCCCAGCTGCGGCACGGTTTCCGGGATCGAGGCCATGAACTCGTAACGCGGTGCGTCGTGGCCGTTCACGATGGCGTGCGCGGTGCCGGGCAGCACCGTGGCACACAACGCTCCTGCCACGAGTGCGGTCTTCAGTTTGTGCATGCCGATCAGCCTGACCGTTCACAGAGGAGTGATCGATACGGCCAGCTGCCGTTCTCAGGTGGAGTCTGCTCCACCCGCGACCGGGAGGATGATCGCGGACTGTCCGATGTGGATGGTCTGGTCCGCGGCCAGCAACGTCGTGGCCGTGGCCCGTGACTCGCCGGTGCCGGGGTTGCGGGCGTAACGCGGGAAAGCACCGCTGGACACCTGAACGCGGATGCGATGACCGCGCCGGAACCGGTACGCCGTCGGCCACAACCGGACGTCGGCGCGCTGCGGTTCGACCGCGTTCGTCAGGCTCACCAGCCCGTCGCACACGTTCCACGAGCGTCCCTCGGCGTCGACGTCGCACAGCCGCACGAACACGTCGGCGTGCGGCAGGCTCGACGAGAACCAGATCTCGGCGCTGACCTCGCCGACCACCTCGACGTCCTGGGAGAGAACGGGTGTGGTGTAGGTGAGCACGTCCGCGCGAGCTTCCAGCACGGTGTTGTCGACGCGGCCGGTGTCGGAGACCAGACGCACGCCACCGGCCGCCGGCGTGGGATCGGCCGGGTCGTAGCGATAGGTGTCCGCCGAAGGAGCAGACGCCTCCGGAGCCGGTGCGTCACCGGCCGCCGAGGGCCCGGCAGCCTCCGTTGTCAACGCGCCACCGACCGCCGAGGACCCGACCGGCTCCATCGTCAACTTGCCCCCAGAGCCGAGCAGGAAGCGCCGCGGCGAGTAGCCGGGAGGCGGCCACGATGAGAAGTCGCGCCAGGCGTTCTCGCCCATCACGTACAACCGAACCGGCGCGCGATCCGACGGCTGCACACCACGGGCGTGGGCGAGTCCGAACGACACAGCCTCGTCGATCGGCGTGGAGTTGAACTCGGCGTGCGTCCACGGCCCGACGGTGAGCCGCGCGGGCCGCCCTTTCGCTTGCAGCGCCTCGAAGTCGCGCAGCTGGCCGGGCAGGAAGATGTCGTACCAGCCGCCGATCGAGCTGACCGGCACGGTCACGTCGGCGACCCGTGCGCTGTGGTCGAACCCGTCCCACCGGGCGGAGTCCGCGTCGTGGGCGAGGATGTCCTGGATGTAGTCCGAACGCTCGCCGAACGCGGCGACGTCCCCGTCCCGCAACGGAAGCGTCCGAAGCGCCCGCGCGGTCTTCTTCTCCTGGAACGCCTGGCGCAGCATCGACAGCGGACGTTCCTGGGTGCCGACGAGCACACCCCACCCGAACGGCGTCTCGAGCGACATGCCGTCCGGGCGCAGGAACTCGAGCGTCAGCGCGGATTCGGTCACCACCGGGATCATCGCCTTGACCTGCGGCGGCAGCTGGTCGGCGACGGCCCACTGCACGTGACCCAGGTAGCTCAGCCCGTACAGCACGATGGCGTCCGACCACGGCTGCCGGACGAGCCAGTCGAGCGTCGCGAGTCCGTCCGAGCGTTCCTGGCGCATCGGGTCGAACACCCCGCCGGAACCGAACCCGCCGCGCACGCTCTGGATCAGCACCTGATAACCGCGCTCCGCCAACGGCCGCGCCAGGATCTGGCCGAACATCCGTCGGCCGTAAGGGGAGCGGATCAACGCGGTCGGCAACCCGTCGCCACCGGAACGCGGCATCCATCGGTCCGCCAGCAGCTCCACTCCGTCCGGCATCGGGACCCGCAGGTCCTTCTGCACCACGACGTTGCGGGTCAGCGGCGGCGAGAGCTTCAGCTTGCGCTCGATCAGGTGGCTGATCACAGGGACTCCATCAGGACGGAGATCACGGCGATCAACCGGTCGGTGAACGCCTCCGGGTCGTGCGCGCCGCCGATCACCCAGGCCGTCACGAACGACCCGGCGCCGCCCGTGATGAAGGCCGCCAGGTCGTCGGCGGCCTGCTTCGAGAGCCGGTCGCCGAACACGTGCTCGACGCCCTGCCGGTTGACGGGCAGCATCAGGGAGATCAGCCCGCGGTCCAGCGCGTAGGCGCACGACCCGGTCAGCAGCGCGCGGTAGAACACCTGGTGCTCGGCGAAGTGCCGGGCCAGGGTCAGGGTCTCGGCGCGCGGGTCCACCGGTTGCCGGAGATCCGCGAGACAGGGGAGCAGCTCGCGGCGGGCGAGGTCGAGACCGGACTCCAGCAGCACCGAGTCGAGGTCGCCGAAGTGCTGGTAGACGACCCGGCGGCTGACGTCCGCGGCCTCGGCGATCTCCGACAACGTCACCGCCGTCGTGCCACGGTCACTGACCAGCTCGAACGCCGCCTGCAGCACGGCCGCGCGGGTGCGGCGCACCCGGCGATCGCGGGCAGGCTCGACCACGTGCAGATCCATGGCTCAGATCATGCACACGTGTTACTAAGTATTCAAGTGTTACTTATCGGAGGATCTGTCCGGAGATCCGTGCCACGAGGGCGGGTGCGGAGCCGGGCAACACTTCGACATCGGCTCCGAGTGCCTTCAAACGGCCGGTGATCAGGGCGGGTTCGGGGTGTTCGACGTGCAGCGACTCCAACGTCAAACCTGGAGGCGCGGAGAGCGCCGGAGACGGCGTCGAGCCCCAGCTGATCAGGAACGGCACGACGCCGCCGACGTGCGCGTTGCTGGTGAGCCGCCACCGCAGCACGTCACCCGAAGCCGTGCGACGTTGCCCGTCGATCACCGGCCCGGGATCGAAGCCGCGGGCGACGGCCTCCTCCCGCGCCAGGGCGATGTCGTCGCACGTGATGGCCCAGCCGACCAGGCGAGGTTCGGTCACACCGTCCACTCCGAACGGTCGCGGCAGCTCCGGCTCCGGCTGGCCCGGATCTGGAGCGATGATCTCCAGGTAGGTGCTGGAACCGAGCGCCAGCAACCGGTTGTGCGTGCCCAGACCGAGATGCTGTCCACCACCGGCCGCCCGCACGCCGAACCGCCGCGAGACAGCCGCGACCGCCTCGTCCAGATCCGGTGCGGCGTAAATGAGATGGTCGATCACTCGCCCCGCCCCAGGTACTTCTTGATGCAGTGCACGACACCCAGCCGGCTGGCGAAGGCGTTGAAGTCGGCCAGCCGGACCACGGTGAACCCGAGCCCGGTCCACAGCTCCTCCATCGCGGAGTCGATCACAGCCAGGTCGGCTTCCGGTCCGTGCCCGAACGTCGGCAGGTACACGGTCCGGCCCGTGGAACTGTTCTCCACCAGGCAGTTGTTCCAGGTGATGTGGTGCCACGACCGGACGTTGATCGTGGTCGAGTCCACCGCACCCGAAGCCGCGAACGAGCTGACCACCTCACGCAGTTCGGCGCCGTCGGGAGTCGAGGCGAAGTCCCGCAACGCGGCGAACGTCAGCTGCTGCGTGATCTGCGGCCGGTGCACGAGCGGGTTCCGCACGACGTCGAACCCGCGCGCCGTGAACTCGGCGGCGATCTCGTCGTACGCGGTCTGCAGCGAGAACGGGGACTTGGTGCCCAGCACGGCGTCGGCGAGGTCCGGACTGCCCACCAGCACGCGGAACCGGCCGTCGGCACCCGGGCCGGCCAGCGTCACGAACATGTCGATGTGGAAGATCGGCTGCAGGTCGCCGGTGCCACCACCGGGCAGGTCGAGCAGGAACTCCCCGGCCTCCACCGTCGCGTAGTACTTCTTGAGCCCCAACGGGCGCCGGGTGCCGACGAGCTGGAGCTCCCGCCCGCTGTCGACGTGCCGGCTGAACAGTTCGTACACGAACTCGGCCTCGGAACGACCCGGCGGCACGCTGACCGGCAGCTCGCCGGTGCGGATCAGCTCCAGCGTGTCGAGGAAGTAGTCGGTGCCGAGCAACCAGAAGTCGTCGCCGATCAGGCAGTTGCCGCCCTGGAACACCAGCGGCGCCTGGCTCGCCCGCAGCGACGTGTACTCCTCGACGTTGTCCGCGATCAGCGAGTCGCCGGCGCGCGGGAACGACCACGGCTCCAGCAGGTACGTCTGGTTCTCGTCGCCGTCGACCAGCGCCAGGTAGCCGTCCTCCGCCCAGTCCGTGAAGTCCACGTAGTCGGGCATCGGCACGTACGCCACGTTCCCCGCCGGGTGCCCCGCGAACCACTCCGAGACCGTCTGGCGGTCGCTCTCGTGATGCACGACCACGAACCGCGTCCCCGGCCGCATCGCGTCGATCACCGAGCGGTAGCCCGCCGTCAGCGCCGCGTCGTGCACGCCGTAGGAGGGGAACGAGAGCAGCAGGCTCTCGATCCTCCCCGCCCACGACGAGACCAGGCTCGGCTGCTGCACACCCGGCCGGGCGCGGAACACGTTCAGCGTCGCGGCACGGGTGGAGTCGAGCGCGGGGAACTGGTCCGAGTCGGTGCGCTTGTGGTGCGGCGCATCGGGAACGAGGAAGCGGTAGGCGGCGTCTCCGTACGTGCCAGCACTCATGAGATCAGGATCCCACAGCCGTCACTCCGACTCGGGGGTTTCCTGATGTCCGCGCAACGAGCCGGGGTGCGCCTTGGCCGACGGGTCGTTGCGCGTCTTGATCAGGCTCGCCACCGTCACGACCACCAGGATCGCGATGATCACGCCGAGGCTCAGCGGGGTCGGCACCTCGGGCACGGACGCGGAGATGTCGACGTGCGCCCAGTGCAGGATCAGCTTCACGCCGATGAACGCCAGGATCACCGCGAGACCCGCCGACAGGTACACCAAACGGTCGAGCAGACCCTTGACGAGGAAGAACAACGCGCGCAACCCGAGCAGCGCGAACGCGTTGGCGGTGAACACGATGTACGGCTCCTCGGTCACGCCGAACACCGCCGGGATGGAATCCAGCGCGAACAGCAGGTCGACGCCGCCGATCGCCACCAGCACGACGAACAGGGGAGCGGCCATGCGCTTGCCGTCGAGGCGCGTGAAGATCTTGCCGCCCACGTAGTCGTCCGTGACGGGCAGGAGCTTGCGCGCGGTCTTCACGACGACGTTGTTCTCGACGTCCGGATCCTCGTCGCGGTGCCGGAACAGCTGCACGGCCGTGAAGATCAGCAGCAGCCCGAACAGCAGGAACATGAACGAGAACAACGACAGCAGCGTCGCGCCGACCGCGATGAAGATGCCGCGCATGATCAGCGCCAGCACGATGCCGAACGTCAGGACCTTGTGCTGGTGCTCCTCGGGCACCAGGAACGTCGTCATGATGATCACGAAGACGAACAGGTTGTCGACCGACAGGCTCTTCTCGACGATGTAACCGGCGAAGTACTCCGCGCCGAACCCGCCGCCGTGCGCGCTCGCGAACCACACGCCGAACCCGATGGCCACGAGAATGTAGAAGACCGACCACAGGCTGGCCTCGCGGAACCCGATCCGGTGCGGGCGCCAGGCCGCGAGCACGAGGTCGACCGCCAGCAGTGCCACGATCACCCCGATCGTGACCGCCCACGTCAGTCCGCTGATCTCCAGCACCGAGTCCTCCTCCACCAGAAAGATCCGTCCCCTATGGACGTTACCGGGTGGAGGTGAACACCGGGCTCATCACGCGGTCGAAGCCGACCTCGCGCCGGGCTCCGGTCATCATCAACCGCAGCACGGTGTGGATGTTCGCACTCGACGGGCCGACGTGCAGTTCGACGTCACCGGGCTCGACCAGACGGCCGGCGCGTCCGGTGTAGGAGGTCAGGTCCGCGTGCAGCGCTGCGGTGACGGTACGGGTCTCTCCGGGCGCGAGGTCGACCTTCACCGCGCCGATCAGCTGCCGTACCGGACGGGCGACCTCCGCCACCGGGTCGTGCAGGTAGATCTGGACGACCTCGGTCGTGGCGATCTCCAGGTCGTTGCGCAGCACGGTGACGACCCGGCAGGTGCCGTCGACCGGCCACTCCCGCGCCTCGACGCCGACGGTCAGCCAGGTCGCCGGGGCGTAGGACAGGCCGTGGCCGAACGGGAACAGCGGGGTCGGGTCGACGGTGCTGACCTCGGTGCGGGCGCCGAGTGCCGCGGTGAGGTACGTCGACGGCTGGCTCGAACCGGGACCGGGGAAGCTCACCGGAAGCCTGCCGGACGGGTTCACGCGTCCACTGAGGACACCCGCGAGCGCGGCCGCGCCCTCCTCGCCGGGGTAGAAGCCGCAGACGACGGCGGAGAGCCGGTCGATCTGCCGGTGCAGCTCGTACGGCCTGCCGGACAACAGCACCACCGCGACCGGCACACCCGTGCCGAGCAACGCCTCGAGCAGTTCCTCCTGGCGCCCCGGCAGCCTGAGGTCGACGGAGTCACAGCCCTCACCGGACGTGCCGCCGCCGAAGAGGCCCGCCTGGTCGCCGAGCACGGCGACGCAGACCTCGGCCTGACGGGCTGCCGCGACGGCGTCCGCGATCTCCTCGTCGGTGCCGCCGAGCACCGGGCAGCCCAGGGCGAACACCACCTCGTGCTCGGCCCGCAGCGCGTCCAGCACCGTGGGCACGTCGATGCCCATCGGCACGTCCGGGTGGTGCACGCCGACGTGCAACGGGAACGAGTAGCAGCCCAGCATCGCGCCGGGGTCGTTCGCCCTCGGTCCGACGACCGCGACGCGGCGCCTGGAGGCCAACGGCAGCACGCCGTCGTTGCACAGCAACACGATCGAGCGCTCGGCCAGCTCGCGGGCGAGCGCGCGCGACTCCGCGTCGTCGAGGTCGGTGTCCGCGGCGGGTTCGGGGGTGAAGTCCGGGTCGAGCAGGCCGAGCTCGCACTTCTGCCGCAGCACGCGTTCCAGCGCGCGGTCGACGAGGTCCGTGCTGATCGTCCCGGCGTCGAGACCGGCCAGCAGCGGGTCGCCGTAACAGTCCACAGTGGGCAGTTCGACGTCGATGCCCGCCGCGAGCGCCTGCGCGGCGGCGTCCTCACGGCCGATCGCGACGCCGTGCAGCCGGTGCAGGAACGGCACCGCGAAGTAGTCGGCCACCACGGTGCCGGTGAAGCCGTACGTGTCGCGCAGCAGGTCCGTCAGCATCCGCGGATCAGCTGCGACGGGCATGCCGTCGTTGTTGGCGTAGGAGTTCATGACCGACCGCGCGCCCGCCCGCAACGCCATCTCGAACGGCGGCAGCACCACGTCCGCGAGCTCGCGCGGCCCGATGGACACCGGCGCCAGGTTGCGGCCCGCGCGCGAGGCCGAGTAGCCGGCGAAGTGCTTGAGCGTCGCCACCACTCCCGCGGACTCCAGGCCCGCGACGTAGGCCGCGCCGATCGCGCCGACGAGGTGCGGGTCCTCGCCGATGGTCTCCTCCACGCGGCCCCAGCGCAGGTCCCGCGCGACGTCCAGCACCGGCGCGAGACCCTGGTGCACGCCGAGACCGCGCATCGACCGCCCGATCCGCGAGGCCATGCGGCGCACCAGATCCGGCTCGAAGCTCGCGCCCCAGGACAGCGGGGACGGGTACGCGGTCGCCTGCCACGCGGCCAGGCCGGTGAGGCATTCCTCGTGCACCATCGCGGGAATCCCGAACCGGCCGGCCGCGATGATCTGCCGCTGCGTGCGGGCGAGGCTGTGCGCGCCCACCTCCGGTGCGATCGGGCGGGTGCCGAAGACGCGGGTGAGCTGGCCGATGCCGTGCTCGGTCAGCGCGCCGAGGTCCGGTGGCGTCACGATGAGATCGTGCTGGTGCGGCGCCACTTCACCGGCCGAGTCGATGCCGACCCAGACCCCGTACAGCTGCGCGACCTTCTCCCTCGTGGTCATCCGCGCCATGAGGTCGCGGACGCGGTCGGCAGGTGCGACGCGCGGGTCGCGCCAGAGCTCGCCTGGTGTGGCTTCGGTGGTCACGGGATCTCCAACCGGGTCAGGAGTGCAACGCGCGGGTCGAGTGCCGGACGATCAGGTCCGTGCCGAGCGTGATGTGCGTGTCTTCCGGGGTCTCGCCGTTGATGAGCCGCACCAGCAACGTGATCGCGCGGTGGCCCATCTCGCGGATCGGTTGCTCCACAGTGGTCAGTGGTGGCGTGCACAGCGCGGACTCGGGGATGTTGTCGAACCCGACCACGGACAGGTCCTCCGGCACGCGCAGGCCGAGCTCGGCGGCGGTCTCGATCGTCGCGATGGCGGTGATGTCGTTGGCGGCGAACACCGCGGTCGGGCGGTCAGGCCCGCCCAACAGCTCACGTGCGGAGGCCGCCGCCACGTCGTGGTCGTAGTCGCCGCGCCGGATCAGGTCCTCGTCCACCGGTACACCCGCGGCCACCAGCGCGCGCCGGTAGCCGGTTTCCCTCTGCTGGGCCGACTTCAGGTCGTCGCGCCCGGTGAGCAGGGCGATCCGGCGGTGGCCCAGCGCGAGCAGGTGCTCGGTCGCGAGCTGTCCGCCGTGCAGGTTGTCGGAGTCCACTGTGGGCAGTGCGGAGCGCCCGGTGTGCGGGTCGACCGCCACGACGGGCGTCCCCGGCAGCTCCTCCAGGTCGACCGCGGGCGTGACGAGCACGGCGCCGTCGACGAGGGTTCCGCTGAGCCGCGTCAGATAGCGCTGCTCCCAGCCCTGCGGATCACCGACGCGACCGCCCGCCGAGTACACGACCAGCTCGAAACCGGTGCCGCGGATCGCGTCCGCCGCGCCCTTGAGCAGTTCGGTGCTGAACGGCTCGATGTCGGCGACCAGGATCCCGATCACGTTCGTGCGGTGGTTGCGCAGGCTCTGCGCGACCAGGCTCGCCTCGTAGCCCAGCTCCTTGATCACGGCGGTCACCCGCGCGAACGTGTCGGCGGAGACGCCGTAGCGCTGGTTGAGGACCTTGGACACGGTGGCGACCGAGACGCCGGCCTGAGCGGCGACGTCACGGATGGTGACACGGGAGCGTGGGGGCACCGGCTCAGGCTAGCCGTGTAAAACGTTATCGACAACGATTGACACAGCGACATCGACCGGACATTCTCACTACCCGTCGCGCATCGTCACGCCCCGTCCAACTCGGCCGACGTCGTCAGGAGTGGACCCAATGCGTTCTGTCATCATGCGTTCTGGGCAAAAGATCTCTGTCGCCTTAGCCGCCGCGGCGACGCTCCTGCTGGCCGCGTGCAGCGGCTCCGGCGGCGATGCCTCCGCGAACGGCCCGGTCACCCTCACCTGGTGGCACAACCGGACCACCGAACCGATGAAGTCGATCTGGCAGGGAATCGCCGACGACTTCCACAAGACCCACCCGGACGTCTCGTTCACGATCGAGCCGATCCAGAACGAGCAGTTCCAGACCAAGGTGCCGCTCGCGTTGCAGGGCAGCACCCCGCCCGACATCTTCCAGCAGTGGGGCGGCGGAGGACTGGCGTCGCAGCTCAGCTCCGGCAAGATCGCCGACATCACGCAGGCCTCGTCGAGCTGGATCGGCTCGCTCGGCGAGTACGCCAAGGGCTGGCAGGTCGGCGGCAAGCAGTACGGCGTGCCGTACCAGATGCACGCCGTCGGGTTCTGGTACCGCAAGGACCTGTTCGCGCAGGCCGGCGTGACCCCGCCGTCCACATTGGACGAGCTGAACGCCGCCGTGGCCAAGCTCAAGGAGAAGGGCCTGGTACCGATCGCGGTCGGTGGCAAGGACCGCTGGCCGGACGCCTTCTACTACAACTACTTCGCGATCCGTCAGTGCAGTGTGGACGCGTTGAAGAAGGCCGTGGAGAAGACCGAGCTCGCCGATCCGTGCTTCCTCAAGGCGGGGGAGAACCTCAAGGCGTTCATCGACACCAAACCGTTCCAGGACGGCTTCGTCGGCACACCCGCCCAGCAGGGCGCGGGCAGCTCGGCCGGCATGCTCGCGAACGGCAAGGCGGCGATGGAGTTGCAGGGCGACTGGAACCCGGACGTCATGCAGTCGCTGACCGAGGACAAGGACCTGGACTCGAAGATCGGCTGGTTCCCGTTCCCGTCGGTGCCGGGCGGGCAGGGCGAGCCGACCGCGGTCCTCGGCGGCGGTGACGGTTTCTCCTGCACCTCGCGTGCCGCCAAGGCGTGCGCGGAGTTCCTCGGCCACCTCGTCGGCGAGGACGTGCAGAAGAAGCTCGCCGCCACCGGATCCGGGCTGCCGGTGATCCCGGCCGCCGTCCCGTCGCTGAAGACCGAGACCCACAAGACGATCTCGGAGCACGTGGGCAAGGCGAAGCACCTGCAGTTCTACTTCGACATCGCGATGCCGACCAACGTCGGCCAGGCGCTCAACGACGCGATCGCGAACTTCTTCGCCGGACAGGGCGGCCCGGACACCATCGTGGCGTCGGTGACCAAGGCAGCCGCCGGGAACAAGTGATGAGTGCCGCGATCACCACGCGGCCACCGACCGCCCCCGTGCCGCACGCGCCAGCGGCCGGGGGCACCCGGAAGCGGTCCCGCACGCGCACCCGCCTCGAACTCGCCCTGCTGCTCGCACCGGGCCTGGTGTTGTTCACGGCGTTCGTGCTGGTGCCGATCTGCGTCGCCGCGTTCTACAGCCTCTACTCGTGGAACGGCTTCGGCCCGCTCACGGACTTCGTCGGACTGGACAACTACGTCGACGCGTTCTCCGGCGAGGTGTTCCAGAGCGCCATCGGGCACAACCTGATCATCGTGGTGCTCTCGATCGTCGTGCAGCTTCCGCTGAGCATCGGCCTCGCGCTGCTGCTCAACCGGCGGCTGCGCGGCCGCACGTTCCTGCGGATGGTGGTGTTCGCGCCGTACGTGCTGTCCGAGGCGGTGACGGCGGTGATCTGGCTGCTGATCCTGCAGCCGGGCGGGTTCGTCGACGAACTGCTGCGCGGTGCCGGCCTCGGCTGGCTGGTGCGGCAGTGGCTCGCGGACCCGAAGATCGTGCTCTACACGCTCTTCGTCGTGATCACCTGGAAGTACATCGGGTTCGGTGTGATCCTGCTGCTCGCGGGGCTCCAGGGTGTCCCGGCCGAGCTGCGGGAGGCCGCCGCACTGGACGGCGCGTCGGGCTGGCAGGTCACCCGGCACGTCGTCCTCCCGTTGCTGGGACCGACGATCCGGGTGTGGATCTTCCTGTCGGTGATCGGGTCGCTGCAGCTGTTCGACCTGGTCTGGATCATGACACTGGGCGGTCCGGCCAACGCGTCCGCGACGATGGTGTCGTACCTGACCGACCACGGCTTCAAGCGCTACGAGTTCGGGTTCGGCAGCGCGGTCGCGGTGATCCTGTTCCTCATCTGCTTCACCTTCGCGTTGCTGTACCAGCGGTTCGCGTTGCGCCGTGACACCGAAGGCGCGCTGACCAGGGCGGTGGGCTGATGCGTCGCAACGCTGCCGGGTACCTCGCGGCGATCGCGGTCGTCGGTGTGACGGTCGTGCCGCTGCTCTTCGTGCTGCTGGGTGGGTTCCGGACGACACCGCAGATCAACTCGTCGCCGGCGGGGCTGCCCAGCCCGTGGGTGTGGGACAACTACCGCGACGTGCTGACGTCGCCGGTGTTCTGGCGGCTGCTCGGCAACAGCGCGCTGATCGCGGTGATCGCGACGGTACTGGCGGTCGCGCTGGGCTCGATGGCCGCGTTCGCGTTGTCCCGCTACGCCTTCCGCGGCAGGGAGGCGTTCTACACGCTGTTCACGCTCGGCCTGCTGTTCCCGCTCGGCGTGGCGGCGCTGCCGTTGTACCTGTGGCTGCGGCTGCTCGGGCTGTTGGAGAACCCGCTGGGCGTCGCGATTCCCGAGGCCGCGTTCTCGCTGCCGGTCACGATCGTGATCCTGCGGCCGTTCATGCACGCGATCCCGGCGGAGCTGGAAGACGCCGCGTTGCTCGACGGCGCGGCCAAGCTCGGGTTCTTCTGGCGGATCCTGCTGCCGCTGTCCCGTCCGGCGCTGGTCACCGTGTCGGTACTCGCGTTCGTCAGCAGCTGGAACTTCTACCTGTTGCCGCTGCTCGTGTTCAACGACTCCACCAACTTCACGCTTCCGCTGGGCGTGGCCATGTTCCAGTCCGAACACACCCAGGACACCGCGAAGGTGCTCGCCTTCACCGCGTTGTCCATGATCCCGGCCCTGGCGTTCTTCGTGCTCGCCGAACGCCGGATGGTCGGCGGCCTCACCGGTTCGGTGAAGGGCTGACCTCGTTGTAACCAAACCCCAGGAGCGACAATGATGTTGCGCTTACCACGGGTTCTCACGATCACGGCGGCGGCGGCCGTGATGGTGTCGAGCCAGGCGGTGCCCGCGTCGGCCGCGGGACCTTTGAAGGACATCACGAACAGGTACGTCGGCAGCGCGGTGGCCGCAGGGCCCTTGGGCAGCCAGGCGGACTACCGCTCGGTGCTCACGCGCGAGTTCGACAGCGTCACCCCCGAGAACGAGATGAAGTGGGCGGTCGTCGAACCGAACCGCGGCCAGTTCAACTGGTCCGGAGCGGACCAGATCGTCAACTACGCCCAGCAGAACGGCAAGACCGTGCGCGGGCACACGCTGGTGTGGCACAGCCAGTATCCCGGCTGGCTGAACAACCTCGGTTCCGCCGAGCTGCGCAGCGTCACGCAGCAGCACATCAACACCGAGATGGGTCGGTACCGCGGCAGGATCCGCGCGTGGGACGTCGTCAACGAGATCTTCAACGAGGACGGCTCGCGCCGGCAGTCGATCTTCCAGCAGCGGATGGGCGACGGGTTCGTCGCCGACTCGTTCCGCTGGGCCCGCGCCGCCGACCCGTCGGCCAAGCTCTACATCAACGACTACAACACCGAAGGCATCAACGCCAAGAGCAACGCTGTGTACAACCTGGTGCGTTCCCTGAAGCAACAGGGAGTTCCGATCGACGGCGTCGGGATTCAGACGCATCTCGCGACGCAGTACGGGTTCCCGTCGAGCTTCCGGCAGAACATCGAGCGGTTCGCGGCGCTCGGTGTCGACGTCGCGATCACCGAGGCGGACGTGCGCATCCAGCTGCCAGCGGACTCGAACAAGCTGAACCAGCAGGCGAACTACTACAAGCAGATCTGGGACGCCTGCCACGCCGTCTCGCGGTGCGTGGAGTTCACGACGTGGGGCTACACGGATCGCCACTCGTGGGTGCCGGGCACGTTCCCCGGCGAGGGCGCCGCCTGCCTGTTCGACGCGAACCTGCGGCCGAAACCGGCCTACACCAGGATCAACCCGTAGCTGGAGCGTCCACTTGGCACAGTTCGTGAACCCGATCCTGCCCGGCTCGCACCCCGATCCCTCGGTGTGCCGGGCAGGATCGGACTACTACCTCGTGACCTCGACCTTCGAGTACTTCCCCGGTCTGCCGGTCTACCACAGCCGCGACCTGGTGCACTGGCGGCTGCTCGGGCACGTGCTGGACCGGCCGTGTCAGCTGCCGTTGCAGGGCGTGCGCGCGTCCGGAGGCCTCTACGCGCCGACGATCCGACACCACGACGGTGTGTTCTACGTGGTCTGCACGCTGGTCGACGGCACGCGGGAGACCGGCAACTTCGTCGTCACAGCGACCGATCCGGCGGGTCCGTGGTCCGAACCGTCCTGGCTGCCGGACGCGGACGGCTTCGATCCGTCGCTGTTCTTCGACGACGACGGACGGGCGTGGTGGACCGCGACGCGGCTGGTGCGTCCTCCTGGCGAGACCGAGATCTGGCTGCGGGAGTTCGATCCAGCCGGCCTGAAGCTGATCGGTGACGAGCACGTCCTCTGGCGTGGCGCCATGCACGACGCGGTCTGGCTGGAAGCGCCGCATCTGTACAAAGTGGATGGACGGTACGTGTTGCTGTGCGCCGAGGGCGGGACGGACTTCGAGCACTCGGTCGTCGTGGCGACGGCGGACGAGGTCACCGGCCCGTACCGCGGGTCGAAGCTCAACCCCCTGCTGACCCACCGCCACCTCGGCCGCGGCCACCCGATCGCGGCGACCGGGCACGCGGATCTCGTGCGCACGCAACGCGGTCAGTGGTACGCCGTGCTGCTCGCGACCCGGCCGTACGGCGGCTACCACGACAACCTCGGCCGCGAGACGTTCCTGGTCCCGGTCGCGTGGGAGGACGGCGGCCCGGTGTTCAGCCCCGGCACCGGACGGGTCGAGGAGCGGTACGACGTGCCCGACCTGCGGGTGCACCTGTGGCCCCGGCAAAGGCAGACCGACGACTTCGACGCACCGGACCTGGATCCCTCGTGGATGTTCCTGCGCACACCCGAGGAGAAGTTCTGGTCGTTGACGGAACGGCCCGGCCACCTGCGGCTCCGCGTGCGCCCGGAGTCGATCACGGACCTGGTCACGCCCAGCCTCGTGGTGCGGCGTCAGCAGCACCAGGACTTCCACGCGTCGTGCGTGCTCGAGTTCGATCCGGCTCCCGGCGACTCGGCCGGGTTGGTGCTGCTGCAGAACAACGACCACCACGTCCGGTTGATGCTCGGTGCGGGTCGTGAGGTGACTCTCGTGCTCCGCGTGGGCGGACGCGAAGAGGCGCTGGCACGAACCCGGTTGGAGGAAGGAGTCGTCCGGCTCGGCTTCGAGGCGACCGGTCAGGAACATCAGGCGCTGGTCGCGTCAGGAGCCGAGGTGTGGCAGCCGCTGGGTGAACCGTTCGACGGACGGGTGCTCAGCACGCAGTCGGCGGGTGGGTTCACGGGAGTCCACATCGGACTGTACGCGACGGGCTCGTCCGGCGGTGGCGCGGACTTCGACAGCTTCACGTATCGAGGTCCGTGATGGGACTCGTGGCGGGCTCCGCAGAGGGGGGAGAGGAACGGCGCCCGCCACGAGTGGTCAACGCAGGCCGGCGACCGCCTGCTGCAGAAGTGCCAACGCCTGCTTGGCGACGACGTTGAACATGCCCATGGTGGTGTTGCGTGAACCGAACACCACGAGCAACGTGGCGAAGTCGACCTCGAACACGCCGACCTGGCCGGTCTCGCCTTCGAAGAACACGGCTCGTGGACCGCCGATCCCCGCCTGCGAGGTGAACTGGTGTGCCAGGCCCGCGGCCGCAGCGGCCATCGCGGCGACGCCGTCGTTCTCGACGCCGCGAGTCACGCCGCACAGCACCAGGCCGTCCCGTGTCGCGACCAGCACCCCGTTGATCGCGATCGAGTCGATGCCGGCGTGGACCTCCATCAGTGCCTTGGTCATCATCGCCGCGTCGGCGCCGGCGGGAGGTCCGGCCGGCATCGACGCCGTGGTGGACCCGCGTTTGCGCGTGGGCAGTGCGCCGGGCATCGCCGTCATACCGCGAGATCGGCTTCGATGGCTCTGAGGCTGTGCCGTGCCAGCGCGAGGTTGGCCCGGTCCCGGTCCAGCACGAGGTACAGGAACAGGCGCGAGCCGCCGCGCTTGGTCGGCGCCAGCAGCCGGATCAGGTGGTACTGGCGCTGCAGGGTGATCAGGATGTCCTCGATCTCGTCGTTCAGCTTGAGCGCCGAGATGACCCGCTGCTTCGATCGCACGACCTCGGTGTTGCCCGCGGCGGCCACCTCCAGGTTGAGCCAGTCGCCACCGCCCAGCGCACCGAGCGACATCCCGCTGTCGTAGTCCACGAGCGCGGCTCCCACCGCGCCGGTGATGGTCATTGCTTCCTTCAACGCCGTTTCGATGTTCACTCCGACGACTTCCCCTCGTGCGCGTCTCGTCACACGCGGCGACGATTCCCTTGGAGATTCCCCGAAATCCGCCGTTGGGACCGCGTGACCGCGTCACCCTACGTCGCGACGGCGAGGCGGCAACTGTTCCGTTCGGAGCAAAGTTGATCAGGCATCCCTATTCGACGGATGTTCGACTCGAATGCCGTCGAAACTCCACAAAGGACCGGTCACGGGCTCGGCACAGATCGGTCACGGAGGGTCCTCTTCGGACGGCGACGTGTTCGGCGCGTCACCGTCCGTGCATGCCGGTGGCGTGTCAGAGGCGTTGCAGCCCGAACCGCTGGTTGAGCCCGGACCCCGGCGCCCACTGCGCTATGTGCGCGCCGTCGGCGGTCGAGGCCTGCCACACGTCCATCGCGAGGCCGCTCTGCCGGTTGACCAGACCGACCACGCCGAGACCTTGGTCGACCACCTGCCACTGTTGACTCGCCGCGTTGGTGTCGGGCTGCTGCACGACGTCCGCGCCGCTGGCCGAGCTCGCGGGCTGCAACACGAGACCGCTGTGCCGCGCCCGGATCCGGTAGTAGCCGCCGCCAGAGTCGAGGAAGTCGAACACCTGGTTCTGCCCACCGGTGGCGGACCACTGGATCGCGGCGGCTCCGGCCGAGGTGGAGGCTCCGGTGATGTCGACGAGCTTCGAGCTGTGCTGGGCGACGAGCCGGTAGTCGACGCCGGGCTGCACCGGACCACCGCCGCCACCGCCGCTGCCGACCGGTTTGCGGGACAACGCCAGTGCCTGGCCGAGGTCCGGAAGCGGCTTCAACCGGTAGGTGTAGGTGTAGTCCCGGTTGGGGAAGAGCTTGTACGCGTCGAGGGGGTGCGCGCCCCAGCTGTCGTTGCCGCCGACGCCGGTCTGCCGGAGGTTGAGCCGCAGCACCACGTCCTGCCGTCGCGTCAGCTGATAGTCGTGTCGGACGCCCTTCGAGAGGTCCTCGGGCGTGAAGTAGGACGCGTTCACTTCCAGCAGCGGTTCGGCGCACGCGAGCAGGCCGCGGCCGCTGCCGTTGACGAGCGCGACCCACCGGACGTCGGTCTTGTTGCCGTTCTCCTGCGGCCGGAGGTACCCGGTCCACTGCTCCGCGACGGTCGAGGAGTGCACGCCGACGTCCGAGCCGGTCTTGCGGTCCCACTGGTTCTCGTGCGGGCCGCGGCCGTAGTAGCGCAGCCGGGACAGCTCGCCCGGCACGAACAGCATCGTGCCGACCTCGGGGATGTACGGCAGGCTCGACGATCCGGGGTGCAGGGTGTTGTCGACCTTGATCTCGCCGTTGCCGTAGACCGTGTACGTCGTCGTGTAGGTCGACGCGGTGCTGGTCGGCAGGGTGCCGCTCACGGTGATCCGCGCGGCGCGGTCCGACGGGCGGTCGAGCACGACGCGGCTCACCGTCCGGTTCGCGCCGGCGTTGCGCCACGTGCCGTTGCGGCTCGGGTGGCCGTTGCCGATGTCGTTGTCCGTCGGCGCCCGCCAGAAGTTCGGCACCGCGCCGGAGTTCAGCAGCCGCAGGCCCATCGCGTCGAACGAGGTGATCAGGCCGGACGCCTTCGCGATGGTGACGGTGAAGTCCTGGCCGGTGACGGTGATCCGGTCGCCGGTCTCGGTCGCGGTCACCACCGGCACGGACGTCACCGGTACCGGCACGACCGCCGGGCTGCCGAGGTCGACGGGCAGCTGCTGTTTGGCCACCTCGAAACCGGCCTCGGCCCAGGGCTTCGCGGTGCGCAGCCGGAACGACAGCTGCAGGAAGTGCTCCTCGCCGGGAGCCGGGTCGGCCGGGCGCTGGACCGGGATCTGCACGGTCTTGGACGACAGCGGTGGAACGTCGAGCTGGGCCGCGGTCAACTCTCCACTTTGGACCACCGCGCCGTCGGCGAGCAGAGCCCAGGTGCCCGCGAACTCGTTGACGTTGGTGAACAGGTGCTCGTTGGTGATGCGCACGGCTCCCGCGGCACCGGCGTTGGCCGCGTTGATCGCCTGGTAGACCTGCTTGACCTCGACCGCCTTGCCGCTGATCCGCCGGTCCGGCGTGACGATGCCGTCACCGCAGAACGCGCCGTCGTTCGGGTTGTCGCCCCAGTCGCCGCCGTAGGCCAGGTACGTCACACCCGACGAGGTCTTCCAGGTCAGCGCCTGGTCCACGAAGTCCCAGATCCAGCCGCCCTGCAGAATCGGGTTGGCCCTGATGACGTCCCAGTACTCCTTGAAGTTGCCGGTGGAGTTGCCCATGCTGTGGGAGTACTCGATCATCACGTACGGGCGGCGGTCGTTGGTGTCGCGCGCCCGGTTCGCCACTCCGGCCGGGCTTTCGTACATCGCCGAGCGGATGTCGCTCACCTGCGGGCGGTTGTCGCCTTCGTACTGGATGATCCTGGTCGGGTCGGCCGCGCGGATCCAGTCGCGCATCGCGACGAAGTTGCTGCCACCGCCCGCCTCGTTGCCGAGCGACCACATGATCACCGACGGGTGGTTCTTGTCCCGCAGCACCATCTGGGCCGCCCGGTCGAGCACGGCCGAGGTCCAGTCCGCCTTCGAGTCCGGGTAGTTGTCGCGGATGCCGTGGGTCTCCAGGTTGGCCTCGTCGACGACGTACAGGCCGTACTCGTCGGCGAGCTCGTACCAGAGGGTGTTGTTGGGGTAGTGCGAGGTGCGGACCGAGTTGATGTTGAGCTGCTTCATCACCTTGATGTCCTGCACCATGTCCTCGCGGGTCAGCGCGGTGCCGCGGTCCGGGTGCATCTCGTGCCGGTTGGTGCCGCGCAACGACACCGGCTTGCCGTTGATCCGCATGAGCCCGTCCTTGAGCGCGAACTCGCGGAAGCCGACCCTGGCCGACACCGTCTGGGTCACCGCGCCCGCGGGGTCGCGCAACGTCAGCACGGCGGTGTAGAGGTTCGGGTGCTCGGCGGACCAGAGCCGTGGTCCTGGCACGGCCTTGGAGCCGCGCGCGGTGGTTTCCTGGCTGGGAGAGTTCACCGGTATCCGCAACGGTTCCGGCCACACCGGTTGCCGGTTCTGGTCGTACAGCTGGGTTTCCACGGTGAACGTGCCGGGCTGCTGGGTGCCGCTGTTGCGCAGGACCACCGCGACGCCGAGGTCGGCGTTGGTGTAGTTGTCCCGCAACGGGGTGGTCAGCGTGAAGTCGCGCAGGTGGTTCGAGGGCAGGGAGCAGAGGAAGACCGGCCGGAAGATCCCGGACAGCCGGATCATGTCCTGGTCCTCCAGCCATTCGCCGTCCGGGTACTTGAAGACCTCGGCCGCGACCAGGTTCGACCCCGCGCGGACGTGGTCGGTGATGTCGAACTCCGCCGGCGTGTAGGAACCCTCGCGGTAGCCGACCTTGGTGCCGTTGACCCACAGGTAGAAGCCGGACTTCACGCCCTCGAAGTGGAGGTGGACCCGGCGGCCCTGCCACGACGGCGGCAGCGTGAACGTCCGGCGGTACTGGCCGACCGGGTTGACCCGCGACGGCGCGAACGGCGGCTGCGTGTTCTCGTTCTGCCCGTTGGCACCCCACCAGGGGTACGTGATATTGAGGTAGATCGGGTTGTCGTACCCGTGCAGCTGCCAGTTGGACGGCACCGGGAGACCGGCCCAGCGGCTGTCGTCGTAGTCGGTGCGCCAGAAGTTCAGGTCGCGGTCCGCCGGTTTGCCGACGTGCTTGAACTTCCACGTGCCGGTCAGGTCGAGCCGGAACGGCGAGGCGGTCCGGTCGCCCGCGAGTGCCTGCGGCAGATCGGCGTAGGGCATGAACGTGGCGTGGCCGGGCTGCGCGTTGACCGCGAAGTAGCCGATGTTGTTGTTCCACTCGGGGAAGCCGTTGGGCGGATCGGCCCATGCCTCGGCTTCGGCCTGGGCCGGGGTTCCGGTCAGCGCGGGGGCGGCGAACGCCGCGAGCCCGCTGCCGAGGATCGTGCGCCGGCGGACGGATGGACCTTCTGGGCGGTCGGACAACGTCGTCTCCTTGCGCCTGGCGCGCGACCAGTCCTCAGTGGACGGTCAAGGCCGTCGGGGGTGAGTCCGGTTCACCGTTGTAGCACACAATGCGGCGCCTTTGGTGTGCCTGGGTTTTCTCGCGTCGAATGGACGTCGAACGCATTGACGACGCCTGGTCCGGCTGCTCTCATGCAGCTATGAGGGCTTGTCGGAAAGCGCTTACCATCGTGCTGTCGGTGTTGCTGGTCGCGGCGGGCGTCGTTCCGGCGCAGGCCTCCACCACCCGGTTCCGAGGTGTCAACTGGGCGGACCCGCGGGACAACTTCGTCAACGGCGTGCTCTACCCGTCCGGGCTCAGCGCCTCGGACACCTACTCCTCGGCCGCCGCCGTCGCGGACCGCGTCGTCGGTGGGATGTTCTCGCTCACCGGCGCCAACACCGTGCGCATCCCGATCAACGAACCGACCGTCGCGACCTACTGGAGCACCTACACCGGCGCGATCGACACCGCGTTGGCCAAGGGTGACGTGATCTTCGCGTACTGGGCGCACACGGGCGGCAGGCCGCAGAGCACGGCGGCGTTCAACCAGATGTGGGACAAGGTGATCGGCGCGTACGGCGGCCACCCGAACGCCTACTTCGAGGTCATCAACGAGCCGCACGGTTACAGCACGACAGACCTCAACAACATGTACTCCGGCTGGCTCGGGAGGTATCCAGGGGTCCCGCGCGGAAGGGTGGTGCTCGACGGCGCCGGCCTGGCTCAGAACGTTCCGGCCGTGGGCAACGACAGCAGGCTGAACGGCACGCTGCTGGCGGTGCACGACTACTCGTTCTTCGCCGGCTTCGAGAGTGAAACCGAGTGGGCGGACCACATCGCGAGCTACATCGGCGGTTTCGCCGCGCGCACGATCGCCACCGAGTGGGGCGGCCCGATGGGACCGGGGTCGAAGAACGGCGTGTCCTTCGACGCGATCGACTACAGCATCCCGAGCGGGTCGTACATGGCCGACTACGTCCGAGGGGTGAGCTCCAAGCTGCGCGCCCTCGGGATGGGCAGCGTGTACTGGCCCGGCCTGCGCGACGGCGACTGGTACAGCATGACCACCAGGAGCGGGACCGCGCTGACGCTGACGAACCCGTCCGGCCTGCAACGGTTGCGGTACGCCTGGGGCATCGGCGACGCGGGCTCCACGACCGTCGAGATCCGCAACGTCGGCACGGGTTGGTACGTCGACGGCCTGGGACGTCCCTCCGGCTCGTCGGCAGGACAGGGCACCGGCGGCACGAGTGCCAGCCGGCGGTGGGTCGTCGAGAACGCCGGCTCCTTCGTGCGGTTCAGGAACTCGGTCACCGGCCTCTACCTCGACGGCAGTGGCCGCACCGCCAACGGCGCCGACGCGGGGCAGGGTTCAGGTGGCACGGCGACGAGCCAGCAGTGGACCGTCGTGACCGGCAAGAGCAAGGGCAACGACGTGCGCGTCAGGAACCGCGCCACCGGCCTGTACCTGGACGGCATGGGCCGGACCTCCACCGCCGCGAACCTCGGCCAGTGGAGCGACAGCAACAGCGTCAACCAGCAGTGGCGGATCGTCGGCTGACCTCGCCCGTCAGGCGAGCGTGCAGGCGAAACCGTTGAGGCTGAACGAACGCGGGGGATAGCCGGTGCGGCCGCTCGCCGCGGTGAACCCCAGCAGCGTCGACTCGCCCTTGGGAATCGCCTGGTTGTACGGCATGGCGGTCGCGGAAACGTCCTTTCCGGACTGGTTCGACGTCGCGTTCCACATCTCCGTCACGGTCTCGCCGTTCGCGAACGCCCACTTCAGCGTCCAGCCGGTGACGTCGGTGGTGCCGGTGTTGCGGAGG
This sequence comes from Lentzea sp. NPDC051838, assembly GCF_040681245.1. NCBI lineage: Bacteria > Bacillati > Actinomycetota > Actinomycetes > Pseudonocardiales > Pseudonocardiaceae > Lentzea > Lentzea sp. NPDC051838. Next base: position 299,048 of record NZ_JBFAYI010000004.1, read on the forward strand.
GTCACGTCGGTGCGGAACCCGCCGGGCCACATGTTCGTGACGCGGTACTGCACCGAACATCCGGTCACCGGCTGCGGCGCGGGAGGCGTGGTTGTCGTCGGCCTCGGAGTGACGGGTGCGGCGGTGGTCGGCTGCACGCAGGGCGGCCCCCACCTGCCGAGCCGCTTGTCCGACGCGGTCTTCTCCGCCTCCACCAGCAGCCGGTCGTCGCCCGCATCGCCGCGCACCATGCCGAGCTCGACGGCCAGCAGGGCGTAGTCGGTGCCGTCCGCGAGCCGCAGCGATCCCGTTCCCGTGGACTCCACCGGCTTGTCGAGCAGCATCGTCTTGGCGAACGCGGTGGCCGCGGCCGCCCAGCAGTCGTCGGGCGCGGCGAGCCCCTTGATCTTCACCTCTTCACCGTCGGAGAGCCGCACGGTGCGCACGTCGTCGACGCGCTGGACAGTCACCCTCAGCGCGTCCTTGAGCGGTGGCTCGATGATCGTCGGAACGGAGGGCGGCTCGGAGGGTGCCGGTGACGACGCCTGCTTCTCGTCGCCTCCGCACGCGGCCCCGGCGCTCGTCACCAGAACGGCGACGACCACCAGCGATCTGACGGGTCTTGTGCGCAGTGCGCGCAATGGCGGTCTCATTGTTCCCCCAAACGGATCATCTCGTTCGGCAGGTTACGACGCGAGTGCCGGACGCGGAAGAACTTTCGCATTAATTCGCGTCACGTTCTCATTCGACGGCATTCGATTCGAATACCGTCGAAGACCCAGGAAAAAACGATTTCAGCGGGCGCGCGTGCTACCGCGATCGGTGAGCCGCGGCTGGAGCAGACGCACCTCGGGGGCGTGATCGCGAGCGAGCCGGCTCATCACCATCTCGACCGCGATCGAGCCCAGCTCGGCCGCCGGAACGGCGATCGACGTGAGCGGCACCGGCAGGCTCTCCGCGAGGTCGTCGGGGCACAGCGCGATCACGGAGACGTCGCCCGGCACGTCCAGCGACCGCCGCCGCAGCTCGAGCAGCAGCTGGCCGAGGATCGCCTCGTTGTGCACGACCAGGCCCGTGGTGCCGCGATCCGGGTGCAGCACCTCGTCCAGGCACGCCGCGACGGCGTCGTAGCCGGGCGCGCACGAGTGCACCGACGCGGGCAGGTCCCGTTTGGCCATCTCGCTGGTGAACCCTGCCAGCAGTCGCGCGGCGTAGCTGGTGCCCCGCTCGTACACCGACGGGTGGGAGCCGATCAACGCGATCGACCGGTGCCCGAGATCGGCCAGGTGCCCGGCGAGCTGCCTGCCCGCGGTGGTGAAGTCGAGGTCGACGCAGCTCAGCCCCTGGTGGTCGTCCGGCATGCCGAGCAGGACCACCGGCGCGTCGACGGTGCGCAGTTCCGGGATGCGCGGGTCCGCGCTCTCCACGTCCATCACGACGATCGCGTCCGCCATGGACCGCGCGACGACCCGGTGCGCCTCGCCGGGGCCGGACTCCTTGGTCAGCAGCAGCACGTCGTAGTCGTGCTCGCGGGCGGACGCCACGATCGACGCGACGAACTGCATGATCACCGGCAGGTTGTGGTCCGACCGCAGCGGCACGACCAGGCCGAGCACCTGCGACCGGTTCGACGCGAGTGCGCGCGCTCCGGCGTTCGGGTGGTAGCCGAGCGCGACGATGCTCTCCTCGACGCGGCGCTTGGTCTCCTCCGAGATGCTGCGCTTGCCGCTGAGCACGTAGGACACCGTGCTCATGGAGACCCCGGCGTGGCGGGCGACCTCTTTGATGGTGATCATGCCCGCCCCTCGGGTCGCCGCAGCTGGTGGCGATCATCGTAGTGCGCGCGAGCCCTTGACGTTCACGTCACCGCCGTGTCACATTCGGTTACACAGTCGAAGCGCTTCGATTTCACGTCAACCGCTTTTCGTTCAGCGATGCACGAAAGGGAAGTTGCATGAAGCTCATGCGTGCGTTGATTGTCGCGATCCTGACTCTTTCGCTCGGCGCCGGCACGGCGGTGGCTGCCACCTGGAGCTCCTCCGACCGGTGGGGAAGCTGGTCGAACGGCGGCTACACGGTCCGCAACAACATCTGGGGCAACGGTTATGGCCCCCAGACGGTCTGGGCCAACTCCTTCAGCAACTGGGGTGTCTGGGCCGACCACCCCAACACCGGCGGGATCAAGGCCTACCCGCACTCGGAACGAATGGTGAACCGCAGCCTCAGCTCGCTCGGCAGCCTGTCGAGCAGCTTCGACGTGTCGTACTCCAACTCGGGTGCGTACACGACCGCCTACGACATCTGGTGCAACAACGACGCCTACGAGATCATGCTGTGGATGAACAAGGTCGGCGCCGTGGGCCCGATCGGCTCCTGGCAGGCCTCGGTGTCGGTGGGCGGGCACAGCTGGAACGTCTACCGCGGCTCCAACGGCAGCAACGAGGTGTTCTCGTTCGTCCGCACGTCCAACACCGGCTCCGGCACGGTCGACGTGAAGGCGGTGCTGAACTGGATCCGCGGCCGCGGCTGGTTCGGCGACGTCTCGGTGGGCGCCGTCCAGTTCGGGTACGAGATCACCTCGTCGAGTGGCGGCCTCAACTTCAACACCAACAGCTACTCGGTTTCGTTCGGCTGAGATCCTTCCGGGGACCAGTCGACGAAGGGTGTGGCCGTGACGGTGTTGGACGGAATCCTGGCGGGCGTTCGCGAGGACCTGGCGGAACGCGAGGCGGCGACCCCGCTCGCCGAGCTCAAGGCCAGGGTCGCGGACGCGCCGCCCGCGCTGGACCCGCTGCCTGGGTTCCGCACCACGGAGGTGTCGATCATCGCCGAGGTGAAGCGCAAGAGCCCGAGCAAGGGCGACCTCGCCGTCATCGCCGACCCGGCGGCCCTGGCCGCGGACTACGCGGCCGGGGGCGCCGCGGCGATCAGCGTCCTCACCGAGCGGCGGCGGTTCGGCGGCTCGCTCGCCGATCTCGCCGCCGTGCGGGCCGAGGTGAGCGTTCCGGTGCTGCGCAAGGACTTCATCGTCACGCCGTACCAGCTGTGGGAGGCGCGGGCGTGGGGCGCGGACCTCGCGTTGCTGATGGTCGTCTCGCTGCCGGGTGACCAGCTCGCCGAACTGCACGGCCTCGCCCTCGAGCTCGGGCTCACCCCGCTGGTCGAGGTGCACACCGAGGACGAGCTCGGACGGGCGGCCGGCATCGGAGCCGAGGTGATCGGCGTCAACGCGCGTGACCTGACCACGCTCGACGTCGACCGCGCGGTCTTCCGCAAGCTGGCGCCGCACCTGCCGGACGGCGCCGTCAAGGTGGCGGAGTCCGGGGTCGCGGGTCCCGAGGACGTCGCCGAGTACCGCGGGTGGGGTGCGGACGTCGTGCTCGTCGGTGAGGCGCTGGTCCGTTCCGGCGACCCGCGGTCGGCGGTGCGCGAGTTCATCAGCCGGGCGTGAGGCCCCTGTCGCACAACCACTCCAGCTGAGCGACCGGGTTGGAGCCATGACCGCCACCGTGGTCGCCGAACGGCCAGACGGTCATGGTCCGGTCCTCGCCCGCGTAGTGGTTGAACGCGGCGTACACAGTGGACGGTGGGCAGATCGGGTCCATCAGCCCGACGCTGAACAAGGCGGGAGCCGTGGCCCGTTGCGCGAAGTGGACACCGTCGAAATAGGACAGGGTGGCGAAGGCGGGGTCGACGCGATGCCTGCTGTGCCAGCGCAGGTACTCGGCGAGCTCCTGGTACGGGCCCTCGCCGCTCGTCTCCGCCGCCCGCCGGAAGTGGCACAGGAACGGCACGTCCGGCATCACTGCCGCGACGGAGGTCAGCCCGGCGACGGCGAGCGCGAGCCCGCCGCCCTGGCTGCCGCCCGTGACGATCACCCGGTACGGGTCGAGGCCCGCCAGGTCACCGACCGCGTCGACGGCGCGGACGCAGTCGGTGATCAGGCGCCGGTAGTAGTAGTTCTCCGGCGAGTCGATGCCGCGGGTCATGAACCCCTTGGCCCACTGGGAACCGCCGCCCGCGTCCACGTCCGGGGTGTCGTGACCCTGACCGCGGCTGTCGACGACGAGCTGCGCGTACCCGGAGGCGGGGAACAGCAGGTGGTCGGTGGGCAGGCCGCGGCCGCCGGTGTAGCCGATGAAGGTGACGACGACCGGCAACGGGCCTTCGGCACCGCGCGGTCGCAGCAGCCAGGCGGCGACCGGTTCGCCGTTCCAGCCGGGGAAGCGGACGTCGTCCACCTCGACGGTGCGCAACGGCGTGGTGATCCGCTCGGCTTTCACCGCACCGCCGCGAGAGCGGGCCACCGCGAGGGTTCGTTCCCAGAACGCGTCGAAGTCCGCCGGTGCCTTCAGCTGTGGCCGGTAGGTGATCAACTCGTCGAGTCCGCTGTCCGTCAACGGCATCAGGACTCCTTCGCCGAGAAGCGGAACGCGGCCAGCCGGAACGAACCGCGCAACGTCACCCGCACGTCGTGGACTCCGGCGAGAGGTTCGGCCAGCGCCGCCGACGCGGTGGCCCACTGGTAGCGGCCACCGGTGACCGGCACCGGGATGTCCGCCAGCAACCCCGCGGAACTCCAGAACTCCAGCCGTTCGCCCGGATCGCCGCCGTCCCAGGCGATCTCGGCCTCGACGCGGACCGCGCCGGACAGGTCGACCGAGCGGAACCACAGCGTGGCCGGTTCAGCGCGAGCGGGGGTGACCGCGTCGCCGGTCGTCCGGGTGGCGTCGACGAGATCCACGTTCTCGTAGTCGTCGAAGTCGACAGCGAGCACCCGGCGATCGACGCCCGCGCGAGGTGCGGGAGCCGGGCCCACGACCGTCAGCGGCGCGGTGAGCGCGACGTTCCCGGCGGACCGGGCGACGAGCACCTCGTAGCTGCAGGGATCGGTGGTGAAGGCGCCGGTCGCGACGTCCCAGTGGGCGAGCCGGTCGGTGGACAGCCGGAACGACAGCAACGTGCACTCACCCGGTGCCAGCGCGACTTTGCGGAAGTCGGCGAGCCGCAACTTTGGCGCCTCGTAGCGTGTGTCGAGTGCGCGAACGTAGAGCTGAACCACCTCGCTGCCCGTGCGGGTGCCGGTGTTCGTCAGCGTCACCGAGACGTCGACCGCGCTGTTGCCGGTAGTGGTCTCGGTCGACAGTTTCAGGTCGGTGCAGGAGAAATCGGTGTAGGACAGGCCGTGCCCGAACGGGTAGAGCGGCGCGGCCCGGTGGTACTGGTAGGTCCAGCCAGCCTTGATGATGTCGTAGTCGAGCGGGTGCGGCAGGTCGTCGTCGCCGCGGTACCAGGTCTGCGGCAGTCGTCCGGCCGGTTCCGCCTCGCCGAGCAGGACGGCGGCCACGGCCCGTCCCGTCTCCTGTCCGCCGTGGGACGTCCACACCACGGCGGGCAGGTGCGCGTCCGCCCAGTCGAGCGCGTAGGGGTAGCTGCTCATCACGACCAGCACGGTGTCCGCCCGCACACCGGCGACCTCGCGCAGCAACGACTCCTGGGCGGCCGGCAGCGCGATGCCCTTGCGGTCCTCGGTCTCGCGGCCGTGGATCAGCGGTTGGTTGCCGAGCACGACGACCGCGACGTCCGCGGACACCGCGGCGGCCAGTGCCTCGGCCACACCGTCGCGCAGCACCTCGCGTTCCCAGCGCTCGGCCGTCTCCGAAGTCTCCGCGGTGACGCTCACCTTGCCGTCGACCGGGTCGACCACGGCGTACCGGCCCGTCAGGACACTTTGGACCAACACGGACTCTTCCAGCGGCACCAACCGGAACGTCTCGGTGACGTCCCAGCTCTTGATCTGCACCTGGTCCGCGGCCAGCGAGCCGTCGTCGCGCTTGAGGCTCAGATAGCGGCCGTTCTCCGCGGAGCGCAGCGTCAGCACGCCGTCGCCCCAGTCGAGGACGTCGAACACGGTCTTGCACAACAGCTCGCCGCTGGTGCGCGACCGCAGCGCCACTCGGTCCGCGCCGTCGGCGACGACCACCTCGCCGTTGTGGCTACCGAGCACCGCCGCGAGCCCGTCGGCGACGGTGACCTGGTACGGCAACGTGCCGCTGTACCAGTCCTCGCACACCGTGTCGGCGAGCGGGCCGATCACGGCGATGCGCGGCGTGCGGGATGCGTTGAGAGGCAGCAACCCGTTGTTGCGCAACAAAACCACTGACTCGGTTGCTGAACGCAGGGCGAGCGCGCGGTGCTCGGCGCAGTCGATGACGTCGGGGCCGATCGTCGCGTAGGGGTCGAGGCCGGGGTCGAACTCGCCGAGGCGGAAGCGGATCTCGAGCTGCCGCCGCACCGCGCGGTTCACGTCGTTCTCGTCGATCAGGCCGCGGTCGAGTGCCTCGCGCAGCCTGCCGACCGGGGTGGCGCTGTCCTCGCCGTGGTCGGTGAAGCTGTCGATGCCCGCCTTGAGCGCGGCGGCGTGCGACTCGGCGTGGTCGTCGAAGTAGTGCTCAGGGTCGACGAGGTTCGACGGCGCCTCCGCGTCGCTCACCACGAACAGCTCCTGGCCGGTCCACCGGCGCAGCTCGTCGTTGATCAGCGGGCTGACGTGGCACGGGCGGCCGTTGACGAGGTTGTAGCCGGCCATGGCACCGGTCGCGGCACCGGAGGCGATGACGGGCCGGAACGCCGCGAGGTCGTACTCCTGCAGCACCCTGGGGCGCACGCCGGACGAGGTGACGCAGCGGTCGTCCTCGTTGTTGTAGGCCAGGAAGTGCTTGAGCACGGGCGCGGTGCGCAGGAACCTGGGGTGCTCGCCCGCGAGGCCGCGGCAGAACGCGACTCCGAGCCGCGCGGTGTGCAGCGGGTCCTCGGAGTAGCCCTCCTCGTTGCGCCCCCAGCGCGGGTCGCGCAGCAGGTTCAGCACCGGCGCCCAGGCCTGGAGGCTGTTCGTGCCGGTGCCGATCGCGGGCGGCCGGTGGTGGTGGAACGCCCGCAGTTCGACCGAGGTGGCCTCGGCGACCGCGCGCACCAGGTCCTCGTCCCACGTCGCGCCCAGGCCGACCGCCTGCGGGAACACCGTGGCGACACCCAGCCAGGCGACCCCGTGCAACGCCTCCGAGCCGGTGCGGAACGCGGCGAGCCCGAGTCGCGGCACAGCCGGCGAGTACTGGTGCAGCATCGCGATCCGCTCGTCGAGCGTGAGCCGCCCGAGCAGGTCGTCGATGCGCTTGCGCGTCGACAGGGCGGGGTCGCGGAAAGGCAGCCGATCGACGACCGGCACGGACTCGGAAACCACGTGGTAACCCCTCAGGTCGCAACTAGCGGCGAAGCGTTTCGACGGTGGCACACCTGGGTTTCTGGTGTCAACGCTCTTGTTTCGTGCGAGCTACGTCACTAACCTCCGCTGCAACTGTTTAAGCGCTTCGACACTTCGACGACGAAGGATCGGTTCGCCATGGGCATCGAGTTGAACCGCAGGAACTTCCTGAGCGCCACAGCCTCCGCCGCGAGCCTGGTCGCACTGGGCCCGCTGCTGTCGGCGTGTGGCAGCGGCGGCGCGCAGCGGGCGGGGGTGAACTCCGAGGCAGGGCTGAGGGCCGCACTGCCGGCCTACCTGCCGAACACGGCGATCAAACCGGACATCCCGTCCGTGGCCGGTGGCCCGGACGTGCTGACGGACCCCGGCTTCCTCAGCTACCCGGCCAACCGGGTCGCCACCACGTCCGGTGTGCCGGGCAAGGGCGGCAGGTACTCGGCCGTCACCCCGTTGTGGGGCACCATCCCGCCGGCCGGTAACTCGTTCTACCAGGCGATGAACAAGGCGCTGGGCGTCCAGCTGGAGATGAAACCGGCGGACGGCAACAACTACAACACGATCATCCCGACGATGACCGCGGCGAAGAAGCTGCCGGACTGGATCAACCTGCCGAGCTGGTGGAACCCCAACTTCAACACCGGCGGCCTGGTCGGGAACCAGCTGGCAGACCTGACGCCGTACCTGGCAGGGGACAAGGTCAAGAAGTACCCGAACCTCGCGGCGATCCCGACGGCCGCCTGGAGGTGCGGTGCGTGGGGCGACAAGCTGTACGCGATTCCGTCGTTCGCGTCCGGCTTCGCGATCGCGGGGTGCACCTTCTACCGCCGCGACCTCTTGGAGGCGAAGGGAATCACCGCCGGTCAGGTGAAGTCCGCCGACGACCTGACGGCGCTCGGGAAGGAGCTGACCGACGCCAAGGCGGGCGTCTGGGCGTTCGACGACCTCTACACCTACATGTACACCGCGTTCGGCGCGCCGCTGAAGTGGAAGGTGGACAACGGAAAGCTGGTCCACCTGTTCGAGACGCAGGAGTTCCTCGACGCCGTCGACTGGCACCGCAAGCTCGCGGTCGCCGGCTACATCCATCCCGACGCGCTGGCGGGCGACAACGCCGCCGGGCCGACCCGGTTCTACGGCGGCAAGGTGCTGGTCTCCGGTGGCGGGCCCGGAGCGTGGAACCTCGCTGACCACCAGAACGGCGTGGCCGCGAACCCCGGCTACCGGCGCGCCGCGTTCGACTTCTTCGCCGCCGACGGCAAGAGCGCGCCCCGCGTCGACATGGGCTCGGCCACCGGCATGTTGAGCTACCTCAACGCGAACCTGAAGCCGGAGCAGATCGAGGAGCTGCTGGCCGTCGCCGACTACCTCGCCGCGCCATTCGGGTCGGCCGAGTACACGATGGTCAACTTCGGCGTCGAGGGCACCCACTTCACGATGGACGGCGGCGTGCCGACGCCCACCGACGCGGGCAAGAAGGAGGTCCAGGCGCAGACCTACCCGTTCCTCGCCGGTCCTGCTCAGGTGATCAGCAACCAGACCGCGCAGAACGTCACCAAGGACTACGCCGCCTGGCAGGCCGCCAACGCGAAGGCTCTCGCGAAGCCGGTCTTCTGGGGCATGAACATCAGCATGCCGCAGGCCCAGGCCACGGCGGAGGCCGCGCAGGGCCTGAACGACACGGTCAAGGACTGCTACCACGGCAAGAAGTCCATTCAGGACGTGAAGGACGCCGTGGCGGCGTGGAAGACCAGCGGTGGTGGTGACCGGCTGATCCAGTGGACGAACGACAACGTCCTGCAGAAGTACGGCACCGGACAGTGACCACGAGGCTGAGCCTGCGGGTCAGGGTGCGGCGGGACCGCTCGCTGATCCTGATGACGCTGCCCGTCGTCGTCCTGCTGCTGGCGTTCAACTACCTGCCGTTGTTCGGGCTCGTGACGGCGTTCCAGGAGTACGACCCGCTGTCCGGGGTGTGGAACAGCACGTGGGCGGGCTTCTACCAGTTCGAACGGCTGCTGGGTGACCCGCTGTTCTGGCGGGCGCTGAACAACACGCTCTACCTGAGCTTCGTGCAGCTGGTGCTGTTCTTCCCGGTGCCGATCGCGCTGGCGTTGCTGCTGAACTCGGTGTTGTCGTCGAGGATCCGCAACTTCATCCAGGCCGTGGTGTACCTGCCGCACTTCTTCTCGTGGGTGCTGGCCATCACGATCTTCCAGCAGATGCTCGGCGGCGCGGGCGTGGTGAACCAGTTCCTGCGCAGCCACGACATCGGCACGTGGGACATCATGACCAACCCGGACACGTTCGCGCTTCTGGTGACCTCGCAGGTGATCTGGAAGGAAGCGGGCTGGGGGATCATCGTGTTCCTGGCCGCGCTGGCGGCCATCAACACCGATCTCTACGAGGCCGCGGCGGCGGACGGCGCGGGGCGGTGGCGGCGGCTGTGGCACATCACGCTGCCCGGTCTGCGCGGGGTCATCGTGCTGATGCTGGTGCTGCGCCTGGGAAACGCGTTGACCGTCGGCTTCGAGCAGTTCCTCATCCAGAGGTACGCGGTCGGTCACGACACGGCGGACGTGCTGGACACGTTCTCGTTCTACTTCGGCATCGCCACCAACGACTACAGCTACGGCGCGGCGGCGGGCCTGTTCAAGAGCGTCATCTCGCTGCTGCTGATCTGGGGCGCGAACAAGCTGGCGCACGCCTTCGGTGAGGACGGGTTGTACCGGCGATGACACTCACAATTCCCCGCGTTGCCCCAAAACCTGTTGCGCCCCAAGCGGTGCGGCGCAAGAACGACCGCCCGGCCTGGGAGGAACCGCCGACCGTGCTCGGCGAGGCCGGCAAGGGCATCACCCTGACCGGCGTCCTGCTGGTCATGCTGGTCCCGCTGTGGATCATCGTCGTCACCAGCCTCTCGACCCAGGGCGCCGTGAACCGCGCGGGTGGCCTGGTGATCTGGCCGGACGGCATCACGTTCGAGGCCTATCGGGTGATGCTCGCGGACTCGACGGTTCGCAGCGCGTTGCTGGTGAGCCTGGGCATCACCGCGGTCGGCACGGCGGTGTCGATGGCCGTGTCGGTGATGTGCGCCTACGGCCTGTCGCGGTCGGGATCCTTGGGCCACCGCTTCATCCTGACGTTGCTGATCATCACCATGTTCGTCAACGGCGGGCTGATCCCGACCTTCCTGGTCGTGACCGGGCTCGGCGGGTACGGGCAGTGGTGGGCGCTGATCCTGCCGAGCGCGGTGTCGGTGTTCAACATCCTGATCCTGCGCGCGTTCTACTCGAGCACCTCGGCCGACCTGATCGAGGCCGCGCGGATCGACGGGGCGGGGGACTGGCGGATCCTCTGGTCCATCGTGCTGCCGACGTCGCGCGCGGTGACCGCGGTGATGGCGTTGTTCTACGGCGTCGGCTACTGGAACTCGTTCTTCAACGTCATGTTGTACATGCCGACCGACAGCGAGAAGTGGCCGTTGCAGTACGTGCTCTTCACCTACGTCAACCGCGGCAACGGCATGCCGGGCTCGGTCAACGGCGGCTTCGGCGACCAGTTCTCGCAGACGGCGCCGCTGTCGTTGCAGATGGCCGTGGTGGTCCTGACGCTCGTTCCGCTGCTCGTCGTTTATCCGTTCGTGCAGAAGCACTTCCGCACGGGCGTTCTGACCGGTGCGATCAAGGGCTGAGAACTCATGGTGACCATTGCCGACGTGGCCAGGCACGCGGGCGTCTCGTCCAGCACGGTGAGCTACGTGCTGAGCGGCAAGCGGACGATCTCCGCCGAGACCCGCGACCGGGTGCGCGACGCCGTGCGCGAGCTCGGCTACCACCCGCACGCCGGAGCACGATCGCTGGCGGCGCGCCGTTCGCACATCGTGGCGCTGATGGTGCCGCTGCGCACCGACGTCTACGTCCCGGTGATGATGGAGATAGCGATCGCGGTGACCACGGCGGCCCGGCAGCACGGCTACGACGTCCTGCTGGTCACCAACGACGAGGGGCCGGACGGGGTGCGCCGGATCGCGGGCAGCGGCCTGGCCGACGGCGTGATCCTGATGGACGTCGAACTGGACGACGAGCGCATCCCGGTGCTGCAGGCCCAGGGCACCCAGGCCGCGCTCATCGGCCTGCCGCGCGACGTCCGCGGCCTGTCCTGTGTGGACCACGACTTCGCCGCCGCTGGAGCGTTGTGCGCGGACCACCTCGCCGATCTCGGGCATCGCGAGATCGCGTTCATCGGCTACGGCTCCGGGGTCTACCACCGGCACGCGGGCTACGCCGAACGCACGCTCGCCGGACTCCGCGACCGTGCCTCGCGGCGCGGCCTGCGGTTCCTGCACCGCACCTGCGAGGGCACGTACGAGAGCACCGCGGGGACGCTCGCCCGCATCCTCGCCGACCGGCCCGGCACCACGGGTTTCGTGGTGCAGAACGAGAGCGCGATCGGGCCGCTGCTGACGTTGTTGCGCACCAGCGGGCGCACGGTGCCCGAGGACGCGTCGGTGATCGCCCTGTGCCAGGACCAGCTGGCTGAGCAGTTCGCGCCCAAGCTCACCGCGGTGACCGGGTCGGCGCAGGAGCTCGGGCGGGTCGCCGTGGACCAGATCATGCGCAGGCTCGGGGTCGTGAACGGTGGGGGCAGGCCCGGCGACGAGCTGGAGCTGCTCGATCCCGTGCTCACGGTGCGCGACAGCACGGGGCCTGCACCGCGCCTGGCTTGACCGCCCTACCCCGCACCACACCTGCGTCGACCGCCGTACCCCGCACAGGCCCCGCCAGCCCCGAGTCCACTCGACCTTCCCGCACTTCACATCCGCGAGGAGTTCCGCATGCCCCACCACTTCCGCGACCTCGGCACCGCCCTCGAATGGCGCGCCAAGGGCGAGACCCTGCGCGTCGAGGCCTGGGGCCCGCACGCCGTCCGGGTCAGGGCGACACCGGGCGGGCCGCTGCTCGACGATCTCCCCGGAGCACTGCAAGCCACGCCACCGGACGGCGGCGACGCGCAGATCAAGATCGCCGAGCACCACGCGACGCTCGTCAACGGCCGCATCACGGTCCGGATCGACGCGCACACCGAAGGAAAGCTCACCCCGGGGCTTCGCGCGTCCGCGGGTTCGCTGACGTTCCTCAACACCGAAGACGGCACCGAACTGCTCGCCGAGCAGCCCGCCCACTTCTGGTGGCCGGGCCCGAGGCTCGCCACCCCGACCGGCAACGGCCACCACCGGCTGGAGCAGCGTTTCCAGGCCTACCAAGGCGAACGGCTCTACGGCCTCGGCCAGCACACCCACGGGATGCTGAACCAGAAGGGCGCCGTGATCGACCTGGTGCAGCGCAACGGCGAGGTCACCATCCCGTTGCTGGTGTCGGACCGCGGCTACGGCCTGCTGTGGAACTCACCCGCGATCGGCAGGGTGGAGCTCGCCGAGACCGGCACGCGCTGGGTGTCGGACAGCGCGCGCCAGATCGACTACTGGATCACCGCCGGCGAGCCGGCCGAGGTGCTCAGTGCGTACGCGGACGCGACCGGGCACGCGCCGGAGCTGCCGGAGTGGGCTGCCGGGTTCTGGCAGTGCAAGCTGCGCTACCGCACCCAGGACGAGCTGTTGGAGGTCGCGCGCGAGTACAAGAGGCGTGGGCTGCCGTTGTCCGTGATCGTCTGCGACTTCTTCCACTGGACGCATCTCGGCGAGTGGAAGTTCGACCCGCAGGAGTGGCCGGATCCGGCGGCGATGGTGCGCGAGCTGGACGAGATGGGCGTCCAGCTCATGGTCTCGGTGTGGCCGTCCGTCAGCCCAGCCAGCGAGAACCACGCGCCGATGCTGGACCAGGGGTTGTTCATCGGCACCGAGGCCGGGCCGATGGCGCACGCGGACTGGCCGGACAAGGGGCTCGGCGCCTACTCCGCGCAGGTCGCGTTCTACGACGCCACCAACCCGGAGGCGCGCGAGTACGTGTGGGAACGGATTCACGACGGCTACCGGAAGTTCGGCATCAAGGTCTTCTGGCTGGACGCCGGCGAACCCGAGCTCAAGCCAGGCCACCAGCAGAACCTGCGCTACCACGCCGGTCCCGGGCTGGAGGTCGGCAACCTCTACCCGCGTGAGAACGCCCGCACTGTCCACGACGGACTGAAGGCCGAGGGGGAGACCGAGATCATCTCGCTGAACCGGTCGTCGTGGGCTGGTGCGCAGCGGTACGGCGCCGCGTTGTGGTCTGGTGACATCGGCACGGACTTCGCCTCGCTGCGCACCCAGATCAAGGCGGGCCTGAACGTGATGATGTCCGGAATCCCCTGGTGGACCACGGACATCGGGGGCTTCCACGGCGGCGACCCTGATGATCCGGCGTACCGCGAGGTGCTCGTGCGCTGGTTCCAGTACGGCACGTTCTGCCCGTTGTTCCGGCTGCACGGCTTCCGCGGCGCCGAGCAGGTGCTGGAGCCCGGGATGACCGGCCTGGCCAACGAGGTCTGGTCGTACGGCGAGCAGGCCTACGAGATCCTCGCCGCGCATCTGCGGCTGCGGGAACGCCTGCGCCCCTATGTGATGGAGCAGATGCGGATCACGAGCGAGACCGGTGTGCCGCCGATGCGACCGTTGTTCCTGGAGTTCCCCGGCGACCCGGTGGCATGGCAGGTGGAGGACGAGTTCCTGCTCGGCCCCGACCTGCTGGTGGCTCCGATCACCGAGGCGGGGGTCCGCGAACGCGCCGTGCACCTGCCGTGCGGAGCCCGGTGGACCGACGCGTGGACCGGTGAGGAGCACTGCGGAGGACAGACGATCGTCGTCGCGGCGCCGATCGACCGAATCCCGCTGTTCCTGCGCGACGGGACCGAGTTGCCCGTGCGGGAGGCGCGGTGATCACGCGAGGGCTCGCGTTCGGTGGCGACTACAACCCCGAGCAGTGGGACGAGCGGGTCTGGAAGGAGGACGACGAGCTGATGCGCGAGGCCGGGGTCAACCTGGCGACGGTCGGGGTGTTCTCCTGGGCGTTGCTGGAACCGGAGGAGGGCCGCTACGACTTCGAGTGGCTCGATGCGCACCTGGAACGGTTGCACGCCAACGGCATCGCGGTCGACCTGGCCACGCCGACCGCCTCGCCCCCGCCGTGGTTCACGCTGGCGCACCCGGACGCGATGCCGGTGACGCCGGAGGGCGTCCGGCTGTCCCACGGCAGCCGCGACACCTACTGCCTCACGGCTCCTGCCTATCGCGCGGCGGCCCGGCGGATTGCCGGAGCACTCGCGCAACGCTACGGCGACCACCCGGCGGTGGCGATGTGGCACGTGCACAACGAGTACGCGACGTTGTGCTGGTGCGACCACACCGCCGCGGCTTTCCGCGGTTGGCTGCGTGCGCGGTACGGCTCGCTTGACGCGCTCAACGAGGCGTGGGGCACGGCGTTCTGGAGCCAGCGGTACGGCGACTGGGAGCAGATCCTGCCGCCACGCGCCACCCAATGGCACCGCAACCCCGGCCAGACACTGGACTTCAGCCGGTTCTTCTCCGACGAGGTGATCGCGGCGTACCGGGAGCAACGGGACGCGATCCGCACCCACAGCGATCGTCCGGTGACGACCAACCTGATGCTGCCCGGCTACCAGAACATCGACCTGTGGGCGCTGGGCCGTGAGGTCGACGTCGTGGCGATCGACCACTACCCGGACGCGCCGGGCCTCGACGCCGCCGCGGACGCCGCCTTCGCCGCGGACCGCGCCCGTTCGTTCGCGGGCGGCAAACCGTGGCTGCTGATGGAACAGGGCACCAGCACCGTCTACAACGGCGACCGCGTCCTGGCCAAGCAGCCCGGCGAGATCCTGCGCCACTCGCTCGCCCACATCGCGCGCGGGTCGGAAGGAGCGCTGTTCTTCCAATGGCGCCAGTCGAAAGCGGGTGCCGAGCAGTGGCACTCGGCGATGGTGCCGCACGCCGGACCGGACAGCCGCGTGTTCCGCGAGGTGAAGGAGACCGGCGCGGCGGTGGCGCGGCTGGCGGAGGTGGCCGGCTCGACGGTCACGGCGCACGTGGCGGTGCTGCACGACTCCGACGCGTGGTGGGCGTTGAACTCCGACGGCCTGCCCTCGTCCGAGCTCGCCTACCACCCGGCGTTGCGCCGGGCGCACCGGGCGTTCTGGGACGCGGGTGTCGTCACCGACTTCGCCCACCCGGAAGCCGACCTGAGCCGCTACCGGCTCGTCGTCGCGCCGGCGCTGTACCTGTTGTCCGACAAGGGTGCCGAGAACCTGCGGCGGTACGTCGTCAACGGCGGCACCCTGCTCGTGCAGCACTTCAGCGGAGTCGTCGACGAGCACCTGCACGCCAGGCTCGGCGGTTTTCCCGCCGCACCGCTGCGGGAGGCGCTCGGCATCAGGGTCGAGGAGCACCGGCCGCTGGCACGCGGCGAGAGGATCGCGCTCTCCGACGGGTCGCACGGCACGGCGTGGAGCGAGTCGCTGCGGGTCGAGGGTGCCGAGACGATCGCCGCCTACCCGACCGGTTCCCCGGCGCTGACCAGAAACCGTTGCGGTGCAGGCACCGCTTGGTACCTGTCCACGCGGCTCGACGGAGTGGATCACGCGGCACTGGTCGCCGAACTGCTGGACTCCGTCGGCGTCGGTCCTGTGCTCGCGGGCCTTCCGCCGAACGTCGAAGTGGTCACGCGCGAAGGCGAGGACTGCCGCTGGCACTTCGTACTCAACCACCGCGCTGAGCCGGTGTCGTTGGCGAGCTCAGTCCACGACCTGCTGACGGGCGGGCCGGTCGAGGAGGTTCCGGCGGGCGGATGCGTGGTGCTGCGGGAAGGACGGCCGTGATGACGGTGGAGATCACGACCGCCGAGCACGGCCGCACCTGGTCGAGCAACCGGCTCGTCGGCACAGCGATCGGGGCGCGGCTGGGGCAGCAGCCGTTCGACGAAGAGTCCGGCTTGGCCGTGGAGGTGCTGCAACAGTCCTTCGACGGTGTCGTGCGCGCGGAAGTCCTGGTGCGCAACGAGGGCACCTCGCCGGTGCGCCTGGAGTCGGTCACTTCCTTGGTGGCGAAGGATCTGGCGTCACCGGACGACGCAGAGGTGCTGTGGGCGGAGAACGACTGGCTCGCGGAGTGCCGGTGGCGGAGCGAGCCCCTGGTCGAGCGTGCCAAGAGCGCGTTCATCGTCGCCGGACGAGGTGTGTGGTCCAGTTGCGGCCACCTGCCGATGGGCGGGCTCACGGAGCGCAAGACCGGCCGTACGTGGGTGTGGCAGATCGAGCACAACGGCGGCGGCTGGCGTTGGGAATGCGGCGTGCAGGACGGCGCGGCCTACGTCGCGCTGTCCGGACCGGAGGACCACGACCACGGCTGGAGCCGGCTGCTGGCGCCCGGCGAGGAGTTCCGCACGGTGCCCGTAGCGCTGGCGTTCAGCGAGGACGGGCCGGACGGTGCGTTCGCCGCGCTGACCCGCTACCGCCGGGAGACCCGCCGCCCGCATCCGGATCACGAACGCTTGCCGGTCATCTTCAACGACTACATGAACTGCCTGATGGGCGATCCGAGCACGGCCAAGCTGCTTCCGTTGATCGATGCTGCGGCCGACGCCGGTGCGGAGTACTTCGTCATCGACGCCGGCTGGTACGCCGAGAAGGACGAGAACTGGTGGGACACCGTCGGTGCCTGGCAGCCGTCCAAGTCTCGTTTCCCCGGTGGCCTGGGCGAGGTGCTGGCGCGGATCCGGGACCGCGGCCTGGTTCCCGGCCTGTGGCTGGAGCCGGAGGTCGTCGGCGTGCGCAGCCCGGTGGCCGCGTCGCTGCCGGACGAGGCGTTCTTCCGCCGTGACGGCGTGCGGGTCACCGACTGCGGCCGCCACCACCTCGACCTGCGTCACCCCGCCGCGCGCGCCCACCTCGACGAGGTGGTGGACCGCCTGGTCGGCTGGGGTGTCGGCTACCTGAAGCTCGACCACAACATCAACCCCGGCTCCGGCACCAGCGCTCGTCCCGGCGAGAGCCCCGCCGACGGTCTGCTCGGCCACAACCGGGCTCACCTCGACTGGCTCGATGCCGTGCTGGACCGCCACCCGCACCTCGTCCTGGAGAACTGCGCGTCCGGCGGCATGCGGCTGGATCACGCGTTGCTGTCGCGGATGCAGCTGCAGTCCACCAGCGACCAGCAGGACCTGGCCCGCTACGCGCCGATCGCGGCCTCCGCGCCCACCGCCGTCACGCCCGAGCAGGGTGCGGTCTGGGCCTATCCGCAACCGGAGGACTCGCTCGACGAGGTCGCGTTCACCATGGCGAGCGCGCTGCTCGGACGCGTCCACCTGTCCGGCAAGCTCGCGGACCTCGGCCTTGCGCAGCGCGAACTCGTGCACGAGGCATTGGCCGTGTACAAGGAGATTCGCTCTGATCTGCCGCACGCGGTGCCGTCGTGGCCGCTCGGTCTGCCCAAGTGGGACGACCCGTGGCTGGCCCTCAGGCTGTCGACCTACCTCCTCGTCTGGCGGCGCGGCGGGGAGGACACCGTGACGGTGCCGGGTCTGTCCGATGTGGAGCTTCTCTACCCGGCTTCGACTGCGGCGAAATGGTTCTCCGACTCGTCCGGGCTCGTGCTGACGCTGCCCTCCGCACCCTCCGCCGTCCTGTTCAGAGGAGCTGACCGGTGACGAACCCCGTGATCCCGGGAATGCACCCCGACCCCAGCGTGTGCCGGGTGGGGGAGGACTACTACCTGGTGTGCTCCAGTTTCGAGTACTTCCCCGGCATCCCGGTCTTCCACAGCCGTGATCTCGTGAACTGGACGCAGATCGGCAACGCGCTGACCCGGCCGAGCCAGTTGCTCCTGACCGCGGAAACGCCGTCGTCGGCTGGGATCTACGCACCGACCCTGCGCCACCACGACGGCCGGTTCTGGCTGATCGTCACCAGCGTGAGTCACGGCGGCGGCAACATGATCTTCACCGCCACCGACCCGGCCGGCCCGTGGTCCGACCCGATCCCACTGCCCGCTGTGGGCGGCATCGACCCGGACCTCGCCTGGGACGACGAGGGCAACTGCTGGTGCACGGTCGCCGGGGTGTCGCAGTACCGCGTTGATCCGACTTCGGGCGAGACCTTCGGTGAGCCGCGACGGCTCTGGTCCGGCACGCCCGGTGCCAAAGCCCCGGAGGCGCCGCACCTGTACCGGATCGGCGACCACTGGTACCTGATGATCGCGGAAGGCGGTACCGAACGGGGCCACGGCGTCTCGATCGCGCGCGGCCCGTCGCCTCAGGGACCGTTCGAACCCTGTCCGGCCAACCCGATCCTGTCGCACCGCAGCACGGACGAGCCCGTCCAGAACACCGGGCACGCGGATCTGGTGCAGGGACCCGATGGTTCGTGGTGGATGGTGTTCCTGGGGGTGCGGCCCGGTGGCGGTACACCGGGGTGGCACGTGCTGGGGCGGGAGACGTTCCTGGCGCCAGTCAGCTGGGTCGACGGGTGGCCGGTGGTGGGCGACCTGGTCTCCGCGCCGGCCTCGGAGTTCTCCGACCACGACGACTTCGAGGACAGCGACCTGCGGCCGTGCTGGATCTCCCCGCGCGACCGCTCCGAGCAGCACTGCACCACGAAGGACCGGGCCGGCTGGCTCACGCTGCACGCCCGCGGCTCCACGATGGACGACCCGGCGGTCGTGTTCGTCGGCCGGCGTCAGCAGCACCTGTCGTGCACGGCCCGCACGCTGATCGACCCGGCGGCGGGGAGCGGCGGGCTCGCGGTGAGGTTCGACGAGGAACACCACTACGAGATCGAGGCCGGCTCCGGCGAGGTGCGGGTGATCGCCCGTGTCGGTCCACTAAGGACGATCGTGGCGGCACGGCCGGCGGCGGGACCGCTGGTGCTGAGTGTGCGCGTCGAGGAGGCGCGAGAGCTGCGGGACGCGCGTTCCGGACCGGACACCATCTCGTTCAGCGTCGAGGAACCGGACGGCACGGTCACCGTGCTCGCCGCGCTCGACGGCCGGTACCTCTCGACGGAGGTGGCCGGTGGCTTCACCGGGCGGGTCATCGGCGTGTACGCCGCGACGGGCACCGTCCACTTCGACTGGTTCGACTACCAGCAGGGCTCGTAACGATCACTGACGATTGTGAGGGGTTCATGTTCGGATTACGAACTGCAGCAACACTTCTAGGTGCGTTGGTCGCGATGACCATCCCCGTGACCACGGCCGAGGCGGCGGAGGCCGGGTGCCGCGTCGAGTACTCGGTGACGGGGCAGTGGGACGGCGGGTTCGTCGCGAACGTCGCCGTGACGAACCTTGGCACGGCGCTCGACGGCTGGCAACTGGGCTGGGAGTGGCCGACGGGGCAACAGGCGGGTCACGCCTGGAACGCCAGGCTCACCGAGTCCGGCAGCGGGGTCACCGCCGCGGACGCCGGCTACAACGCCAGGCTCGCGGCGAGCGGGACCGTGACGTTCGGCTTCAGCGGCACCTGGTCGGCCGCCAACACGGCGCCGTTGTCGTTCTCGCTCAACGGCGTCACCTGCGTGCACGCCGGGAGGCAGCTGACCGCGATGGAGGCCACCGCGGCGATGCAGCCGGGGTGGAACGTCGGCAACACGCTCGACTCGACCGGTAGCGACGAGACGTCGTGGGGCAACCCGCGCATCACGGAAGCGTTGCTGGACAACGTGAAGGCGCAAGGGTTCCGGAGCATCCGCCTGCCCGTCACGTGGAGCGCGCACATGGCCCCCGACGGCACGGTCGAGGCCGCGTACCTCGGTCGCGTCAAGGAGGTCGTGCGCTGGGCGTTGGCGCGCGACCTGTACGTGATGATCAACCTGCACCACGACTCGTGGCAGTGGATCTGGAAGATGCCGACCGAGCACGACCAGGTGCTGAGCCGGTTCACCAAGGTCTGGACGCAGCTGACGAGCGCCTTCGCGGAGTTCGGGCAGAAGCTCACGTTCGAGAGCTGGAACGAGCCGCAGTTCACCGGCAGCACCGGCAAACCGCAGGAGATCGCGCTCAACAGCGAGCTGAACGCGGCGTTCCGCGACGTCGTGCGCCGCTCGGGAGGCAACAACGCCACGCGGCTGCTGGTCCTGCCGACCCTGCACACCTCGTCCGAGCAGACGTACGTCGACCCGCTGGTGGAGCAGATCCGCGGCTTCAACGACCCGAACCTGATCGCCACCGTGCACTACTACGGCTATTGGCCGTTCAGCGTGAACATCGCGGGCGGCACCAGGTTCGACGCCACAGCGCAGAAGGACGTCACCGACACGTTCGACCGCGTGTCCACCAGCTTCGTCGCGCGGGGCATCCCGGTGATCATCGGTGAGTACGGCCTGCTCGGCTTCGACCGGCACACCGGCACGATCGAGCAGGGCGAGAAGCTGAAGTTCTTCGAGTACTTCGGCTACCAGGCCCGCGCCAAGAAGGTCACCACC
This sequence comes from Lentzea sp. NPDC051838, assembly GCF_040681245.1. NCBI lineage: Bacteria > Bacillati > Actinomycetota > Actinomycetes > Pseudonocardiales > Pseudonocardiaceae > Lentzea > Lentzea sp. NPDC051838. Next base: position 319,707 of record NZ_JBFAYI010000004.1, read on the forward strand.
ATGTTGTGGGACAACGGCCAGCACCTCGGCCGCACCTCGTTCCAGTGGAGCGAACCGGAGCTCTACGCGCAGCTGAAGTCCAGCTGGACGACCAGGTCCGGCACCGCCTACACCGACCAGGTGTTCAGCGCCCGATCCAGCGCCATCACGGCCAGGACGATCGCGCTCAACCTCAACGGCACCTCGTTCACCGACCTCTACCACGGCACGACGAAACTCGTGCGCGGCAACGACTACACGATCTCGGGCGACCAGCTCACCCTGACCGCGGCGGCGCTGACCAGGCTGAGCGGTTCGCGGGCCTACGGCACGAACGCGGTGCTGACAGCCCGCTTCTCCCAGGGCGTGCCGTGGAAGCTCTACGTCATCACTTACGACACACCGATCCTGTCCGCCGCCACCGGGACCACGGCGTCGTTCGACGTCCCCACGGCGTTCCGCGGCGACCAGCTCGCCACGATGGAGGCGAAGTACGACGACGGCAGCAACGCCGGCCCGCAGGACTGGACTTCCTTCAAGGAGTTCGACTACACGTTCACGCCGAACTACACCGACGGCCGTACCAGGCTGAAGCCCGAGTTTTTCGCGGCCGTGCGGGACAACGCACGGGTGATCCTGACGTTCCACTACTGGAGCGGGGCCAAGGTGACCTACTACGTCACCAAGTCCGGCAGCACGGTCACCGGCACGACCTGATCGGTCCGAACGGCTGATTGAGCGCGGCCAAGATCAGACTAAGGTAGTGGAACATTCAACCACTGCCTTGGTCTGGTCTCGGAACAGTTCCCGGAGCGATCCATCAATCGTCCACAGTGGACGCTCCAACCGACGTCCTGCGGAGGTAACGGTGAAGCGGTTCAAGTCGGCGCTCGTCGCCGCGTTGACGGTGTTGGTCACGACCAGCGGAGTGGGACTGGCGGCGAACCCGCTCGCCCAGGCGCACACCGCGGGCAGGGTCACCGCGTCCGGCCAGTTCACCTGGCCCGGCGTGTACTTCGAAGGCAGGTTCCGCGGCACCGGGGTCGGGATCGTGCTCGACGACTCGGCGAACGACTACGACGTGCAGATCGACGGCACGACGGTCGCCACGCTGGTGATGCCGGGCAAGACCACTTACTGGGCCGGCAACCTGAGCAACAAAGAGCACCGCGTCCGGCTCATCAAGCGGACCGAAAGCCCTTGGGCGGCGGGGAAGTTCGGCGGGTTCGTCGCCGCGAACGGCGGGGCGATCCTCGCGCGGCCCTCCGCACGCCCCAGGCAGATCGAGCTCATCGGCGACTCCCTGACCGCGGGCTACGGCAACCTCTCCACCACCCGCGACTGCTCCGCGAACGGCGGCGTCGCCCGCAACACCAACACCGACGTCAGCTTCGGCGCCCTCACTGCCCGCGCGCTGAACGCCGACTACCAGGTCAACGCCTTCTCCGGCCGCGGCATGGTCCGCAACTACAACGGCGGCGAACCCGGCACCAGCTACCGCACCTACTACGACCGCGCGCTGCTGAACGTCGACGGCGACGTGTGGCAGAACCCCGGCACGTGGAGGCCGCAGGTCGTCGTGGTCGGCTTGGGCACCAACGACTTCTCCACGGCGTTGCATCCCGGCGAGCAGTGGCCGGACCAGAACAGCCTGGTCAGCGCGTACAAGTCCGCGTACCACGGATTCCTCGACAAGCTCCGCACCCGGTACGGGTGGAGCACCACGATCGTCGTGAGCACACCCGACGCCTCCGGGACGTTCGCCGACGCGGTTCGCCAGATCGTGCAGGAGCGCAAGGACCGCGTCCGCTACTGGAACTACAGCGATCCGGCGCTCGACCGGCTCGGCTGCGACTGGCACTTCTCCGCGCGAGACCACCGGCTGATCGCCGGGAAGCTCGGCGCCTACCTCTCCGGGCTACCGATCGCCTGGTGATGAGCAAGAAAAGCAGGGAATGAAGCGAAGAACACTGGTAAGACCGACCCACCTCGCACTGGTTCTGGCCGTGGTCGCGGCGATCTCACCCCACCTCTCGGGCGAGCACCCGGAGGAATCCCATCACCACCAGGAGATCGCCGCCGCCGCGATGATCCCCGCGGCGGAGAAGCTGCCCAGGAACGGCTGGGTCGCCTCGTCGAGCAGCGAGGACTCGGGCGGTGAGACGGCGAACGTGCTGGACGGCAACCCCGCGACCATCTGGCACAGCCGGTGGCGCACCGCCACGTCGTTGCCGCAGTGGCTGACCATCGACATGGGAACCGCCCAGCGCGTGTCCGGGCTGGTGTACACGCCCCGGGCCGATCGCGGGAACGGGCGGATCGGCCGGTACGAGATCCGCCTGAGCCTGGACGGGAACTGGGGCGAACCGGTCGTGACGGGCACGCTCGCCGACGACGTCGCGGCCAAGACGATCTCGTTCGAGGCGAGCACAGCGCGCTACATAAGGCTTACGGCGTTGTCAGAGGCGGGCGGGCGCGGACCGTGGGCGAGCGCGGCGGAGATCGACCTGCTCGGCGACCCCGGACCGCGGCCACCGTCGCAGGGCGATCCGAGCGTCGTCGGGAAGTGGGGGCCGACGCTGGGCTTCCCGATCGTGCCTGCTGCCTCGGCGGTGCTGCCCGGAAACCGGCTGCTCACGTGGTCTGCTTACGCGGCAACAGGTTTCGGCGGCGCCAACGGCTACACCCAGACCGCGATCATGGACCTGACCACCGGCCAGGTCACCGGACGCAAGGTCGAGAACACCGGGCACGACATGTTCTGCCCCGGCACGTCGATGCTCGCTGACGGCCGCATCCTGGTCACCGGTGGCAGCAACGCGAAGAAGGCCAGCCTGTACGACCCGCGCACGGACACGTGGAGCGGCGCGCCGGACATGACCATCAGCCGGGGTTATCAGGGCCAGACGACGCTCTCGACCGGCGAGGTGTTCACCGTCGGCGGTTCGTGGTCGGGCGGGCGCGGCAACAAGTCCGGCGAAGTGTTCTCGCCGAAGGACAACCGCTGGCGGCGCTGCCGGACGTGCGGCCGAACCCGTTCTTCACCGCGGACCCGGCCGGTGTCTACCGCGCGGACAACCACGCGTGGCTCTTCGCGGGCAGCGGCGGCAGGGTGTTCCACGCGGGTCCCAGCGCGACGATGCACTGGATCGACACCGCGGGTCGGGGCAAGGTCACCGACGCGGGCACCCGCGGCAACGACGCGATGAACGGCAACGCCGTCATGTACGACATCGGCAAGATCCTCACGGTCGGCGGCGCGCCGGCGTACGACGACTCCGATGCGAGTGCAGCCGCGTACACAGTGGACATCACCGGAAACACGCCCACCGTCCGCAGAGTCGCGGACATGGCCGCGGCGCGCGCACTCCAGAACAGCGTCGTGCTGCCGGACGGCACGGTCGTGGTGGTCGGCGGGCAGACCCGCGCGGTGCTCTTCAGCGACCAGAACTCGGTGCTGGAGCCGGAACTGTGGAACCCGGCGACCGGCCGGTTCACCAAACTCGCCCCGATGGCGGCGCCCCGCAACTACCACAGCGTGGCGAACCTGCTGCCAGACGGCACGGTGTTCTCCGGCGGCGGCGGGCTGTGCGGCAAGTGCGCCACCAACCACCCGGACGGGCAGATCCTCGTGCCGCCCTACCTGCTGAACCCGGACGGCACGCGCAAGGCCCGTCCGGCGATCACCTCGGCGCCGTCGACTGCGGGATATGGCTCCACGATCACCATCGGTACCGACCGGGCGGTGAAGGGGTTCGCGTTGATGCGGCTCAGCGCCGTGACGCACTCGGTCGACAACGACCAGCGTCGCGTCCCGTTGTCCGCGACGACGGCCTCGCCGACGTCGTACCGGGCAGCGATCCCGTCCGACGCCGGGATCGCCCCTCCTGGCAACTACCTGCTGTTCGCGCTGGACAACGCCGGTACGCCGAGCGTGGCCGCGCCGATCAGGATCAGCTGACCGGGTCGAGCACGAAGACGGGGATCTGCCGGTCGGTCTTCGTCTGGTACTCGGCGTAGGACGGGTAGGCGGCGACGGCGCGTTCCCACCACTGGGAGCGTTCGTCGCCGTCGACCTCGCGGGCCACGTAGTCCTTCGTCACCGTCGCGTCCTGCAGCACGATCTCCGGATGCGCCTTGATGTTGTGGTACCAGGTGGGGTGCTCGGGCGCGCCGCCCTTGGACGCCACCACCGCGTAGCTGCCGTCGTGCTCGACGCGCATCACGGGGGTGTAGCGCAGCTTGCCGCTCTTGGCGCCGCGCACGGTCAGCAGCACGATCGGCTTGCCGAGGACCTTGATGCCCTCGGTGGTCCCGGTCTCCAGGATCTTCTTCGTCTGGTTCTGCACCCACTCGGTGGGGCTGAGCTCCACGCTCTCGTCTGCCATGTGCACGATCAACGTCCAGCGCGCCGCGGCCATTCCTCAGCGCTGGGCGAACTGCAGGGTCGTCGGCTGGACGACATCGGCCTTGACCTGCAGCGCGGGCACTTCCAGGCGTTCGCCGTAGATGTCGGTGATCGTGATCGGCTTGCCGCAGCCCGCGCCGTCCTCGGAGAGGAAGTAGTTGTAGTCGGCGCGCTTGAGCTGCCGCCCCTGGACCTCGAGCCGTGCCACGGGGTTGCGGTGGTCGATGACCTGGATCCCGCACCAGTACTGGCTGGAGCCGGACTTGTAGCGGATCGAGATGGTCTTCGACAACGCGGGACTCACCAGCGTCCAGGTGATCGGGATCTCGCCCTGGACCGGCGGCGCCAGCTGGGCGAACGCCTCCGCGCTGAGGTCCAGCTGCCCGACCCGGCACGGCGCCGGGCACAGGTTGGTGATGCGCACCGTCAGCGACTTGCCGCCTGCCTGCACCAGCACGTAGGCACCGCAGGCGGCGGAGTCCTCGTAGTCCGACCAGTTCATCGCGGCGGTCAGCGGGTCCGGGCTGCGGTCGTACGAGCACGCGCCGCTGCCGTCGGAGTCGTAGAACGTCGCGACCCCGCGGTGGGGCTCGCCGGGTTTGATCTTCCCGGCGAGCGAGGTGGCGGCCGGCGGCTTCGTGGTCGCCGGCGTGGTCGTGGTGGTCGCGGGGATCGACGACGTGGTGGTCGGCACCGACGTGGCCTCGCCCAGGCTGACCGGCGGGGGAGTGCTCGCCCCGGTCGCGGCCACGGGCGTGCCCGCGATGCCCGGCTGGTCGCGCCACTGGACGAGGCCGACGACCGCCAGCAGCACCGCGGCCACGACGAGTGCAAGGGGCCGGAAGCGTCTCACCGGCGCACCATAGTCCGCTGCACCGCGATGAACACCAGCAGCAGTGCGCCGATCACGATTTTCGTCCACCACGAGCTGAGCGTGCCCTGGAACGAGATCAGGGTCTGGATCGTGCCCAGCACCAGCACACCCACCAGCCCGCCGAGCACGTAGCCGACGCCGCCCGCCAGCAAGGTTCCGCCGATGACGACGGCCGCGATGGCGTCGAGCTCCATGCCGACGGCGTGCAGGCCGTAGCCGGACAGCATGTAGAGGCTGAACAGCAGGCCGGCCAGCGCCGAGCAGAAGCCGCTGATGACGTAGACGCCGACCTTGGCCCGTGCGGTCGGCAGTCCCATCAGCAACGCGGACGACTCGTTGCCGCCGACCGCGTAGACCGTGCGGCCGAACCGGGTGCGGTGCAGCACGTACAGCGCGGCGCCGACCACCAGCAGCGCGATCACGACGTTGTAGGTGAGCGTGACGCCGCCGGGCAGCTCGATGACCGCGGTGGCGATGTCGCGGAACGTGGGGTCCTTGATGGACACCGACTCCACGCTGATCAGGAAGCACAGGCCGCGGGCGAGGAACATGCCCGCGAGCGTCACGATGAACGGCTGGATGTCGAACTTGTGGATCACCAGGCCCATCAGCAGACCCAGGGTCGAGCCGATCAGCAGCACCGCCAGCACGACCAGCGGCACCGGCCAGCCCGCGCGCAGGCCGACCGCGGTGACCATGGTGGACAGTGCGACGACCGAGCCGACGGACAGGTCGATGCCGCCGCTGAGGATCACGAACGTCATGCCGGCGGCGAGCACGATCAGGAACGCGTTGTCGATGAACAGGTTCGCGACCACCTGCCCGGACGCGAAACCGTCGTAGGCGACCGAGCCCGCGCCGAACGTGAGCACGAACAGCACCGCGGTCGCGAGCACCGGCAGGAACCGGGACGGCACCCTCGTGGTGAGAGTGGTCATGTCGTGGCCACCTTCCGGAAGCTGAGCGCCGCGCGTGCCTTGGGCGCCTGGACGAGGCAGACGGTGATGACGACGACGGCCTTGAACACCAGCGTGACCTCGGGTGCCACGCCGATCGTGTAGACGGTCGTGGTGAGCGTCTGGATGATCAGCGCGCCGAGCAGCGTGCCGGTGAGCGAGTACCGCCCGCCCGCCAACGACGTTCCGCCGATGACGACGGCCAGGATCGCGTCCATCTCGATCCACAGGCCGGCGTTGTTGGCGTCGGCCGCGCTGACGTTGGAGCTGATCATCAGGCCCGCGATGCCCGCGCACACCGCGGCGAACACGTAGACGGTCCAGATGATCGTCCGCGAACGGACGCCGGCGAGCCGCGAGGCCTCCGGGTTCACACCGACGGCCTCGATCAGCATGCCCAGAGCGGTCTTCCTGGTGACGAGTGCGACCAGGCCGAGAATCGCCAGGCTGATCAGGATCGAGATCGGCAGGACGAGGAACCCGGCGCCGACCTCGCGGTACGGGTCGTTGTTGACGGTGATGATCTGGCCCTCGGTGACCAGCATGGCGATGCCGCGGCCCGCGGTCATCAGCACCAGGGTGGCGATGATGGGCTGAATGCCCAGACCTGCCACCAGGAAACCGTTCCACAGCCCCAGAAGCGCGCAGAACACGAGCGCGATCGCCATGCCCGCGAACGCCGTGCCCGCGTCGCCGGACGTTCCGATGTGGACGCACGTGACCGCGCCCGCGATGGCCGCGACCGCCCCGACGGACAGGTCGATGCCGCGGGTGGCGATGACGAGCGTCATGCCGAGCGCGATGAGCAGGGTCGGCGCGCCGTTCTTGAGGACGTCGACCAAGCCGCCGTAGAGGTGGCCGTCCTGGATGCGCAACGAGAAGAACGACGGCGTGACGACGAGGTTGAGCAACAGCAACGCGACCAGCGCGAGAAGTGGCCACAGCAAGCGGTTCTTCACGACGCCACCTCCTCGGACAGGTGCTCGCCCGCGATCAGCTCGACGACCTCGTCGATGCTGGAGCCGCCGGGCAGTTCGGCGATCTTGTGCCGGTCGCGCAACACCACGATCCGGTCGGCGATGCGCACGACCTCCTCCATCTCCGCCGAGATGAACAGCACCGCGGTGCCTTCGGCGGCCAGCGAGGTGACGAGCTGCTGGATCTGGGCCTTCGCGCCGATGTCGATGCCGCGCGTCGGCTCGTCCAGGATCAGCAGCCGCGGTTCGGTGACGAGCCAGCGCGCCAGCAGCACCTTCTGCTGGTTGCCGCCGGACAACGTGCGCACCAGCGCGTCCGGGTTCGCGGGCCGGATGTCCAGCGCCGTCAGGTACTTCTCGACGAGCTGGTCCTTGACCTTGCGCGGCACCGGACGGCTCCACCCGCGGGCGGCCTGCATCGCGAGCACGAGGTTGTCGCGGATGCTGAGGTCCGCGACCAGTCCCTCGCCCTTGCGGTCCTCCGAGCAGAACGCGATCCCGGCCGCGATCGCGGAACGAGGCCCGCGCAGGTGCAGCGGTGCGCTGTCCACGAGCAGCCGGCCCTCGGTCGCCTTGTCCGCGCCGAACAGCAGCCGCGCCAGTTCCGTGCGGCCGGAGCCGAGGAGCCCGGCCAAGCCGACCACCTCGCCCGCGCTGATGTCGAGGTCGAACGGCGCGATGGCGCCACGCCGACCCAAACCCTCCGCACGCACCAGCACCGGGCCGGACACGCTGCGACGTTCGCTGGCGTCCTCGATCGCTTCCAGCGCACCGAGCTCGCGGCCGATCATCGCCGCGATGAGGCCGCGCCGGTCGAGGTCCTTCGTGAGGTGCTCGCCGACGAGAGTTCCGTTGCGCAGCACCGTCATCCGGTCGGCGATCTCGTAGACCTGGTCGAGGAAGTGCGACACGAACAGGATCGCCACGCCCTCGTCGCGCAGCACCCGCATGATCCGGAACAGCTCCGCGACCTCCCCGGCGTCCAAACTGGACGTCGGTTCGTCGAGCACGAGCACCCGGCAGTCGATCGCGATGGCACGGGCGATCGCGACCAGCTGCTGCACCGCGATCGGATGCGCCGCGAGGCTCGAGGCGGGGTCGATGTGCACACCGATGCGCGCGAGGATCTCGGCCGCTCGCTTGCGCATGGCCGGGAAGTCGATGCCGCCGAACCGGCGAGGTTCGCGGCCCAGCAGGATGTTCTCCGCGACCGTGAGGTTCGCGCAGAGGTTGACCTCCTGGTACACCGTGCTGATGCCGGCGTGCTGAGCCTCGCCGGGGGAGCCGAACGCGACGTCGGCGCCGGCCAGCACGACCTGCCCGCCGTCGGGGCGGTGCACTCCGGTCAGCGTCTTGATCAGCGTGGACTTACCGGCGCCGTTCTCGCCCATCAGAGCGTGCACTTCGCCGGGGAACAGCCGGAAGTCGACGTCCTGCAACGCCTTCACGCCGGGAAACGCGAGGCTGATGCCTCGCATCTCGACGACGGGCGGCGGTGACTCGGTCATGGCGGCAGCCTTCGTAGCCGGGGCCGCGGGACCCGTCACCGGATGCGCAGTCGGTGACGGGCCCCGCGGGTCTGTGGGGTGCGGGACCCGTCACCACTTGGGCGAGATGACGGGCCCCGCAGTCTTGGTGGGTCAGTACTGGCGGGTGGGCAGTGCGGCCTTGGCCTGCTCCTGCGTGAACGTGCCCTCCACGGTGACGACCCGCGCCGGCACCTCCTCGCCCTTGACGACCTTCTTGGCGAGCTCCATCAACTGCTTGCCCAGCAACGGGTTGCACTCGACGATGTAGTTGATCTCGCCGTTCGCGAGCGCCGTCATGCCGTCCTTCACCGCGTCGACGGTGATGATCTTGATGTCCTTGCCGGGCACCTTGCCGGCGGCCTTGATCGCCTCGATCGCGCCCAGGCCCATGTCGTCGTTGTGCGCGTACACCACGTCGATCTTCGGCTGGGACTTCAGGAACGCCTCCATGACCTGCTTGCCGCCGGAGCGGGTGAAGTCACCGGTCTGCGAGGCGACGATCTTGATGTCCGGCTTCGCGGCGATCTTCTCCTCGAAGCCCTTCTTGCGGTCGATCGCGGGTGCCGCGCCGGTGGTGCCCTGCAGCTCGACGACGTTCGTCGGGCCGGTGGCGTTGGCGACCATCCAGTCACCGGCCTTGCGGCCCTCCTCGACGAAGTCCGAGCCGAGGAACGTCTTGTACAGCGACGTGTCGTCCGAGTCGATCGCGCGGTCGGTGAGGATCACCGGGATGTTGGCGCGCTTGGCCTCCAGCAGGACGGTGTCCCAGCCGGTCTCGACGACCGGGCTGAACGCGATCACCTGGACCTTCTGCTGGATGTAGGACCGGATCGCCTTGATCTGGTTCTCCTGCTTCTGCTGCGCGTCGGAGAACTTCAGGTCGATCCCGGCGGCCTTGGCCTCCTCCTGGACCGACTTGGTGTTCGCGGTGCGCCAGCCGCTCTCGGCGCCCACCTGGGCGAAGCCCATCGTGATGGTGTCGCTGGACGAGCCGGTGCCGCCACCGCTTCCCGAACCGCACGCTGTGAGCGCGCTCAGCAGGACCACGCTGGCGACTGTCGTGATCTTCTTCAGCACTGGGATTCCTCCGGTGTGACGACGGTGTCGCGGAGCTCGACCGCGTGTCCGCGGTGTGTCAGGTGGCAAGAGTGAGCGTTCACAACTGCTGCGTCAAGCCCTTGCTTGTAACGAGTTCGCAGCCCTATGTTAACGCTCACTTAGGAGCTGGGGAGGTACTCCCGTGTCCCGCAAGCACGTGCTGCTGTGCGCCGCGCTCGCGTCGAGTCTGCTGGTCGCTGTTCCTGGTTCCGGAGCGGCCGCGGAGACCGACTACACGATCAAGGTCGACGCCACGAAGAAGGGCGCTTCGATCGACGACACCATGTACGGGGTGTTCTTCGAGGACATCAACCGGGCGGCCGACGGCGGCCTGTACGCCGAACTGGTGCAGAACCGCTCGTTCGAGTACGACAAGGCGGACAACGCCTCCTACACGAGCTTCACCTCGTGGGCACCGCAGAGCGGCGCCGTGGACGTGGCCGACGACAGCGGCCGGATGAACGAGCGCAACCGCCGTTACCTGAAGCTCGGACTGCCCGCCGGTGTCATCAACTCCGGCTACAACTCGGGCATCGCCGTGCAGGAGGGCCAGCGCTACGACTTCTCCGTCTGGGCGCGCACGGACCAGCCGGCGCAGCTCACCGCCGCGATCACCGATCCCGCCGGAACACCGCTCGGCGACCAGGTGAAGGTCGAGGTTCGTGGTGGCTGGGCCCGGTACGCCGGCACGATCCGCGCTCGGAAGTCGACGACCACCGGCCGGTTGCTGGTCACCGCCGCCGGTAGCGGGACGCTGAGCCTCGACATGGTGTCGCTGATGCCCCGCGACACGTTCAAGGGTCACGGGTTGCGCCGCGACCTCGCCGAGAAGATCGCCGCGCTGAAGCCCGGTTTCGTGCGGTTCCCCGGCGGCTGCCTGGTCAACACCGGCAGCCACTACGGCTACGACGCGCCGGGGTACGAGCGCCGCCGTTCGTACCAGTGGAAGGACACGATCGGCCCGGTCGAGCAGCGCGCCACGAACTGGAACTTCTGGGGCTACAACCAGTCCTACGGGCTCGGCTACTACGAGTACTTCCAGTTCGCCGAGGACGTCGGCGCGATGCCGCTGCCCGTCGTTCCCGCGCTGGTCACCGGCTGCGGCCAGAACCGCGCCACGAACGACCCGGCGTTGCTGCAGCGGCACGTCCAGGACACGCTCGACCTGATCGAGTTCGCCAACGGGCCCGCCGACTCGGTGTGGGGACGCAAGCGCGCGGAGATGGGGCACCCCAAGCCGTTCAAGCTCACGCACCTCTCCGTCGGCAACGAGGAGAACCTGCCGGACGAGTTCTTCGCCCGGTTCACCGAGTTCCGCAAGGCGATCAACGCCAGGTACCCGGACATCACGGTGATCAGCAACTCCGGTCCCGACGACACCGGTGGCACGTTCGACCGGTTGTGGCAGCTCAACAAGCAGGCCGGCGTGAAGATGGTCGACGAGCACTACTACAACAGCCCGTCGTGGTTCCTGGAGAACAACAACCGTTACGACTCCTACGACCGCAACGGCCCGAAGGTGTTTCTCGGCGAGTACGCCTCGCTGGACAACAAGTACTTCAACGCTTTGAGTGAAGCCGCGTACATGACCGGCCTGGAACGCAACGCCGACGTCGTGAAGCTCGCCTCGTACGCGCCGCTGCTGTCCAATGAGGACTACGTGCAGTGGAAGCCGGACATGATCTGGTTCAACAACCACGCGTCGTGGGGCTCGGCGAGCTACGAGGTCCAGAAGCTGTTCATGAACAACGTCGGTGACCAGGTCGTGCCGAGCACCGCCTCCGCGACGTCGTCCACGCCCATCACCGGCGCGATCGGCCTCTCCACCTGGGCGACCGCTGCTTCCTACGACGACGTGAGCGTCACTTCCGCCGCAGGGCAGACGTTGTTCAGCGACGACTTCTCCGGCACCGACGCGAAGTGGGCGAAGTCAGGTCGTGGTGCGTGGAACGTGGTGAACGGCGCCTACGTCCAGTCCGACGCGGCCGCCGAGGACACGCTCGTCACGGCTGGTTCGCGGGACTGGAGCGACTACACACTGCAGGTGAAGGCCACCAAACAGTCCGGGCGCGAGGGTTTCCTGGTCGCGTTCGGCGTGCAGGACACCGGCAACTACTACTGGTGGAACCTCGGCGGCTGGAACAACACGCAGTCCGCCGTGGAGAAGGCCTCCGGTGGTGCCAAGAACACCGTGCTCACCAACGGCACTCGGATCGAGACCGGCCGGGTGTACGACGTGCGGGTCGAGGTGCGCGGACGGCACGTGGCGCTGTTCCTCGACGGTCAGAAGTGGGGCGAGTTCACCGATCAGGTCGCCGAGCCGTTCCGTCAGGTCGTGACTCGTGATCTCGCGACCGGTGAGCTGATCGTCAAGGTCGTCAACGCCCAGGACAACGCCGCCCGCACGTCGATCGACCTGGGCATGCCGGTGGCGTCGACCGCTCGGGTCACCGTGCTGCAGGGGCGTCCGGACGACGTGAACACCGAGTTCGCCCAGCCGATCAAACCGCGCACGACGCAGATGAGCGTGCGCAAGTCGTTCAGTCACACGTTCCCGCCGAACTCCGTCACGGTCTTCCGCGTCAAGGACAGGAGCCGCAAGTGATCGACCGCAGATCCCTGCTGCTGGGCGCCGGTGGTGCCCTCGCCGTCGGCACGTTCACCGCTTCGTCCGCTGTGTCCGCCGCCGAACCCGTCGCCGACCTGCCGACCCGCAGCCCGCTGGTCGAGCAGCGCGCCGACCCGTTCATCACGCCGCCGACCGACGGCATGTACTACCTGACCGGTTCGGTGCCGGAGTACGACCGGATCGTGGTTCGCGGAGCGTCCACTCTGGACGGTCTGTCGGCGGCGAGGGAACGGACGATCTGGCGTCGTCCCGCGTCGGGGCGCATGGGTGGCTACATCTGGGCGCCGGAGCTGCACCGGATCGACGGCAAGTGGTACGTCTACTTCGCCGCGGGGGACAAGGACGAGCCGTTCCGCATCCGCACCTATGTCTTGGAGTCCTCGGCGGCGGATCCGCGGGAGAGCGGCTGGGTGCTGCGCGGGCAGATCGTCACGCACCTGGACACGTTCACCCTGGACGCGACGACGTTCGCGCATCGCGGGAAGCGGTACTTCCTGTGGGCGCAGAACGATCCGGCGGTCGGGTCCGGCACCAACCTCTACATCGCCGAGATGGCGTCCCCGCTGGCGTTGAAGACCGCGCCGGTGCGGATCGCGACGCCGACGTTGGCGTGGGAGGTGCAGGGGTTCCGGGTGAACGAGGGGCCGGCGGTGCTGATCCGCAACGGCCGGGTGTTCGTGACGTTCTCCGCCAGCGCGACCGACGCCCGCTACTGCATGGGCCTGCTCACCGCCGATGAGAACGCGAACCTGCTCGACGCGCGGTCGTGGACCAAGTCGCCGCAGCCGGTGTTCTCCACCTGTGTGCCGACCTCGCAGTACGGGCCGGGGCACAACTCGTTCACGACGGTCGGAGACCAGGACGTGCTGGTCTACCACGCGCGGGACTACCGGGACATCAACGGCGACCCGCTGTTCGACCCGAACCGGCACACGCGCGTGCAACGGCTTGGTTGGAACGACGACGGGACGCCTTCGTTCGGCGTTCCGGTCGGTCGTGGTGGACCTGTTGTGCGGCTGTCCACGACGGATGGGCTGTTCGTGCGGCATTACGAGTACCGGTTGCGGGTCGACGGCAACGTGCGGGAACTGGCGGACTCGCAGTTCCGGTTCGTACCGGGATTTCTCGGTTCCGGCACGGTTTCGTTGCAGTCGGTGAACTTTCCGGACCGGTACGTGCGGGTGGACGGCGAAGTGCGGATCGACCCGTTCGAGGACTCGGATGCCTTCGGACGTGCGGCTTCGTTCCGCCGGGTGCCCGGGCTGGCCGATGGTGGGGCGATTTCGTTGAATGTTGGAGCAAATTCCTATCTCATCCACGACCGGGGCAGACTGGTGACCGGTGAACCGGGAAATGACCGCGACGCGCGCCGACGTGCGACGTTCCGGCTCAAATAGCGGTCACAATGGGCTCGCAGTACCAAGGCCGAAGGGTGTTATCGCTAACATCATCGGTCTAGACCAAGGATCGGAGACCGTTCGTGGACCAGAAGACCACGCGTGACCCCGCGATGACCGATGTCGCCCGACTCGCCGGGGTGTCCCACCAGACGGTCTCGCGCGTGCTCAACGACCACCCGAACGTCCGCGAGCAGACCCGCCTGCGCGTGCGGGCCGCCATCAAGGAACTGGGCTACCGGCCGAACCGGGCGGCGCGCGCACTGGTCACCGGCAGGACGCAGCTGATCGGCGTGGTGGCGCAGAACTCGACGCTCTACGGCCCGGCCTCCCTGCTGTCCGCCTTCGAGGAGGCGGCGGGCGAGGCCGGCTTCGCGGTCAGCGTAGGCCGGGTGAAGGAACTAGACCGCGAGTCGATCGCCGCGGCGGTCGAACGCCACCGCGACCAGCGCGTAGCGGGCATCGTGGTGATAGCGCCGAACTCGTCGGCCGCCGACGCACTGGCGGACGTGCCCGCCGGAGTGCCGCTGGTGACGGTGGACGGCGACCCTTCGCGGCCCACGCCTCTCGTGACAGTCGATCAGGCGGCGGGCGCGTTCGACGCCACCTCGCACCTGCTTGAGGCGGGCCACCAGACGGTGTGGCACGTGTCCGGCCCCGCCGACTGGTTCGACGCGGCGGGCCGAGTCGAAGGCTGGCGCAAGGCGCTGGAGGCTGTCGGTGCCGAGGTGCCGCCGGTGGTGACGGCGGACTGGAGCGCGGCCTCCGGGTACCGGGCGGGGCAGATGCTCTCCCGGATGCCCGAGGTGACGGCCGTGTTCTGCTCCAACGACCACCTCGCCCTCGGCTTGTTGCGGGCGCTGAGCGAGCGCGGCCGGCGGGTGCCGCACGACGTGAGCGTCGTGGGGTTCGACGACGTGCCCGAGGCGGCGTACTTCATCCCGCCGCTCACCACCGTGCGGCCGGATTTCGGGGCGGTGGCGCGGGAGACGCTCGGGTTGCTGCTGGAGCAGGTCAGCGACGGGGAGAGTGCTCGGCCGCGGCGGACGGTGGCGCCGATGCTGGTGTCGCGGGACAGCGTGGCGCCGCCCGCGTGAGCGGCGCGGCCTGACCTGGCGGTGGTGTCGGCGTGACAGTCCGGCTTCGCCCGCGTGAGGGGTGGGGCCTGACCTGCCGGTGCTGTCGCGCGACGGTCCGGCCCCGCCTGCGTGAGGGGTGCCGCCCCTGACCCGCCGGTGATCTCACGCGACAGTCCAGCCCCGCGCCACCCCTGGGCGCCAGCGAAACGTCGCAGGCTCGCAAACGCTGCCCGCGCCACACCCCGGCGCGGGTGATTTGTCGTGCGTTCACGTTCGTTCACGTTCAGTGATGTCCCTTGCGCTAACTGAGGAATCACGATGTATTGGGCACATCTTGACTCCCACAATGTTAGCGATAACACTCAGCTCGTGACTGACATGACGATCGACCGCGACGCGTGTGTGGTGGGTGTCGACTTCGGCACGCTGTCCGGCCGCGCCGTGGTCGTGCGCGTGCGCGATGGTGCGGAGTTGGGCACCGCTGTGCACGAGTACCGCCACGGTGTGGTGGACCAGGTTCTGCCCAGTACCGGCGTGCCGCTGCGGCCGGAGTGGGCGCTGCAGGTCCCGGCCGACTACCTCGACGTCCTGCGGGCCGCCGTCCCGCAGGCAGTCGAGGCGGCCGGGATCTCGCCCTCCCAGGTCATCGGGATCGGCACGGACTTCACCGCCTGCACCATGGTTCCGGTCACCGCGGACGGCACGCCGTTGTGCGATCTGCCCGAGTTCGCGGACAACCCGCACGCCTACGTGAAGCTCTGGCGCCACCACGCCGCCCAGCCGCAGGCCGACCGGATCAACGAGCTCGCGCATCGCCGCAAGGAGTCGTGGATCGCGCGCTACGGCGGGCTCATCTCCTCGGAGTGGGAGTTCGCCAAGGGGCTGCAGGTGCTGGAGGAAGCGCCCGAGGTCTACGAAGCGATGGACCACTGGGTCGAGGCCGCGGACTGGATCATCTGGCAGCTCACCGGCACCTACACGCGCAACGCCTGCACGGCCGGGTACAAGGGCATCCACCAGGACGGGCAGTATCCGAGCGACAACTTCCTCGCCGAGCTCAACCCCGGGTTCGAGAACTTCGTCAACGACAAGCTCGACCACCCGTTGTCCGCACTGGGCGACAAGGCGGGCACGCTGACCCCCGAAGCCGCTGAGTGGACAGGACTCCAGGAGGGCATCGCGGTCGCGGTGGGCAACGTCGACGCCCACGTCACCGCACCGGCCGCGCAGGCCGTCGAGCCAGGTCAGATGGTCGCGATCATGGGCACCTCGACCTGCCACGTGATGAGCGGGTCCGTGCTGCGCGAGGTGCCGGGCATGTGCGGCGTCGTCGACGGCGGCATCGTGCCGGGGCTGTGGGGGTACGAGGCCGGGCAGAGCGGTGTCGGCGACATCTTCGCGTGGTTCGTCAACAACCAGGTGCCGCCCGCGTACCACGAGCAAGCGGAACAAAAGGGCGTCACGGTTCACGAGCTGCTCACCGAACTTGCGGCCACACAACGAGTAGGCGAGCACGGGCTCATCGCGCTGGACTGGCACAGCGGCAACAGGTCCGTCCTGGTCGACCACGAGCTGTCGGGGGTCGTGGTCGGCCAGACGCTCGCCACGAAGGCAGAGGACGTGTACCGCGCTCTGCTGGAGGCCACGGCTTTCGGCACGAGGGTCATCATCGACACCTTCACCGACGCGGGCGTGCCGGTGACCGAGCTGGTGATCGCCGGCGGCCTGGTGAAGAACGAGCTGCTGATGCAGATCTACGCGGACGTCGTGAACCTGCCGCTGTCGGTGATCGGGTCGCAGCAAGGACCCGCGCTGGGTTCCGCGATGCACGCCGCGGTGGCCGCGGGCGCGTTCGAGGACATCCGCAAGGCGGCACAGGCGATGGGTTCGGTGCGCCGCAACGTCTTCACGCCCATCGCCGAGAACGTCGAGGCGTACGAGCGGTTGTTCGTCGACTACCTGGAACTGCACGACTACTTCGGTCGCGGTGCCAACGATGTCATGCACCGCCTGCGCGGGTACCGCCGCGCCGCGCTGGAGGGGAAGAGCTGATGTCCGCCACGGCAGAGCTGCGCCGCACGGTCGCCGAGCTGCACCGCGAGCTGACGAAGTACGAGCTGGTCATCTGGACCGCGGGCAACGTCTCCGCGCGGGTGCCCGGCCACGAGCTGATGGTCATCAAGCCGTCCGGGGTGTCGTACGACGAGCTCGGGCCCGAGGCGATGGTGGTGACCGACCTGCACGGCAACCTCGTCGAAGGTGAGTACGCGCCGTCGTCGGACACGGCCGCTCATGCCTACGTGTACCGGCACATGCCTGAGGTGAACGGTGTTGTGCACACGCATTCTCCTTACGCCACAGCGTGGGCGGCGCGCGGTGAACCGATCCCGTGCGTGCTGACGATGATCGCGGACGAGTTCGGCGGGGAGATCCCGGTCGGGCCGTTCGCGTTGATCGGTGACGACTCGATCGGCCAGGGCATCGTGGAGACGCTGAAGAGCAGCAGGTCGAAAGCCGTCCTGATGCGCAACCACGGCCCGTTCACGGTCGGTCCGTCCGCCAAGGCCGCGGTGAAGTCCGCCGTGATGCTCGAGGACGTCGCCCGCACCGTCCACTTCGCACTCCAGCTCGGCAAGGCCTCCGCCATCGACCAGCACGACGTCGACCGGCTTTACGAGCGCTACCAGAACGTCTACGGCCAGTGAGCCCAGAAGGAGAGCACATGCCGGACAAGCCCCAGATCTGGTTCCTCACCGGCAGCCAGCACCTCTACGGCCCCGAGACGCTCGACCAGGTCGCCGCGCAGTCCCAGCAGATCCAGCGGATGCTCAGCGACACCGGCCGGATCAGCGCGGAGATCGTGTGGAAGCCGGTGCTCACCGACTCCGCCGCGATCCGCGCGATCATGCAGGAAGCGAACAACGACCCGTCGTGCGTCGGCGTGATCGCGTGGATGCACACGTTCTCGCCGGCGAAGATGTGGATCACCGGGCTGGACCTGCTGCGCAAGCCGTTGCTGCACCTGCACACGCAGCTCAACGAGGCGTTGCCGTGGTCCACCATCGACATGGACTTCATGAACCTCAACCAGGCCGCGCACGGCGACCGCGAGTTCGCCTACGTGCAGACCAGGATCGGGGTGGCCCGCAAGACGGTGGCCGGGCACGCGAGCGATCCGCTGGTGGCCGAGCGGATCGACGGCTGGGCCCGTGCCGCGGCGGGCACGGCGCACCTGCGGTCGCTCAAGCTGGCCCGGTTCGGCGACAACATGCGCGACGTCGCGGTGACCGAGGGGGACAAGGTCGAGGCCGAGCTGCGGTTCGGCGTCAGCGTGAACACCTACGGCGTCAACGATCTCGTCGCCGTCGTGGACGCTGTGCCCGACGCGGACATCGATCTGCTCGTGACGGACTACGCCGAGGCCTACCGCCTCGCGCCGGAGCTGGCGCGCGGGGGAGAGCGGCACGACTCGTTGCGCTACGCCGCCCGCATCGAGATCGGGTTGCGGTCCTTTCTGGACGACGGCGGGTTCGGCGCGTTCACCACGAACTTCCAGGACCTCGGTGGCCTGCGGCAGCTGCCGGGTCTCGCGGTGCAGCGGCTCATGGCGGACGGCTACGGCTTCGGCGGGGAGGGCGACTGGAAGACCTCGACGTTGCTCGCCGCCGTGAAGGCGATGGGCACGGGCACCGGTCGTGGCACGTCGTTCATGGAGGACTACACCTACCACTTCGGACCGGGCGAGCCGAAGATCCTCGGCGCGCACATGCTGGAGGTCTGCCCGACGATCGCCTCCGAGCAGCCGTCGTGCGAGATCCACCCGCTCGGCATCGGCGACCGGGAGGACCCCGTTCGACTGGTGTTCGACGCGGCCACCGGTCCCGCCGTGGTGATCGGTCTCGCGGACATGGGCGACCGGTTCCGCTTGGTGGCCAACGAGGTCACGGTCGTGCCGCCGGACGAGCCGCTGCCGGAGCTGCCGGTCGCGCGGGCGGTGTGGCAGCCCGCGCCGTCGCTCTCGACGTCGGCGGAGTGCTGGCTGACGGCGGGCGGTCCCCACCACACGGTGATGACCCAGGCGGTCGGCGCGGAGACGTTGCGGGACTTCGCGCAGATGGTGGCCACGGAGCTGGTGCTGATCGACGCCGAGACGACGCCCGCGTCGTTCCTCGACCGGCTGCGCTGGAACCAGGCCTACCACCGGCTGGCGCTGGGCCTGCACTGAGGCGAGCGGTGCCGGAATTGGTGTGTACCAAGCTGTTCCGGCACCCGTTTCGCTCAGAACGTCCACTCCGAACGGTCGATTGAGCCGCGCCGACATACCCCTAGTGTTGTTGATGATTAAACGACAATAGGGGTAGTGGTGGCGCGTAAGCGGTTGGTCGTGTTCTTGGTCCTCGCAACCGGAGCCGGAGCGTGCTCCGGCGAGCCGTCGGTACCGGCGCCGACCACCAGAGGGCCGTTCAAACCGCCCTCGCTGGTCAACCAGGAGGGGTCGTCCACGCCGCAGTTCGTGCGGGACGTGTTCGACCCCAGGACGGTCGAACTGGCCGACGGCACCACGGTGCGCGTCTCCCGGCTCGCCGAGCCCGCCGAGTGCTGGGCCGCGAGCTCGCTGGAGTTCGCCAGGACGACGCTGCTCGCCAGCACCGTCAAGGTGACCATCCTTCCCGGCGGCGACGTGGGCCTGGAGCTCGAGGGCGGCAAGGACTACGCGTTGCTGGCGGTGGAGCGCGGTTACCTGCGCGCCCAGGGCGTTGACGGCGGCCCGCTCCTGGCCGCCGAGTCCGAGGCCGCCGCTGCCGACAGGGGACTGTGGGGGCCGCCCTGCGACGGCCTGGACCTCGTTCCACCCGGCTCCACGCGGACGGCGAACCCACCCCTGGCAGGGCAGCCTCCTGCGCAGGGGCAGCCGCCGGCGCCCGGCCAACCTCCGGCACCGGGTCAGCCCGCGCCAGGGCAACCTCCGGCGCCCGGCCAGCCACCTCAGCCCGGCCCCACGACGACCGTGCCGCCGCGTCCGGTGCCTCCGACGACCACGGTGCCGCGGCCTGCCGCACGGATCTGCGCGGTCGCCTACCGCATCACCAACCAGTGGCCGGGAGGCTTCCAGGCGAGCGTGACCCTGCGGAACACCAGCGGCAGGACGATCAACGGCTGGACCCTGCGCTGGAGCTTCGCGGACGGGCAGCGGATCGACGGCATGTGGAACGCGGTGCACAGCCAGTCCGGCGGATCCGTCAACGCCGCCAACGCGAACTACAACGCGCAGATCCCGGCAGGCGGCTCGGTGTCGATCGGCTTCAACGGCTCCGTGCGCGGCGGGAACTCCGTGCCGGGCTCGTTCTCGCTCAACGGCGAGGCCTGTTCAGCCGAGTGAACCAATTCGACGGCTTTCGACTCGAAGAATGGTCGAAGAGCGCGGCGAATTGTCGAACGAATTCATTTGATTGACGTGTGGCTGACGCATTCGCAATACTCGGTTCACGATCGTGGACGGTGTTCAAGAATGTGAATCCTTTCCGAAGGGTATTCCGTCATGCGTCTTTTCGTCGGCACGCTCGCTTTGGCGTGCGCTTTAACGGGAACGGTGTCCGCGCACGCCGGCCACGACCCGGCTCGTGAGGTGCTGCCACCCGGAGACGGGTGGGCATCCAGCGGGCCAGGCACGACCGGCGGTGCGGCGGGCCGGGTGCACGTGGTGCGCACGCGAGCCGAACTCGTCGCGGCACTGGCCTCTCCGGCGCCGCGGATCATCAAGGTCAGCGGCGTGATCGACGCGAACACGGCGCACTGCGAGGACTACGCGACCGATGGCTACACCCTGGCGGGCTACCTCGCCGCCTACGACCCGGCGGTCTGGGGCTGGCAGCGTGAACCCGAGGGACCGCTGGAGAACGCGCGGGCCACGTCGGCGAAGCGGCAGGAGGCCGCCGTCGCGCTGAACGTCCCCAGCGACACGACGATCATCGGCGCCGGCCCCGGTGCCGGAATCACCGGCGGGAGCCTGCGAATTCACGGCGCGCACAACGTGATCGTGCGCAATTTGACCTTCCGCGACACCCACGACTGCTTCCCGCAGTGGGATCCGACCGACAACAGCCCGAATGCGTCTCCCGGAAACTGGAACTCGCTCTACGACTCGATCTCGGTGCAGAAATCCGAGCACGTGTGGGTCGACCACAACACGTTCACCGACGAACCGAACGTCGACAGCACCCAGCCGCTCTACTTCGGACGGCCCTACCAGGTGCACGACGGCCAGCTCGACATCACCTCGGCCGCCGACCTCGTCACGGTGTCGCGCAACGCCTTCACTGAGCACGGCAAGACCATGCTGATCGGCTCGTCGAACTCCTCCACGACCGACCCAGGCAAGCTGCGGGTGTCGGTGCACCACAACGTGTTCCGCAACGTCGCCGAACGTGCTCCACGAGTCCGGTTCGGACAGGTGCACGTCTACGACAACCTCTACGAGGGTGCGCAGGTGTACAGCTGGGGCGTCGGCGTGAAGTCCCAGATCCACGCGCAGAACAACTTCATCCGCGGCATCGTCCCCGAGAAGATCGTCTACAACTGGGGCGGCACGGCGATCACGGACACCGGCAACCTGGTCGACGGCAGGCCGGTGAGTCTGGTCGACGCCTACAACGCCGCGAACCCGGCGAAGCGGCTCGGCACCGACGCGGGCTGGACGCCGACGCTGAACCGCGGCCTGGAACCCGCACACCGGATCCGTCACCTGCGGGCGGGTGCGCAACCGGCGGGCCGTCACCTCGTCGTGGGCCAGGGGTTCGCGACCGTGCAGTCCGCGATCGACGCGGCACCCGCCGGTGGCGTGATCACCTTGCCGAAGGGCGTCTACCGCGAGGTGATCAAGATCCCGGCGAGCAAGAAGGGGCTCACCCTGCGCGGCGCCACCGGACGCGCGCAGGACGTCGTGATCGACTACGACAACGCCAACGGCACCAAGAAACCCGACGGCACCACTTACGGCACGTCCGGCAGTGCCACCGTGACCATCGCCGCGGACGACTTCAAGGCCCGCGACCTCACGTTCCGCAACTCGTTCGACCGCAGCAAGCACCCGGAGATCACGAACACCCAGGCCGTCGCGGTGAAGGCCACCGGCGACCGGATGTTCTTCGACCGCGTGCACTTCGCAGGCCACCAGGACACGCTGTACGCCGACAGCCCGAACGTGACCACGCGAGCCCGTCAGTACTACCGCGACTGCGCGATCACCGGCGACGTCGACTTCGTCTTCGGCCGTGCGACAGCCGTGTTCGACCGCGCCACCATCACTGCGTTGAACCGCGGCGGCGATCCGAACGGCTACGTG
This sequence comes from Lentzea sp. NPDC051838, assembly GCF_040681245.1. Taxonomy (NCBI): domain Bacteria; kingdom Bacillati; phylum Actinomycetota; class Actinomycetes; order Pseudonocardiales; family Pseudonocardiaceae; genus Lentzea; species Lentzea sp. NPDC051838. The sequence continues at coordinate 341,975 of NZ_JBFAYI010000004.1, forward strand.
ACCGCGGCGAGCACCCGGCGCGCGAACCCCTACGGCTTCCTGATCGTGCACTCGCGGATCCGCAGCGACGCGCCCGCGGGCACGTACTTCCTCGGCAGGCCATGGCATCCCGGCGGTGACCTGGACGCGATCGCGCAGGTCGTCATCCGCGACACCGAGCTGCCCGCCGCGATCAAGTCGGTGCCGTGGACCGACATGTCCGGGTTCCCCTGGAGGGAAGCCAGGTTCGCGGAGTACCGCAACACCGGACCCGGCGCGGGCAGGGGCACCGACCGGCCGCAGCTCGCCGACGAGCAGGCGAGGCAGTACACGAAGGACACCTACCTGAGCGGGTGGAACCCCGCGTGAGGACCCGCACGTGGGCGCCCTACGCCCTGATCGCCCCGACGCTGGTGCTGATGGCGGTCTTCCTGGTCTACCCGATCACCAGCGTCGGCTGGTTCAGCCTGCGACAGCACACCATCACCCAGCCGTGGAAGAACGGGTTCGTCGGCCTCGAGAACTTCCGGCGCATGCTGTTCGAGGACGAGCTGTTCTGGCAGAGCCTCGCGTTCAGCGCCAAGTGGGTGGTCGTCGAGGTCGGCCTGCAGCTGGTGCTGGGACTCTGCCTGGCGTTGATCGTGAACGAGACGTTCGTCGGTCGTGCGGTGGCACGGTCGCTGGTGTTCTCGCCGTGGGCGGTGTCCGGCGTGCTCACCACGGGCATCTGGATCCTGCTCTACAACCCGTCCACGGGTGTCTTCCAGCAGCTCGCGCAGTGGGGCATCGGTGATCCCGGCACGTCGGTGCTGGGCGACCCGGCGACGGTGTTCCCGGCGACCGTCGTCACCGAGCTGTGGCGCGGAGTTCCGTTCTTCGCGATCCTGCTGCTCGCCGACCTGCAGACCATCCCGAACGACCTGTACGAGGCCGCGTCCGTCGACGGCGCGGGCCGGTGGCGCCGGTTCGTGAGCGTCACGCTGCCCCACCTGCGCGACGCGATCGTGCTGTCGACGTTGCTGCGCGCGGTGTGGGAGTTCAACAACGTCGACCTGATCTACACGCTCACGGGTGGCGGACCGGCGAACCAGACCACCACGCTGCCGCTCTACGTGGCGCGCAAGGCCGTCGACTCGCACGACTTCGGCTACGGCTCGGCGCTCACGATGGCCGGCTTCGCGATCCTGCTGTTCTTCTCGATCCTCTATCTGAGGCTGTCCAAGTTCGGGAGCCGGGCATGACCCAGACGCTCACCCGCCCGGAAACCCCTGTGATGCCACCACCAGCGCCGCTGCGCCGAAGGAAACACCGTGATCCATCGCGGTTCTTCCGACTGCACCTGCCGTTGGCGCTCTACCTGTTGTTCACGCTCATCCCGTTCTACTGGATGCTCGTCTTCGCGTTGCGGCCGGCGGGGGAGACCGCGCTCGTGCCGTGGCCGATCACGTTCGAGCACTTCGACACCGTGTGGAACGGCATCGGCTTCGGGTTGTTCTTCCAGAACAGCCTGATCATCGCGCTCGGCACGCTCGTCGTCGTCACGGTGTTCGCGCTGATGGGCGGCTACGCGCTGGCGCGCTTCAAGTTCCGCGGCCAGCGGGTGTTCCTGCTGGCGTTGCTGTGCACGCAGTTCATCCCCGGCGCGATGCTGCTGATCCCGTTGTTCGTGATCTTCAAGAACGCCGGGCTGCTGAACAGCCTCACCGGCCTGGTCATCGCGGACACCGCCTTCCAGCTGCCGCTCGCGCTGATCCTGATGAGCGGGTTCGTGCGCAACGTGCCAGTCGAGCTCGAAGAGGCCGCGATGGTCGACGGCTGCACCCGGCTGCGGGCGTTCTTCGCGGTGACGTTGCCCCAGTTGCGGCCCGCGCTGGTGGCCGTGGGGTCGTTCGCGTTCATCGGGGCCTGGAACAACTTCCTCTTCGCGCTGATGTTCGCGAGCAAGCAGGACAAGTTCACCCTCCCGGTCGGGCTGAGCTACGCGCTGGGGGAGTTCAACACCGACTTCGGGGCGCTCGCGGCGGGCGGAGTCGTCGCCGCGGTGCCGGTCGTGCTGGTTTTCGCCGTGGTGCAGCGGTTCCTCGTGCAGGGACTGAGCGCGGGCGCCGTCAAGGGATGAGGGAGACATGAACAGACTGCTGGTCGCTCTGGCGCTCGTGCTGAGCGCCTGCTCCGCGGGGCAGGACGGTCCGACGACGATCACGTTCTGGGACAACAACGGCGGCCCCGGCCGCACACCGATCTACCAGGAGCTGATCAAGCGGTTCGAGGCGGTGAACCCCGGTGTCAAGATCGAGTACGTCGGCATCCCGAGCTCGTCGGTGCAGCAGAAGTACGACACCGCCATCGCCGGTGGGTCGACCCCGGACGTCGGTGGCGTCACGACCTCCTACCTCGCCCACCTCGTCGGGCAGGACGCGCTCGAACCGGCCGACGACCGGCTGGACAGCGGCCCGCTCAAGGGGAAGCTGCTGCCAGGGCTGCTCGAGACCGTGCGCCAGACCTCGCCGGACGGCAAGCTCTACGCCGTGCCGGCGTCGGGCAACCTCGACGTCATCTGGTACCGGTCGGACAGGTTCAGGGAGAACGGCATCGCGGAACCGTCCACCTGGGACGATCTGGTGAAAGCCGCCGCCCGGCTGACCAAGCCGGCGGACAACCAGTACGGCTTCACGCTCCGCGGCGGCGCCGGGTCGATCTTCCAGCTGCTGTCCGAGGCCTATTCCTACTCCGGTGTCGAGAAGTTCTACGACGGCGGCAAGAGCACCGTGTCCGACCCGCGCAACGCCGAGCTCGTGCGCAAGGTCGCCGAGCTGTACAAGAAGGCCACGCCCGAAGCCGACGTCAACAACAACTACACGCAGATGGTCGCGCAGTTCACCGGCGGCACGGTGGCGATGATGCACCACAACCTCGGCTCGACCGGCGACGTGATGAAGGCGCTCGGGCCGGACAAGGTCAGCGCGATGCCGTTGCCGAAGGGCCCGTCCGGCAAGCGGACCGTGGTGCCGAACCCGACCGACGGCTTCGCGGTGTTCAAGGGTGGCAAGCACACCGACGCGGCGTGGAAGTTCGTCGAGTTCCTGACCTCGGCGGAGAGCAACGGCTACTGGAACGAGAAGGTCGGCCAGATCCCGGCCAACACCGACGTGCGAGGCGCCGGGTGGATCCAGCAGAACCCGGCGGTGAAGATGGCACTCGGCGTGCTGGAGGACCCCGCGACCGTGCTCGTGCCCGCGCCGGTCTACCTGCCCGAGTACTCGTCGATCACCAAGACCGACACCGAGCCGTTGTACCAGAAGGTGCTGCTCGGCCAGCTGCCCGCGCAGGAGTTCCTCGACCAGCTCGCGGCGAAGCTCACGACCGCCCAGCAGGAATGGGAGAAGCGGAAGTGATCGAACGGGTGGTGGTGCGGACGTTCAGGACCACCGCGGCCACGTCCGTCGACGCGGAGGGGCACCGGCATCCGGCACCGGAGCACGAGGTGACCGAGGCGTTGCTGGAGGTCGTCGACACCGACGGCGTGACGGGCTACTGCCAGGTGCAACCGGACCAGCTGCGCCCCGCCGTGCTCGACGGGCACGTGCGGCCGGTGCTGCTGGGGCAGGATCCGTGGGACCGCGAGCGGTTGTGGCGTCTGCTCGCGCGACGGCAACGGGGATCGCACGGCGGGTTCACCGACCGCGCGCTCGGGTTCGTCGACATGGCGCTGTGGGATCTGGTGGCACGCAAGGTGGAGCTGCCCGCGTGGAAGCTCGCCGGTGGTGCCCGCGACCGGATTCCCGCCTACGCCAGCACGATGTGCGGCGACACCGACGGTCTCGCGACCCCGGGCGACTACGCGGACTTCGCGAAACACCTGGTGTCGGTGGGGTATCGGGCGATCAAGCTGCACACCTGGATGCCGCCGGTGCCCGGTGCGCCGAGCATCGCCCGCGACATCGCGGCGTGCCAGTCGGTCCGGGAGGCGGTGGGCCCGGAGATCGCGCTGATGCTCGACGCCAGCCACTGGTACTCGCGCACGGAGGCGCTCCGGCTCGGCAAGGTGTTGGAGGAGCTGGACTTCTACTGGTTCGAGGAGCCGATGGAGGAGGCGTCGATCAGCTCCTACCGGTGGCTCGCCGACCAGCTGGCGATCCCGGTGATCGGGCCGGAGGTGGCGTGGGGCAAGCACCTGACCCGCGCCGAGTGGATCACCGCGGGAGCGTGCGACGTCCTGCGCGCGGGTCCGGCGGGCAGTGGCGGCATCACACCGGTGCTCAAGGCCGTGCACCTCGCCGAGTCGTTCAACATGGACTGCGAGATCCACGGCAACGGATCCGGCAGCCTCACCGTGCTCGGGGCGACCGACGCGGGGCGGTGGTACGAACGCGGCTTGCTGCACCCGCACGTCGACTTCGACCGCACACCGCCGCATCGGAACTCCATTGCCGATCCGCTCGACGAGAACGGCGTCGTCACACTGCCCACGACACCCGGAATCGGTGACGACTGGAATTTCGACCACATCGAATCCCACACCCTCGAAGCCTGGTGAAAGATGAAGGGAACCTTCATCCACGTGAGGTGGATGAAGGTTCCCTTCATCGTGGAAAACTAGCGGTAGGCGATGTCGGACGACTTGTAGAGGCAGTGGGTGCTGTCCGGGCCTGTGCCGATTTTCTTCGGCTCACCGCTCGTGACGCCCTGGTACTTGTCGCAGATCGCGATCTTCTTCTTGGTGTCGCCGACGATCGTGATCTTCGAGAACCGCGCGGTGTCGCCGTAGTTGGTGTTGATGCCCACCAGCGCCTTGCCGGGGGAGAACGCGGTGACGTTCTCCAGTACGACGTTCCGCTTGTGCTGCGTCCCGCAGTTGCCGCAGGACCGGTAGAGCTTGCCGAAGTCGTCCACCTGGAAGTTGCGGATGATCATCGTGCCCGGCCCGTTGTGCTGGAAGACCTTGTCCGCTGCCTTTCGCGCGCCACCACCGTTGATGGTCATGGTCTGCGCCGGCGACGTGCCCTTGAACGTAGCCGCGTCCTCGCCGACGTCCTCCCACCACACGTTGGTGAGCGTGCAGGTGCCGAGGCAGTGGACGCCGTCCGCCGCCGGGGCGCCGAGCACGACGTTCTTGAGCGTCGCGCCGTCGGCCAGCTGGAAGATCGGGTCCTGGTTCTCGTTCTGGCCGCCGGAACCGAGGTTGCCGGTGCCGTAGAACCGCTTCAGGCCACCGTCGTAGGTGCCTGCGGGAACCTTGATGGTGGCGCCGACCGGCTTGGGTCCGGTCGGGGTCGGAAAGGTGCTGCCCGCTGCCTGTGCCTGAGGTGCCAGAAGTGCGGCGAATGCCGCTGCCAACACCGTTGTTGCCAGTTTCTTCATGTGCGCTCCGCTTGCAGGGGATGCGCGGCGGTATTTCGATGGTAGGGCGGTGATGTTTTCTGTCAACCATTTTCGATGGTTCGAGTCGAACGCTTTCGAATTGGTTGACGGAAATTCTGCTGCGTGGTTGTGTGGGATCTACCGCCGCGCACTCATGGGAGCGTGGAATGATTCCAAAACACGCAAAGATTGTTTGTGTCGCAGCACTCTTCTTCAGTGCGCTCACCGTTCCGCAAGCCGGCGCCGCGCCGTTCGGGCTGGTCGGCTGGGCCACCCAGGGCGGTGGTACGACCGGCGGCGGCGCCGCCGCTCCGGTCACCGTCACCACGGCAGCCGCGTTCGCCGCGGCCGTGCAGAAGTCCGGCGCGTCGGTGGTGCGGGTGTCCGGCACGATCTCGCTGCCGAGCATGACGAAGGTCGCCTCGAACAAGACCGTCGAGGGTGTCGGCTCCGGTGCGACGATCACCGGTCAGGGCCTGAACATCACCAACGCGTCCAACGTGATCGTGCGCAACCTCAGCTTCCGCGACTGGGGCGACGACGCGATCAACGTGCAGTACTCCACCCGCGTGTGGATCGATCACAACAGCTTCACCCACGGCTACGACGGTGCCGTCGACATCAAGCGAGCGTCCGACTACGTCACGGTGTCCTGGAACAAGTTCACCAGTCACAACAAGACGATGCTGCTCGGGCACAGCGACGGCAACGGCTCGGAGGACCGGGGCAAACTGCGGGTCACCTACCACCACAACTGGTTCGCCGGCACGCAGCAGCGGCACCCGCGGGTGCGGTTCGGCAACCCGGTGCACGTCTACAACAACTATTACGGCGGCGTGACGGACTACGGCGTCGCATCGACTGTCGAGGCCGGTGTTCTGGTCGAGGGCAACTACTTCGAGAACACGAAGGACCCGTTCCACCGCGGCGAGGGCAGCTCGCCCGGTGGCGCGCTCCTCGCGCGCAACAACCACTTCGTCAACTCGGGAACGGGTGACCAGGGCGGTTCGGTGAAGAGCCTGCCCTACTCGTACCCGCTGGACGGCGCGAGCAGCGTGAAGAGCGTGGTCACGGCCGGAGCCGGCGCGGGTCGCGGCTGACGAGACCGGGGGCGTCACTTGTGGCGGGTGCGCCCCCACCCTCGATCTGGGACCGCTCCCAGAATTCCACTCGAAGAGAGCAGCAAGAGGAACCGGCAGACGAACGACTCTTGCGTCGAAAGGGCTACCGCGAACAACTCTCCGGTGGAGCGTCGATTGCGCCGGCGTCGACTTGGCCGATGTGGCCCACGTTACAGTGCCGTGAACTCTGGGAGCGCTCCCAGTTGTCGAGAGGGCGGCGGCATGACTCGACGAACAACGGCAGTGGCGGTTGCGGCGGTGATGGTGATCGGAGGGGTGCCGGCAGTTGCGGCGCCCGCCGCGGTCGCCTGCACCGTCACCTATTCGATCACCAACGAGTGGAACACCGGATTCGGCGCGGCCGTGTCGATCCGCAACGACGGCGACGCGCTGGACGGCTGGAAGCTGACCTGGACGTTCCCGGACGGGCAACGCGTCACCCAGGGCTGGAACGGAACCTTCACCCAGAGCGGCGCGGTTGTGAGCGTGACCAACCCGGACTGGGCGCGCACGCTCCCGTCGGGTGGCACCGCGCAGGTCGGCTTCAACGGCAGCAAGGGGTCTGCGAATCGGCCCCCGACGGACTTCGCGGTGAACGGCGTCGCGTGCACCGGCCCCAACAAGGCGCCGGCCACGACGCTGACCGCTCCGACGAGTGGCAGCACCTACACCCTGCCCGCGCAGATCCCGCTGGCGGCAACGGCTTCGGACTCCGACGGCACGGTCGCGAAGGTCGACTTCTACGCGGGCGACCAGCTGATCGCGACGGACACCAGCGCGCCGTACACGGGCACGTGGACGAGTGCGCCCGCAGGTGATCACAGCATCACCGCGCGGGCGACCGACAACCTCGGCGCCACCACGACCTCGGCACCCGCCGCGGTCAAGGTGCTGGCAGGCCCGGCCGTGCTGGCCACGCCCAGCACGCTCTCGGTCAAGCAGGGGCAGACGGGCACGTTCGACGTCTCCCTGGCCACGGCGCCGAGCCAGCCGGTCACCGTCACGATCGCCCGCAGCGGCAGCGCGGACCTGACGGCGGCTCCGGCCACGCTCACGTTCACCAGCACGGCCAAGCAGACCGTGACGGTGACGTCGGCGAACAACGGCGGCACGCTCGCGACGGCCACCTTCACCGCGTCGGCGACGGGGCACAGCCCGGCGAGCGTGACGGTCAAGGAGATCGATCCGTCCACTTCGGACTTCAACAAGGCGTTCCTCGATCAGTACAACAAGATCAAGGACCCGGCCAGCGGCTACTTCCGCAAGTTCGGCGACCTGCTGGTGCCGTACCACTCGATCGAGACGTTGATGGTGGAAGCGCCGGACCACGGCCACCAGACGACGTCAGAGGCGTTCAGCTACTACCTGTGGCTGGAAGCGAGCTACGGCCGCGTCACCGGTGACTGGGCACCGTTCAAGTCGGCCTGGGCGTCGATGGAGAAGTTCATCATCCCGGCGAAGGCCGACCAGCCGACCAACGACTCGTACAACGCCTCGAAGCCGGCGACCTACGCGCCGGAGCACCCGCGGATGGACCGGTATCCGGCGGTGCTCGACAGCGCGACCCCGGTCGGCCAGGACCCGATCGCGGGCGAGCTGAAGTCCGCGTACGGCAACTCGGACGTCTACGGCATGCACTGGCTGCTCGACGTCGACAACACCTACGGCTTCGGCCGCTGCGGCGACGGCACCACGGCACCGGCGTACATCAACACCTACCAGCGCGGCTCGTCGGAGTCGGTGTGGGAGACCATCCCGCAGCCGTCCTGCGACACCTTCAAACACGGTGGCCCCAACGGTTACCTGGACCTGTTCACCAAGGACGCCTCCTACGCCAAGCAGTGGAAGTACACTAACGCGCCGGACGCGGACGCCCGCGCGGTGCAGGTGGCACTGCTCGCGCAGAACTGGGCGACCGCACAGGGCAAGGGAGCGCAGATCGCACCCGAGGTCGCCAAGGCCGCGAAGATGGGCGACTACCTGCGGTACGCCATGTTCGACAAGTACTTCAAGCGCATCGGCAGCTGCACGAGCCCGTCGTCGTGTCCCGGCGGCACGGGCAAGAGCAGCGCGCACTACCTGATGTCCTGGTACTACGCCTGGGGCGGCGCGTACGACACGTCCGCGGGCTGGGCGTGGCGCATCGGTGACGGAGCCTCGCACCAGGGTTACCAGAACCCGTTGGCGGCGTACGCGTTGTCGAACGTGGCCGCCTTGAAGCCGTTGTCCGCCACCGGACAGCAGGACTGGTCCAAGAGCCTCGACCGGCAGCTGGAGATGCTGCAGTGGCTGCAGTCCGCGGACGGCGGCCTGGCCGGTGGTGTCACGAACAGCTGGGAGGGCCAGTACGCCTCGCCTCCCGCGGGCACGCCGACGTTCTACGGCATGTACTACGACGCCCACCCGGTGTGGCGCGACCCGCCGTCGAACAGGTGGTTCGGCTTCCAGGTGTGGGGGATCGAGCGGACGGCGGCGCTGTACCGGCTGACCGGGGACGCGCGGGCCAAGAAGCTGCTCGACAAGTGGGTGCCGTGGGCGATCGCGAACACCACCACCGGCACGAACTTCCAGATCCCCGCGGACCTGGAGTGGTCGGGCGCGCCGGACACGTGGAACGCCACCAACCCCGGAGCCAACGCCAACCTGCGGGTGCGCGTGCTCAACCGCAACCAGGACGTCGGTGTCGCCGCGTCGTTCGCCAAGGTGCTGCTGAACTACGCGGCTCGCTCCGGCAACGCCTCGGCGAAGACCACGGGTGAGGCGCTGCTGACCGGCCTGCTGGCCCACCAGGACAGCGTCGGCATCGCGACGCCGGAGACGCGGACGGACTACAACCGGTTCGACGACGCCTACAACGCCACGACGGCTGAAGGCCCGTACGTGCCGTCGGGGTGGACCGGGAAGATGCCGAACGGCGACCAGATCGGGCAGGGCTCGACGTTCCTGTCCATGCGGTCGATGTTCCGCAACGACCCGCAGTGGCCCAAGGTCCAGTCCTATCTGGACGGTGGACCGGCGCCGACGTTCACCTACCACCGCTTCTGGGCCCAGGCGGAGATCGCCACGGCCTTCTCCCTGCACGCCGAGATCTACGGGTGAGGAGATTCGAGTTGAGGAAACGCATCGCGCTCTTGCTCGTCGCTGTCACCACCGGCGCTGTTCTCGTGCAGTCGGGCGGAACCGCGCTCGCGCACGGTTCGATGGTCTGGCCGGGCAGCCGCACCTACCTCTGCTACCAGGACGGCCGCGCCGGCAGCGGTGGCGGCGATCTGCAGCCCACCAACCCGGCGTGCGTCGCCGCGGTCGCGCAGGGCGGCAAGCAACCGTTGTGGGACTGGTACGGCAACCTGATCAGCAACGCCGCCGGACGGCACCGCGAGATCATCCCCGACGGCCATCTGTGCGGCCCCACCACGAAGTACGACGCCTACAACCAGGCCCGCGGCGACTGGCCGGTCACGCAGCTGACCGCGAACGCCACGGTCACGTTGCGGTACAACGCCTGGGCACCGCACCCCGGCACGTGGGAGCAGTACGTCACCAAGGACGGTTTCGACGTCACGAAACCGCTGAAGTGGTCGGACCTCGAGTCCGTGCCGTTCGACAAGATCACCAACCCGCCCCTCGGCAACGGCGAGTACAGCTGGCAGGCCAAGCTGCCCAACAAGTCCGGGCGCCACATCATCTACTCGCTGTGGCAGCGCTCGGACAGCCCGGAGGCCTTCTACAGCTGTTCGGACGTGGTGTTCGGCGGTGGTGTGCCGGACACCCAGCCGCCGACCGCTCCGGGCACGCCGGTCGCGTCGTCGATCACCGGCAGCTCCGTGCGGCTCGACTGGACGGCCTCGTCGGACAACTTCGGCGTGTCGGAGTACCGCGTGCTGCGCGGTGACCAGGTGGTGGCCACGTCCACCACGAACTCGGCCACGGTGCGAGGACTGACGGCCAACACCGACTACAGCTTCCGCGTGGTCGCGGTCGACACGGCGGGCAACGTCTCGACGTCGTCGGCGGCGGTCGCGGTGCGCACCGGTGCCGGAGCCGGGGCCTGCACGGTGACCTACACCAAGCCGAGCACCTGGAACGGCGGCTTCACGGCCAACGTGAAGATCGCGAGTGTCGAGGCCGTGCGCGCGTGGCAGCTCGTCTGGGACTTCCCCAGCGGGCAAACGGTTTCGTCGGCATGGTCGTCCACGATCACCGTGGCGAGCGGGAAGGCGACGGCCAAGGGCGCGTCCTGGAACGCCGACATCTCCGCCGGCGGCACGGTGGAGTTCGGGTTCAACGTGGCGACGTCCGGCGCGGTGACGGACCCGGTGTCCTTCGCGCTCAACGGTGTTTCTTGCGCCATCCCGTGATGAGGGCCCTCCTCGCCCTCTTCGTGGCCGGTTCGGTCGCGCTCGCCATCGTCGTCGCGCGCGCCGAACCGGCCCCGGACCCTGCCAGAGGCGTCGACGGGATCGCCGCCTGGCTGAACCAGCTCACCGGTGAGTGCACCGACGTGCGCAAGAACGAGGACTTCGCCGCGTTCGCCGGTCCGGTGCGCTCCGAGGTCTACGGGCCGTTCGTCGCGGAGTGGGGCACCTGCGTCAAACCGCCCTACGAACGGCTGGGCCTGCTGGTGCTGAGGCCGGGTCTGGAGCAGGCCTGGCGGGAAGCGCTGGCCCGGGGCGAGGTCCGGGGCGATCCGGACCTCGTGTTCGGCGACGGGTTCGCGCTCACCGGTTCGACCGGAATGGAGCACCTGGGGCTGAAACGACTCGAGTGCACGCCCACCGCGTGCTCACTCGTTGAGATCAAACATCATTGACAGACAGGAGATCCGGAGCAATGAGGCTCAACGGACAGAGGCGGTGGGCCGCGGCGGGAGTCGTGGTCGCCACCGTCGTGGCGACGCTCGGGGTGGCGATGAACGCGCCCGCGGGTGCCGCACCGGGCTGCCGCGTCGACTACACGGCCAACCCCTGGGGCGGCGGCGGGTTCGGCGCGGCGGTGAAGATCACCAACCTGGGTGACGCCATCTCGGGCTGGACGCTCAAGTTCACGTTCCCCGGCAGCCAGCGCGTCGCGCAGGGGTGGAGCGCGAACTGGACGCAGTCGGGCGCGAACGTGACCGCGACGAACATGTCGTGGAACGGATCGCTCGCGACCGGGGCGTCCGTCGACATCGGCTTCAACGGCAGCAACGCGGGCAGCGGCGACGCGAACCCGTCGTCGTTCACGTTGAACGGCACGCTGTGCACCGGCCAGCAACCGCCGACGAGCACCACCACGACGACCACCACCACCACCACGACCGGTAACCCTCCGAACCCCGGCACGCGCGTCGACAACCCGTACGCGGGCGCGAAGATGTACGTCAACCCGGACTGGTCGGCCAAGGCGGCGGCCGAACCCGGTGGCAGCAGGGTCGCGAACCAGCCCACCGGCGTGTGGATCGACCGCATCGCGGCGATCAACGGCACCGCGGACTCCCGTGGCATCGAAGGACATCTGACCGAGGCGGTGCGCCAGGCGGCGGGTTCACCGCTCGTGATCCAGTTCGTGATCTACAACCTGCCCGGACGCGACTGCTCGGCGCTCGCGTCGAACGGTGAGCTCAAGGCGACCGAGATCGACCGCTACAAGGCGGAGTACGTCGACCCGATCGCGGCGATCTTCGCCAAGCCCGCGTACAAGGACCTGCGGATCGTGACCACGGTGGAGATCGACTCCCTGCCGAACCTGGTCACCAACGTGACGCCGCGCCCGACCGCCGTCCCGCAGTGCGACGTGATGAAGGCCAACGGCAACTACGTCACCGGTGTCGGCTACGCGCTCGCGAAGCTCGGCGCGGTGTCCAACGTCTACAACTACCTGGACATCGGTCACCACGGCTGGATCGGCTGGGACGACAACTTCGGCGCGACGGCCGAGCTGCTGTTCCAGGCGGCCAACGCGTCCGGCAGCACCAAGGCGAACGTGGTCGGCTTCATCGCCAACACCGCGAACTACGGCGCGTTGAAGGAGCCGTACTTCACGATCGACGACTCGGTGAACGGCACCTCCGTGCGTCAGTCGAAGTGGGTGGACTGGAACCGTTACGTCGACGAGCTGTCCTACGCGCAGGCGTTCCGGCAGCGGGCCGTGCAGGCCGGTTTCGACGCGAACGTCGGCATGCTGATCGACACCAGCCGTAACGGCTGGGGTGGCAGCGCGCGTCCGTCCGGCCCCGGCGCCAAGACCACTGTGGACACTTACGTCAACGGCGGCAGGCTGGACCGGCGCATCCACCTCGGCAACTGGTGCAACCAGTCAGGGGCGGGGCTCGGTGAACGGCCGAAGGCGGCTCCCGCGGCGGGCGTCGACGCGTACGTGTGGATGAAGCCGCCGGGCGAGTCCGACGGCGCGAGCAAGGAGATCCCGAACAACGAGGGCAAGGGCTTCGACCGGATGTGCGACCCGACGTACCCCGGGAACGTCCGCAACGGCAACAGCATGTCCGGTGCGCTCGGGGACGCGCCGTTGTCCGGCAAGTGGTTCTCCGCGCAGTTCCAGGAGCTCATGCGCAACGCCTACCCGGCGCTCTGAGACCACCTGAATCGGCTCCCGCGCGGTTTTCGCCCGCGCGGGAGCCCCTCCTCCCGTGAAAGGTGGTGCACCTTGCCGGACACCTCACTCCGCCCGCGGATCGGCGCGGTGTCGCTGTTGCCGGGACCGTGGCAGGACTACGCCGCCCGCACGCACGCCTACCTGAGGTCGCTCGACCCCGACCGCCTGCTGCACTCGTTCCGCCGCAACGCCGGCCTGCCGTCGGAGGTCGTCCCTTGTGGAGGGTGCGAGGCGCCCGGCTCCGCGCTGCGCGGTCACTTCGTCGGGCAGGTGCTCTCCGCGTGGGCGCGGGCGTTCGCGGCCACCGGCGACCCTGCGTGCTCGCTCCGGGTGAACTACCTGGTCCAGCAACTGGCGCTGTGCCAGGACAGGGCCAGGTTCGCCGGGTACAGCACGGGGTACCTGTCGGCGTTCCCGGAAGGCGTCCTGGGTGAGGCCGAGGCGCGTCAACCGGCCGGTGAGCCGTACCGCGCATTGCACAAGATCATGGCGGGGTTGTTCGACGCGCATGTCCTCGTGGGCAACGCGCAGGCGCTGACCGTGCTCAACAGGATGGCGGCATGGCTGGGCTGGCGGCTCGGCAGGCTGTCCCGCGCCCAGCGCCGGGACGCGGTCGCCACCCGGTCCGGCGGGATGAACGAGGTGCTCGCGGACCTCCACCGGCTCACCGGCGACCCGGCGCACCTCACCACCTCGCGGTACTTCGCTCCTGACGTGGCCCGCGCCTCCGCCGACTGGTGCGACACCCACGACCTGCTGCGGCGGCCCGTGCGGGTCTTCCGCGCCGACCGAGGCCGGACTCGTTACTTCGACTTCTACGAGTACGCCCTGCACCACCGTCCGGAGCGCGTCGAGGAGTTCAGCTGCTGCCACGGTGCTGTGCTGGAGGCCGGTGCCGGGCTCGGTGACAGCGTCTACACCCGCACCGGGAGCACGTTGTACGTCAACCTGTTCGTCCCGTCCGTGCTCACCTGGGCCGGACGCGGTCTCGTGGTGCGCCAGGACGCTGTTCCGGGGACGAGACTCACGATCACCGGTTCCGGCCGGATCGACCTGCGCGTGCGCATCCCGTCCTGGGCGGCAGGCGCGCGAATGCTGGTCAACGGTGTCGAGGAGAGACCCGTCACGCCCGGCACCTGCGCACGGGTCGACCGCGACTGGATCGACGCCAACGTTGTCGAAGTCACGAACCTGCGCAGATGTTTGTGAGCGTGCCCACAAGGGCAACATTAAATACTGAGTGATTCGTCTGGACCACCTGGTTCGCGAAGTGTTAACGCGAACATGCGTCTTGCTGTCACCGAAGAGTGATCCCTATTGTGGCGGGACGCTCGGGCACGAGTGAACGTGTGAACGGAGGTCGGTGTGGTCACCATCGCGGACGTCGCGCGGCACGCGGGCGTCGCCCCGAGCACTGTCTCCTACGTACTCACGGGCAAGCGGTCGATCTCCGCGGACACGAAGTCGAGGGTGCGCGAGAGCATCAGGGCGCTGGGCTACCAGCCGCACTCGTCGGTCCGGTCTCTCGCGACCAGCAGGGCGAACGTGATCGGGCTGGTCCTGCCGCTGCGGGCGGGGGTGCACCTGCCCGCGGTGATGCGGTTCGTCACCGCGGCGGTCACGACCGCGCGCCGCTACGACATGGACCTGCTGCTGATGACGGCGGACGACGGCGCGGCCGGGCTGCTCAGGGCGGCGAACACCGCCCAGGTGGACGGTTTCCTGGTGATGGACGTGGAGATGGACGACGACAGGGTGCCGTTGCTGCGGCAGCTGTCCACCCCGTCCGTCCTCATCGGACATCCGGCGGCGGCGCGCGGCCTCACCTGCGTGGACCTCGACTTCGAGGCGGCGGGAGCGAGGTGCGTCGACCACCTCGCCGACCTGGGACACCGCTCCATCGGCTTCCTCGGCGCGCCGAGCGCGATCTACCGCCGCAACACGGGTTTCGCCCACCGGACGATGAACGGCTTCAGCGCGGCGGCGATGCGCCGCGGCGTGACCTCGACGGCGCTGTCCGTCGAGGACGACCACGACTCGGTGCTCAGGGCGGTGAAGGCGCTGATCCGCGCACACCCGTCGATGACAGCGCTGGTCGTGCACAACGAGGCGGTGCTCGGCCGGGTCACCGCGTGCCTGCGGGCAGCCGGGCGGCAGGTGCCCGGTGACGTCGCCGTGGTGGCGATCTGCCCGGACGAGCTGGCCGAGCAGATGTCGCCGCCGCTCACCTCCGTGCGGCTGCCGGCGGAAGAGCTCGGCCGGCACGCGGTGGACCTCCTGGTGGCGAAGCTCGACGGCAAGCAACCGCCGCCGCTGATGCTGTTGCCCCCCAAGCTCTCCCGGCGCGCGAGCACGCCGGAGCCGGCGCACCGCGCGTCCGGCTGAGCAAGGCTGGGCGGTCGCTTCGTGCGGTAATGCGGCCCGCACGAATGACGTTTCCGGCGACCGTCCTCGAGGGGTGTGTGACGCGTCTCGGCGGAGAGCGGTCACACACCCCTCGCCTTAGAATCGAGGTGTGACGCTGGCGGACTCCTTGGCTCGCGACGTGATCGTGCTCGACGGCGGGATGTCGACGGCACTGGAACTCGCCGGGCACGACCTCTCTGATGAACTGTGGCCGGCCCGGCTGCTGCTCACCGACCCGGACGCCGTGCGTGCCGCGCACCTCGCCTACTACCGCGCGGGCGCCGAGGTCGCCATCACCGCGAGCTACCAGGTGAGCTTCGAGGGGTTCGCCCGCCGCGGCGTCAGCGCCTCCGAGACGGTCCGCCTGCTGCAGACGAGCGTGGCGCTGGCCCGCTCGGCCGCGTCCGATGTGGACGGACAGCGCTGGGTCGCGGCGTCGGTCGGGCCGTACGGGGCGATGCTCGCGGACGGGTCGGAGTACCGCGGGCGCTACGGACTCTCGGTGCCGCAGCTGGTGGAGTTCCACCGGCCGCGCGTCGAAGCCCTGTGCGCGGCGGGGCCGGACGTGCTCGCCGTGGAGACCATTCCGGACGTCGACGAGGCCGAGGCCGTGCTGGAGGTGGTGCGCGGCAGCGGTGTGCCGACCTGGCTCTCCTACAGCATCAGGGGCGACCGGACCTGCGCCGGCCAGCCGCTCGACGAGGCGTTCGCCGCCGTGAAGGGGATCCGCGAGGTGATCGCGGTGGGCGTGAACTGCTGTGCGCCCGAGGACGTGTCGGCCGCGGTCGAGGTGGCGAGCCGGGTGACCGGGCTGCCGGTCGTGGTCTACCCGAACAGCGGCGAGACGTGGGACGCGGGCAACCGCGCGTGGAGCGGCGACGGCACCGGGTTCGCCGAGCGGGCGCGGGAGTGGGTCGACCGCGGCGCACGGCTCGTCGGCGGGTGCTGCCGGACCGGGCCGGACGCGATCGCGGTGCTCGCGAACGCGCTCCGGCCCTAGTGGTGCGTCAGGCCTTCGCCCAGCGCTGGTTCGCCGAGGTCTGACAGGTCGACAGGGTGGCGGCCGCGCCGTTGTTCGCACCGGCGGTCAGGCAGAGTCCGGTTTGGACGTGGGTGATGGTCGTGCCCAGGTTCCACTTCTGGTTGTCGCCGCCCGTGCAGTCCCAGAGCCGCGCCTGCGTGCCGGATCCGTCCAGGCACTTGCCGGAGACCTGCAGCGCCTGTCCGTTCTGGGTGAACTGCTGGTTGGAGCCGGAGTGGCAGTCCCAGGTGATCATCTGGGTGCCGTTGGCCGTGCCCGCGCCGGTGACGTCGAGACAACGGCCGGAAGCCTCACCGCGCAACCGGAACGCGCTGGGGGTGGGAGTGTCGCCGGTGAAGAACTTCCACACCTCGGTCTTCACCCAGCTGCGCGCACCGCTCTCGCAGCCGCCGCACCCGTCGACAGGTCCCTGTTGATGGCCGCCGTCGAACGGTGCCCAGACCACCGGGTAGCGGCAGCCCGAGTACGTCGTGGTGATGTGCGTCTGGCTGCCCGCACGGGGTTCAGGGGCGTTCTGCGGGGTGCAGCCGTTGTTGCGGACCCAGCGGTCGCGTTGGCCGCGGCCGGAGCCGATGTTGTCGTTGATGCCGTGGATGCCCATGTAGGCGACGGGTGTCGTGCCGCCGGCGCATCCGCTGATCTCGCCGGGGGACGCGATCGCGGCGATGGCGCGGAACATCGTCGGGCGGGCGCAGGCGAGCGAGATGCTCATCGCGCCGCCGTAGCTGAAGCCGAGGGAGAAGCGCTGTCCGGTGTCGACGCAGAGGTCGTTCTCGATCCGGCTCATCATGTCGTCGACGAACCGGACGTCCTCGCCGCCCGAGTTGGCCCAGCCGTTGCCGATGCCCTGCGGCGCGACGAAGATCGCCGAGTTGTTCGCGAGCCGCCGCAGGCCGTAATGGGCGTAGACGTCGCCGTCGCTGCCGCCGCCCGCGACCTGGTCCGCGGTGCCGCCCCACCAGTGGAAGCCGAAGATCAGCCGGTACTGGCGGGTGTTGCTGTAGTTGTCGGGGATGCTCAGGATGAACGACCGGTTCTTGCCGCCGCTCTGGATCGTCTGGTTGCCGTTGCGCAGCGTGGGGTTCTTGCCGCAACCGGGAGAGGCCGCGAGCGCTCCCTGATCAGCCACCGCCACACCGCTGCCGCACAGGATCAGCGCGGCGATCAGTGCCCACAACTGTGTCCTCATGAGCACGTCTTTCCGTTGAGGGCGAACGAGGCCGGTGCCGAGCTGTCACCGGTGTGGGAGGCCTGGAAGCCGACGCTGATCGACGCACCGGGCGCGATGTCGGCGTTGTAGGAGACGTTCCGAGCGGTCACCTGCCCGGACGCGGGGGAGTAGGTGGCGCTCCAGCCGGACGTGATGGCCTGCCCGCCGGGCAAGGTGAAGACCAGCGACCAGCCGTTGATCGGTGCCGTGCCGGTGTTCGTGATGGTGAGGGTCGACGTCAGGCCGGTGTTCCACGCGTTGATCGCGTCGCCGACCTTGCAGTCGGCCGCACCAGGAGGAGTTGTGGTTGTAGTGGTCGTCGTGCTCGTGGGACCGCCGCCGCCCCCGAGTCCGGTGATGAACTTCCACGCCTCGCCGGACGTCCAGGTCCGCCAGCCGTCGCCACCCGAGTCGATCGGACCTGGGGTGTGGCCGCCGTCGAACGCCGCCCACACGACCGGGTAACCCGCCCGGCAACCGCTGTAGCTGGTGACGATGTGCGTCCGGCTGCCTGCCCGCGGTTCCGGCGCGTTCTGGGCTGTGCACCCGTTGTTGCGCACGAACCTGTCGCGCAGCCCGCGGCCAAGGCCGATGCCGAGCACGTTGTCGCTGACACCGTGGATGCCCAGGTACGCGATGGGCTGGTTGCCGCCGTTGCACCCGCTGAGCTCCGCGCCGGAGTAGACGACGACCGCGCGGAACACACCGGCCCGCGAGCAGGCGATCGAGTACGACATGCCGCCGCCGTAGCTGAAGCCACCGGCGAAGCGCTGGGTCGTGTCGACGCACAACCCGTTGTCCAGCAAGCGGACCAGGTCGTCGATGAACGTGAGGTCCTGCCCGCCGGGGTTGGCCCAGCCGTTGCCGTTTCCCTGCGGTGCCACGAAGATCGTGCCGTTGTTCGCCTGGTCCGACAGCCGCCGCAGGCCGTAGTAGGACCAGTTGTAGCCGTCGGAGCCGCCGGAGTCGACGTCGTTCGCGGTGCCGCCGCGCCAGTGCAGGCCGACGAACAGCCGGTACTGGCGGTTGCTGTCGTAGTTCGGGGGCAGCCGCAGGATGTACGAACGGTTCTGGCCGCCGCTGCTGATCGTGTGCTGGCCGCTCGTCAGCGCGGGTGCCTTGCCGCACCCCGCTGTTCCCGCGGCGGCGGCGGGGCCGCCGAGCGCGATTCCCGCCGCGCCCAGGAAGACCACGGCACTGGCCGCGGCCAGTGCGATCGCGATCCGTTGCTGGAACATCGTTGTCCCTTCGGTCGTCAGCTCACGGCGCAGCGCACGTCGTTGAGCGTGAACTCGCCGGCTGGTGCGCTGTCACCGGTGTGCGTTGCCTGGAAGCCGATCGACACCGAGCCGTTCGGCGGTATTTGCGCGTTGTAGTCGGCGTTGCGCGCGGTCACCTGGCCGGAGCCGGGGGAGTAGGTCGCGCTCCAGCCGCTGGTGATCGTCTGCCCGCCGGGCAGCGTGAACCGCAGCTGCCAGCCGTTCACGGCGGTGGTCGAGGTGATGGTGATCGTCTCGGTCAGGCCGGTGTTCCACGCGTTGACCGACGCGGAGACCTTGCAACTGTCAGAAGGCGGCGGCGTTGTTGTCGTGGTCGTGGGC
Source organism: Lentzea sp. NPDC051838 (assembly GCF_040681245.1). Lineage (NCBI taxonomy): Bacteria > Bacillati > Actinomycetota > Actinomycetes > Pseudonocardiales > Pseudonocardiaceae > Lentzea > Lentzea sp. NPDC051838. The sequence goes on from NZ_JBFAYI010000004.1 coordinate 361,286, forward strand.
GGATTGCTGTCCAGGCCGAGGAAAGCGATCGAGTAGGCGAGCATCCCGGACATCGGCAGGTCATGCCCGACGCCTTGGATGCTGATCCCCTCGACGCCCGTGCCGTACCGCGTGCGGGTCCAGTTCGGCTTCGGCTGGTCGGTGGACGACGGGGTCCTGCTGACCGCGTGCAGGTTCGTCCACTGGTCGAGCTCCTCACCGAAGTTCGGATACGCCAGCGTGGTGTCGGTCGTGCCGTGCCACAGCTGCATCCGCGGGTAGCGGCCGGTGTAGCCCGGGTACATGGCTCTCGCCTGATCTCCCCACTGCTGCGGCGACTTCAGCAGGTTCCCGCCGGAGCACTGGCTGTTCCACAACGAGCCGTTGGTCGTCGCGAAGCAGCCGGCGGGCACACCGGAGAACGCCGACCCCGCGCTGAACACGTCCGGGTACTCGGCGGCCAGCACGTTGGTCATCATCGCGCCGGACGAGAAGCCCGCGACGACGATGCGCGCCGGGTCCACGTTGTAGCGTTGGCGCGCGTAGGAGACCATCGACATGATGCCGGTCGAGTCGCTGCCTCCGTTGCGCCGCAACGCGTTCGCGGTGGACACGTCGAAGCAGTGCCCGTCCCTGGTCGCCTCCGGGTAGACGATCACGTACCCGTGGCGGTCCGCGGCGGTGACGTAGTCGCGTCCGTTGCCGTTGTGGACGGCGCCCGCCGAGCCGGTGCAGTAGTGCACCATCACGAGCATCGCCGGACGGGCCGCGACCCGGTCGGGCACGTAGACGTACATGTTGAGGTTCGTGGGGTTGGTGCCGAAGTTCGTGACGCGCGTCAGTGACGCGGCCTGCGCCGGTTGCGGTACGAACGCCAGCGCGACGGCCGCGATCAGCAGCAACACGCCCGCGATGAAGGCGACGACGGTGAACCCGTCCCGGCCGCAGCGGATGTTCATGACCCGGCACCTCCGAACTGCCACCAGTTGATGTTGAGCAGATAACCGTTGCCACCGTTGAACCTCAGGTAGAGATCGCGGGTGCCGGTCGGCCCGTTCACCGCGCACGACACGGTGGTCCAGGTCTGCCAGCCACCGGTGTTGGGCACGGTGCAACGGCCGGCGAGCGGACCGGAGACGCTGTCCGCGCGCACCTCGACAGAACTCCCGGCGACGGTCGAGGCGACGCGAGTCGTGAACGTCGTTGCACCGGAACCGAAAGCGACGTTCTTGACCTTGATGTAGTCGCCGTTGTTGATGAAGCCGACGTTCATCCCGCCTTCGCTGGACGCCTCGGTCTCGATGCCGCTGCCCCACGCGATGGTCTCGGCTTCCTGACGCACATAGGGGTTTAGCGTGTCGGCCGCAGGTGGTCCGGAGGTCGACATGGTGAGCTGGGGAATCGTGCCGTCGGACCGGTAGCTGAACTTCTCGACGGCGACTGACCGCGTGAAGCCACCACCGCCGGGCAGCGCGCCGTTGTGGTAGAAGAAGTACGAGCCGCCCTTGAAGTCGACGATGCCGGGGTGGTTGGTGAAACTGCTGCCCTGGGTGGGCATCACGGTGCCGCGGTAGGTCCACGGCCCGGTGGGGCCGGGCGCTGTCGAGTAGGCGATGAACTCCGAGCAGCACTTGGCCGCGAAGACGTTGTAGTACAGGCCGTTGCGCTGGTAGACCCAGGGTCCTTCCTCGTACAGCGTCGGCCTGTTCGGATCACCGGTGCGGGTGCCGAACCCGGCCGTGGTCAGCGGAATGCGGGTGATGCCACCGGAGTACGAGGTCATGTCGGTGTTGAGGCGGACGTACGACAGGTTCGGGTTGCCCCAGTACAGGTAGGCCTGACCGGTGCTGTCGATCATCACGGTCGGGTCGATCTCGCCGTTCTCCACCAGAGGACGGCCGAGGGCGTCGCGGAACGGGCCGGTGGGGCTGTCGGAGACACCGACACCGATGGCCGGACGTCCGGTGGCTTTTGTGACGACCGGGACGTACCAGTAGAACTTGCCGTTGCGTTCGACGGCTTGCCCTGCCCACGCGTCCTGCTTGGCCCAGCTGAACGTCGCGAGGCTCATCGGCGAGCCGTGGTCGGTCCAGTTCACCATGTCGGACGACGACCAGACCCGCCACTCCTTCATGGTGAACCAGGTCGAGCCGTCCTCGTCGTGCCCGGTGTAGAGGTAGACCCGTCCGTTGTGGACGAGCGGTGCCGGGTCGGCGGTGTAGATGTGTTGCACGATCGGGTTGTCCGCCCGCGCCGGTGCGGTCACCGCGAGGATCAGGACTGCTGCCAGTGCGATTCGAGTCCAGAGCTGTCTCTTGGCCATGGTCGTCTCCCCAGGGACGGGACGGCTCCGCGCAAGAGCCGTCCCGCGGTCGCAGGTCAGCTCGCGGAGCAGGTCGGGGTGAGCCCGGAGGCGCTCCCGGTGCCCTGGAAGCCGAACTCGGTGGAACCGCCGGCCGGCACCGAGCCGTTGTAGTCCACGTTGGACCACGTGATCGCTCCGCTGTTGCCGCTGCGGCCCGCACTCCACGCGTTGGTGACGGTGCCGTTCGACAGGGTGGTCGCGACCCGCCAGCCGGTCAGCGCGGACGACCCGGCGGTGACCTTGATGTTCGCGACGAACCCGCCGTTCCACTCGTTCAGCGACACCGATGCGGTGCAGCCACCGGGCCCGGGGTTGTTGGTCGTCGTCGTGGTGGTGGTCGTGGTCGTCGTCGGGCCGGGGCCACCGGCGTTCAGCGCGTCCAGCACAGCCGTGTAGGCAGGCTTCTTGGCACCGGAACCGGTGAACAGCAACGGGTTCTCTCCGGTGCGCCACGAGTCGGTGTCGCGGATTCCCCACGTGGTGATGCCGGTGCAGCGCGGGACGGCCATGCACGCCCTCGTCACGGCACCGTAGGCGTTGGCCTGGTTGCTGCCGGAGATGTCGAGCTCGGTGATCTGCACGTCGACACCGAGGTCGGCGAAGCGCTGGATGTTCGCCTGGTAGTCCGACGGCGCGTTGTTGGACAGGTGCGACTGGAGCCCGACGCAGTCGATCGGCACACCGCGGGACTTGAAGTCGCGCACCATGTTGTAGATGCCGGTGGACTTCGCGTTGATGCCGTCGGTGTTGTAGTCGTTGTAGCAGAGCTTCGCGGCGGGATCGGCCGCACGGGCCGCGCGGAACGCCGCCTCGATCCAGTCGTTGCCGGTGCGCTGCAGGTTGGAGTCGCGCCGTCCACCGCTGCCGCCGTCCGCGAACGCCTCGTTGACGACGTCCCAGGCGTAGATCTTGCCCTTGTAGTGGGTGGCGACCTGGGTGACGTGGTTGAGAGCGGCCTGCCGCAGGTCCGAGCCGCCGAGGCCCTGGGCCCAGCCGGGTTGCTGCTGGTGCCACAGCAACGCGTGGCCGCGCACCCGTTTTCCGTTGCCGATGGCCTGGTTCAGGATGCGGTCACCGTTCGAGTAGGTGAACTGGCCGCGGTTGGGTTCGGTGGCGTCCCACTTCATCTCGTTCTCGGCGGTGACCATGTTGAACTCCGCGTTCAGGATGTTCACGTAGGTCTGGTCGCCGAGTTTGCCCGCCGCGACGGCGGTGCCGAAGTAACGGCCGGACTGCGCTGCGGCGGCGCCGAGAGTGGTGGCCGCGTTGGCGTTGGCGGCGAGCAGCAAACTCGCGCCGAGTGCCACGGTGGCGACTGTCGAAACGATCGGGACGAGTGACACTGACCTCGATGTCAGTTTCATTTTCCACAACTTTCGAAACTCGCCCGGGAATGCCGGGCGTGACGGGCAGGACCTTTCCCCACGAGGTGGGGAGTGCGCCGCGGCCGAGTGTCGCAGCTTCGTGTTCACGCTCACAAGAAGGCGTGCGCGGTTTTGAGCTGAACGGCCTACAAAGAACAGGGAGCGCTCCCAGTCTGCACATCGAATGTGTCGAACAAACCGTTTTCATCATTCGACGGATCGACGTTGCTAAAGTTAGCGCTAACACTTTTTAGCGTTGACCGAGCTGCGTTTTCGTGACTACATTGGCGCACGATCAACCGCGCTTCTCCGGTGGCGATTCCGTGGTGCTGCTGGTGGGAGCGCTCTCATGACCAGCAACGACGCTGTGAGGACCTGAATGAGAGCAATCGATCCTGCCCGCACCGGTGCCTGCGCGGCCGCCGGCGTGCTCGTCGCAGGGGCCGTCGTCGCGGCGCTGAGCGCCACGACCGTCAGCGCCGCGGAGTCGGCCTTCTACGTCGACCCGTCGAGCTCCAGCGCGAGATGGGTGGCCGCGAACCCCGGTGACTCGCGGGCATCGGTGATCCGCGACCGGATCGCCTCGGTGCCGCAGGCGCGGTGGTACACGACCACCAACACCTCGGCCGTCCGCTCCGAGGTCAGCTCGTTCGTCGGCGCGGCCGCGTCGGCGGGCAAGGTCCCGATCCTGGTGGTCTACAACATCCCCAACCGCGACTGCGGTGGTGCCAGCGGGGGCGGGGCACCGTCGCACCAGGCGTACCGGGCGTGGGTGGACGAGGTAGCCGCGGGCCTGGCGGGCCGTCCGGCGACGATCGTGCTCGAACCGGACGTGCTGCCGTTGATGACCAACTGCCAGAACGCGGACCAGCAGAACCAGACCAAGGCGTCGATCGCCTACGCGGGCAAGAAGCTCAAGTCCGGGTCCGGCCAGGCCAAGGTCTACTTCGACATCGGGCACTCGGCGTGGCTCGCCCCGGCCGAGGCCGCGAACCGCCTGCGGGGCGCGGACATCTCGAACAGCGCCGACGGCATCTCGACCAACGTGTCGAACTACCGCTCGACCTCCGACGAGGTGAACTTCGCCAAGGCGGTGCTGAGCTCCGTCGGCGACGGTCGCCTGCAGGCCGTGGTGGACACCAGCCGCAACGGCAACGGGCCGGCGGGCAGCGAGTGGTGCGACCCGCCGGGACGGGCGATCGGCACGCCCAGCACGGTGAACACGGGTGACTCGAAGATCGCCGCCTTCCTGTGGGTCAAGCTGCCCGGCGAGTCGGATGGGTGCATCGGGCCGGCCGGTCAGTTCGTGCCGCAGCGCGCCTACGAGCTGGCGATGGCGGCAGGTCCCGGTCCCACCACCACAACGACCACGACCACGACGAGCAACAACCCCGGCAGCGGGTGCCGGGCGAGCCAGCGGCTGATCAGCCAGTGGCAGGGCGGGTACAACGCGGAGATCGTGATCGAGAACCGCGGCTCCGCGATCAACGGCTGGACGTTCACGTTCTCCGCGCCCGGCGTGACCGTCACGAACGGCTGGAACGGCACCTGGACCGACACCGGGGACGTGGTCCGGGTGACCAACGCGTCCTACAACGGCTCGATCCCGGCGGGCGGCACGACGACCATCGGCTTCAACGCCAACTACAACGGCTCCACACCGCCGTTCTCGGCGGCGACGCTGAACGGCACCGCCTGCTCCTGACCATCTCCACCGCAGGGAAACGGTTCCCCCGCCCCGGCCAGGGACGGGGGAACCGCCGCGCGTTCAGCTCCGCAGAGCCCACTGCTGGTTCGTCCCGCCGTGACAGGACCAGAGCTGGATCAGCGTGCCGTTCGCGGTCCCGTTGCCGCTGGCGTCGAGGCACAGTCCGGACTGCGCGCCCGTGATGCTGCCGTCGGTGTTGACGTTCCACTGCTGGTTCAGGCCACCGTGGCAGTCCCAGAGGATCGCCGCGGTGCCGTTGCTCGTGCCCTGCCCCGACGCGTCGAGGCACTTGCCCTGCAAGGTGATCTGCTTGCTGGAGGTGTAGTTCCAACGACGGCTCGTACCGCAGTCCCACAGCCGTGCCTGGGTGTTGTTGTTCGTGTTGGCGACGTCGACGCAACGACCGGAGCCGCCGACGATCGTGACGTTCTCGCGGCCGCCGGGAGCGCTGCCGCCCGGTCCGGCGTTCGCCATCACCGCCTGGGCTCCGGCTGGCCAGTTCCCGCCGGAGACGACGGTGTTGTTGTTCACGACGTTGCCCCGGTCGCCGTTGATGACGTTGCTGCTGCCGTTGGTCGACCAGTTGCCGGTGACGGTCCAGTTGCCCATGTTCTCGCCGCCGCCGTAGTTCGCGGTGGCCCACGTTCCGGTGGCGGAGAAGACGTTTCCGGTGGCGCGGTAGTACTTCGAGCCCTCGTCGAAGTAGAGCCCGAAGAAACCGTTGGTGCGCAGGCAGTAGTTGCCGCTGATCTCCGCGTTCGGGTTCCAGCCCAACGTGTAGATGCAACCGCCGTCGGTCATTTGTTGCATCACGTCGTGCACGTAGTTGTTGAGCAGCTTGTTGCCGGACGCCGTCGTGGGCGTCGAATACCGCGGCTGGTAGTCGTACAGGCCGCGGCCCGCGTAGTGGTTGCTGCCGCCCGCGTCGTTGGAACCCCAGCCGTAGCCGAGGGAAATGGCGGAGTACGGCAGGTTGTAGACCTCGTTGTGCGCCACAGTCGCGTTCGTGACGTAGGTGTTGAGCACCGACACGATGCCGCGGTACTCGACGCCGAGGTCGTGGATCCTGTTGTAGCTCACCGTGATGTCGCGGTTGACCATGCGCTGGTCGCTCGGGTGGTGGGCGTCGGCGCGCACGCCGCCGACCACGATGCCGCCGGCTGAGCTGCGGGCGATCTCCGACCGGGTGACCGTGATGCCGGACGCGCCCAGCCCGACACCGCCGGCGTGCGCGTTGGCGTCGTTGCCGATGCCGATCGCGGTCTGCCCGAGGTTGAGGAACTTCGAGTCGGTGAAGGTGATGCCCGAAGCCGCCGAGACCTGAACGGCGGCAGGCATCTGGGACCAGTGCGGCCGCACCGCCTCGAACAGCTTGCAGCCGCTCTTGCACGAGTTCAGCCGGTCCGCGGGCCAGTTCCAGTTGCCCGCGATGTAGGCGCCGGTCTGCTGGTCCGCGAAACCCTGGTTGCTGCTGGGGCCGAGCCACGACGTGCCGGTGAAGGTGATCCCGCCGAACGTGATGTTGCGCGCGGGCGCGTCGTAGGTGCCCCCGACGCCGACAAGTGACTGCAGCACGGGGAGTTCGACGCTGACGTCGCTCATGTTCTGCCCGGCGCGCGGGATGTAGTACAGCACGCCGGTCGACGGGTTCACGTACCACTCACCGGGCGAGTCGAGGAACTCGTAGGCGTTCGCGAGGTAGAGCGGACCCGCGCGGAACGGGTTGTTGAGCGTGTCGTAGCCGAAGGTGTTGTTGTTCCAGGCGGGTTGCTGCATCGTCAGGAAGTTCCCGGCGATGCTCTGCACCGGTGAGTAGCGGTCGGTGAACGAGTTGACGCTCTCGACCTCGACGCGGTTCTGGTTCGCCAGGTTGTTCAGGTAGTTCAAGGAACTGTTCGAGAAACGCATTCCCGTGTCGGTGAACGTGAAGTCGCTCCGGTTGACCTGGGTGCGTGCACGGGTGGCGATCGCGCCGTCGACGTAGAGCTGACGGCTTTCGACGCCGGTGCCGACGTTCGCGCGCCAGATGTTCTTGCCGGAGTCGGCGACCGACCAGCCGGTGACCGCCCTGGCGCCGCTGATGGCCGGTTTCGCACCGGCCGCGGCCTGCCACAGCACGCGGTAGCCGTGGTTGCCGGAGTCGGCGCCGGTGAAGCGCAACGGCTGGGAGAGCCGGTACACGCCGTCGGCCAGCTCCACGACGATGTCACCGGACATCGTGCCGTTGAGCGCCCGCACCGCGGTTTGTGCGGCGGGAAGCGCGCAGGGGGCGGCGGCCGAGCAGGCGGTGCCGGCGCCGTTCGGGGAGGCGTACAGGGTCGTGGTGGCCGCGGAGGCGTCGGGAGCCGTGACGAGTGCGGCGACCACGACCGCGGTCGCGACGAGAGAGTTCTTGCGCGCCAAAGAGAACGCGAAACTGGACAAGGGACCTCCTCAGGTCCTGAGTGGACGTCGAGCGGAGGTGATGGAGGGCTTGAGCAAGCCTCGTCGGAACGTAACTCGTATGACGTGTGACGTCAATGGTGTTACGTATACTGGGCCAACCTGCGAACCGTGCAGCGCTGCAACGGAGGCACCATGTCGGCAACACGTCCGGAGCTGGACACGCCCGTGACCCCGGAGTGGACGAGGAGACCTCCCAGCCTGGCCGTGGCGGTCACCACCGAGCTGGTGCAGCGGATCGTGCGCGGCGACTACGCCGCCGGGGTGACGCTGCCCCCGGAACCGGTGCTGTGCGAGACCTTCTCGGTGAGCCGGACGGTGATCCGCGAGTCCGTGAAGGTGCTGCAGGAGAAGGGGCTGATCCTGGTCCGGCAGGGATCGGGCACCACGGTCACCCCGCGCACGCAGTGGAACATGCTCGACGAGCTGGTGCTCGCCGCCACGATCGCCGAGGACGAGAGCCTCGCGATCCTCGACGACGTCGTGGTGACCAGGCGGTTGCTGGAGTCGGACATGGCGCAGGTCGCCGCCCGCACGGCCGGCGAGGACGCGGTGGCGAGGCTGCTCGCGCTGGTGGACCGGATGGACGAGCTCGTCGACGACACCCTCGCCTACGTGGAGCAGGACCGCCTCTTCCACGACACGATCATGCAGGCGTCCGGGAACCGCATCGCCCGCGGCGTCGTGCGGTCGCTGGAGAACCAGGTCGTCGCCTCCGCCGGGTACCTCGGCAAGACCGGGCGCGACCTGTGCGTGGCGTCGAACAAGGGGCACCGCCGCATCTACGAGCGCATCGCGGCCGGGGACGCGGCCGGTGCGGCGGACGCCATGTTCACACACATCACGGAGGCGTGGCTGGTGCGCCGCGGCGAGGCGGGGGATCCCGATCGCCTGACGCGGTAGGGGGCGGGCGAGTCCTTCCGCCGGGACTCCGCCAGCCGGTACGACGACGAGGGACACCCGTAACGACGCGGGAGGCGGATCTGCCGTGGGACGAACGCGCGTGACACTGGCCGACGTCGCGGCCGCGAGCGGGGTGTCGGTCACGACGGCATCGCTGGTGCTGACCGGGCGTGCGCGCGAGCTGCGCATCTCGGAGGCCGCGGAGCGCAGGGTGCGCTCGACCGCGCAGCAGCTGGGCTATCGGCGGGCCGCGATCCGCGCCGGGCGTTCGCAGACGCTCGGGTTCGTGTCCGACACCGTCGCGTCGTCGGGCTTGGCCGGCGAGATGGTGAAGGGCGCGGTGGACGCCGCGCACCGGCACGGGTTCATGGTGTTCGTGGGGGAGTCCGGCGGCGATCCGGTGGTCGAACGGGCGCTGGTCGACGCGATGCAGGACCAGCGGGTCGACGGCGTCGTGTTCGCCGCCGTGAACACGAGCGTGGTCGCCGTGCCGGACGGCCTGCACGACGGGCCGGCGGTGCTGCTCAACGCCGTGCCCCTGACGCGGTGTGCGGTCCCGTCCCTGCTGCCCGACGAGGTGCAGGCTGGCCGCTCGGCGGCCGCGATGCTGGTCGGCGCGGGACATGATCGGGGCGTGCACCTGATCGGCGCGGGGCCCGGTGTGCACGACGTGCCGCCCGGCAGCATCGCGGCCGCCGAGCGCCTGCTCGGCCTGCGCGAGGTGTTCCTGGAGGAGGGCGTCGAGGTGGTGAGCGCGCACCGGTGTCCTTTGTGGACGCCGGAGCACGGGTTCGCCGCCACCACCGCGCTGCTGCGTCACCACCGGCCGAAGGCGTTGGTGTGCTTCAGCGACCGGCTGGCGTTCGGGGCGTACCAGGCACTCGGCGAGGCGGGGTTCTCGGTGCCGGACGACGTCTCGGTGATCGGTTTCGGCGACCACCCGCTCGCCTCGTGGCTGCGTCCCCGGCTGACCACGGTCGCGCTGCCGCACTACGAGCTCGGCGCCCAGGCGGTGACGGCGCTGGTGGAGATGGTCGAACGACGTGGGCGCGGTGGTCGGGCGCCGTCGATCCGCCGGGTGTCGATGCCGGTGCGCGAGGGCGGGTCGGTGGCCCCGCCACGCCTCTAGTGCACGCTAACACTGTGCCGCCCTGTCGAATGATTCTTCGATGCTGTCGAACGCTTTCAGCTAAAGGTGAGCGCTCACAACTTTAGCTTTGACCGGGTGTGACGGTCTCGTTACGTTGAATTCATGTCAAGCCCGCTCAAAGCGCTGTGCGGAGCCGTGATCGCCGTCCTGCTGGTGGCACCGCCCGCCGTCGCCGAACAGTCCCTGCAACCCTCCACTGTGGATCCGGCGCGCGTGATGCCGCTCGGCGACTCGATCACCCAGGGCGGTTCGATCGGCGGCTATCGCCTCGACCTCGGTGCGAAGCTGCGGGCCGCCGGGCGCGACGTCGACTTCGTCGGCTCGCTGGCGGACGGTCCCGGTGTCATGCCGGACCGCGACCACGAGGGCCACCCCGGCTGGACGATCGCGCAGGTCGACGCGAAGGTCGTCGGCTGGCTGCGCACCTACAACCCGCGCACGATCCTGCTGCACATCGGCACCAACGACATGTACGGCAGCGACCCGGCCGGGGCGCCGCGACGGCTCTCCGCGTTGGTGGACAAGATCACCGCGCAGGCGCCGGGCGCGGAGGTGTTCGTCGCGACGATCATTCCGATCCGGTTCGCCGACGGCACCGTCCGCAACTACAACGCCGCGATCATCCCGTTGCTGAGGGCGAAAGCGGCGGCGGGCAAACGGGTGCACGTGGTGGACATGTACCCGGCCGTGCCCGTGTCCGACCTGCCCGACGGCATCCACCCCAACGCTTCCGGCTACCGCAAGATGGCCGCGGTCTGGTTCCGGGCCGTGGCTCCGGCGGCCCCCGCTCCCTCCGACGACGAAGGGTGATCATGTTCTTCGCACGGTTGTTCCACTCCCGCGGGGCCCGGCTCACGGCCCTCGCCGCGGTGCCCCTGGCCGCGGTGTCCGCACTCGCCGCCGTGACGGTGCCTCCCGCCGCGGCCGCACCGGGGTGCTCGGTGACCTACTCCGCACCGTCGCAATGGGACGGTGGGTTCACCGCGAACGTGGCGATCACCAACCTCGGTGACGCGGTCGACGGCTGGACCCTGACGTGGAGCTTCGGCGCCGGCCAGCAGGTGACGCAGGCGTGGAACTCCCAGGTGAGCCAGTCGGGTGCCCAGGTGACCGCGCGCAACGTCTCCTACAACGCGGCCATCCCCACCGGGGGCAAGGTCGAGTTCGGTTTCAACGGTTCGTCCAGCGGTACGAACCCGAACCCCACGTCGTTCACCCTCAACGGCACTCTGTGCACCGGCGATGTCGGCCCGACGACCACGACCACCACCACGACCACCACGGGGACCCCGGCCGGAAACCTGCCGTCGAGCTTCCGCTGGTCCTCCAGCGGCACGTTGATCAGCCCGAAGCCGGACAGCGCGCACCCGACCGTCTACTCGGTCAAGGACCCCAGCGTCGTCTACTACAACGGCAAGTACCACGTGTTCGCCTCGGTGTTCACCACCGGCTACAACATCATGTACACGAGCTTCACCGACTGGTCGCAGGCAGCCGCGGCACCGCACTACTACCTGGACCGCACCCCCGTCGGGGGCGGTTACAAGGCAGCGCCGCACGTGTTCTACTTCGCGCCCCAACGCCTCTGGTACCTGGTGTACCAAACGGGATCGAACGCGTCGTACTCCACGACGACGGACATCTCCAACCCGTCGTCCTGGTCCGCGCCGAAGAACTTCTACGCCAACGGGATGCCGCAGATCATCCGCGACAACATCGGCAACGGCTACTGGGTCGACTTCTGGATGGTGTGCGACACCGCGAAGTGCTACCTGTTCTCGTCCGACGACAACGGCCACCTGTACCGGTCCGAGACGACGACGGGCCAGTTCCCCAACGGCTTCACCAACACCGTGATCGCGATGCAGGACTCGAACCGCAACAGGTTGTTCGAGGCGTCCAACGTCTACAAGGTCGCCGGCAAGAACCAGTGGCTGCTGGTGCACGAGGCCATCGGATCCGACGGCCGGCGGTGGTTCCGCACCTGGACCGCCCCGGCGATCACCGGCCCGTGGACCGCGCTCGCTGCGGAGGAGTCGAACCCGTTCGCCAGGAGCAACAACGTGACGTTCCCGGGTGGTGCGTGGTCGCGCGACTTCAGCCACGGCGAGATGATCCGCACCGGCGTCGACCAGACCATGGAGATCAACCCCTGCCAGCTCCGCTTCCTCTACCAGGGCATGAACCCCAACTCGGGTGGCGACTACAACAAGCTGCCCTGGCGGCTCGGCCTGCTCACCCAGACCAACTCGGCCTGCTGACGATGAGGATCCTCGCGATGTTGGCCGTGCTCGTCCTCCTGGGGGCGAGCACGGCGGCAGGGGCGGCACCGGTCACGAACCCGGTGGTGTGGCAGGACTTCGCGGACGGCGACATCATCCGCGTGGACAACGCGTACTACTACTCGGCGTCCACCATGCACTACTCGCCGGGCGCACCCGTCCTGCGCTCGTACGACCTGGTGAACTGGGAGTACGCCGGGCATTCCGTGCCACGCCTGGACTTCGGCGCCAAGTACGACCTCAACGGCGGCCGTGGCTACGTGCGCGGCATCTGGGCCTCGTTCCTGAACTACCGCAAGAGCAACAAAACCTACTACTGGGGCGGTTGCGTCGACTTCGCCCAGACGCACCTCTACACCGCCACCGCGGTGGACGGTCAGTGGTCGAAGCTGTCCACCATCAACAAGTGCTACTACGACGCGGGCATGCTGATCGACGACAACGACACGATGTACGTCGCGTACGGCAACACCCAGATCAGCGTCGCGCAGCTGTCGGCGGACGGCAGGTCCGAGGTGCGGTCGCAGCAGGTGTTCCAGACACCGCAGAACATCGGCACCCTGGAGGGGGCGAGGTTCTACAAGCGCGGCGGCTACTACTACATCTGGCTGACCAGGCCGGCGAACGGCCAGTACGTGCTCAGGTCGTCGAGCCCGTTCGGCCCGTACACCGTGCAGCAGGTGCTGCTGAACATGCCCGGCCCGATCCAGGGCGGCGGAGTGCCGCACCAGGGCGGGATGGTGCAGACGCAGAACGGCGACTGGTACTACATGGCCTTCGTCGACGCCTATCCCGGCGGCCGCGTACCGGTGCTCGCCCCGATCACGTGGACCTCGGACGGCTGGCCGCGCGTCACGACCGTCAACGGCGGCTGGGGCGTGAACTACCCGGCGCCGAACCTGCCCGCCCCGCCGCGCCAGGTCAAACCCATGACCGGCGTGGACACCTTCGACGGCACCAAGCTCGGCCCGCAGTGGGAGTGGAACCACAACCCGGACACGACGAAGTACAGCGTCAACAACGGGTTGCGGCTCTCCACCGCGACCGTCACCAACGACCTGTACAACGCCCGCAACACCCTGACGCACCGAATCCAGGGCCCGTCCTCCACGGCCACCGTCGCGCTCGACGTGAGCTCGATGCGGGACGGTGACCGCAGCGGTCTCGCGATGCTGCGCGACTCGTCGGCCTGGATCGGGATCAAACGCGACAACGGCCGCAACCGGGTCGTCATGGTCAACGGACTCACCATGGACGGCAACTGGAACACCACCGGCACCGGCACGGAAGTAGCGTCGTCGAACCTCAGCGGCAACCGGATCTGGTTGCGCGCCAACGCCGACATCCGTCCTGGCAGCGGCAGGCAGGCCCGGTTCTCCTACAGCACCGACGGAGTGAGCTTCACCCCGCTCGGCACCGGCTTCACGTTGAAGAACGAGTGGCAGTTCTTCATGGGCTACCGGTTCGGCATCTTCAACCACGCCACGCAGGCGCTCGGCGGCTCGGTCGCGGTGTCCCGCTTCGAGATCAGCTGAGCTGCTCGAAGAAGAACTCGTGCTTTAGGAAGGAGGTGCCGTACTCGTCCCCCGGATGGGGAGGAAGCAGCTGGGCGGCCTGGATGAGGCGCCAACCGTCGCGCAGCGCGGCGACCCCGTCCGGGTAGGGCGGGGAGTCCGAGTCACCCGTGGTGGGCTGGGACTCGCCGGTGCCGTCGTAGCGGGACCAGCCGACGACGGGGGAGTCGAGCGCGGAGCTGGCCAGGTACAGCACCAGAACTTGTTGCCGGAGGCTCACGCGTGGCTCCTCTGCCCTGGACGGTTGGTGACGCGGGTGACCCAGTGCTCGACGTCGAACGAGTCGTCGCCGGTCAGGGCACGCCAGAGCCGCACCCGGTTGTGGATCTCCAGACGGCCGGTGGCCCACTCGTACCAGGGGAAGGACCGGCTCAGTTCGGTCGTGACGTCGGAAGAGTCCAGGTCCGCGGTGTCCCACAACCGCACCTGCGGGACGGTCGGGTTGAAGCGGATCTTGAACATGTACCGGTGGCGGTCGCTGTCGTTGCGCCGGCCGCCGTGCCAGATGCCGTGGTGCAGCAACAGGACCGTGCCCGCCGGGCAGACCAGGCGGGTCTGGCCGCTCAGGTTCTGGTAGCGGCCGGTGTCGGTCTCGTTGGTGCGGCGCAGGTGGCTGCCCGGCACGACCAGCGTGCCGCCCATGTCCGGGGTGACCTCCTGCGGGTAGTACATCAGCTGGACGTCGAACGCGTCCGGCCGCACGTCGATGATCGCGTCCCCGTGCAGGTGCTGGGCATGGCCTTCGCGGGGTTCCCGGATGTGCACCGCGTGGTGGTCGATCTCGGGATCCGGCCCGACGAGGCCGCGCAGTGCGCCGGCGACCTCGGGCAGCTCGACGAGCCGCCGGGGGAAGGACCCCTCGGGGTAGGCGTCGGCGACCGGAGTTCCGTACGGCACGCCGGGGATTCCCAGGGGGAGCAGTTCGAGTGCTTCCCGGTTCATCTCGTCGGGTACGACCGCGTCCAGGCGCAGATACCCGTGTGCGACGAAACTGGCCAGCTGCACCGAACTGAGCAGAGTGCTGGTTCGCATGCACCTGAACGTAAAGCCGTGATCGTTGTGCGGCATGGGCTGAAATCACCCACTACTGGTAGTTTTTCACCGTGCGTCAGGTCGAGCTGCCGTTGGGCGAGGCGCCGGTGGTGGCGGCCGTCGGTGTCGGTGTGCACGGCGTCACGAGGCTGGACGACGTCTTCCGGTTGCCGGACCTGTGGCAGCTGCACCTCTACGGGTACGAGGGCACGCTCGAAATCGAAGGCACCGAGCACCGCATCGCGCCGGGTCACGCCAGCCTGGTCCCGCCGGACACCGAGGTGCTCTTCCGGTACCGCGGCAGGTCCGAACACCTCTACGCGCACCTGAAGCTCAGCGGGGAACCGCACCAGGTGCCGGTGATGCAGGACGTCAGTCCGAACAGGACGCTGATCACCCGGCTGATGCGCGGTGCGCTCGCCGCGGCACCGGCACGAGCAGCGGCACAGCTGTGGACCGTGCTGTGGCAGCTGACCGACGCGCCCCCGGCCGGTGCCACAGCGGATCCGTTCACCGTGGCCGCGGCGCACATAGAGGCGCACCTGGCCACGCCGTTGTCCGTCGCGGAGATCGCGAAGGTGGCCGGGGTGTCCCACAACCACCTCACGCGGTTGTTCCGCGCTCGCACCGGCACCACGGTGGTCGCCTACCTGCGACGCCGCCGGATGGACCGGGCTCGTCACCTGCTCACCGCCTCGACCCTGTCGGTCACGGCCGTCGCCGCCACCGTCGGCATCCCGGACCTGCAGGCGTTCAACAAGGTCTGCCGCCGCGAGCTGGGCGTGTCACCACGTGCAGTGCGTGAGCAGCAGTAGCACCACCACCCCGGTCAGCACGACGACGGCCACGACCAGGACGCGCACGCGCGGAGATGGCACGTCCGGCAGGGTGCCGAGCGCCCAGTCCTTCGGCACGCGCGACAGGATTCCCGTCATGCCCGCGAGCTGGCGGACCGCGTGTTCGCACGGCGGACAGACCTCCAGGTGACGTTCGTAGGCCCGCCGGTCCTCCGGCGACAGCGAACCCATCAGGTACGCGACGTCCCACTCGCGGAACGGATCCGTCACGGCCCGGTGATCCCGTTCTCCTGCAACGCGAGCCGAAGCGCGCGCAGCCCGTAGTGCAGCCGCGACTTCACGGTGCCCTGCGGCACGTCCAGCGCTGCGGCGAGCTCGGCGATCGTCTCGCCGCAGTAGTAGGCCCGCGCGATCACCACGCGGTGCTCGGGTTTGAGCTGGGACAGCGCGTCCGCGATGAGCCGGGCGTCGAGGATCCGGTCGGTGCGGTCGGTCCGCGCGGGTTCCGGCAGCCGGGCGAACTCGATCTCCCACCGGGCTCTGGCGCTGCGGCGTTCGTCGATGGCGAAGTTGCGCGCCACGGCGTAGAGCCACGCCTTCGACGCCGAGGTGCCCTGCTCCAGGATGTCCGGATGCCGCCAGGCACGCAGAAGTGCTTCCTGGACCACGTCTTCCGCGAGTTGTTCGTCGCCGGTGAGGTGGACGGCGTAGCGCCAGAGCGCGGCGGCGTGACCGTCGTGCAGGGCGCGCAGCAGCAGACCTCGCTTCACGGGCGGAACACCGGGGTGCGCTTGGCCAGGAACGCCGTGGTGCCCTCGCGCATGTCGGCGGTGGTGAACGCGTTCCGGAACGCGTCGAGCTCGACCTGAAGACCGGTGCCGACGGGCAGGCCCTGCACCGAGTTGATCACCGACTTGCACGCGGCCACCGCGGCGGGCGAGTTGGCGGCGATGTCGGCGAGCATGAGCCGGGCGGCCGCGACCATCTCCTCGCGCGTGTCGAACACCCGGTTCACCAGCCCGATGCGGTGCGCCTCCCCGGCATCCACCCGGCGGCCCGAGTAGATCATCTCGCGGGCCCGTGCCACACCGACGCGCCGGAACAGCCGGACGCAGCCGCCGAAACCGGGGATGAGCCCCAGCAGCACCTCCGGCTGCCCGAACACCGCTTTGCCGGTGGCGTAGACGAAGTCGCACGCCAGCGCCATCTCACAGCCGCCGCCGAGCGCGTACCCGTCCACGCAGGCGATGACGGGGACGGGCAGTTCCTCGAGCAACCGGGTCACCTCCTGACCCAGCGCGCCGAACGCCTCACCCTCCTCCGGCGTCATGGCGGCCATCTCGCGAATGTCGGCCCCCGCGATGAACGCGGGCCCCTCCGACCCGGTGAGCAGCACCGCTCGCGCGGAGAGGTTCGTCAGGAGGTGGCGCAGTTCTGTGAGTGTGGCCTGGGACAGCGCGTTGCGGGCCCGCGGCCGGTTCACGGTCACCGTCAGCACGCCGTCGTGGTCGTCGAGCACGAGGTTCTGGTAGTCCACAGTGGTCTCCTCACGAGTCCCAGATCGCGCCGTAGGCTGGAATTCCCCTGCATTCAAGCTCTTCGACGATCTGCCAGGTGGTCGGCTTGTTGGAGATGCAGATGACCGCTTCCGCGTCGAAACGACGGCAGGCGTCGTACGCGAGGGCGACCAGGTCGGGTTTGCCGGACGTGGTGGTGTCCCACACGACGGCGTCGGGCTGCACGTGCAGGATCTCGTCGACCAGCGCGTCGCCGTAGGTGCGGCGCGGGTCCCGGGTCGACCACACCAGCACGGCAGGGGCGGTCCGCGCGAGCAGATGCGGCAGGCACGGGCCGATGCCGCTGCCGGTCGCGACCCACACCACCCTGGTGAACAGCTTGTCGATGTTGCCGACGCCCGCGGTCGGGATGCCCTTGACCCACACGTGGCTCGGCTGGTCGGCGATGAGCCTCGCCGTCCAGTCGCCCGCGCGGGAGATGGTGAGCCGGAACCCGCTGCGTCCCGGCGCGGGGACGTTGGCGAAGGAATGCCACTCCAGCAACGGGTTCCGGCTCACCGCGGTGGACGACCCGGCGAACGGCGTGACGCCGTGGTCGAACGACACGAGCGCCACGTGCGGCGACGGGCTGACGATCTGCACCGGCACCCGCCGCAACCGCAGCCACGGCAGTGCGACGCTGACCGCCACGAGGGCGAGCGGCCAGAGCAGCACCGGGTCCGTCACCGCCGACTGCACCGCGAACAGCGCCAGCACCGTCCAGCCGCCGAACCGGTGCGAGCGCTCGAACAGGTCGTGGTGGCGAGCACGGAGACGCGGCAGCGCGAGCACGATCATCGCGCCGAGCAGGGCGAGGATCGTCCAGGTCAGCGGTCCCGGCGTGGTCACGGCGACCACCGAGAACCACGCGGTGGCGCTGATCGCGGCGCCGACGTGCAGCCCGCCGAAGTGGTAGACCTTGCCCAGCGTCCACCGGACCCGCAACGGCCAGTGCGTCGGAGCGCTGGTGGCGAGCCGGAACAGCAGGTTGATCACGAGCTGCTGGCGGATCAGAGCGGCCAGGGTGAGGTTGACGACCACCAGCGTGCTTGCCTGCCAGTCGAGAGCCAGGGCTGCGACGAGGTTCGCGAGCACGACGGCCGCGGCCAGCCGGTTGTGGTGGGTGAACGGGCGACGGCGCAGGAGCGTGCGCAGCGACCGGTCAGCGAGCTCGGCGGTGTCGATCGTCATGCCACGGTTTCCTGCTGAGGACCGTCCAAACGCGACACCAGCGCGCGGCGGTCGACCTTGCCGCGCTCCGTGGTCGGCAGCGTGTCGACGGGAACGATCAACGTGGGCACGCAGTAGTACGGCAGCCGCTGCTCGACCGCGCGCCTCGCCTGCTCGGGTGTCGCGGTGGCCGGGCTGATGAACCCGACGAGCTTCCCGTTGTGCACCAGGGTCGTCGCGTGTCCGCAGTCCGTGGCTCTTTCCAGGGCCGACGTCACGGCGTCGAGCTCGACCCGAAACCCGCGCACCTTCACCTGGTCGTCGGTGCGGCCGTGGTGCCGCAGCTGGCCGTCGCCCGTCCAGCTGCCGAGGTCGCGGGTCCGGAACATCACGTGGTTGCCGCCCAGGAACGGATCGGGCAGGTACCGTTGCGCGGTCAGCTCGTCGTCGCCCAGGTAGCCCTCGGTCACGCAGTTCCCGCCGGCCCACATCTCGCCCACCTCGCCGATGCGGCACGGCCGGAGGTTCTCGTCCAGCACGTACACCGTCGTGTTCGGCACCGGCCTGCCGATGGTGAGCAGCCCGAGGTTCGGGTCGTAGCGCTGGACCGTGTTGACGATGGTGACTTCGGTGGGACCGCAGGCGTTGTGGAAGGTGGCGTGCCGCGACCACCTGTCGGCCAGGGCTTGAGGGCAGCGTTCACCGGCGACCGCGACGGTGTGCACCCGTTGGCACGTATCGGGATCGAGGGAGGCGAGGACGCTGGGCGTGGCGATGACGACGTCCACCGTGCTTGCCGCCTGGTCGAGCGAGTCGCCGCGGATCACCAGCGTGCCGCCGTTCGCGAGGGTGCCGAGAATCTCCCACACCGCCATGTCGAAGGCGATGTTGAGCAGCTGCGACACCCTGGTTCCCGCGGTGATGCCGAGGTGTCCGGGTGCGGTGAGCAGGACGTTGCACAGGTTGGTGTGGGAGACGCGCACGCCGTTGGGCCGTCCGGTCGTGCCGGAGGTGAAGATGACGACCGCGATGTCCGGTTCCGGCTCGGTGACGATGGTACGGCGAACCGGTCCGGCGTCGGGCAGGGTGTCGATCGTGATGATCGTGGCGAGGTGGTCCGGCAGTGCCGCCGCGTCCGCCGTCGTCGTGAGCACCACGTCGATGCTCGCGATGCGCACGATGTGCCGCAGGTGTGCCGTCGGCGTGATGCGCACGTCCTGCGGCACGTAGGCGGCTCCTGCCTTGAGCACCGCGAGGATGCCCACGACCATGGAGACGGACCGGGTGAGGAACAGTCCCACGTGATCACCGGGGCGCACGCCTTGTCGCGTGAGCAGTTCCGCCAGCAGATCAGCCCTGGCGTCGAGCTCCGCGTAGGTCAGCGACCGGCCGAGGTGCTCGACGGCGATCCCGCGCGGACGTCGGGCGGCCTGCGCCTCGAACGCGTGGTGGACGTGGTGGAACGGGGGAGTCCTGGTCGGTCCGGCGCCGAACGACTGGAACAGCGCGCGATCGGCGGGAGGGAGATCGCGCAGGGCGGATTCCTGGAACACGGCTGTCACGACAGGGCCCCTTTCGTGAGCGAAGCTCGATCAACCACCTTGAACGAGACAGCCCACCGGGAGGTTCACGCCGAGTCGAATTAACTTTCGAATCGACGAGAATCCTTGTGTCGCAGCGCCTTTCACATGTTAAAGCCAGGTCAGTCCGTTGTGGACAGACGGTAGACCGTCTCCTGGTGGTAGACCTGGCCCGGCCGCAGCACGGTGCTGGGGAAGTCGGGGCGGTTCGGCGAGTTCGGGAAGTGCTGTGCCTCCAGCGCGAAGCCCGCACCCCGGTGGTACGGGCGTCCGCCGGTGCCGACCAGGTCCTCGGTGAGGAAGTTGCCGGAGTAGAACTGCAGGCCGGGCTCGGTGGTGTGCATGGTCAGCAACCGCCCGGACGTCGCGTCGCAGGCCTGCGCGGCGAACGGGCCCGCCTCGTCCAGCACCCAGTTGTGGTCGTAGCCGCCCGCGATCCGCAGCTGGGCGTGAGGGTGGTTGATGCGTGCGCCGATCGTGGTCGGCAGGCGGAAGTCGAACGGTGTCGAGTCGACCGGCACCGGATCGCCCAGCGGGATCAGGGCGGAGTTGACGCGGCAGTACCGGCTCGCGTTGATCATGAGCGAGTGACGCAGGACGTCACCGCTGCCCTCGCCGGCCAGGTTCCAGTAGGTGTGGTTGGTCAGGTTGAGCACGGTCGGCGCGTCCGTGGTCGCGTGGTAGGTGATGCTCAGCCGGTTGTGGGTGTCGAGACGGTAGGTGACCTGGGCGGTCACCGTGCCGGGGAAGCCGCCGTCACCAGCTGGGCTCACCAGCTCCAGCCGCAGCCCGATGCTGTCGGGCTCGTGCAGTTCGGTCGCGGACCACACGCGCGTGTCGAACCCGGCGGGGCCGCCGTGCAGGGTGTTCGGGCCGTTGTTGCGAGGCAGCCGGTGCACGACGCCGTCCAGGGCGAAGGTGCCGTCCGCGATGCGGTTGGCGTACCGGCCGATCACCGCGCCGAGGAACACCCTGGCGGCGCCGGGCCGGTTGTTCGCGACGTACTCGTCGAGCGAGGAGAAGCCGAGCACCACGTTGGCGCGGACGCCGTTGCGGTCCGGTGCCTCCAGCGACTGGATCACGCCGCCGAGGTCGAGGATCCGCACGGTGATCCCACCGGGCCACGCCAGGACGTACCGGTGCACGTCCGTGTCACCGAGCCGGCCGAAGAGCTCACGGCCGAGCTCGGGTACACGCTGGGACATCGAACTCCTAGTTGAACTCGAACCGGCAGTGCTTCGGCCGGATCCTCTGCGGGGCAACGCTTTCCAACGTCGGTACGACCGGTGCGATCGTGCCGTCGCGGGTGAACTTCAGCTTGTCGATCGTGGTCTCGCGGTGCGTGCCGTCCCCGCCGGGGATGGCGAAGCGGTGGTAGGCGAGGTACCAGTCGTCGGTGCCGGGCACCTGGAGCATCGAGCTGTGGCCGGTGCCCTTGACGCCGAGCTTCGCGTCCTTGCTCAGGATCAGGCCGCGGTTGGTGAACGGCCCGGTCGGGCTGGGGGCCGTCGCGTAGGCCACCCGGTAGTCCTCGCTGCGGGTGTCGTCGACCGACCAGCTCAGGTAGTAGGTGCCCTGCCGCTCGACCATGAACAGACCCTCGCGGAAGTCCGCGAGGCCGTTGATGCGCGTGATCTTGGCTGCGTCGTAGGAGATCATGTCGGCGTTCAACGGCACGACGTACGCCTCACCGTTGCCCCAGTACAGGTACGGCTGCCCCGAGCGGTCGACGAACACCGCCGGGTCGATCGCCTGTCCGCCACCGCTGGGGTTGCGGGCGATCAGCGGCTTGCCGGAATCCACGAACGGGCCGGTGGGGGAGTTGCTCACCGCGACGCCGATCTTGGCGTCGGCGCAGAAGTAGAAGTAGTACTTGCCGTTCCGCTCGGTGATCGTCGGTGCCCACGCCCGGCTGTCCGCCCAGCTGACGTCCGGGCCGAGGTCGAGGATGACGCCCTCGTTCTTCCAGTCGACGAGGTTCTTGGACGACCAGGCGGAGAACTTCGTGCCGCTCCAGCCGTCGAACCCGTCCGTGGTCGCGTACATGTAGTAGGTGTCGCCGAACGCCACGATGTTCGGGTCGGCGTTGAGACCCGGCAGCACGGGGCTGCGCAGCTCGTGGGCCTCGACCGTCCACTCGCGACTCTCGCTGCCCGATCTCACGACGAACTTGCGCGGCTTGCGGAGGTCCGCCGTGCCGTTCGGCGTGATGGAGGCGCCGGGTGCGAGGCCGAAGTCGAGCTTGACGCGCCGCAGGTCGGTGCCCGGTGCCACGGGCAGCACGACACTGCCGGGCTCGATGACCGCGGGGGCCTTGAGCGAGCTGTGCGCGACCGATCGGATCAGGGTGCCGTTGAACGGCAGCGCCGCTACCTCGTTGCCGGAGAGCGCGCGGTTGTAGAGGCGGACGTCCTTCATCCTGCCCAGGAACGTCCGGTCCGCCGCGTAGACCGAGCGGCCGAGGTAGTTGGCCGCGGTGATACCGCCGCCGATGTCCGACGGTTTGATGGTGACGCCGGTGTTGCGGGCCACCTCCACACCGTCGAGGTAGAGCACCTCCACGCCGTTGCCGACGGTCAGCGTCACGTTCTTCCAGACACCGCGCGGCAAGGCACGGCCGGAGTTCACGCCCTGCTCGGTCGTCCAGTTGCCGGTGGCGATCGCGCCGCGGTAGGTGTCGCCGGTGGCGAACAGGTAGCCGTTGCCGACGCCGTTCGTCCCGGTGTTGCCGAAACCGTAGAGGAAGTACGGCGTCTGCTGGGCCGGGTCGACCAGCACGTCCGCGGAGATCGTGGCCGCGGAGGCGCCGGTCAGCATGTTGTTGGGCAGCTGGACGTGCCCGCCCTTGAGCTGCAGGGAACCCTCGGACCACGTCGCGTTGCCCGCCACAGCGCCGTCGTAGCCGTGACCGGTCGCGTCGTTCGCGGAACCGTTGAGCGGCCAGTGCGCGACGAGGCCCTTGCTGTCCGCCTTGACCGGTGCCGGGGGAGCGGTGAGGCGGGTCAGTTCGGCCTGCGTCACCGAGAGAACCGTGCCGTGGCGCGGCGAGGTGGGCAGGCGGTAACCCGTGCTCATGGTCCACTTGCCGGACGCGAGGTCGGTGGTCTCGAACGGCACGTAGCCGCGGCCGCCGAACTCGTCGATGAACAGGTACCACTTGTTCTCGGTGTTGGACTTGAAGCCCGTCGGGCCCTCACCGGCGCTTAGTCCGGGACTGGTCGAGGTCGCCTTGCCGATGCACTCCGCCACGAAGTCGTACTTCGGGTTCAGCAGATCGGTCGACTTCTCCGCTGTGATGAACTTGCTGCACGGCGTGGTCGACGTGTTGTTCCGCTCGTCCTTGGTGTACCGGTAGAAGGTGCCGTTGTGCTCGATGACGGTCGAGTCGATCACGGAGTAGCCGGGGTCGATCCACACCTTCGCCGGGCTGAACGTCACGAAGTCACGCGTGGTCGCGTACATCATGCGGTTGTAGGTGTTGCCGGTGTGGTTCGGGTCGTTCTCCGCGTACAGCTTCGAGGCCCAGTAGACGACGTACGTGCCGCGCTTGGCGTCCCAGTGCGCTTCCGGAGCCCACGTGTTGCCCGCGGTCGGCGGTGACACCTGGACACTGCGCTGCCGCGACCAGCTCCGCAGGTCCGTCGACTCCCAGATCATGATCGACCGGCTGCCGGTGCGCTGCGCCGCGTCCCAGCCGTTGCCGCCGTTGATCTTCAGATCCGTGGCCAGCAGGTAGAACTTGTCGCCCTCGGGGGAGCGCAGGATGAACGGGTCGCGCACGCCGAGCTCACCGAGGCTCGACTTCAGGATCGGTTGGCCGTTGTTGAGCTCGGTGAAGTTCAACGGGTTGTTACCGTTGCTGGCGGCGGCGTAGATCTGCTCGCCGTTGGGGCTGCCCTCGCCGGTGAAGTAGAAGAAGCCGTAGCCCGCCAACGGTTCCTTGGCCGGCAGCGGGGCAACGGTCGCGGTGAGCGCGCGGGACGTGCTCTGCCTGCCGTTGCTCACCTTCGCCGTCAGCACGACCTTCGCGGGCTTGCTGCCCGTCGGCGGACGGCTCACCTCACCGGTCGGGGTGATCACCTTGCCGTTGGACGAGGTCCACGTGATCGTCGTGTTGTCGAGGCCGGTGGTGGGCAAGGTCAGGTTGCCGCGGACGTCGTCGATGTTCGGCACGGACACCGCGTTCGCCGCGACGCGCACGGGTGACTCGGCCGCGTTGGCCTGGGGGACGGGGACCAACGCGGCCGTCACGGCCACGACAACGCCGAAATGGCGCAGGGATAACAACATCGTTGTTGTCTGCCTTCCGGATTGTGCTTAGCGGAACTCTCAGGCGCGGCGCTTGGTCCAGACGTCGTAGGCGACCGCCGCGAGCAGGACGAGACCCTTCACGAGCATCACGCGCTCACTGGGAGCGCCGATCAACGACATGCCGTTGTTGATCACGCCCATGATCAGGCCGCCGGTGATGGCGCCGACGACCTTGCCGACACCACCCTGGACCGCGGCACCGCCGATGAACGCCGCCGCGATGGCGTCGAGCTCGAACGCCGTGCCCGCGGTGGGACCGGCCTGGTTGAGCCGTCCGGCGAAGATCACGCCGGCGAGCGCGGCCAGCGCGCCCATGTTGACGAACACCCAGAACGTGACGGCCTTGACCTTCACGCCGGACAGCGTGGCGGCCTGCAGGTTGCCGCCGATCGAGTAGATGTGCCGGCCGAACACGGAGTTGTTGGCCATCAACGAGTAGCCGAGCGCCAGCGCCGCGAGCAGCACGAGCACCCACGGCAGGTTGCGGAAGCGGGCGAGCTGCACGACGACCGCCATAACGACGACGGCCACACCGGCGATCTTCAGCACGAACACCGGCATCGGGTCGACGGTCTGGCCGTAGCCGAGCCGGGCCGCGCGCTTGCGCCACTGCGAGAGCGCGAACCCGGCGACGAACGCGAGACCGGCGAGCAGGCTGACCAGGTCGGCGCCGCCGAGCGGGCCGAGGCCGATGTTGCCGAGATATCCGCCGGTGAAGCCGTTGGACAGCGACCGGATCTCGTCCGGGAACGGCCCGATGCCCTGGTTGCCCAGCGTGGTCAGGGTCAGCGCGCGGAACACCAGCATGCCCGCCAGCGTCACGATGAACGCCGGGATGCCGAAGTACGCGATCCAGTACCCCTGTGCCGCGCCGATGAGCGCGCCCGACAACAGGGTCAGCAGCACCGCGACCGGCCACGGCAGTCCCCATTGGACGGTCAGCACCGCGCAGATCGCACCGGTGAGCGCCACGGTCGAGCCGACGCTCAGGTCGATGTGGCCGCCGATGATCACCAGGATCATGCCGATCGCCAGGATCAGCACGTACGAGTTCTGGACGATGATGTTGGAGATGTTCTGCGGCTGCAGCAGAGCGCCGTCGGTGAGGAACGCGAAGAGCACGACGATGAGTGCGAACGCGACGTAGATGCCGGACTGCCGCAGGTTGATCGAGATCCGGCGGGGTGCTTCCGGCGGTGCGGCGGCCGGTGCGGGCGCGGTCTTCGTGGTCATCAGCTCTGTCCTCGCGTCATGTACTGCATAAGTCGTTCCTGCGTCGCCTCGTCGCGGTCCACCTCGCCGGTGATCCGCCCCTCGGACAACGCGTAGATCCGGTCGCAGAGCCCCAGCAGCTCCGGGAGCTCCGACGAGATCACCAGCACGGCCCTGCCCTGCGCGGCCAGGTCGTTGATGATCGAGTAGATCTCGTACTTCGCGCCGACGTCGATGCCGCGGGTGGGCTCGTCGAGGATCAGCACGTCCGGATCGGTGAACATCCACTTGGCCAGCACGACCTTCTGCTGGTTGCCGCCGGACAACGTGCCGACCTGTGTCGAGACGGCAGGCGTCCGGATGCCCATCGAGCGCCGGAACCGTTCCGCGACCGAGTACTCCTCGTTCTCGTTCACCCAGCCGCGCTTCGCTAGCTTGCCCAGCGAGGCCGCGGAGACGTTGCGCTGCACGCCCTCGATCAGGTTGAGGCCGTACCGCTTGCGGTCCTCGCTGACGTACGCGAGCCCGTGGCGGATCGCGTCCTGCACGGTTCGGGTGTTGATCACGACGCCGTTCTTGAGCACCCGGCCGGAGACGCTCGTGCCGTACGAACGGCCGAACACGCTCATCGCGAGTTCGGTGCGGCCCGCGCCCATCAGCCCGGCGAGACCGACGATCTCCCCGCGCTTGAGCGACAGCGTGGCGTTGTCGACGACCTTGCGGTCCGGCTGGGCGGGGCTGTGCACCGTCCACTCCTCGATGCGCAGGATCTCGTCGCCGATGTCCGGTGTGCGCGGCGGGAAACGGTGTTCGAGATCGCGGCCGACCATGCCGGCGATGATCCGTTCCTCACTGAGACCAGCAGCGGGCAACGTCTCGATCGTCCTGCCGTCCCGCAGCACGGTGACGGTGTCGGCGATCCTGGTGACCTCGCCCAGCTTGTGGGAGATGATCACCGAGGTGATGCCCTCGTCGCGCAGCCCGTCGAGCAGGTCGAGCAGGTGCTGCGAGTCGTCGTCGTTCAACGCGGCCGTCGGCTCGTCGAGGATCAGCAGGCTGACCTCTTTGGACAGTGCCTTGGCGATCTCGACGAGCTGCTGCTTGCCGACGCCCAGGTCGTTGACCGGGGTCGTGGGGTTCTCCCGGAGCCCCACGCGGTCCAGCAACGCCTGTGCCTCGTGGTTGGTGCGGTTCCAGTCGATGAACCCGCGCCGCGCTCTTTCGTTGCCCAGGAACAGGTTCTCCGCGACGGAGAGCTGCCCGCACAGCGCGAGCTCCTGGTGGATGATCACGATGCCGCGGCGCTCGCTGTCGCGCACCCCGTGGAACGCGCACGGCTCGCCCTCGAAGAGGATCTCGCCCTCGTACGTGCCGTGCGGGCGCACGCCGGACAGCACCTTCATCAGCGTGGACTTGCCCGCGCCGTTCTCGCCGCAGATCGCGTGGATCTCACCGCGCCGCACGGTCAGCGAGACCTCGTGCAGCGCGGTGACACCCGCGAACCTCTTGGTGATGTCGCGCATCACCAGGATGTCGTCGGACATTGTTCGTTACCTGAGCTGGTCGGCGGTGTAGTAGCCGGAGTCGATCAGTTCCTTCTGGTAGTTCGCCTTGTCGACGGGCACCGGCTGCAGCAGGAACGACGGCACGACCTTGACGCCGTTGTCGTAGTCCTTGGTGTTGTTGACCTCGGGCTTGCCGCCCTTGAGCACCGCGTCGGCCATCTTCACCGTGACGTCGGCGAGCTGGCGGGTGTCCTTGTGGATCGTGGAGTACTGCTCACCGGCGATGATCGACTTCACCGACGCGACCTCGGCGTCCTGGCCGGTCACGATCGGGTAGGCCTGGGCGGGCGTGCCGTAGCCGCTGCTCTTGAGCGCCGACAGGATGCCGATCGACAGGCCGTCGTACGGGGAGAGCACGCCGTCGACCTTGGCGCCGCCGTAGGTCGAGGTGAGCAGGTCCTCCATCCGCTTCTGCGCGGTCGCCGGGTCCCAGCGCAGGATCGCGACGGTCTTGAAGTCCTTCTGGCCGGACTTCACCACGAGCTTGCCCTGGTCGATCAGCGGCTGGAGCACGGACATCGCGCCGTTGAAGAAGAACGTCGCGTTGTTGTCGTCCGGCGAGCCCGCGAAGAGCTCGACGTTGAACGGGCCGTCGCCCTTGGTCTTCAGCCCGGCGAGCAGCGAGTTCGCCTGCTCCACACCGACCTTGAAGTTGTCGAACGTGGCGTAGTAGTCGACGTTCGGGCTCTTGCGGATGAGCCGGTCGTAGGCGATGACCGGGATCTTGGCGTCGGCGGCCTGCTGCAGCTGCGAGGTGATCGCGGTGCCGTCGATCGACGCCACGATCAGCAGCTTGGCGCCCTTGGTGATCTGGTTCTCGATCTGGTTGGCCTGGGTGGGGATGTCGTTCTCCGCGTACTGGAGGTCGACCTTGTAGCCCTTGCCCTCGAGGGCCTTCTTGATGTTGTCGCCGTCGTGGATCCAACGCTCGGACGAGCGGGTGGGCATGGTCACGCCGACCAGTGCGCCCTCGCTCGACCCGGTCTGCTGGTCGACCGTCTTCTCCGCGGAACCACACGCGGAGAGGGTGACGGCGAGCGCGGTGGCGGCCGCGATCTGGACAAGCCTCATTGGTTCTCCTCGATGTCACCGACCGGCAACAGTGCCGTAGGTGGCGAGTGTTATCGCTAACAATTAAGGCGTCAAGTGACAGCTGGATAACGCCAGGTAATCCCTGTTAGCGCTCACAGGGTCTGGAAATATTCTGCGCGGCGGCGGCAACCTTTCCGGCGGCGGCGGCAACCAGGGGGCAGATCGCAGGACAGACCTGAGGAGTGCTGCTATGAGCAAGACCGAGTCCACCGCGGGCCGGCGCGGTGGCGTGGTGCCGCGGGGGCGCAGGCGCGGGACGGTGATCGCCGCTGCTGTGGGCA
Organism: Lentzea sp. NPDC051838; assembly: GCF_040681245.1. Classification (NCBI taxonomy): domain Bacteria; kingdom Bacillati; phylum Actinomycetota; class Actinomycetes; order Pseudonocardiales; family Pseudonocardiaceae; genus Lentzea; species Lentzea sp. NPDC051838. Next base: position 389,649 of record NZ_JBFAYI010000004.1, read on the forward strand.
CGTCGGCCCTCGTCGGCTCCTGCCTCGGGGTGGTGTTGAACGACTCGGAGCCGGTGGCGGTCGACGCCGCCGCCTACTACCGGTTCGTCTCGGTGCGCAGCGGCAACGCCCTGGACGTGGCGGGAGCCGACAGCGCGGACGGCGTCCGGATCCAGCAGGAGAAGCCCGTCGCCGACGCCGCGAGCCAGCAGTGGCGGCTGAAGCCGGTCGACGGCGGCTACTACCAGCTGGTCAACAACAACAGCAAGAAGGTTCTCGGCGTGCCCAGGGCGTCGGCCGCGCAGACCAACGTCGAACAGCAGTCCGACACCGGAGCCGAGCACCAGCAGTGGAAGCTCGCGGACGTCGGCGACGGCGCGGTGAAGATCGTCTCGCGCAGCAACGGCAAGGTCCTGTGCGCCGGTGACGGCGCCGACGGCCAGGGCGTCGTCCAGACCGACGACCGCGGCGGCGCCGACCAGCAGTGGAAGATCGCCAAGGAGGACAGGCCGGCGGTGCCGTCCGCCCCGGTCGTGGCCGCCGCGACGAGGCCCTCGCCGACCACGTCCGCGGCACCGTCCACACCCTCGGTGCCCACCGCGTCCGGCAAGTACTCCTGGCGCAACGCGCAGATCGGCGGCGGAGGCTTCGTCACCGGGTTCGTGTTCAACACCAGCCGCAAGGACGTGTTGTACGCGCGTACCGACATGGGCGGCGCGTATCGCTGGGACGCCAAGGGGAGTCAGTGGACTCCGCTGACCGACTGGACCTGGGACTGGAACCTGCTGGGCATCGAGAGCATCGCGACCGACCCCGTCGACCCGGACCGCGTGTACCTCGCGGCCGGCACCTACACCAACGAGTGGGCGGGCAACGGCTCGCTCCTGCGCTCGACCGACCAGGGCAGGACGTTCCAGCGCACCGACCTGCCGTTCAAGCTCGGCAGCAACGAGGACGGCCGGTCCATGGGCGAGAAGCTCGTGATCGACCCCACCGACCACAGGACGTTGTACCTGGGCACCCGCAAGAACGGGCTGTGGCGCAGCACCGACTACGGCGTGACGTGGAGCCAGGTCTCGAGCTTCCCCGTCAAGGACGGTGCGAGCAGCGGTGTCGGCCTGTCGTTCGTGACCTTCGGACCCAACAGGACGATCTACGTCGGTGTAGCCGACAGGTCCGCGTCGCTGTACCGCTCCACCGACGGCGGCAGCACCTGGCAGGCGGTGTCGGGTCAGCCCACGGGCCAGTTGCCGCACCACGGCGCGATGTCCGGTGACGGTTCGCTGTACCTGACCTACACGGACGTGCCCGGCCCGAACGGCGTGAAGGCCGGTTCGGTGTGGAAGTACACGCCTTCCAGCGGGGCGTGGAAGGACATCTCCCCGATGCCGGGCAACGGTTTCGGCTTCGCGGGTCTCGCGGTGGACCCGCAGCGCCCCGGCACGGTCATGGTCACGACGCTGGACCGCTGGTGGCCGTCGGACGAGCTGTTCCGCTCCACCGACGGCGGCGGCAGCTGGAAGGCGCTCGGGGCCACGTCGGTGCGGGACGCGTCCGGTTCTCCTTACGTGGGCAAGGGAATCGGCCACTGGATGGGCGCGATGGCGATCGACCCCTTCGACTCCGGTCACGTCATCTACGGCACCGGTTCGGGTCTGTGGGCGAGCAAGGACGTGACGGCCGCGGACAAGGGCGCTGCCACGCACTGGTCGATCCCGGTCAAGGGACTGGAGGAGACCGCGATCTCCGAGCTGGTGGTGCCGCCCGGTGGCAAGCTGCTCAGCGCCATGGGTGACGTCGGCGGCTTCCGCCACGAGGACGTGAACGCGCTGCCGTCGGACGCGATGTCCGGCCCGCGGATCTCCAGCACCAGCTGGATCGACTTCGCCCAGCTCAAGCCGAACGTGGTGGTGCGCGTCGGCCACAACGGCGAAGCGCCCGGCGCCTACTCGTCCGACGGTGGTGTCAGCTGGAAGCCCTTCGCCGGCACGCCGGTGAGCGGGGCGAGCGGCGGCATCGCGGTGGTCTCTGCCGACGGCGGCACGATCGTGTGGACGGCCGCCGGGCAGCTGCCGCACGTCTCCACCGACCAGGGCAAGACCTGGAAGGCGTCCTCCGGTCTGCCGTCCGGCACCGCGGTGGTGGCCGACCGTGGTGCCGCCGGAACGTTCTATGCGCTGAGCCGGGGAACCTTGTTCGCCAGCACCGACGGCGGTAGGACGTTCACCGCACGTGCCAAGGGACTCACCGACGGACGTGTCCGTGCGATTCCCGGCGTCGCGGGAGACCTGTGGCTCACGTCCCACGACGGGCTCCGGCACTCCACCGACGGCGGCGCGAGCTTCACGAAGCTCACCGGTGTGCAGCGCGCCGACGGCATCGGCTTCGGCAAGGCCGCTCCCGGTGCCCGTTACCAGGCGCTGTACCTCATCGGCACGGTGAACGGCGTCTCCGGCGTCTTCCGGTCCACCGACGGCGGCACGGCGTGGACGCGGGTCAACGACGACCAGCACCAGTTCGGCGGCTTCATCGGCGGCACCGTCACCGGCGACCCGGACGTGTACGGCCGCGTCTACGCCGGTTCGAACGGTCGCGGCGTGCTGATCGGCGAACCGTCCTGATCACCGGGCGGCCGCGGCCCATGCCCCGGGCCGCGGCCGCCCGGTCCACCGAAAGCCACAGAGCAGGGAGAGGGCAACCGACAGACATGCTCGTCGACCACAGATCGGCGGAGTTCCACGACTTCTTCGAGCGCCACCACGCCGAACTGGCCCGCTTCGCCTGGTTGCTGACCGGGGAGGCGGACGCCGCCGACGACCTCGCGGCGGACGCCCTGGTCGCGTTGTGGCAGCGCTGGGACAGGCTGCGCGCGGCGGAGCACCCGCTCGCGTACGCCCGCGGCGTCGTGGCGAACCTCGCGCGGGAACGAATCCGCGGCGCAACACGTGAGCGCCGGCGGATCGCGCAGTTCCTCTCGCAGCGTCCACAGCAGACACACGGGCCGGACACCGCCGCCGTGGTGGACGTGCGGGCGGCGCTGGACCGGTTGCCGTTCCGCAAGCGGGCCTGCGTGATCCTGCGGCACGCGTTCGACCTGTCCGAAAAGGACACCGCGCTCGCGCTGGGCATCTCGGTGGGCGCGGTGAAGAGCCAGACCTCCAAGGGGATGGCGGAGCTGGAACGGGTTCTCGGCACGAGCGAGGCCGGGAACGTCGTGGCGGGGAGGGGGATTCGGTGAACGACGAGATCAGCAGGCGGCTGCGCGGGGCGGCCGAGGCGTACCGGCCGGATCGCGACCGGATGCTGGCACGGGTGCACCGCGGCATGGAGATGGCCGCGGGTACTGGTGTTGTGAGCACCAGAGCGGCGTCTGTTCAGAGGTCCGGCATCGCGAGGTCCTGGACCCGAGCGACGTTCGCCGGTCTGGCCGTCTCCGGCGCCCTGGCCACCGCCGGCCTCGCCGTGGCCGCGATCGTGCACACCGCACCACCCCCGGACCCCGGGACGATCCCGACGGCCGGACCGCCGAGCGCGACCTCCACACCGTCCGCCTCCACCACCACCGCCCCCGTCGAGCCTCCCGCACAGGGCCAGACGCAACCGGAGCGGTCGTCCACCAGCAGTCCGCCGCCCGCCACGGATCCCGCCCCGCTCACCGGCAAACCGGTGTCAGACGGTCCGCTGTCGTCGGTCGGGCTCATCGATCTGCAGACCCACCCCAACTGGGCGCAGAGCAGGCTGGAGCTCAAGACCACCGTGCCGCTCTCCTCGCTCAGCGTGGAACTGCGCGTCGTCCAGACGGGCGAGGTGCGGACCACCGGCCAGTGGCAGACCATGGCCGGCGACGACTTCACGGTCACCGTGCAGGAGGTCGACGGCGCGGTCGTCTACCGGTGGGAGCTCAAGCCGGGCCGCACCGTGCCGGAAGGCGTGCACGCCTTCGCGGGCCAGTACAACCACGCGGTGGGCAAGCGGGACGCCCGTGCCGACGCGTACGTCGTGCGGTCGGGCACCTTCACGGTCCGGGGTGGGTTCACCTCGGAATGAAACCGCCGGGGGACGGGGGAGCCCGCCGTCCCCCGGCGGCACCGGTCAGGCGAGCTTGCAGGCCTTGCCGTTGACGGTGAAGGCGTTCGGGTCAGCGCCGCCGCCGGAGGCGTTGAATCCGATGTGGACGGACTTGCCGGGGTCCACCTGGCCGTTCCACGACATGTTCGTCGCGGTCACGTCACGGCCCGCCTGGCTCCAGTTCGCCGACCAGCCCGCGGTGACCTTCTGGTTGCCGGGGAACGAGAACGCGAGCTTCCACGCCGTCCACGCGGTCGTGCCGGTGTTGGTGAGCGACAGCTGGGCCGACAGACCGTCCTGCCACTTGCTCGCGTCGTACCGAACCTGGCAGTCCGACCCCGGGGTGGGCTTGCCGCCGGCCTTCTCCGCCGCCCAGCCCGACACCCAGGCGAGCGCGGAGTTCCAGTTGACCGCCACCTCGTTCACCGAGTACGCGCCGATGTCGTCCACCCAGCACTTCTGCTGCGGGCAGCCGACGAGCAGCCGCTGGACGACCGGGTCCTGCAGCGCGCTGTTCGGGCCGCCGGAGATCGACCCGGGCGGCGCGATCGGCAGCGTCGGGTCGTTCTGCTTGGCCCAGAACCGGTGGTGCACGTTCTGCACGGCCTGGTCGCCGTAGCCCGCCACGTACGAGGTGCTCAGCGGGTTGCGGCCGAGGAGGTAGTGCAGCGCCTCGAAAACACCGTCGCGGTACTTCGCCGCGCCGGTGAAGTCGTGGGCCAGCGCGAGCACCTGGGCGTTGTTCAGCACGCCGGAGTTCGATCCCCAGACGTAGCCGTCGGTGCTGTTGTCGTACGGGGTCGCGTAGCCCATCTGCGCCATGGCCGTCAGGTGCTGGTCCGCGACCGTGGCGAACTTGGCCTTGATCGCCGTGAGGTCCGCGGCGGGCAGTCCGTTCGGTGCCAGGGCGAGCGTGATGTCGCCCAGCGGAGCCGTTCCGCCCCAGTGGAAACCGGCCCGGCTCAGACTGGCCGCCTTGTAGTGCTGGGAGCCCGTCACGTCGGTGCGGTACGCGCTGTCGCCAGTGGTCGCGTACAGCTCCGAGGCGGCCCAGTAGAACTCGTCGCTCACGGTCTTGTCGTCGTACGCGCCGCCGCCGACGTTGTCGTTGGGGTCGGCGAGCTTGGCCGGGTTCGCCTTGGCCGCCGTGTACGCCTTTCGCGCCGCCGCAAGGAGTTTCGCGGAGTACGCCGGATCGATGCTTCGCCACAGACGGGCAGCCTGCGCGGCCACCGCGGCCAGGTTCAGCGTCGCCGCGGTGCTCGTCGCGGACAGTCGACGCGGCTGGTCGTCCAGTTCCGGACGGGTGGGCAGCGCGGTCCAGGCCGCGTCGTGCATCTTGTGGTGCGCCATCCCGTCCGGTGCCTGCATCTTGAGCAGGAAGTCGACCTCCCAGCGCGCCTCGTCGAGCAGGTCCGGCACGCCGTTGGCCTTCTCCGGGATGGCCATCGAGCCGTCGCGGTACGCGGAAGCGTCACCGATGCGCGAGGCCCGCTCGTAGGAGTTCAGCAGCTGCCAGGCCGCGATGCCGCCGTTGACGACGTACTTGCCGTGGTCGCCCGCGTCGTACCAGCCGCCGCGCACGTCGAGCGTGTAGCCGCACGCGAGGTCCGCGCGGCACGGCACGTTGTTGTCGCCCTGGTTGGGCGCGACGTTGACGTGACCGGCCGGGCGCGCATAGGTCGTGCCGACGTACTGCGCGTCGATCGGCGTGCCGCTGCGCTGGTGGTAGAAGAACGCCAGCGAGTCGTAGCGCAGCTTCTTGACCGGGTCGGCGGAGATGTCGAACGGGAAGCTGCTGTCCGCGCCGACGGACAGCGTGTACCCGGTGCCCGCCGTGTCGAACGACGAGAAGTCGATCAGGTGCACCGAGTCGCCGGACGTGGCGTCCGCGCCCTTCGGCGTGGTCTGGCCAGAAGAAACGGTTGTGCCCGCGGAGTTCTTCAGAGTCCACGTCTGGGGCGTCGTGGCGGTGGAGACGAGCGTGGCGCGCTTGGGCAGGCCCGGCACGTACGCGACCTGGTCGACCTGGACCTTCTTGGTGGGGTTGGGATTCACGCCGCCAGGTGGTTTGACGCCGCCGACCAGTGACACGTTGTCCACGCAGATCGTGTTGTCGGCCGCCTGGCCGCCGAGCTGGAACGCGACCTGGCCGTTGCCCGCGTCTGGGAAGTCCAAAGTGGACGTGAAGGTGAACGTGAAGCGCTGCGTGGTCGTGGTGAGCGCGAACTGCTTGCTCGCGATCCCGCGGTACGGGCTGACGCTCTCACCCGCGGCCGCAGTGACGGACTGCGCGGAGGCGGCGTGGGCGTCGAACGAGAACGTGTAGGACTGCCCGCTCTCGAAGGGGACGCCGTTCTGGCCGATCAGCGCGTCCCAGGGGTTGGTGGTGCCGCCGGTGACCGCCGCGCACAGCTCACCGCCGGTCACGCGGTTGGTCACGCCGGCGCTGCTCCACCACGGATCGGCGGAACCGCTGTCGAACTTTCCGTTGAGCACGCGCTCGTAGTCCGCAGCCTCTGCGGTGCCCACCGCCGTGAAAGCGGTCGCCGCGAGCAGGGCGGCGGCGAGCAGTCGTGGGGGTCGCGATCTCATGTCTTGAGGTTCTCCGTCCTCGTCGACGGGAATGTCTGGGAGCGCTCCCAGATGACCGTAGGGTGATCGCGTCGCCACCGACAAGGTCCGTTCGGCGGAACGTCCGCTGCGGGATCCGGCCGATGTCATCGGACGCGTCCACGAACCGGCAACTGCGTGGTTCGTCCGGATCGCCGCTGCCGCAACGGAAATTGGGAGCTAACGTACGAATCGTGGGGGGACCACGTGGCGAGGTCCGGATCCTGGGGCCGGTGGAGGTGTGCGGCCCGTTCGGCCGGGCCGAGCTGATCGGCGCCCGGCAACGCGGCGTCGTGGCGGTGCTCGCGCTGCGGGTGGGCACGCCGGTTCCGGTCGACCTGCTCGTGGACGTGTTGTGGGGCGACGATCCGCCGCGCACCGCTGTGCGGTCGTTGCACAGCTATGTCGCGCGGGTGCGGCAGGCGCTCGCCGAGTGCGGCATGCCCGGCGCGCTCGTGACCAAGCCGGGTGGCTACCAGCTGGACGCGGCGGTCGACGCCGAGCGGTTCGCGCGGACCAAGGACCTCGGTCTGTGGCGGGGTGAGCCGCTGACGGGCACCGAGCTGTTCGGGTGGGGGCGCGCGGAGATCGATCGGTTGCGGGAGCAGCGGATCGCCGCGCTGGAGGGGCACTGGGCCGAGCGGCTCGATCGCGAGGACGCGATCGGCGAGCTGGAGCGGCTGGTGGCGAGCCACCCGACCAGGGAACGGCTCGTCGGCCTGCTGATGCGGGCGTTGCACCTCGACGGGCGGCAGGCCGAGGCCCTGGAACTGTTCCGGCGGCTGAGAACCCGGCTCGCCGACGAGCTCGGCGCGGACCCCGGCCCTGAGCTCGTCACCCTGCACACCGCGATCCTCCGTCGTGATCCCGCACTGCACAGCCCGAAACCCGCCGCGAGACCGGCCCAGCTGCCCGCCCGCGCCGGTCACTTCACCGGCCGTGCCGCCGAGTTCTCCGCTCTCGCCGACCTCCCGTCGATCGTCGTGGTGTCCGGTGTCGCCGGGGTCGGCAAGACCACGTTCGCCGTCGAGTGGGCGCATCGCGTCGCCGACCGCTTCCCGGACGGGCAGATCTTCCTCGACCTGCGCCGGCTCACCCCGGACCAGGCGCTGGCCGAGGTGCTGCACGGCCTCGGCGTCCCGGCGGACCGGATCCCCGCCGATCCGGCCCCGCTGTACCGCACGTTGCTGCACGGCAAGCGGGTGCTGATCGTGCTCGACGACGTCCGCCGCGCGCGGGACGTGCTGCCGCTCGTGCCCGGCGACCAGGGGAACCTGCTGCTGATCACGAGTCGCGACACGCTCTCGGCGCTCGGCACGCACCACGCCGTCCGGACCGTGCGTCTCGGGCTTCTGAGCGAGCCGGAGGCGCACGACCTGCTGGCGGACATCCTCGGCGCGCCGCGAGTGCGGGCGGAGGTCGGCGCGGCCTCGGCGCTGGTCCTCCACTGTGGACGGTTGCCGCTCGCGCTGCGCATCGCGGCCGCGCGGCTCGCGGTGCGGCCGGGCAGGCGGGTCGCCGACCTCGTACGAGAGCTGACCCGCAACGACCCGTTGGACGTGCTGGCGGTGGACGGGGACGACCGCACGGTCCGCACCGTGTTCGCCAGCGCGCACCGCACGTTGAGCGCACCGGCGGCACGCCTGTTCCGCGTGCTCGGCGAGCATCCCGGCGCGAGCTTCCCCGCCGACCTCGCCGACGCGCTCGGGCCGGGCTTCGACGAGCTCGTCGCGTCGCACCTCGTCAGCGAGGTGGGCGCCGGCCGGTACGCGTTGCACGACCTGATCCGGTTGTTCGCGAGGCAGAGCGGCGACCTCGGCGACGGGGTGGAGCGCCTGCTCGACCGGTACCTCACGATCGCCCACGCGGCCAACAACGTGCTCAACCCCCGGCACGACCTGGTGACCCGCCCGTTCAGCGACGACCTGCCGTTCGCGGCGAACCGCGCCGAGGTGCTGACCCACCTGGACGCCGAGCGCGACAACCTGCTGCACGTGATCCGGCTGGCGGCGAGCTCCGGCCTGCACCAGGCGACCTGGCAGCTGGCCTACCTGTTGACGAGCTACTTCGAGGCGCGCGGCAACTGGGCTGCCCGCGTCGAGCAGTGCGAGCACGCGGTCGAGGCCGCCCGTGCGCTCGGCGACCGGCGCGCCGAGGCCGAGATGTTGCGCGGCCTCGGCATCGCGTTGCAGATGACCTCGCGCATCTCCGAAGCCATGGTGGTGCAACGACGAGCGCTCACGCTCGTGCGGGAGGCTGGGGATCTGCGCGGGGAGGCGCGGTTGCACAACAACATCGGCAACGCGCACTCCGAGCTGCGCGAGTTCGACCTGGCCCTGGAGTCCTACCAGGCTGCGATGCACGTGCACCGGGCCGCGGGGGACGAGGAGGGTGTGGCACTGGCGCGCCGCAACCTCGGCTACACCTACGTGCGGATGGGGCGGCCGGACCTGGCGGCCTCACCGCTGTTCGCGGCGCTGGACACGTTCCGCGCCAAGGGAAACCGGCGGCTGGAGGCGGCGACGCTGATGTCGCTGGGCAACGCCTTCCACCAGCTGGCCGACCGCGTCCCGGCGCTGGAGTTCTTCGGCGACGCACTGCGCATCAGCCGGGAGATCGGCGACGACCGGTTCGAGGCGGACGCGTTGAGCCACCTCGGTGTCACGCAGCTCGCGCTCGGAGATTCGTTGGCGGCGAGGGAACATCTCGCCGGCGCGCTCGCGGTGTGCCGCGCGCTGGGAGATCGGCATCGGGAGGCGTCGGCGTTGCACCACCTCGGTGAGGCCGAGCTCGCGGGCGGCGACCTCACAGCCGCCCGCGACCACCTCACGGCCGGGCTCCTGGCACGCGCCCAGGCACCGGACGAGTTCGAGGAGGCCTCGGTCCACCGCACCTTCGCCGACCTGGAGGGCCGGTGCGGACGGTGGACCGAGGCGGCGCGGCACTGGGCCGCGGCCCTCGCGCTGTTCAGCTCCTGCCGGCGATCGTGAACACCGCCACGCGCTTGCCGATCTGGCCGGGCTTCACCTCGGTGAGGTGCAGGGTGAACTGCTTCTGCTCCTTGCCGATCCGCAGCACGGTGTACGGAATCGCGGCGTGGTCCTGGCCCGCCTTGATCACGACCGCTCCGCTCTGCGCCCGGTAGTCCTCACCCTGTTTCGCCGTGCCGTCGACGAACTTGTACGACACCTGGACGTCCTGCTTCGCCGCACCGTTGCGCAGCTTCACCACCGCGGCGTAGTTGCCGACGCTCTCGTGCACCGGCCCGTCGAGGGCGTCCACGACGACCGGGCAGTCCGGAGGGTTGCAGTCCGGTGCTCCGTGCGCGGGCACGATTCCCAGCAACAGCAGTAACAAAACCATGATCGTCTTCATTGACCACCCCTTCGGCGGGTCCGTCTCCGCTTGGCGGAGACGGACCCGCCGAAGCTGATACTCACTCCTTCTCGTTGATCCGGTACTCCGCGCCGCCGAGGTCCCCGCCCTGCGCGTCGACCTGGTGCACCTGCAGCACCGCCGGCGGTGCTTCGACGTCGGTCTCGAACGTCAGCCCGATCTCGACGCGTTCCTCCGCCTTGAGCGCCAGCCCGTCGAGGCGGGCGAACTTCGGCTCGACGATCTGGAACTGCGTCTCGCCGACCTGCTTGAGGCCGACACCCTTCTGCCCGGCCGCCCGCCACCGTTCCGCGAGCTCACGACCGAGGTCGATCGTCACCGTGCCCGCGAACTGCCGTTCGGGCTGCTCGAGGATCAGGCTCTGCCTGTCGTCGAAGGGGTTCGGGTTGCCGATGGTGTAGGGCACGCTGATCGGGCGGCGCGGGAACACCCGCACGGAGTCGACGTTGCGCCACGCGATGTTGTTGTTCCGCTGGGCGTTGAGCTGCGTGTTGACGCCTTCCGCGAACGTCATCGGGTCGGCGGGGGACAGCCATCGCGCGAGCAGGCAGAAGTGACCGGGACCGGGTACGTTCCAGCCGGGCCAGGTGATCATGACCGTGGTGCCGCCCACCGGAACGCTCGTGCCCGCGTTGCCGATGTACGTCCAGCCACCGGGCCACGAGGTCCCGCCGCCGATGTTGCTGTGGTACAGGTTCAGGTAGCCGTCCACGTTGCCCTGGGCGCCGAGCTTGCGGCGCAGCGTGACGAACACGTAGTTCGTCAAGCCGACTCTGGGGTTCTGCGACACGGCGCAGGGCACCGGAGTCCAGCACACCTTGATGTCCGGGCTGAAGTAGATGCTGCCGGTGCTGGGCTCGTTGCCCACGTCGCCCGCGTTGTCGCGCACGTAGACGTCGCGGTAGTACGGCGTGGCGCTCGCGGCCGGCACGACGAGCGTCCCGATCGCGAGCAACCCGATCAGCACCTTCACCAGCTTGGCTTTCACGAGGTCCTCCTCGGTTGTGGTCTGCGTTGACCGAAGAGGTACCGCCGCGCTGTTGTACGGCGGTTGTTCTGCTGTTGTCAGGGGACTACCGGCGCCCGCCGCGCACCACGTAGGCGGTGACGCCGCTGAGGAACAGCACCCCTGCCGTCCACATCGCCGCCGCGTCGTCGGGAGGCTGCGTGGGCCACGCGATCATCCGGGCCGGCACCGAGTCGCCGGGCGGCATCATCGCGCTGACGGCCCACCACACCAACGGCGCCACGGGAGCGAACCTCGCCCCGATCACCGCCGCCGCGAGTCCCGCCAGCCCGACCATGCCCGCCGTGTCGCGCACGACGAACTCGAAGCCGAAGCTCCGCGTGCCGAGCTCCTGCACCAGCAGCACCGGGATCGCCGCCAGCACACCCGCGAGCACGAGGTGCCAGAACCGCCAGGCGGGCCACGGCAGCGCGGTCGACCGGTCGAGCTCCGGGTCCTGGCCGGCGAGTCCGACGGTGATCACCAGCACCGCCGCCAGCGACGTCAGCGAGGCGCTCAACGCGGTCCACGGCGAGTGCATCACCGACCAGGCGAGAAGAACTACTACCGGCAGCATCGCGAGGGCGGCGGGCACACCGCGGGACCGCGCGTACAACGCGACGGGCCTCATGGCGCCACCAGGACGTCGCGAACCCGTTCGGAGTCCTGGCACGCCAGCAACATCTCCCTCGCCTTCACGACCCGGTTCAGCTGTTCCGGGGCGGGCTGCGCGCGGAACAGCCGCCAGTCCTCCTCGAGAGCCGCACGCGGCTGCGGGTAGCCCCACAGGTCCGGTGCGGAAGCGAGCGGGGCCAGTTCGCCGGTGAAGTAGGCGGCGGTCAGGTGACGCACCCTGGTCTCGAAGCTGTTGACGGTGTTCGGCCCGGTGCACGAGGAAACGCCCGCTCCGGCGAGCATCTCCCGCCGCAGCTGCTCCGGTGCCAGCGAGAGCGCGGACGGGCTCTGCTGCGAGTCCAGCCGGATGACGTCGCCGCTGGGCGGTGCCGTGGCGAAGTGGGCCATCGCCGAGGTGTCCTCCCGGATCTTGGTCGGAGGGCTGGGCAGCACCGACAGCTTCGTCAGCACGTCCCTGCCGACGTCGGCCGCCACGGCCAGGCTCGGCTCGTGCACCCGGCTCACGCACACCGGGCCGTCGCACACCATCGCGCCGCCGATCGAGTCGGTCACCAGCACGTCGGAGAGCTTGGCCGGCAGGATCGAGACGGCCAGCGCCATCGCGAGCCCGGCGGGAACCAGGGCTCCCAGACGTCCGGGGAGCGACCGTGCCACGAACAGCAGCAGTGCCGTGATCGCGAGCCCGGCGAACCACACGATCTGGCCGAGGTCGACCGACGTGGAGGTGGTCACCAGGTCCGAGGGCGGCGGGTCGAACGCGGGCACCAGCAACGCCATCGGGGGTATGCGGCCGTCCGGAGACCACACGTCCTGCGCCTGGTAGGCGATCGTCGCCAGCGTGAACGTCGCCACCAACGCCACCGGTGCGACCAACGGGTGCGGCAGCAGGCGTCCCACGGCGAGCCCCAGCACGGCGCCGGCCCCGAACGCCAGCACCACGGTGAGCGCGAGCGGGACGAACCCGGCCGACACGAACCCGCCGCCGATCGCGACCCGCACGACCACGCCCGCGCACAGCAGCAGGGTGCCCACCGCCGTCGCACCCCCGACCGCCGCCGCCAGCGCGCCCAGCCGGACCCAGCCACGGCGGGACGTGGTGGCGAACAGCTCGCCCACCCCGGCCCTGCTGTCCCGCATTCCTTGCAGGACAGCCAGACCGACCACGAGCGCCCACACGTACGTGAGCGGCTTGCGCAGCTCCAGCACCGCCGACGTCGAGTTGCCCGCCCACCTGGAGCCGTCGCCCGTGAGCACCATCAGCATGGCCGTGCCTGCCGCGATCACGAGCAGCCCGGCCCAGAGCGCGGACGACCGCCGCAGCTCGATGCGCAACCCCGTCACCAGCCACCCCCGCGCTTGTTGAGCAGGGCCGTGTAGCCGCGCTCGATCGGGCTGTCACCGACGTGGTCCGTTGTTCCCGCTGCTTCGAGATCCGCGGGAGTTCCCTGGAACACCAGGGATCCCTCCGCGACGAGCACCACGTCGGTGCACGCCGCCGCGACGTCCTCGACGAGGTGCGTGGAGATCAGCACGCACGCCTGCTGTCCCAGTTCGGCCACGAGCTCGCGGAACCGCAGCCGTTGCGCGGGATCGAGGCCCACCGTCGGTTCGTCCAGCAGCAGGATCTCCGGGTCGTTGACGATGGCCTGCGCGATGCCCACGCGGCGGATCATGCCGCCGGACAACGTCTTCAGCCTGTCGTCGGCGCGATCGGCCAGACCCACGCGCTCAATGGCGCGCTGCACCGCGTCCGGAACGGACTCCGGCGGCATCTCCTTGAGCCACGCCAGGTACTCGACGAACTCGCGCACGGTGAACCGCTTGTAGAAACCGAAGTTCTGCGGCAGGTAACCCAGCTTCCGGCGCAACGCCCGCAGTCCCGTTTTCTGTGGCGAGGTGCCGAGCAACGACAACGAGCCCGCGCTCGGCTTCTGCACCGTGGCCAGCGTCCTGATCAACGTGGTCTTGCCGGCGCCGTTCGGGCCGAGCAGCCCGTGCACCCCTCTGCCCAGCCTTAGCGTCAGCCCGTTCACCGCGTCGCGGCCACGCCTTCCGCCCACCCGCACCCTCAGGCCGTCGGCCTCGATCTCCCAGGGGAACGAGGTCGGCGTGACCTCCTCGGCTCCCACCGCGCGCATGCTGATCTCCTTGGCTGCGTTGAAAAGTTCGGTCATCGGTTCAGCCGCGTGAAGGCGAGCCGGTGCAGGCTGATCACGATCAGCCCCAGTGCCAGCACACCCGCCCACACCGGAGTGGCGGCTTCGTGGAATGCGACGGACGTGCGGCTGAGCGCGATCGTCGGCACGACGATCCCGGCGGCCCACGCGGCGATCAGCGTGAGCGCGGCACGGGGGACGCCGACCAGCCCGCCGAGTGCGAGCGTGGCCGTGGTGAACGCGAGGCACGGCAGGAGCCAGCCCGTCAGCGACGCTCCGGTCAGCGCGCTCGCCACCAGCAGCGCCGGTACGACCACGGCCAGTACGGCGGCGGTGCGGCGGAACACCAGCGGCAGCCCCGCACGTGGGGTAGCAGCGGTGAGCTCGTATGCCGGATCCATTGCGCGGCCCCAGGAAACGGCGACCCCGACCACCGGCAGCACCGGCGCGACCAGCAGCACCAACGAGATCTGCCCGCGTGCCACCGCGCCGAGCTGGTCCAGCGCCACGGCGGTGGCGGTGACGAGGACGATCATCGCGAGCCACGGCCCGGCCACGGGGGAAACCCAGTGGCTGACGCGCCGCAGCCACGACCGCGCGGGCGGCATCTGCGGGGTGCGGTCGAGCAGTGGCTTCAGGTCGGTCCACGCCTGGGCGGCGATCGGGTCTGGGGCGAGGCGGCCGCGGCACGGGGCGCAGGTCTCGAGGTGCGACTCGACGGCCCACAGTGCGTCAGCCTCGATGTCGTCGCCTCGCGCGTAACGCTGCAGCAGCAAATCGTCCGGGTGATGGGTGGTCATGACAGGGCCTCCCGCACAGTCCCGGCCACGTCGATGAAGGTTCCCTTCATCGACCTCTGACTCCGGATAGTCATGACAGGGCCTCCCGCATCGCGATCCGAGCCCGCCTCGCACGGGTCTTGACGGTGCCCTCCGGCACCCCGAGCAGCACCGACGTCTCCCGCACCGACAACCCGTCGAGCACCATCGCCTGCAACACCTGCCGCAGCTCGGGAGCGAGCAGGCGCAACGCGTCACCCACCTCGTCCCCGACCACCACGTCGAGCACCTCGTCCTCGGCGGCGCGGACGCTCTGCTCGGACAAGGCGGCGGGTGGCTGGGCGTGGTGCGCGCGCCTGCGGAACGCGTCGACCAGGCGGCGGGCGGCGATGGACCACAGCCAGCCGACCGCGCTGCCGCCGACGGCCGCCCCGGCGAACGCGTCCGCCGCCCGCCACACCGCGAGGTAGGTCTCCTGCAGCACCTCGGCGACGACCTGGTCGTCCGAGCACCGCCTGCGCAGCCGGACGGTCAGCCACGGCGAGGTGCGGCGGTACAGCTCCTCGAACGCGCGGCGGTCACCCCGTGCGACGCGGCGGACGAGTTGTTCCTCGTCCAGGTCGGCCGGCTCACCCCGGATCGCTCTCACACACGGGAAGACGTGGAGATCGACGATCAGGTTCTCACCGAGCAGTGGCGTGCGTCACAGTGCGAGGCCGATCGCACGACGGCCCCCCGGATTTGTTACCGCGCGGTCAACCGTTGACGTCATACGTGAGACGTCATATGTTTCCTGCTCAGTTCACGCAGTCCGTCGGACCGGACGCCTCAGATTCCACGGAGTGCGCCCGGCGATGGCGCCTGCGGTGACGACTGCTGATCAACGGTGATTCGCGAAGGGAACCAGTGTGGCTTCGTTCTTTAGTGTCAGGCGAGCCCTGTCCGCGGTGCTCGCCTTAGGACTGTTCGCTCTTTTCCTCGCCGGTTCCACGCAATCGGCCGCCGCCGCCGTCCAGGCGACCTACTACGTGTCGCCCTCAGGCAACGACACCAACGCCGGGACGATCTCGGCACCTTTCAAGACCGTCCAACGCGCGCGAGACGTCGTCCGCACGGTCAACTCGAACATGACCGGCGACATCCAGGTGTACCTGCGCGGCGGGAACTACCCGGTGACGAGCACGATCGACTTCACGCCGAGCGACTCGGGCACGAACGGGAACCGGGTGCTCTACTCCGCGTACCCCGGTGAGACCCCGGTTCTCAACGGCGGCGTCCAGGTGACCGGGTGGACGCAGCAGAGCGGCAACATCTGGAAGGCCCCGCTCACCCGCGCCAACAAGCTGCGCGCGCTCTACGTCAACGACAAGCGCGCGGTCATGGCGTCGAAGACGATCAACTCCGCGGGCTGCTACGGCACCTACACCATCACCGCGGGCCAGGCCGACTGGGCGTGGGAGTCCGGTACGCAGTGCGACGGCGTGAAGTACAGCCAGTCCGATCTGCCCGCCATCGCGCAGAACCAGAGCGACCTGGAGATCGAGACCGCGACGACCTGGACCACGGCGGTCGTGGGCGTCCGGCAGGTCACCACGGACGGCGGCAACCGGGTCGCGCTGCTCCAGCAGCCCGGTGCGGCCATCGCGGCGGGTGCGTTCAACGGCAACTTCCAGGTCGACGGCAGCCACAAGGTCATGAACGCCTACGAGTTCCTGGACACGCCGGGCGAGTTCTTCTTCGACCGCACCAACCAGCAGCTCTACTACTACAAGTCCGACACCGAGAACATGGCCACCGCGTCGGTCTGGGCACCGAACAACGTCTCCACGTTGCTCAAGGTCGCCGGTACGTCGACGTCGAACCACGTCCGCAACCTGACCTTCAGCGGACTCACGATCCAGCACTCGGACTGGAACCTGTTCGACGTGGCCGGTTCGGCGTTCAAGCAGTCGCAGCAGGGCAACGGCGGCGACCTCGCCTACGGGAAGAAGAACTTCCACGAGTACTTCTACCGCAACGTCGTGCTGCCGCCGGGTGCCGTGCAGATCGAGAACGCCGACAACATCGTGCTGGAACGCAACAAGGTGCAGCACACAGGTTCGGACGGCATCAGCCTGCCGAACGACGTGTCGGACACGAAGCTGACCGGCAACGTCACCAACGACATCGGCGGCTCGGCCATCGACGTGGGCCACCCGCAGCACATCTACATGGGTGACTACACGAGCACCAACAAGGAGAAGTACCCGACGGCGGTCGAGGGTCCCGTCAAGAACATCGAGATCAAGAACAACTACCTCTACGACAGCGCGGTGCTCTTCAACGGCAGCAGCGCGATCTCGGCGTACTTCACCGACACGCTGACCGTGCAGCACAACCTGATCGAGAAGGCGCCGTGGAACGGCGTCACGCTCGGCTGGGGCTGGTGGAACTTCGACGGTTCCTCGGGTTCCATCGTGCCGGGTTCGCCGACCGCCACCGCGAAGAACAACAACGTCAGCTACAACCAGATCGTCGACACGATGCTGAGCCTCGGCGACTCGGCGCCCATCTACACGCTGGGCGCCCAGCCCACGACGACGATCAGCAACAACTACCTGCAGGGCGTGCCGGGCGGGCACAAGTACGGCCTGCACCCGGACGAGGGCTCGGCGTTCATCAACTACTCGGACAACGTGCTGAACGTGTCGCCGTTCGTGGCGTACTCGATCAACTCGGGCACCTGGGGACGCCAGCACGACGTGAACATCACGAACACGTACGGCACCCTCAACAAGATCGCCGACAAGAACGTCCCGAACAGCACCATCCAGGACGTGCAGGTCTACTCGGACAACGTGTGGCCCGCGGCGGCGTACCAGATCACGGCGAACTCCGGTCTCGAAGCGGCGTACCGGGACATCCTGCCCGGCAACGGCGCGTCCACTCCGGACCGGATCCTGCCCGCGAGCACCTTCAGCACCACCAGCGGGTCGTCGATTCCGATCAGGACCCCCGGTGACGCGTCGAAGACGATCTGGCTGGCACCTTCGGGCACGACGAGCTTCACCGCCGGTGCCACGATGACCAGTGCGAGCGGCACCGCCACCTCCATCGCGATCCCGGCGGCGGCGGGCGACTACAAGCTCTACGTCCTGGACGGCCAGGGCAACCGGTCCGCGGAGTCGGCGTCGCTCGTCCGCAGGCCGCAGACGTCGTCCTACGTCGACGACAAGGACTCCCAGGTGACCTACACGGGCACCTGGAACAACTGGACCGACGCCCAGGACTACCAGGGCTCGGAGAGCTACACGGCCCAGGCGAACAACTCCGCCCAGTACACCTTCTCCGGCACCGGCATCCAGTACGTCAGCATGACGCAGCCCAACATGGGCAAGGTCGACGTCTACATCGACAACACGCTTGTGCAGTCCGACATCGACGCCTACGCGTCCTCGGTGACGAAGCAGGTCGTGCTGTTCAGCAAGACGGACCTGCCTCTCGGGTCGCACACGATCAAGGTCGTGTGCAAGGGCACGAAGAACGCGGCCGCCACCGGCACCGTCTGCGCGGTGGACGCCTTCGCCAGCGTGGCCTTCCCAGCACAGGGCGCCTTCTACAAGATCATCAACCGGAACAGCGGGCTGGCCGTCGACGTCAACGGCGCGTCCACCACGGACGGCGCGAGCATCATCCAGTGGGGCTACGGCGGCGCGGACAACCAGAACTGGAAGTTCGAGGCCGTGACGGGCGGCGCGTTCGAGATCTCCAGCCAGAAGAGCGGCAAGCTGATCGACGTCAACGGGTTCTCCACCGCCGAGAACGCGCCGGTCGTGCAGTGGGCCGACAACAACGGCAACAACCAGCGCTGGCAGCTGGTGGACGCCGGTGGCGGCTACACCAAGCTGAAGAACGTCAACAGCGGCAAGGTGCTGGCCCCGTCCGGGTCGTCGACGAGCGCGGGTACCGCGGTCGTCCAGGTCACGGACACGGGCGCGAACAGCCAGCAGTGGCAGATCATCAGGGTGAGCTGACAACGAAAGGGCGCGGCACCCGTGTGGGTGCCGCGCCTTTTCGCGTGCGGATCAGGCCGGCTCGGCCTGGTGCCAGACCTCCTGCAGGGGCGACCACCAGTTGCCGCCCTCGCGTTCTACCAGCGACTCCTGGCAGGGATCGGTGAGAGCCCACCAGCGCTGCGTCTCGGGGTCGGCGGCGATGCGGGCCTGGTCGGCGTCGTGGTCCTCGCCGACGTACTCGTAGTAGCCGATCAGCAGGTCGTCGTGCAGGAAGATGGTGAAGTTGCGGATGTTGGCGTCGTACATCGCCTTCTCGACGCCGGGCCAGACCGCGGAGTGCAGCCGCAGGTACTCCTCGCGCTTCTCCGGGCGCAGCCGGATCATCATGCCGTAGCGCCGTTGTGGACTGTCCATTGTGGCCTCCTAGACGCGAAGAGCTGTGCCGGTCTCGACCGAGTGCAGGCGACGCCCGGCGTTCTCGGGCCGGATGTGCGAGCCGCCGTACGTCGGTTCCGGGATCAGGTCGCCGGCCGCGGCGATCGCCTTCTCGTCGACGCACAGCCCCAGACCTGGCTTGTCACCGAGCACATAGGCGCCGTCCTCGATGTGGTAGTCGACCGAGACGCCCAGCGGTGGCCGCAGGTCCTGCAGTTCGCTCACCAGGTGGTTGGGCAACGACGTGGCGGCGTGCAGCAGTCCGACCGGCGTGGTGCCGATGGGGCTGACGGGTAGGTCGTGGGCGTGCGCGAGAGTGGCCACCCGCAGGAAGTGCGTGATGCCCCAGACTCCCGCCGTCTGCACGACGTCGACGGCGCCCGCCGCGATGAGAGCGCGGTGTTGTTCCAGTCCGGTGAGGTTCTCGCCGGTGGCGACCGAGGCGCGGATGCCACGGCCCACCGCGGCGTGGCCCTCCACGTCCCAGCGGCGGACCGGTTCCTCGATCCACGTCAGGTCGAGGGTCCGTTCGATCTCGCCGACGTGCCGCACGGCCTGCTTGCGCGTCCAGGTCTCGTTGACGTCGAGCATCAGGCTCGGCCGGACACCGCGGCCGGCCTTGGCCAGCACGTCGCGGACCAGCGTCAGGCGGTACCGGTCCTGCTCGACGTCGAGACCGCCCTTGACCTTCGCCGCGCGCAGCCCGAGATCGGCGTACTCCTGGTACGCCGCAACGAACTCGTCGTCGTCCAGAGCGATGTCGAGCGCCGAGGCGTAGGCGGGGACGCGGCGGTCGCGGCCGCCGAGCAACCGCCACAACGGCTCTCCCGCCGCCTGCGCCTTGATGTCCCAGAGCGCGGTGTCGAGGGCGCCGATGGTGCCGAACACCGAACCCTGGTGGCCCGCCTTGAACGTCCGGCGCAGCATCCGGTCGTAGAGGGCGGTGACCGAGCGCGGGTCCTCGCCCTCGATGGCGCTGAAGACGCTCTCGATCTCCACGTGCGGTCCGAGACCGACGCCGGTGATGCCGGTGTCGGTCTCGACGACGACTATCGGAACCCGGACGCGGCCGTCGGAGTAGACGCCGTTGGCATCTCCCACCGGGCGGCCCCAGTCGTGGACGGTGGTGAGGGTCCGCAGACCAGTGATGCGCATGTCAGCCCTTCGTGGACCCGGCGGTGACACCGTCGGCGATCTGGCGTTGCAGGAAGAGGTAGACGACCAGGACGGGGATCGCGGCGATCAGCACGCCGGACGCGAACGTCGGGATGTCGTCGGAGTACTGGCCGCGCAACGACGTCACGCCGACCATCAGCGTGCGGTGTTCGGCGGAGGGCATCATCAGCAACGAGATGAGCACGTCGTTCCAGCAGAACAACGCGTTCAGCACACCGACCGACAGCAGTGCAGGAGCACCGATCGGGATCATGATCCGCCAGTAGACCCCGTACACCGTGTTCCCGTCGATGCGCGCGGCGTCGACGATGTCCGGCGGCACGGTCGAGTAGTAGCTCGTCAGCAGGAAGATCGTGAACGGCAGGAACTGGGCCACGTACGCGAGGATCAGACCGGGGTAGGTGTCCATCAGGCCGACGTCCGCCATGATCCGCGCCAGCGGCACCATGATCACCTGGAACGGCACGAACAACGCGGCGAGGATGCCCAGGAAGAGCGCGGACGACCCGCGGAAGGTCAGTCGTGCCAACGCGAAGCCCGCCATCGACCCGAGCAACAGCAGCAGCGCCACCGAGCACGCCACCACGATCACCGAGTTGAAGAAGTAGCGGGACATCCCGACGCTCGTCCACGCCTTGACGATGTTGTCGAAGCTGAACGAGTCGGCCAGGGAGAACCGGTCGAGCACGTACTCGCGGCGGGTCTTCATCGCCACGTTCGCGGTGAACACCAGCGGGTAGATCGTGGCCAGCGCGAGCGCGGCCATCGGGACGGCGACGACCCACCTCGTCAGCCGGGTGCCTGATGACATCAGTCCTCCTTGCCCGCGGCGCGGCGCAGGATGCCGATCTGGGCGAGTCCCACGACGAGCATGATCAGGAACAGCACGGTCGAGGCCGCGGACGCGAGCGCCGGCTGGTTCAGCTGGCCCTGCTGGATCCAGATGTAGTACTCCGGCAGGTAGGTCGAGCCCGCCGGACCGCCGGTCGTCATCACGTAGACCAGGCCGAACATCGACGTCAGCATGCCGATCATGGTGGTGACGAAGACGAACTGGATCGTGCGCGAGAGACTCGGGACGATCACGTGCCGGACGGTCTGCGCGAACGACGCGCCGTCGACCTTCGCGGCGTCGAGCAACGAGGAGTCCAGCGTCGCGAACCCGGCCAGGAACACGACCAGTGCCATGCCGAACGTGGCCCAGACGTGCACCCCGACGACCGCGAAGATCGCCACGCCGGGGTCGCCGAGCCAGTCCACCGGACCGAGGCCGAGCCCGCCGAGAACCTTGTTGAGCGGACCGTCGAACGCCAGCAGCAGGTTGAAGATCGCGCCGACGATCACGGGGGAGAGCACGGCGGGGAAGAAGTAGACGCCCCGGTAGAGCTTGTGCCCCGGCACCTTCAGGAAGATGAACGTGGCGAGCAGGCCCGGGATCGCCACCGCGACCGGCAACAGCAGCACGAGCAGGCCGACGTTGCGCAACGCCGTCTGGAACAGGGGATCGGCGAACAGCGTCGTGTAGTTCTCGAAGCCGACCGCCATGCCGTTGCGGTCGCCGTCGCCGGTGAAGGAGAAGTTGACGCCGAGCACGAGCGGCCACAGCCGCAGCCCGACGATGATCAGCAGGGCGGGGGCGAGCAGGACCAGCGGCGCGAGGCGCTCGGCCCGTCGCCCGGCGCGGTCACGCCGGGAGAGGGTCGCCGCCGCCCTGGCGGGCCCGGCCGTGGCCGAGCCCGCGAGAGACGGAGAGGGTGCGGCCACGTCGATCAGCCGTTCTTGTCCGATGCGGCGAGCTGCGTGACCACGTCGTCCACGGTGGTCGAGCCGCTGAGCAGTTCCTGGGACAGCCGGCCCATCAGGTCGACCGTCTTGGACGGCAGCGCGACGTGCAGGGCGGGCTTGCCGGACTTGACCTCGGTCTGGATGGTCTTGACCGAGGGGCCGCCCTTCGAGACGTCGACCGTGGTGTCGGAGACGATGGCGCCGCCGTCCTCGTAGAACGACTTGAGGGCGTCCGTCGACGTCAGCGAGCGCACCAGGTCCGCGGCGAGCTTCGGGTCCTTCGTCCACTTGGCGACGGCGTACCCGATGCCGCCGTCGTACGGCAGGCTCGGCTTCGCCGCGGAGTTCACGACCGGTGCCGGCATGACGCCGACCTTCTCCGGCGTGAGGAACTCGGAGAAGTCCTTCCAGTGGCCGACGTCGGACATCAGGCCGATGACGTTGGCGGCCTTGGCGGAGTTGAAGATCCCGAACGCGTCGTTGAACATCGCGGTCGAGTTGGCGCCGTCGCTGTTGAGCCCGGTGTCACCGGCCTGCTTCCACAGCTCGAAGATCTTCTTGACGTTCGCGGAGTTCCAGTCGCGCTTGCCGTTGATCCAGTCGTCGTACTCCTGCGGCGTCAGGATCGCGGAACCCATGGCGGACAACCAGAACTGGATGCCGATGCCCTCCTTGTTGCCCAGCGCGAAGCACTTCGCGCCGGTCTTCTCGGTGACGACACCGCAGTTCTTGGTGAACTCGTCCCAGGTCTTCGGCGGGGAGTCGGGGTTGAGGCCGGCCTTCTGGTACAGGTCCTTGTTGTAGTAGATCGGGTGGCCCTGCAGGGTCACGGGCTCGGCGTAGACCTTGCCCTCCTTGCTGAACGCCTCCCAGCCCGCCAGGCGCTGCTTGTCCTCTCCGACGTACTCGTCCAGCGGGGCGAGCGCGTCGGAGCGGTCGCGGATCTTGCCGCCACCGTTGAACATGATGACGTCGGGGCCCTTGCCGGACTGGATGGCCGTGCCGAGCAGTGTGTAGAACTGGTCGTACGGCTGGGCGACGAACTCGATGTTCACGCCGGGGTGCTTCTTCGCGAAGTCGGCCTTGGCCTTGGCCAGGTAGTTCGCGGCCTTCGCGTCGCCCGACTTCCAGTCCCAGACGACCAGCTTGTCGCCGGAGCCTCCGGAGGACGAGCCCGGTCCCGCGGCGCTTCCGCACGCTGATGCCGTGACAGCCAGCCCTACCACCAGGGCGGCAGACCACAGTGTCCGCTTGTTCATCTCTGCTCACTTCTCGAGATGGTGGCCGGGCGTCGTAGGGCCCGACGAAGTGTGCTGAACGTAATTCGTATGACGTATTACGTCAACGCCCTTCGTTGGCTACGCTCGACGCCATGACGGAGACAAGTCGCCGGCCAACTCTGCTCGCGCCGGCCTGGGCGCGCAGGCCGGCGAACCTGGCCACGGCGGTCACGACCGAGCTCGTGGAACGGATCGTGCGCGGCGATCACCCGTCCGGGACGTCGCTGCCGCCCGAACCGGTGCTGTGCGAGACGTTCTCGGTGAGCAGGACGGTGATCCGCGAGGCGGTGAAAGTGCTGCAGGAGAAAGGCTTGGTGCAGGTGCGCCAGGGCGCGGGCACGCAGGTCACGCCGTCGTCGAGCTGGAACATGCTCGACGACGTGGTCCTCGGGGCCGTCATCGCCGACGACGAGACGCTGGGCGTCCTCGACGACCTGGTGGTCACGCGCCGGATGCTCGAGTCGGACATGGCGGAGATGGCCGCGCGCACGGCCGGCGAGGAGACCGTCGCGGCGCTGGGCGCGCTCGTGGAGCTCATGGACCAGCTGGTGGGCGACCCCGAGAGGTACCGCCAGCAGGACCACGCCTTCCACGACACGATCATGAGGGCGTCCGGCAACCGCATCGCGCGAGGCGTGGTGCGAGCGCTGGAGACCCAGGTCGGCCACACCGCCCGGTACACGGGCCGGACCGACCGCGACTTGTGCGCGGCCTCGAACCAGGGGCACCGCCGCATCTACGAGCGGATCGCGGCACACGACCCGGTGGGCGCCTCCGAGGCCATGTTCGCCCACATCACCGAGGCCTGGCTGGTGCGGCGCAGCGATGCCGGCGACCCCGGCCGCCTGTCCAGATGATCATCGAACCTTGAACGGAGTTGTTGGCAGTGGGTGATTTCGACGGGCTGGTGGCGCTGGTCACCGGTGGTGGATCCGGCATCGGGCGGAGCACGGCCGAGGTGCTGGCCGGCCGCGGCGCGCGGGTCGCGGTGCTCGACCTGGCGGCGGACGGGCTGCCGGAGGGCATGTTGTTCGTGAAGGCGGATGTCACGGACGACCAGAGCGTTCGCGACGCCGTGGCAGCGGTGGTCGAGCACTTCGGCGGTCTCGACGTCGTCGTGAACAACGCGGGTGTCGGCGCCCAGGGCGACGTGGCCGCAGCGACCGACGACGAGTGGCGGAAAGTGTTCGACGTCAACGTGATCGGGATGGCCAGGGTCGCTCGTGCCGCGCTGCCGCACCTGCGTTCGTCCGGGGCCGCAGCCATCGTGAACACCGGCTCGATCGCGGGCACGGCGGGTCTGCCACAGCGGGCGGTGTACTCGGCGAGCAAGGGTGCGGTGCACGCGTTGACGCGCGCGCTCGCCGCCGACCACATCCGTGAGGGCATCAGGGTGAACGCGGTCGCGCCCGGCACCGCGGACACGCCGTGGGTGCGCAGGCTGCTCGACTCGGCATCGGATCCGGCGGCCGAACTGGCGGCGCTGGAGGCGAGGCAGCCGCACGGCCGGCTGGTCAGCGCCGAGGAGATCGCCAACGCGATCGCGTACCTCGCGAGCCCGTTGTCGGGCTCCACCACCGGAACCGTGCTCGCCGTCGACGGCGGCATGGACGCGCTGAGGCTGCGTCCCCGTGGCTGACACCGCGGGCCGGCTGGGACTGGGCACCTCCCCGCTGGGCAGCCTGTACACCGAGGTGACCGACCGCGAGGCCCGTGCGGTGGTGGACGCGGCGTGGGAGAGCGGTGTCCGGATCTTCGACACCGCCCCGCACTACGGGTTGGGCCTGGCCGAACGGCGGCTCGGCGAGGCGTTGCGGGATCGTCCGCGCGACGAGTTCGTGTTGTCCACCAAGGTCGGCCGCCTGCTGGTGCCCGATCCGGACGCGACGGGACTCGACCCCGAGGGCTTCGCCGTGCCGGCGACCCTGCGGCGGGAGTGGGACTTCAGCGCGGACGGCGTGCGGCGGAGCCTGGAGTCGTCGCTCGAACGCCTCGGGCTCGACCGGGTCGACGTGGTCTACGTGCACGACCCCGACGACCACTGGGAACAGGCTGCGGGAGAGGCGATCCCGGCGCTGGTGGAGCTGCGCGAGCAGGGCGTGATCGGCGCGATCGGGGCCGGTATGAACCAGTGGCAGATGCTCGCCCGGTTCGTGCGGGAGTCCGATGTGGACGTCGTGCTGCTGGCCGGCCGCTACACGTTGCTGGAACAGCCCGCCCTGGCGGAACTTCTGCCGTTGTGCGCCGAGCGCGGGGTGGACGTGCTGGCCGCCGGGTTGTTCAACTCCGGTCTGCTGGCCCGCCAGGACGTACCGGCTGACGCCACCTACGACTACGCGACCGCTCCGGCTGCCGTGGTCGATCGCGCCCGGCGGATCGCCGCCGTCTGCGCCCGGCACGGCACGACGTTGCCGGCTGTCGCGCTGTGGTTCCCCTTCGGGCACCCGGCGGTGACCGGTGCGCTGATCGGGGCCCGTGCCGAGAGCGAGATCCACGCGAACGTCGCCGCGCTCGCCTCGCCTCCTCCCGCTGACCTGTGGGCGGACCTGCGCTCTGAAGGACTGCTCGGCCTCGACGTGCCGACCCCGTGACCACTTCGACCTTGAGGAACTGCGATGCGACTGCTGCGTGTGGGCGATCCCGGCGCTGAGATTCCCGCCGTGCTGGACGACTCCGGACAGGCCCGCGACCTGCGGCCGGTGACCCGGGAGATCGACGGTGACTTCCTGGCGGGCGGCGGGGTGGCACGAGTGCGCGACGCTCTGACCGGTCTGCCGGAGCTGGACGTCACCGGGGTGCGGATCGGCGCGCCGGTCGCGCGTCCCGGTGCGCTGGTGTGCATCGGGCTCAACTACTCCGACCACGCGGCGGAGACGTCCGCAGAGCCGCCGAGCGAGCCCGTGGTGTTCATGAAGAACACCAACACGATCGTCGGCCCGAACGACACCGTGCTGGTGCCGCGGCGGAGTGTGAAGACCGACTACGAGGTCGAGCTGGCCGTCGTGCTGGGCGCGACGGCGCGGTACCTGGAGAGCCCTGCCGACGCGGCGGGGGTGATCGCGGGCTACGCGATCTCGAACGACGTCAGCGAGCGCGAGTTCCAGATCGAGCGCGGTGGTCAGTGGACCAAGGGCAAGTCGTGCGAGACGTTCAACCCGTTGGGCCCGTGGCTGGTCACCGCCGACGAGGTGGGTGATCCCCAGGCGCTCGGCCTGAAGCTGAGCGTGAACGGTGAGCCGCGCCAGGACGGCAACACCAAGAACATGCTGTTCGGCGTGCACCACGTGATCTGGTACCTCAGCCAGTTCATGGTCCTGGAGCCCGGCGACGTGGTGAACACGGGCACTCCGGCCGGGGTGGCGCTCGGCGTCAACGACTTCGGCTACCTGCGCGCGGGCGACGTGGTCGAGGTCGCCGTCGACCGCCTGGGCTCGCAGCGCCAGCGGATCGGGCAGGCCTGACGTGCGCCGGATCGATGCCCACCACCACCTGTGGGACCTGGACGCCCGGCCGCAGGAGTGGCTCGACGGGCTTGACGTGATCCGCCGCTCCTTCGGCCTCGCGGATCTGAGCGCGGTGACCGGACCGTCCGGAGTGGACGCGACCGTGCTCGTGCAGGTGCTGAACTCCGTCGAGGAGACGGCGGACTTCCTCGCGCTGGCAGGCAAGTCCGACCTCGTCGCCGGAGTCGTGGGGTGGGTCGACCTCACCGCGCCCGACGTCGCCGAGCAGCTGGACCGGCTGCGGTCGGGGCCGGGAGGCGACCGGCTGGTGGGTGTGCGGCACCTGGTCGAGCCGGAGCCCGACCCGGACTGGCTGATGCGCCCCGACGTGCTGGCCGGGCTGCGCGCGGTGCGCGACGCCGGGCTCGCCTACGACCTGCTCACCCGGCCGCACCAGCTGCCGGCGGCGCTCGTGGCGGTGCGCGCGGTGCCGGACATGGTGTTCGTGCTGGACCATCTGTCCAAACCGGACGTCGCCGGTCGGCGGATCGAGCCGTGGGCGACTCATCTCGCCGCGCTGGCAGCGGAACCGAACGTCGTGGCCAAGCTGTCCGGCCTGGTCACTGAGGCTGGTCCGGAGTGGACGGTCGGCGACCTGCAGCCGTACGTGGACGTCGCGCTGGAGGCGTTCGGTCCTGATCGGCTGATGGTCGGCACGGACTGGCCCGTGTGCCTGCTCGCCGCGCCGTACTCGGAGGTTCTGCGCACGGCGGAGCAGCTGGTCCTCGGTCTGTCGGCGGCAGAGCGGGAGCTCGTCTTCGGCGGTACGGCCGAGCGCGCGTACCGGTTGGCGGCGGGCTGATGGAGACGGTTCGCCTCGCCTACGGTGAGACAGGTCTGGATCTGCGCTTCGACCCCGCGGTGACGACGGTCGTGACGCCGCGGCACCACGAGGCTTCGTCGTCGCCGCGCGAGATCCTGCGTGCCGCCCTGCGTTCTCCGGTCGCCGGTCCGCCGTTGCGCGACCGGGTGCGCCGCGGCCAGACCGTGGCGATCTCCGCCTGCGACATCACCCGTCCGCAGCCTCGGCACCTGATGATCCCGGCGATCCTGGAGGAGCTCGACGGGATCGTGGACCTCTCGGACGTCGTGGTGCTGGTCGCGACCGGCACGCACCGCGGCAACACCGAGGCCGAGCTGCGCGCGATGTTCGGCGACTCGGTGGTGGACTCGGTGCGGATCGTGAACCACGACGCCCGTGACCGCGCCTCGTTGACCTGGGTGGGTACGTTCGGCGCCGGCGTTCCGGTGTGGCTCAACAGCGAGTGGGTCGACGCGGACGTGCGGATCACCACCGGATTCGTGGAACCGCACTTCTTCGCGGGGTTCTCCGGCGGCCCGAAGCTCGTCGCGCCGGGCCTGGCCGCGCTGGAAACCGTGCTGGTGCTGCACGACGCGCAGCGGATCGGGCACCCGCGGGCGACGTGGGGAGTGGTTGAGGGCAACCCGGTGCACGACGACGTGCGCGCCATCGCGGCCGGCACCGGCGTGACGTTCGGGTTCGACGTGGTCCTCAATCAGGACAAGGAGGTCGTGGCCGCGTTCGGTGGCGACCTGCTCGCGATGCACGCGTCCGCGGTGGACACGGCCCGTTCGGTAGCGATGCGGCCGGTGCCTCGGCTGTTCGACGTGGTGGTGACGACCAACTCCGGTTATCCGCTGGACCAGAACCTCTACCAGGCGGTGAAGGGCATGTCGGCGGCTTTCGAGGTGGTCAGGCCGGGCGGCACGATCGTGTGCGCGGCCGAGTGCCGCGACGGTTTCCCGGACCACGGCTCGTACCGCGAGGTGCTCGCCTCCGCTTCCTCGCCCGCGGCCCTGTTCGCCGAGATCTCCGCGCGCTCGGACACCGTGCCGGACCAGTGGCAGGTGCAGATCCAGGCGCGCATCCAGGCTTCCTGCCGGGTGGTCATGCACACCTCGTACCTGAGCGACGCGGACCTGGCCACCGCGCACCTCACGCAGACGACCGACGTCTCTCTCGCGGTCGCCGAGGCACTGGCGGCGGCCGGGCCCGACGCCCGGCTGTGCGTGCTGCCCGAAGGCCCGCAGACGATTCCGTACCTCGCGGGGGCGGTCCGATGATCCTCGTCTGCCTGGACAAGTTCCGCGGCTGCCTGACCGCGGCCGAGGCGTGCTCGTCCGTCGTCGCCGGTGTCACCGCCGCGGGTGGTGACGCGGTGGCGATGCCGGTGGCCGACGGCGGCGAGGGCACCCTCGCCGCGTTGACGGGGTACCGCTCTGTGCCGGTGGAGGTGACCGGACCGACTGGACGTCCGGTGCGGGCGTCCTTCGCGGTGCGCGGCACCCGTGCCGTGATCGAGATGGCCCAGGCCAGCGGCCTCGACCTGCTGCCGGACCTGCGGACGCCACTGCTCACCGACACCCGAGGCACCGGCGAGCTGATCCTCGCGGCGCTGGACCACGGCTGCCTCGACATCGTGCTGGCCGTGGGCGGCAGCGCCACGACCGACGGCGGGGCGGGCATGCTCAGCGCCCTGGGCGCGCGCGTCACCGACTTCCGCGGCACCCCGATCGGTCCGGGCGGCGCCGCCCTGACCAGCGCGGCTTTCGTGGACCTCTCCTCCCTGGACTTCCGCCTGCGCATGGCTCACGTGACCCTTGTGTCCGATGTGGACAACCCGCTCACCGGCCCTGATGGCGCCGCAGAGGTGTTCGCCCCGCAGAAGGGCGCCTCGCCGCGCGACGTCGAGGTGTTGGAGCGCGGCCTGCGCCAGTTCGCCTCGGTGGTGGCCCGCGCGCTGGGCCGCGACCTGAGCGCTGCCCCCGGCGCGGGCGCGGCAGGCGGCACGGGCTTCGCCGCCCTCGCGGTCCTCGGCGCCGAGCGGGTCTCCGGCGCCGAGTTCGTGCTGAGCGAGATCGGCGTCGAGAACGCGCTCCGCTCGGCTTCGCTCGTGGTCGTCGGCGAGGGCAGGTTCGACGAGCAGAGCCTGCGCGGCAAGGCCCCGGTCGGCGTGGCCGCGCTGGCCCGGCGCCTGGGCGTGCCGATCGCGGTGGTGGCGGGCGACATCAGGCTGTCCGCCGCACAGTTGCGCGAGGTTGGGGCCGTGGCGACGTGGTCACTGCTGGAGCGCGCGGGCGGACTCGGCGCGGCGATCGGGCAGGCGCCGGAGCTTCTGGTGGAGATCGGGCGTGAGCTGGCCGCGGTGGGTGCCTGGGGAGGGGCGGCATGACCGGGTTCGCGGTGGGTGGTGGCGTGGCGGGTCACGGCGTGATCGGGCCGGGAGCAGTGGACCTGGGTTTCGCCAGGGTCGACGTGAGCCGCGAGGCGCGCCAGGGACTGCCCGAGGTCATCTACGGCACCGGCAAGACCGCCGACCAGATCGCGTCGATCGCGGCGACCTTGTTGCGGCACAACGACGGCCCGGTGCTCGCGACCCGCGTGTGCGAGGACGTGGCGGCCGAGGTGCTGGCCGCGGTTGGCGCGGGAACCTGCGAGGTGCCGGTTGCCAGCGGATGTGTCGGCGAGGTGCCGGTGGCGCCAGGGCCTCGTCCCCGCGTGGCCGACGCCGCCACCGACAGCCGCATGCCCGCACGCGGCACCTACGACCCTGCGCTTCTTCCCGGCGTGGGAGACGCCGCCACCACCGCTGCCACCGATATCCGCATGCCTGCGCCTGGCACCAACGGCTCCGCGCTCCCTTCACCCGTCGGCGACGCTGCCACCGACGTCCGCATGCCTGCGCCTGGCAGCTACGACCCCGCGCTCCTCTCACCCGCCACCGATGTCGCCGCACCTGGCACCTACGACCCCGCTGCCCACTTGCTCGTCTGGCGCCCCGCCCCACCCACGAAATTCAGCGTCGTGGTCGCCGCCGCCGGCACCGCGGACCTCCCCGTGGCCGCGGAAGCCGCCGCCATCGCCTCCGCGATCGGGCTCCGCGTCACCACCGTCACCGACGTGGGCGTGGCCGGGCTCCACCGCCTCCTCGCCGAGCAGGACCGGCTGCGGGCGGCGGACACCGTCATCGTGGTCGCGGGCATGGAAGGAGCGCTGGCGAGTGCGATCGGCGGTCTGGTCGCGTGCCCGCTCGTGGCCGTGCCGACCTCCACCGGGTACGGGGCGGGACTGGAGGGCGTCACCGCGTTGCTGGCGATGCACGCCTCGTGCGCGGCCGGGATCACGGTGGTGAACATCGACTCCGGCTTCGGCGCGGCGATGGCGGCGTTCCGGCTGGCTCAGGTCGCGAACCGGAGCCGGACGTGAGCCGGGTCCTCGTCATCTCGCCGTTCACCGGGCTGGCGGGCGACATGCTGCTGGCCGCGCTCGTCGACGCCGGCGCGCCGCTGGACGTCGTTCGCGCGGCGGTCGCCGACACCGGGCTCACCGGCTGGGAGCTCACCGTCACGCGGCACCTCACCCACGGTCTGAACAGCAGCAAGGCCGAGGTCGAGGTGTCCGACGACGCGACCAGTCGCAAGGCGGGCGAGCTGATCGCGATGGCGAGCCGGGTTCACGACCGGGCAGTCGCGGACGTCGCGGTCAGGGCACTGAAAGCGATCGCCGAGGTCGAAGGCCGGCTGCACGGCGAGGAACCCGCCGAGGTGCACCTGCACGAGCTCGGCGGTCACGACACCCTCGTCGACGTCGTCGGGGTGGCGGCGGCGGTGCACGCGCTCGGGGTTCGCACCGTCCACTGTGAACCGTTGCCGCTCGGGACCGGCACGGTCGACACCGCCCACGGCGTCCTGCCCTGCCCGGCACCGGCGACCGCGAGGTTGCTGGCGGGCGCGCGGGTCACCGGCACCACGCTGAAAGGCGAGACCGTTACGCCGACGGCCGCCGCGTTGCTCCGCGCGCTGGACGCGAACTTCGACCCGCCGCCGACGATGCGGCTGGAGGCCACCGGGTACGGCGCGGGCACCAGGGTTCTGCGGGACAGGCCCAACGTCGCCGTCGTGCGGCTCGGTGAGGTGACGGAGGAAGGGAGAGACCTGGTGGTGCTGGAGACGAACCTCGACGACGTCACCGGCGAGGTCCTCGGTTACGTCGTGAGCCTGCTGCTCGACCGGGGTGCCCTCGACAGCTGGGTCACCTCGGCCGTGATGAAGAAGGGCAGGCCCGCGCACGTCCTGCACACACTCGCGACACCCGAGACCGCCGACGCGCTCGAGAAGATCATGTTCGCCGAGACCGGGACCCTGGGCGTGCGGCGGAGCACCGTCCGTCGCTCGGCGATAACACGCGTCACCGACACAGTGCACGTCCACGGCATGGAGGTGCGGCGCAAACACGGCCCGCACCACGGCAAGCCGGAGTTCGACGACGCTGCGGAAGTGGCCAGACAGACGGGGTTGCCGTTGCGCACCGTGCTGAAGATGGCGGGGGAGCAACCATGACCGCCGAACGCCTCGTCGCCCGGCTCGCCGAGATCGGGCCGCTCGCGGTCGCGTTCTCCGGCGGCGCGGACTCGGCACTGGTCCTGGCCGCCGCCGTCCGCGCCACCGGGCCGGACGAGGTTCTCGCGGTCACCGCCGGCTCGGCGAGTCTCGCGGCGAAAGAACTGGCGGACGCGGCGGAGTTCGCGAGAAGCCTGAAGGTGCGCCACCTCGTGCCCGGAACCCGCGAACTGGACAACCCCGGTTACGCCGCCAACGGCCGCGACCGGTGCTACTTCTGCAAGTCGACGGTGCTGGACGCGATCAGGGAAGTCGCGCGCGACAACGGTCTGACGGCGGTCGCCACCGGGACGAACGCGGACGACGCGCGGGATCCGTTCCGGCCGGGCATCCGGGCAGGCGACGAGATCGGCGTGCACACCCCGTTGCGGGACTTGAAGATGACCAAGTCCGACGTGCGCGCCGTGAGCCTCCACTGGGGACTGTCCACCTGGGACAAACCGGCGCAGCCCTGCCTGGCGAGCCGAGTGCGGTACGGGCTGACGATCACCCCCGCCCGTCTGGCCAGGGTCGAACGCGCCGAGGTGGCAGTGCGGGCGTGGCTCGCCGCAGCGGGCCTGGCCAGCAGGGACCTGCGGGTGCGTGACCTCGGCGACGTCGGACGGGTCGAGCTCGACCCGAGAGTCGCCGGCCTGCCGGGGGTCGAGGCGGAGCTGGCCCACGTGGTGCGGGCCGCCGGGTTCGCGGAGTCCGAGCTGGCGGTGTTCCGGTCAGGGGCGCTCAACCACGAGTGACCGAACACCCCGGCCGCGGTGCCCGCACAGCACCGCGGCCGAGGCTGTCAGGTGGCGCAGACCGCCTGGTTGAGCGCGACCGCCGAGGGGGTGCTCGCGGAGCCGTTGGCGGTGAAGCCGAGCGACACCGCCGTTCCAGCTCCCAGCGACGGGCTGTGCGGCGGCGCCGTCACGGACACCGTGGTGCCGGTCTGGCTGAACGTCCCGTTCCAGCCGTTGGAGAGGGTGACCCCGCTGGGCAGGACGAACGAGACGGTCCACGGGTTGGCAGCGCTCGAACCGGTGTTGGTGACCGTGAGCGAGCCCTGGAAGCCGCCCTGCCAGGAGTTGTCCAGCTTCCAGGCCGACCTGCACGCGTTCGAACCGGTGGTGGTCGTGGTCGGGCCGGGACCACCGCCCGCGGGCGGGATGAGGTAGGGCTGCAGGATGTTCTGCTTCGCCTGGTTGACCGTGGTCCAGTCGTCGCCGACGATGCCGCCCGTGTCACCGGAGTTGGGGTTCCAGGACCAGTAGGTGAACGAGATGCCGTTGACCCCGGTTCCGGTGTAGGCCATGAGCTTCTCCAGCCACACCTTGTCGACGGGGTTGGCGAGCGTGGTGCCGAACTCGCCCATCATCAGCGGCGCGATGTTCTGCTTGGAGAGGTAACCCCAGTACTTGTCCCAGATCCCCGGCATGTTCGCCGGGTAGTCGGGCGCGCTGAACCACGGCTGGTTGTAGACCGAGGTGGCGTACTCGTGCGGTGAGTACACCAGCCGCCCCGGCACGGACAGCCGCACCGGGAACTGGCCCGCCTTCGACAGGTTCCCGCCCCACCAGCCGCAGTCCTCGTCGTTGGACGGGTCGCCGTCCCAGACGTTCGACAGCCCGCCGCTCGGGCAGCTCACGCCCTCGACGAAGATCAGCCAGTTCGGTTGCACGCCGAGGATCGCGTTGCCCGCGCGCTCGGCGGCCAGCCGCCAGTCGCGGGCGGTGTCGCCGCAGCCCCAGCAGGACCCGGTCGCGGCCGGGTTGGTGCCCTCCGCGTGCGGCTCGTTGTGCAGGTCGGCGCCGATGACCGTGGTGTTGCCCGCGTAGCGCTGGGCGAGCATCTTCCAGTCGTTGATCCAGGTGCTCTCCGGGACACCCGCCGTGTACCAGAGTGCGGTCTGGCCGGCGCTCGTCGGCCGGTGCCGGTCGAGGATGACGCGCATCCCCTTCTGGCCCGCGTAACCGATCACCTTGTCGAGGATCTGCAACGGCGACAGGCCCACGAGGTCCGGGTTCGTGTAGTCGTTGATCCCGGTGGCTCTGGCGTCGGGTTTGAGAGCGTCGTTGGAGTACGGGACGCGCAGGGTGTTGTAGCCCAGCAGCGCCATCTGGTCGAGCTGCTGGCGCCACGTGCGACTGGCCCACAGGCCGTGGAAGGTCTTGTTGTCGGTCTCCATGCCGAACCAGTTGAGGCCGGTCAGCCGGACCGTCGCCCCGGTGCTGTCCACGATCTTGTTCCCGCTGGTGTGCAGGTACCCGCTGCCGGTGCCGGCCGCCGTGGCGATGGCGACGATCGTGCTCGTGGCTGTCACCGCCGCGAGCAGCGCGCCGAAAACCTTGTGCCGCCGCTTCATCCGCTCTCCTTTGAGCTCATGAACTGGGAGCGCTCCCAGAATCAGGGGTCGTCCTCGGCGGGGCAAGACGGCGTTCGGAGCAGGTGATCGAACGTCGTCGAATTCGACGACGCGCGGGCGATTTCTGTTATCGGCCCGACGGAACCCCGTCTCCTGTGCAGAGGCAGGATGACGGGCGAGGAGTGAACCGCGTTGAACGACGGACAACCAGGTGCCGCGACGGTGCGAGCGGCGCAGGCGGGTGACCAGCGGGCGTTGGACGAGCTGGTCGCCGGTTACCTGCCGCTCGTCTACAACGTCGTCGGACGGGCGCTGGCCGGGCACGGCGACGTGGACGACGTCGTGCAGGAGACGATGCTGCGGGTCGTGCACGGGCTCGTCTCGCTGCGTGACCCCGAGAGCTTCCGGTCGTGGGTCGTGGCGATCACGATGCGGCAGGTGCGCGACCGCGGCCGCCAGACGGTCCGGGTCGCCGACGCCCTGGACGTGGACGTCGCGGATCCCGGCGCCGACTTCGTCGACCTGACGTTGCTGCGGCTCGAGCTGTCGGGTCAGCGGCGCGAGGTCGCGGAGGCCACCCGGTGGGTCGACGCGGACGACCGCGAGCTGCTCTCGTTGTGGTGGCTGGAGGCGTCCGGCGAGCTGACCAGGGCAGAGCTGGCAGCGGCGATGGGCATCACGACCCAGCACGCCGCCGTGCGCGTCCAACGGGCCAAGGCGACTCTCTCGGCGGCGCGGGCAGTGGTGCGCGTGTTGCGGATGGAGCCGCGTTGTCCTGATCTCGCCACCGTGGTGGGTCCGTGGCGCGGCGAGCCGTCCGCGTTGTGGCGCAAGAGGATCGCTCAGCACACGAGGTCGTGCGCGCGCTGCGAGGTCGTGTGGCAGGACCAGGTGCCCGCGGAACGGCTGCTCGCCGGCCTCGCGTTGGTGCCGGTGCCGGTAGCGCTGCTGCCCGAGTTGCTCGGCGGTTCCGGTGTGGCCCGGTGGTGGAAGGGCCTGCTCTCCAAACCGGTCGCCGCCGCTCTCGCCGCCGTCGCCGCCGTCACGGCGGGCACGGTCGTGTACGCCTCGATCCCGGACGCCCCACCGCAACCGGCCGCACAGACCGCGGAGTTCACGCCCACCACGACCACCACGACCGTCGCACCGACGACGGAAACCCCGTCGTCCGCGACCACCACGACAACAACGCCGCCCAAGACGACTTCCACGGTTGCCGTGCCGGTGGGGCCGAAGTACGGCAGCGTGGTCGACGTCGCGGACGCCGCTCCCGACAGGTCCACTCCGCCGGGGAAACTGCCGGTGCGCCCGGCCAGCGGGGTCAAGGCGGCCGGCGGGCAGTACGACACCCCGCAGAAGGGCTGGATCGGCGGCGACTACGTGATGATGCGCCGCGGCAACCACGTGGTGCTGCGCGGCCAGGGCTACGTCATGGTGCGGTATGAGATCGCCTGGTTCAACCGTCCGGGTGGGATGGTCATGCCGACGTGGGTCGGCCTGAAGGGCAAGCTGTTCCACGTCGCGTCCGGCGGCGGCCACCGCATGGACGACTCGCACGAAGGCGCGCCCGCGAACTACACGTGGATGGGGCAGCCGGTGCCGGGTTCGAGCGGCCCGGCGGCCGGCTACGTCGTGCTGCCGCAGGGAGCGCAGCAGATGTGGCAGAACGAGTTCTTCTACCTCGACGGCGAGGTCACGCTCTACAACAACGAGCGCGGCGCGGACTACAACATCACCGCCACCCCGAAGACGTGGGACGACGTCACCAAGGACATAAGCGGCAAGGGGATCCGCTACGGCCTGGTGCGCGACACCGGCGACGACGGCGCGCCGGTGCCGCAGTACGTCACCAGGGAGACCCCGGCCGACGCCGCGACGGTCCCGCAGCGGTCGGCCGTGAGCTGACGTCCACATTCGACAGTCGATTCGACTCGAACAGCGCGGATCACGTTGCGGCGCCGGGCAGACATCCGATGACCTTGGTGAGCACAGCGAAACCACCGACCTGGACCTGATGGCGGAGGCGGGTTTCACCGTGATCCGGGTCGGCGAGTCGGTGTGGTCGACGTGGGAGCCGGAGAACGGCCGGTTCGACCTCGACTGGCTCCAGCCGGTGCTCGACGGCGCGCACGCACGCGGGATCTCGGTCGTTTTGGGCACACCGACGTACGCGGTGCCGCCGTGGCTCGCGCGGCAGTACCCGGAGATCGCGGCTGTGCGGGCGGATGGCCGCCCGGTCGGGTGGGGCGCGCGCCAGGAGGTCGACTTCACCCACCCCGCCTTCCGCTTCCACGCCGAGCGGGTCACGCGCAAGATCGTCGACCGGTACGCTGGCCACCGCTCGGTGATCGGCTTCCAGGTCGACAACGAGCCGGGCGTGCACCTGATGCACAACCACGGCGTGTTCCAGCGATTCGTCGACCACTTGCGCGCCACGTACGGCGACGTCGAGAACCTCAACCGCGCGTGGGGGCTGGTGTACTGGTCGCACCGGCTGTCGACGTGGGCGGACCTGTGGACGCCGGAGGGCAACGCGCAGCCGCAGTACGACGTCGCGTGGCGGGCGTTCCAGGCGAGGCAGACGACCGAGTTCGTGGCGTGGCAGGCGAACATCGTCCGCGAGTACGCGCGGCCGGAGCAGTTCGTCACGACCTGCCTGCACTACCCGCACGTCGCGCTGGACGACGACGAGCTGACCGACCACGTCGACGTCACCGCGGGCAACCCGTACTACGACATGCAGGACGCGCTCACCCTGCCCGATCCGGACGACCTGGAGCAGGGCTGGAAGACCAGGGGCGTGTGGGCGTTCCACCGCGGTGCCGACCGGATCTACTCCTCGCGCCAGGAACCGTTCCTGGTCACCGAGACCAACGCGGGAAACATCGGAGCGCCGTGGGACAACCGCCCCGCGTACGACGGCCAGTGGCGGCAGGCGGCGTGGGCGCTGGTCGCGCGCGGCGCCCGGATGGTCGAGTACTGGCACTGGCACACGCTGCACTTCGGCGCGGAGACCTACTGGGGTGGCGTGCTGCCGCACAGCGGACAGCCGGGTCGCGCGTACGCCGAACTCTCCCGGCTGGGCGCGGAGTTCGCCGAGGCGGGTGCCGCGGTCGCCGGGATCGTGCCGGACGCCGACGTCGCGATGGTCTACTCGGCGCCGAGCAAGTGGTACATGGAGAAGTACCCGCCGTTGTCCACTTCGGACGGTCAACCGGACGCCGGTGCGTACCAGCGGATCTTCGACGCCTTCTACCGCGGTGCCTTCGAGGCCGGGCTGCAGGTGCGCGTCGTGCACGCCCGCAAGCTCCGCGACCTGAACGAGATCGGGGTGCTGATCGTGCCCGCGTTCTACCTCGTCGACGACGCGACGGCCGACTGGCTCGCGGAGTACGCGCACGCGGGCGGTCACCTGGTCATCGGGCCCCGCACCGCGTACGCCGACCAGGAGGCGAGGGTGCGTCCGGAACGAGCGCCCGCACGGCTCGTCGAAGCGGCGGGCGTCCACTACGACGAGTTCAGCAACCTCTCCCAGGACCTGCGGGTGCGCGTACCGGAAGACAGTCCGCTCGTCCTGCCGGACAACGCCGTCGCCACCAGGTGGGCCGAGGGGTACACCGTTGTCGACGCGGACGTGCTCGCGGAGTACGACCACCACCATTTCGGCCGCTGGCCCGCGGTCACCACCCGGCGCCACGGGCTCGGCCGCGTCACCTGCGTCGGCACGGTGCCGGGCCGCGACCTCGCCGCCGCACTTGCCGCGTGGCTGGTACCCGCGCCGACGTCGGGGTGGCGGAACCTGCCCGCCACCGTCACCGCGTCGACCGGCACGGCACCGGACGGACGCCGCGTCCACGTGGTGCACAATTGGAGCGGGAGCCGTGCCGAGGCCGAGGCCCCGGTCGCGCTCACCGACCTGCTGGACGGCACGGAGATCGCGGCGGGCGGGCCGGTCGAGCTGAAGGAACGGGACGTGCGCGTGTTCGTGCAACGACCTTGACGGTCAAGCACTCACCCGGCGCACCAACGATGTCGGCAGCAGCACGGACGCCGGCAGCTTCTCCTCACCCGCGAGCTCGGCGAGCAGCCGCCACGTCAGCGTGCGGCCGAACTGCTCCAGGTCCTGCCGCACGGTGGTGAGCGGAGGCACGGCGGTCGACGCGAGCACCGAGTCGTCGAACCCGACGACCGCCACGTCGTGAGGGATCCGGTAACCGCGTGCCTGCAGAACGCGCAGGGCTCCCAACGCCATGATGTCCGCCGCCACGAACACGGCGTCGAGATCGGGTGCCCTGCGCAACAGCTCCTCCATCGCCCCGGCGCCGGACTCCGGGGTGAAGTCGCTGTGCACCACCAGATCCACGGACCTGCCGTGCTCCGCGAGCCCACATCGCCAGCCGCTGAGCCGGTCCATGCCGACGGCCATGTCCCGCGGGCCGGCGATCGTGGCGATCTTGCGCCGGTCGAGCGAGACCAGCAGGCGCACCGCCTCCAGCGCGCCGGTGAAGTTGTCCGAGTCGACGAACGGGACGGCGCCGCCCGCGAGCGGACGGCCGCCCACCACGATGGGCAGCCCCGTCTCGTGCAGCGTGCGGGGCAACGGGTCCTCGCCGTGCAGGCTCACCACGAGCGCGCCGTCGACGTGGCCGC
This sequence comes from Lentzea sp. NPDC051838, assembly GCF_040681245.1. Lineage (NCBI taxonomy): Bacteria > Bacillati > Actinomycetota > Actinomycetes > Pseudonocardiales > Pseudonocardiaceae > Lentzea > Lentzea sp. NPDC051838. Next base: position 428,865 of record NZ_JBFAYI010000004.1, read on the forward strand.
CGGTGAGGTAGGCGACCTGGTCCTGGCCGTCCGCCGGCTGGTTCATCATCAGCAGGAGCTGGACGTGCTGCCCGGCGAGCTCGGCGTGCACCCCGCGCAGGACTCCGGCGAAGAACGGGTCGGCGAGCACCCTGCTGCCCTGCTCGGAGATCACGAGCGCGATCGCGTTGGCCTTGCTGCCCGCGAGGGTGCGGGCGGCGTGGTTCGGGCTGTACCCGAGCAACGCGATCGCGCGGTGCACCGCCTGGCGCGATCGTTCGCTGACGTACTTCTCGCCGTTGATCACCCTGGAGACGGTGGACTTCGACACCCCGGCCACCCGCGCGACCTCCTCGATGCGGGGGCCGGGGTGCCGGCTCCTGCCGTCCGTCATGAGACGGCGACCAGCGCGTTGTCACGCGCCACCCTGCTGAACCACCTCGCACTCATCTTGGGAGTGCGGATCTGCGTGGCGTAGTCCACGTGGACGATGCCGAACCGCTTCGCGTACCCCTCCGCCCACTCGAAGTTGTCCAGCAGCGACCAGCAGAAGTAACCGCGCAGATCGACTCCCGCCCTGATCGCCGTGTGCGCGGCGCGCAGGTGGGAGGCGATGTAGCCGGTGCGGTCCACGTCGTCGATCGCACCGCTGCCGGAGAAGTCGTCGCGGAACGCGGCGCCGTTCTCCGTGATGTAGAGCGGAATCCGCGGGTAGTCGTGGTGCAGCCGCAGCAGCACCGCGGTGAGCCCGTCCGGCCTGACCTCCCAGTCCATGTCGGTGCGCGGGGCGTCACGTCGCGGGAACGACGCGTGCTGGACACCGATCCACGGCGACGGTGCGGCTTCGCTGCCGTTGGGGGAGGAGCTGACGTAGTGCTCGGTGTAGTAGTTGACGCCCAGCATGTCCATCGGCGCCGAGATGACCCCGAGGTCGCCCTCGACGATGTGCTCGCCGAACCCGAACGGCTCCAGGTCGGCGAGGATGTCGGCGGGGTACTCACCGCGCAGCAACGGGTCCAGGAAGATCCGCTGCTGCAGGCCGTCGAGCCTGCGCGCGACGTCCAGGTCGGCCGGGTTGCCGGGGTCGACCGGGATGATCGGGTACATGTTGAGCGTGATGCCGACCTTGGCGTCCGGCGCGGCGGAGCGGATGACATCGTTGGCGAGACCGTGTGCGAGCAGCAGGTGGTGCACCGCGGCGGCGGCAGCGGCCGGCTCGGTGCGTCCCGGCGCGTGAATGCCCGCCGCGTACCCGAGGAACGCCGAGCACCACGGCTCGTTCAACGTCGTCCAGGTGCCGACCCGGTCGCCGAGGGCCTCGACGGTGGCGGTGGCGTAGTCGGCGAACCGGAACGCGGTGTCGCGTTCGGTCCAGCCACCCGCCTCCTCGAGCTTCTGCGGCAGGTCCCAGTGGTAGAGCGTCGGCCAGGGCACGATGTCATGCGCCAGCAACGTGTCCACGAGCCGGCGGTAGAAGTCGAGACCCGCCTGGTTCACCTTGCCGCCGTCCGGCCGCACGCGCGGCCAGGCGATCGAGAACCGGTACGCCTTGAGCCCGAGCTCCTTCATCAGCGCGACGTCCTGCTCGAAGCGCCGGTAGTGGTCGGCGCCGGGTTCGCCGGTGTCGCCGCCGACCACCTTGCCGGGCACGCGGCAGAACGCGTCCCAGATGGAGTCGGTGCGGCCGTCCACGCCGGTCGCACCCTCCACCTGGAACGCGGCCGTGGCCGCACCCCACAGAAAACCCTGCGGGAAAACAATGTTCTCCATTTTCACCCCTTGACCGCACCCTGCATGACGCCCGCGACGATCTGCCGTCCGAGCACGAGAAAGACGAGGAGAACCGGAATCGTCGCGAGAGTCGTTCCGGCGAGCACGAGCGAGTAGTCGACGTAGTAGCCGCTCTGCAGCTTCTCCAGTGCGACCTGGATCGTCGGGTTGTCGGCGTTCAGCACGATCAGCGGCCACAGGAAGTCGTTCCAGGACTGCATGAACGTGAACACGCCGAGCATCGCGGCGGCTGGGCGGGCGGCCGGCAGTGCGACGTGCCAGAACGTCCGCCAGAGGCTGCAGCCGTCCATGCGCGCCGCCTCGACCAGCTCGTCGGGGATGGCGTCGACCAGGTACTGCCGCATCCAGAACACTCCGAAGGCGGTGACGAGGTTCGGCACGATCACGGCCTCGAGCTCGCCGGCCCAGCCGAACTCGGCCATCGCCATGTACAGCGGGATGATCCCGAGCTGGGTCGGCACGGCGAGTGTCGCCACCACGAACAGGAACAGCACGCCGCTGCCCCGGAACCGCAGCTTGGCGAACGCGAACCCGGCCAGTGCGGACAGCAGCACGACCGACAGCGTCACGGTGCCGGACACGAGCACGCTGTTGCCCAGCGCCTTCCAGAACGGGATCGTGTCGAACACGCGCGCCGCGTTGGAGAGGAAGTTCCCGCCGGGAACCAGCGTGAAGTCTCCGGTCAGCAGCTCGTTGCCCCGGCTGGCGACCAGGTACGAGTAGTACAGCGGGAAAGCCGAGCCGAGGATGAACGCGGCCAGCACTCCGTAGACCACAAAGGACGGACGTCTCATCGCACGGCCCTCCTCGTGAGCCAGAAGTTCAGCCCCGCGACCGCGATGATGATCATGAACAGCGTCCACGCGATCGCGGACGCGTAGCCGAGGTCGAAGTGCTGGAACGCCGACTGGTACAGGTAGAGCACGACCGTCTGGTACTGGTGCTCCGCGCCGCCACCGCTGCCGCCGGCCGGCTCGAACAGCTTCGGCTCGGTGAAGATCTGCAACCCGCCGATCGTCGACGTGACGATCACGAACACGATCGTGGGCTTGAGCATCGGCAGCGTGATGCTGAAGAACCGCCGGACCGGTCCGGCGCCGTCGACCACGGCGGCCTCGGTCACCTCGCGCGGGATCGCCAGCATCGCGGCCAGCACGATCAACGCGTTGTAGCCGGTCCACCGCCAGTTCACCATCGAGGCGATGGCGACGTGGCTGCCGAACGTGTTGGCCTGCCAGTCGATCCGAGGCAGGCCGATGGTCGTCAGCACGTCGTTGACGAGCCCGTACTGCGGCCCGAACAGGGAGCCGAAGATGATCGCCAACGCCACCAGCGAGGCGACGTAGGGCAGCAGCACACCCATCCGCCACGCCGTGCGCCCCCGCAGGTTCGCGGCGAGCAACGCGGCGAGCAGCACCGCGACGATCACCTGCGGGACGCTCGAGAGCAGGAAGATGCTGAAGGTGTTGAACAACGCGTTCCAGAACTGGCCGTCGGTGAACAACGTCGAGTAGTTGTCCAGGCCGATGAACGTGCGCTCGTCCGCGCCCAGCTCCCAGTCGAACAGCGACACGTACGCGGTGTACAGCAACGGGAACAGCCCGACCGCGGCGAAGAGCACGAAGAACGGCGCGACGAACAGGTACGGAGAGACCTTCGTGTCCAGAGAGGACAGACGGTACCGCGGGCGGGGGTCCTCCTCCACCCGCCCGCGGTCCGGCCGGGTGAGCACGGCCGTCACTTGGCTACCTTCTGCGTCTCCGCGATCGCGGTCTTCCAGGCCTCGTCGGTGTTCTTGCCCTGCTCGACCGACAGCAGCGCCGGGCTGAACACGGTGTCCTGGATCTGCCCGTCGGTCGGGCCCTTGTACTGCGCCCGCGCGACCTTCTTGGCCCGTTCGGCGAACAGCGCGCCGGCCTTGATGTCACCGAAGTACGCGTTCGTCGAGTCCAGCAGGGCCGGGTCGGTGAGCGCGGCGACCTGGCTCGGGAACGTGCCCTTCGCCTTGAACGCCTTGATCTGCTGCTCCGGCGCGGTCAGCCAGGCGGCGACCTCCGCGGCCTTCTTGGCGTTCTTGCCCTGCTTCGGCACGGTCAGGTAGGAACCACCCCAGTTGCCGCCACCGTTCGGGAACGCGTCGGCGACCGCCCACTTGCCCTTGTTCTCCGGGCCTGCCTGCTTCTCGATCACGCCGAGCATCCAGGACGGGCAGGTCTTCGTGGCGAAGGCGTCGGTCTTGAACCCGGCCTCCCACTCCTTGCTCCACGCGGCCAGCTTCGCCGACTGTCCCTTCGCGACAGCGCCGGTGACGGCCGTCCAGTCGCTCTTGATCGCCGGGTTGGTCTCGACGACGAGCTTGTCGGACTTGTCGAAGTAGCCGACCTCGTGCTGGTTGTGCATGGCGTTGAAGACTTGGGCGGCACTGTCGAACCACGCGACCCCGCCGGACTTCGCGATGAACTGGTCACCGGTGGCGAAGTAGCTGTCCCAGGTGGCGAACAACGCCTTCACGCCCTCGGGGTCCGACGGCAGGCCTGCCTTGTCGAAGAGGTCCTTGCGGTAGCACATGGCGAGCGGGCCGATGTCCGTGCCGTAGCCGATGATCTTGCCGTCCTTGACCACCGCGTCGTACTTCCACGGCAGCCACCGGCCGTCGACCTGCGGCCCGATCTCCTTGAGATCGTTGAACTGGCTCGACTTCGACATGACCTGGCTGAGGTAGCCCTCCTCGATCGCCTCGATGTCGGCGAGCCCGGAGCCCGCGGCCATCTTCGTGAAGAGGTTCTTGTGGTGCGGCTCGGCCTGCCCCGTCTTGCGCTGGGTGAGCTTCACGTCCGGGTGCGCTGCCTCGTACTCCTTGAGCAGGTCCTCGTACCCGAACTCGTTGAACGTCGCGATGGTCAGCTCGGTCTTGCCGTCCTGCGCCGCTCCACCGGACGAACAGGCGGTGGCGGCGGTCAACAGGAGAAGCACGCTGACCCAACTGCGGTGGCGCACGGGAGAACTCCCTCGGTCTCGGCGGGCGGGGTCTGGGAGCGCTCCCAGATGCGGTGGAGTGTCGCCCTGGCTTCGAATGTGTGTCAAGCCACACTCCGGGCGGGAGCAGGCGGTTTCGGGGTGCGCGAGTGGTGTGACCTCGTCGTTCTGGGGTCAGGTCACAGTTGGGACAAACTGGGAGCGTTCCCGGACGCGTGACGTGCGGGTTAACAGTGCGTACTTCATCCGGCACGCACAGCGCTGGTACGGCTAGGCGCTTGCCCTGCGCACCAAGGAAGTCGGCAGCAGCAACGACGGCGGCAGGCCGTCCTCGCCCGCGAGCTCGCCCAGCAGCCGCCAGGTCATCGTGCGACCGAGCTGTTCGACGTCCTGCCGGACCGTCGTGAGCGGGGGAGTGGCCGTCGAGGCGAGCAGCGAGTCGTCGAACCCGACGACCGCCACGTCCTGCGGCACCCGCCTGCCGCGGGCGTGCAGCACCTGCAGGGCGCCGAGAGCGATGATGTCCGCGGCCACGAAGACGCCGTCGAGGTCGGGCGCGCGGTCGAGCAGCTCGGTCATCGCGCGGGCGCCGCTCTCCGGCGTGAAGTCGGCCTCCGCCACGAGGTTCGCGGCCAGCTTCGCCTCGCCGAGACCTCGCCGCCAGCCGCCCAGCCGGTCGAGTCCGGCCGCCATGTCCTTCGGCCCGGCGATGGTGGCGATCTTGTTGCGCCCCAACGACACCAGGTGGCGTGCGGCGTCCAGGCCACCGGTGAAGTTGTCCGAGTCGACGAACGGGACTGTCGCGTTGCTCAGCGGCCGCCCGCCCACGACCACGGGCAGCCCGGCTTCGTGCAGCCTGGCCGGCAACGGGTCGTCCCCGTGCAGGCTGATCAGCAGCGCACCCTCGACGTGCCCGCCCGAGAGGTAGCTGACGAGGTCGTCGTGATCCTCCGGGCGGCTGAGCATCAGCAACAGCTGCATGTGCCGCCCGGTGAGCTCCGCGTGCACCCCGCGCAGCACTCCGGCGAGGAACGGGTCGCCGAGCACGTGGCTGCCGTGTTCGGAGACGACGAGCGCGATGGCGTTGGCCCTGCTGCCCGCCAGCGAGCGCGCGGCGTGGTTCGGGCTGTACCGCAGGCGCGCGATCACGTCCTGCACGGCGGAGCGGGCCTTCGCGCTCACGTACTGCTCGCCGTTGATCACCCGGGAGACCGTCGACTTGGACACCCCGGCCAGTCGCGCGACCTCCTCGATGCGCGGGCCAGGTCGTCGCTGCCGGTCGATCTCCGTCATGCCGGTCATCGTATGGAGCGGCCGTGAGAGCGCGTCCCCGGCACGCCGCTGTACCGGGGACGCGGTGCCGGCCGGCGCTTCGCCGGTCGTGGGATCGGTGCGGGACGCCTGGGCGCGCAGTACGTTCCGCACCGAAGTCGAGTTCTGGGAGCGCTCCCAGAACTCGACTGTAACGGTCCCGAAACCGTACGGACAGAGGTGTTCGACGATTCGACGCGGCGGGTTGTCAGCCGGTGATCCGCAACCCGCGCCGCAACGCGTCCACCTCGTCGGCGAACATCCTGCGCGTGATGGCAGCGCTCTCGACGAACGCGGAACCGTGGAACGTGGCGGGGTAGAGGCGGAGCTCGGTCGGCACGCCCGCGTGTGCGAGCCGGCGGGCGTACTCGATGCCCTCGTCCCTCAGCGGGTCGTACTGGCACGTCGTCACGAACGCGGGCGGCAGGCCGGAGAGGTCCGTGGCGCGGGCAGGTGCCGCGTACGGCGAGACGTCGCCGGCCGGTTCGGCGCCGAGGTAGCTGGCCCAGCTGTAGATCGCGTTGGGGCGGTTCCACAGCGGGGTGTCGACGTAGTCCCGCATCGAGTCCGTGTCGAGGCGGTCGTCGAGCTCGGGGATGCCGAGGTACTGGAAGCAGATCTCCGGCCCCTGACGGTCGCGCGCCAGCAGGACCGTGCCCGCGGTGAGCCCGCCACCCGCGCTCTCGCCGCCGACACCGATGCGCGCGGGGTCGATGCCGAGCTCGTCCGCCTTGGCCGCCACCCACTTCAGGACGGCGTAGCAGTCCTCGACCGGAGCCGGGAACGGGTGCTCGGGCGCGAGCCGGTAGTCCACCGACACGACCACCACGCCGAGCTCGTCGACCAGCCGCAGCACGTGCGGGTGGAACATGTCCAGGTCGCCGAGGACGAATCCGCCGCCGTGGATGTAGACCAGGCCCGGCACGGTGTTCGTGAGTCCGGCGGGGGCGTAGATGCGCACCGGCACGTCGGGGGCGTCGGACGGACCGGGTACCGAGGTGTCGCGCACCTCGATCGGGTTCGTCGGCTCGTAGGCGGGCATGAGTTCGCTCAGCTGGGACCGCTGAGCGCGCGCGGCCACTAGGGCGTCGTAGTCCAGCAGTGTCACTCCCGGCAGCATGTCGAGCCAGGGGAGGAGTTCGGGGTCGATGGCGTAGCTCATGAACTCAGATCCTCGGCTCGGGGTGGCCGGCTCGGCAGCCGACACGTGGCGGGCGATCAGGGCACCGGGCACGCCAGGTGGCGGGTCCGTTTCCAGGGCTATGGTGACGGGATGAGAGGCCTGCTGCTGAGGTTGTCCGGGCTGGACGCCGACGCCGAGAACGCGGTGCGGGTGATCGGGTTCTTCGATCGCCTGATCACCGAGCGCGCGGGCCTCGACGCTCTGGTGCGCAGCACGTCCGAGCTCGCCGGATGCCCGGTCGGGCTGCACGCGCCGGGGCAGGGGCTGGCGTTGCGGGCCGACGCCGGTGGTGCCGTCACGGCTGGACCGGTACCCGCGAAGGCCGTCGTGCGGGCGCTCGAGGGCGGGGTCGAGGTGTGGGTGGCGCGCGACGGGAAGCCCGCGCCGCTCGACGACATGCTGCTGGAACGGTTCGCGATCGCCGCGGCCGTGTTGCTGGACCACTCCAGCGTGCCGTTGCCCGAGCTGGGCGATCCGGCGCTGATCGAGCTGGTGCTCTCCGAACGCGTTGGCACCGCGGAACGTTCCCGGGCGCTTCATCTGCTCGGCATCGCTGCCACGGCGCCGATGCGGGTCCTGGCGGCCACCGGCGAGGTCGCGGGACGGTCCGTGCAGCTGGGGAACGTGCGCGCGGTGCTCGCCACCGATGTTCCGGAAACAGCCGGACGGATGGGCGTGGGGCCGTTGCTACCCGCGATCGACGCGGCCAGGTCGTGGCAGGCTGCGCGTACCGCACTGCGGTACACATCGGACGGTGAACCCGTTGTGCGGTGGGAGAAACTGGGCAGCCTGGCGCTGCTCGCCGAGCAGCTCGACACGTCGGACATCGCCGCGCTGCCCGATGTGAAGGCGCTGGACAAGGCCGATGCCGACCTGATCACCGCGCTGGAGGCGTTGTGCGCGACCGGCTCCGTGCGCCAGGCCGCGGCCGCGTTGCACCGGCACCACAGCACGCTGACGGTGCGGCTCGCCAGGGCCGAGTCGATGCTCGGGTTCGAGCTCGACTCGGCGTCCGGACGGTTCAGGCTGCACCTGGCGTTGATGCTGCGACGCCTGCGGGACAACGAAGACTGATCTCGGCGCGGTGCTGACGCGCCTGCTTGGGCATGTTCCAGCCGAGCACGCCGGTGACGGCGCCGTCGCGGTGGTAGCGAACGACGAATCGTCCCTCGGACGCGCTGCCCTCCACCACGGTCGCGTCCGGCGAGACGAACCCGTGGACGTGGATCTTCGCCGAGAACTGGTCGGTCCAGAAGTACGGAACCGGCAGGAACGCCTCGTCCGCGCCCAGGATGTTCGCGGCGACGGCGATGCCCTGCTCGGTCGCGTTGGTGCGGTTCTCCAGGCGCACCATGCGTCCCAGCGTCTCGTGGTGCCAGCGGGCCACGTCGCCGCACGCGTAGATGCCCTCGGCGGCCCGCAGCCGCGAGTCGCACACGATGCCGTTGCCGAGCGTGAGTCCGCTGTCCTGCAACCAGTCCGTGGCCGGCGCGGAGCCGAACGCCACCACGACCACGTCCGCGGGCAGCACCTCGCCGGTCTCCAGCAGCACACCGTCCTCGGACACCTCGGTCACCGCCGCGCCGAGCCGCAACGAGACGCCCTGCGCCGCGTGCAGCGAGGCGAGTTCCGAAGCCACGCGCGGCCCGAGTTGCAGAGCCATCGGTGCGGACTGCGGACCCGCCAGAGTCACCGCCACGCCCATCCGACGAGCCGTGGCCGCGATTTCCGCACCGAGCACGCCGTCACCGACCACGACCGCGTTCGTACAACCCAGCAAGCGCTTCCGCAACGTCAGCGCGTCGTCGACAGTGCGCAGTGTGGGCTGACCGGCCAGGGTGAGCGGGCGAAGACCCGTCGCCAGCACGATGTTGTCGGCCTTCAAGATCCGTCCGGACGCGGTGTGCACGGCCCGCTCCGGCACGTCGAGGTGCACGGCCGGATCGCCGAGCACGAGCGTGGCGTCCAGCGCGGACAACGCCTCTGCCGACCGGAGCCGAGCCCTCGCGGGCTCCCAGTCGCCGGACAGGACCTGTTTGGACAGTGGCGGCCGGTCGTACGGCAGATGCGACTCAGCACCGACAAGGGTCAACGGACCGGTGTAACCCTTGCGGCGCAACGCCTCGGCACAGGCAAGCCCGGCAGCGGACGCGCCGACGATCACGGTCATTCGCTGACCTCGATGGCGGAGGCCGGACACACACTCGCGGCCTCGCGAACCAGCGAGTGCAGTTCCTCGGACGGCGCTTCGTCCAGCAGCACGACGATGCCGTCCTCGTCGCGCTGGTCGAACACGTCAGGGGCGAGCAGCACGCACGTTCCGGCGCCGCAGCACTTGTCCTGGTCAACGGTGATCTTCACGTTCGAGAGTCCTTCTCAGAGGTGACCGGCGCCAGCCAGAGGCCGACGAGAGCGTCGACGAGGCCGGTCGCGGCGTCGTGCCAGCTGGCGCGGGGAGTCGGGGTGTGGTCGGCGAGGGCGCGCTCGCGTTCGGCGATCATGTGCACGAGCAGCTGCCGTGCCATGTCGTGCCGTTCGGCGCGCACCTCGTCGGGGAGGTCGGGCAGGCACGCGTTCATACCCGCGAGGATCCGCACGAGCGACGGCGACGACTGCGTCTCCTCGACGATGATTGAGCGCAGCGTCGGGTCGGTCATGACCTGGGCCCCGAAGCGGGCGAACCAGGTAGGGCTGGTGGCGTTCGCGAGGTGTTCGGTGACCGGCCGGACCAGGCACGAGAGCCAGGACCGGACGTCTCCGGGATCCTCGACGGCCGCGACCAGGCGCTGGCGGATCTCCTCGATCTGCGCCAGGTGCTTGCGGGCGATGGCGCGCACGAGGTCAGCCTTGGTGCCGAAGTGGTAGCCGACGGCCGTGTTGTTGCCCTGCCCGGCGGCCTCGCTGACCTGCCGGTTCGAGACGGCCAACACCCCGTGCTCGGCGAACAGGCGCTCGGCCGCGGTGAGAATCAGCTCACGGGTGGCGTGCGCCCGCTCCGCCCGTGACGGGTTGTCGTCGACCTTGTTCATTCAGCTCACCATCGCACCGGTAGTTCCACGAGCCCGCCCACGACGAGCCCCTCGACCCGGCGTAGATCTTGCACCGGAACCGCCAGGTCCAGCGACGGGAGCTTGCTCAACAGCACTTCGAGCACCACCTGGAGCTCGGTCCTGGCGAGTGGCTGACCCAGGCAGGCGTGGGCTCCGGCGCCGAAAGCGAGGTGCTGGTTGGGGCTGCGACGCAGGTCCATCGAGGACGCGTTCTCGAACGTCTCCTCGTCCCGGTTCGCCGCCGCCATGCTGCACATCGCGGTGGTGCCGCGCGGCAGGAGCGTGCCGCCGATCTCCACGTCCTCGGTCAGATAGCGCGCCATGCCGACACCCGCGTTGGCGTCCAGCCGGAGCGCTTCCTCCACTGCGGTGCGCACCAGCGACGGGTCGGCCAGGAGTGCTTCCCAGCGGCTGCGGTCCTCCAGCAGCATCGCGACCATCTTCGTGATCATGTTCGCGGTCGTCTCGTGGCCCGCGATCAGCAACCCGATGCCGGTGGCGATCAGCGTCCGGTCGGACATCGGCTCCGGGTCGGTGACCAGCGCGCTGAGCAGGTCCTCGCCCGGGTTCTCCCGCTTGGCCGCGACGTGTCCCGCCATGTACCGGCCGAACTCCTGCTCGGCCGCCTTCATCTCGGCCTCGCTGAAGCGGGTCATGCTGAGCATCGTGTCCGACCAGTGCGAGAACTGGTCGCGGTCGTGGTCCGGCACGCCGAGCATGTCGCAGATGACCCAGACGGGCAGCGGAAAACCGAGGGACGCCTTGAGATCCGCGGGCGCGCCCTTGAGCACCATCTCGTCGATCAGCTGCTCGGCCATCGCGGCGATCCCCGGCCGCAGCGCGTTCATCCGCTTGGCCGTGAACCACTTGCCGATGCCGCGCCGCCACGTCAGGTGCGCCTCGCCGGACTGCGGGATCACCTCGGCCATCTCGCTGTTGAAGATGCCGCCGTCCTCGCTGTCGGCGATGCGGGCGGCGTCGTCGTGCGGAGTCGGCCTGGTGAAGCGCGGGTCGGACAGGATCTGCTTCACGTCCGCGTGCCTGGTGAGCAGCGCGGCCTGGTCTCCGCTCGCGAGTTTCACGTGTGCCACTGGGCATTTCGACCGCAGCTCAGCCCACTCGGCAGGGGGTTCGAGAGCCGCGTCCGACTCGAAGGGGAAACGCGGCAGATCGTCTACTTCGGACATCGAAGACTTCCTTCGTGGTGGTGGGTGTCTCCTTTTCCACCATGCCGACAGGGTTCATTTAAGTCAACTGACTGACTTAGACTGGGGCACGTGCTCCTAGAAGAGACGCGTCCGGCGACGCGCCCGAACGTGGTCGTGGCCGTGCTCGCGATGGGCGGCATCGTCGTGTCGCTGATGCAGACGCTGGTGATCCCGCTCCTGCCGAGATTTCCGCAGCTCCTGGGCTCGTCACCGGGCGACACGACGTGGGTGATCACCTCGACGCTGCTGGCCAGCGCGGTCGCGACACCCGTCGTGGGCAGGCTCGGCGACATGTACGGCAAGCGCCGCATGCTGCTCGTCAGCCTGATGATGCTGATCGGCGGCTCGGTGGTCGCCGCGCTCAGCTACTCGCTGGTGCCGATGATCGTCGGCCGCGTGATCCAGGGGCTGGCGGTCGGCGTGATCCCGCTCGGCATCAGCATCATGCGCGACGAACTGCCGGTCGAACGCCTCGCCTCGGCAACGGCGCTGATGAGCGCTTCGCTGGGCGTCGGCGGCGCGCTGGGTCTGCCCGCGGCGGCGTTCCTGGCCGAGCAGAGCGACTGGCACAACCTGTTCTGGACGTCGGCGGCGGCAGGTGTGATCGTCCTCGTCGCGGTGCTGGTCGTGGTGCCCGAGTCGCCTGTTCGCAGCGGTGGCCGGTTCGACTTCCTCGGCGCCGTCGGGCTTTCCGTCGCATTGGTGTGTCTGCTGCTCGGCGTGTCCAAGGCGTCGACGTGGAGTGCCGGGACGACCACGGGTCTGTTCGGCGGGGCGGCGGTGGTGCTCGCGGTGTGGGGCTGGTGGGAGCTGCGGTCGCGCGAGCCGCTCGTCGACCTGCGCACCACGGCCCGTCGTCAGGTGCTGCTGACCAACATCGCCTCAGCGGTGTTCGCGTTCTCGATGTTCGCGCAGTCGTTGGTGCTGCCGCAGATCCTGCAGCTGCCGGCGTCGACCGGCCACGGCCTCGGGCAGTCGTTGCTCGTGACGGGCCTCGTGCTGGTGCCGTCCGGGCTGGTGATGATGGCGACGGCGCCGGTGTCCGCGCGGATCACGACGGCGCGCGGACCTCGCGTCACGCTGATGCTGGGCACGGTCGTCGTCGCTTTGGGTTATGGCGCGGGCATTTTCCTGATGACCGCGGTGTGGCACCTGGTCGTGGTGTCGGCGGTGATCGGCGCGGGCATCGGCCTGGCCTATGGCGCGATGCCGGCTCTGATCATGTCGTCCGTGCCGACGTCGGAAACCGCTGCGGCCAACAGCCTCAACACGTTGATGCGCGCGATCGGCACGTCGACCTCCAGCGCGGTGGCGGGTGTCGTGCTCACGCAGGCGACGATCCCGTTCAGCTTCAAGCTCATCATGGCCCTGGGTGCCGCGACCGCGCTGCTCGCGTGCGTGGTCGCGGCGTTCATCCCGAGGCGTCAGGCCTGAACCGTGGCGGGAACCCGCGTTTCCCTTGCTGGAAGCCCGAGTTCCGCGGTCGGGCGCCGGAACGTCTCGCGCCCGGTCGCGATCGCCGCCGCGCTCAGCGCGCACACCGCGGCGGTGAAGATCGCGACGCCCACCCAGCCGTCCCGGCCGGAGCCGATCGCGGACACCACGCTGGGCGCGAGGCCCGCGATCGCGAACCCGAACTGGGTGCCGATCGCCATGCCGGACAACCGGACCTCCGTGCTGAACATCTCGCCGTACAGCGACGGCCAGATCCCGTTGATCCCGGAGTAGACGACCCCGAACATCAGGATGCCGAACACGAACACCAGCGGGAGCGAGCCGATCGAGATCGACCACAGGTACGGGAAGATCAGGATCGCGCACCCGACGCAGCCGGCGATGAACACGGGCTTGCGACCGATCCGGTCGGAAAGCCCTGCCAGCAACGGGATCGCGGCGAGCGCGACCACGTTCGCGAGCACACCCACCCACAGCATCGACGTGCGCGGCAGGCCGATGGTGTTGACCGCGTAGCTCAGCGCGTAGACGGTGAAGATGGTGCTGACCGACGCGATGGTGGCCGCGACGACGACCCGCAGGACGTCCCGCCAGTGGGAGCGGAACAGCACGGCGACCGGGAGCTTGGCCACCTTCGTGCGCTTGAACTCGGCCGTCTCGTCGATCTTGCGCCGGATGACGAGACCGACGACGACCACGAGCGCGCTGCACCAGAACGGCACCCGCCAGCCCCACGACAGCAGGTCGTCCTGGGGGAGTGCGGCGACGGGCAGGAAGATCGCGGTCGCCAGGATCTGCCCTGCCTGGGTGCCGCTCAGGGTGAAGCTGGTGAAGTAGCCGCGCCGATCTTCCGGCGCGTGTTCCAGCGACATCGAGTTCGCGCCTGCCTGCTCGCCCGACGCGGAAAGTCCTTGCAGCAGGCGGAGAACGACGAGCAGCACCGGCGCGAGGACACCGACCGAGGCGTAGGTCGGCAGGCAGCCCACGGCGAACGTCGTCACGCCCATCAGCAACAGCGTGAACACCAGGACTTTCTTGCGTCCGAAGCGGTCGCCGACGTGCCCGAGCACGAAGGCGCCGACCGGGCGGGCGAGGTAGCCCACGCCGAACGTGGCGAGCGCGAGCAGGGTTCCGGTCGCGGGTGAGGTCGCGGGGAAGAAGACCTTGTTGAACACCAGTGCCGCGGCCGTGCCGTAGATGAAGAAGTCGTAGTACTCCAGGGCGCTGCCGATCCAGGCCGCCAGCGCGGTCTTGCGGGCCATCGATGTGGTCACGGCGTACTCCGATGTACGTTCTAGTTAGTTAATTAACGCTCGGACACGCGACCCCGTCGTGTCAAGGGTTGGTTTCTAGCTCGTCAAGTAGTCGATCACCAGGTCGCTCAGCATGCGCCGGTGGTGTTCGCGTCGCGCCGGGTCGAGCATGTCCCGTCCGAAGATCGCGGCGAACGTGTGCCGGTTCGCGAGCCTGAACACGCAGAACGAGCTGATCACCTGGTGGATGTCGAGTGCGTCCACGTCAGCGCGGAAGCGTCCGGACTCGCGGCCGCGGTCGAGCGCGCGGGTGAGTCCGTCGAGCGCGGGGTTCGCGAGGCCGGCCAGGATCTCGGAGCGCGCGATGTGCTTGGCGTGGTGGATGTTCTCGATGCTGACCAGCCGGATGAAGTCCGGGTTCGCCTCGTGGTGGTCGAAGGTGACCTCGGCGAGCCTGCGGATCGCGACCTCGGGGTCGAGGTGCTCGACGTCGACCGAGGCCTCCAGCGCGCGGATCGCGGAGTAGGCGCGTTCCAGCACGGCGATGTAGAGCTGCTCCTTGCCGCCGAAGTAGTAGTAGATCATCCGCTTCGTGGTGCTGGTGCGCTCGGCGATCTCGTCCACGCGCGCGCCGGTGTAGCCCTTGTCGGCGAACTCCCGGGTGGCCACGTCCAGGATGTCCGCGCGGGTGCGGTCCTTGTCCCGCTGGCGCTCGGCCTCGGACGACGACGGTGCGGCCACCAGGTACCCCTTCGATCAACGGCTGACCAGTCAACTCTAGTGGAGTACTTCCTGCGGCCGGGTGCGTGCGCTACGGTGAACTCACTAGTTCGTACATTACGGAGGCCGAGTGTCCAGCTACCTGATCGGGCTCGTCGGATCCGGCATCGGTCCGTCGCTGAGCCCGGCGCTGCACGAACGCGAGGCGGACCGGCTCGGGCTGCGCTACGTCTACCGCCTGCTCGACCTCGACGTTCTCCGCCTGCCACCGGGTGAGGTGCTGGCGGCGGCGCGGACCGCGGGGTTCGACGGCCTGAACATCACCCATCCCGCCAAGCAGGCGATCCTGCCGCACCTGGACGAGCTCGACCCCGAGGCGGCCGCGCTGGGCGCCGTCAACACCGTGGTCCTGAGGAACGGCAAGGCGATCGGGCACAACACCGACGCGACCGGGTTCGCCCACAGCCTGAGCCGCGGCCTGCCGGACGTCGCGATGGAGGAGGTCGTCCTGCTGGGTGCGGGTGGCGCGGGCGCGGCCGTGGGTCACGCACTGCTGTCGCTCGGCACCGCGCGGCTCGGTGTCCACGACGTCGACCCGGCCCGCGCCGCAGCGCTGGTGGAGGCTTTGCGGCGCCGGTTCGGTGCGGAGCGGGCTGGAACGTGCGAGCCGAGCGCCGTCCGCACGGCCGACGGTCTGGTCCACGCGACCCCCACCGGCATGGCCGCGCATCCGGGGCTGCCGATCGACGAGTCGTTGCTGCGTGAGGATCTCTGGGTCGCCGACATCGTCTACCGGCCCCTGGAAACGGCGCTGCTGGCCGCGGCACGGGCGCGGGGCTGCCGCGTGCTGCACGGCGGCGGCATGGTCGTCCTGCAGGCCGCCGAGTCCATGCGGCTGTTCACCGGCGTCCAGCCCGACGCGGCGCGGATGCTCGCCCACTTCGAGGAGATGGAAGGGGAACCCGCCCATGCGGCCTGACCCGCGCACCGGCATCGCCACCGTCTGCCTGTCCGGCACGCTCGAGGACAAGCTCACCGCGGCGGCGAACGCGGGCTTCGACGGCGTCGAGCTGTTCGAGAACGACCTGCTCGCCGCACGTCCCGGACCCGCCGAGATCCGCAAGCGGTGCGCCGACCTCGGCCTGAGCATCGACCTCTACCAGCCGTTCCGCGACTTCGAGGCCGTGCCGCCGGACGTGCTCGCCGCCAACCTGCGCCGCGCCGAACGCAAGTTCGACGTCATGGCCGACCTGGGCGTCGACACGATCCTCGTGTGCTCCTCGGTGTCACCCGACGCCATCGACGACGACGATCTCGCGGCCGAGCAGCTGCACCTGCTCGCCTCGCGGGCGGCCGAACGCGGCCTGCGGATCGCCTACGAGGCCCTGGCCTGGGGTCGATACGTCAACGGGTACGAGCACGCGTGGCGGATCGTGCGCCGCGCCGCGCACCCGTCGCTCGGCGTGTGCCTCGACAGCTTCCACATCCTGTCCAAAGGGGACGATCCGCGGGCGATCCGCGCGATCCCCGGCGAGAAGATCTTCTTCCTGCAGCTGGCGGACGCGCCGACGTTGCCGATGGACGTGCTGCAGTGGAGCCGCCACCACCGGCTCTTCCCCGGCCAGGGCGACTTCGACCTGACCGCGTTCACCGGTCACGTCCTCGCCGCCGGCTACTCCGGACCGCTGTCGCTGGAGGTGTTCAACGACGTCTTCCGCCAGTCCGACCCGCAGCGGGCCGCGGTGGACGCGATGCGGTCACTGCTGGCGTTGAAGGACTCCTTGGGACTGCTGGACGTTCCGGCCGCGCCCGCCCCGACGGGCTACGCGTTCGCCGAAATGGTCGGCGAGTCCGGCCTGGCCTCGCTGGGGTTCACGAGGGCGGGCGTGCACCGGTCGAAGCCGGTGGAGCTGTGGACCCAGGGCGAGGCGCGGGTGCTGGTGAACGGGTCGGGCGAACCCGGCACCATCGGCGCGTTCGGCATCACGGTGTCGGACCCCGCTGCGGCCGGGCTGCGTGCGCAGAGCCTGCTCGCTCCCGCGTTGTCGCGCACAGCCGGTCCGGGTGAGGCACCGCTGACCGCGATCGCCGCACCGGACGGAACCCAGATCTTCTTCTGCTCCGGCGACGACTGGATCACCGACTTCACCCCGACCGGCGAGGCGGCGCCGTCGGCCGGCCTCACCGGCATCGACCACGTCTCCCTGACCCAGCCGTTCGACAACTTCGACGAGGCCACCCTCTTCTACCGGTCGGTGCTCGGCCTCGAACCGGGTGCCACGACGGAGTTCGCGGCACCGCACGGCCTGGTGCGCGGCCGAGGTGTCAGCGGAGGCATCCGGTTGTCGCTGGACTCCGCCCTGGTGCGCCGCGGCGAGTGGGCGCCCGCCGTGCGGGAACCGCAGCACATCGCCTTCTCGTGCACGGACGCGGTGGCCAGTGCGCAGGCGTTGCGGTCGTTGGGCGCGCGGGTGCTGGAGATCCCCGCCAACTACTACGACGACCTCGCCGCTCGCACCGGCCTGCCCGCCGAACGGATCAGGGCGTTGCGCGAACTCTCCGTGCTCTACGACCGCGACGAGCACGGAGAGTTCCTGCACTTCTACACCGAGCTGGCCGGTGCTCGGGTGTTCTTCGAGGTGGTGCAACGGATCGGGGACTACCGCGGCTTCGGCGTGGTCAACGCCCCGGTGCGGATGGCCGCGCACCACGACGCGAGGCGGTGTGCGACCGCGCGCTGAGACGATCCCCAGGCGTCACTGGGCAGTCGGGATCGGGTGCCCTTCCGACGCCTGCACGACGACGATGCCCTGACCCGTCAGCGCGAGCTGGTACGCCTCACCGGAACCACGCCCGATGACGGCACCGAGCTTGGCCGTCTTGCGGATCGAGGACTTCAAGGAGGTGGACCACAGCACGGCGGACTGCATGTCGACGAACGTCGGCACGTCGACGTTCAGCACGACCGGCGTCCCGTAAGCCGTGACGGCCAGCGCACCCGTACCCGTGAACGTGGTGTTGAACAGGCCGCCGCTGAGCATCGACGCGCCTTCGGTGCGGTTGATGTCCCACTTGAGCGTGCTGTCGAAGGCGAGCACGTTCTTGCCGTTGACGGTGACGCCCTCGTCCTCGAGGTAGAGCACGAAGATCTCGTCGGCGTCCTGGGCGAGGAACACGTCGCCGCTGCCCGACACCTTCATCAGCGACATGCCTTCGCCGGTGAAGGCCTTCTTGAACAGCTTGCCGATGCCGCCGGCGCCCTCGTAGGCGAAGTCGACATCGCCCTGGTAGGCGACCATCGACCCCTGCTTGGCGAAGAAGTGCCCGCCGCTGCCGGTGAGGTCCACCTTCAGCATGCGGTCGTTCTGCAGCTGGAAACTGCCGGGCTCGACGGACCGTTCCTGGTGGTTGAACAGTGAGCTGCGCATGCGCAGATGATGCAGGTGATCACCGGCACGCGCCGCCGCGGGGTAGAACAGAACGGTGACGACGCTGTCGCTCGCCTACGCGGATTTGGTGCACGACCTCCCAAGACCGCTGACACCCGATCTGGTCGGCCAGGCCCTCCTGGACGCGGCGGCCGACCACTACCGGCGCGAGTGGGCAGACTCCTGCCTGGTGGAGTTCACGATGCAGACGGCCACCTACCTCTACGACACCGCCGGGGCCGACAGCAGCCGGGCGGAACGCACCGTGGCCGCGTGGGCGGTCACACCTCACGACATCGCCTCGCGAGACGTCTCCTACCAACGCGGGTTTCCGCTGCCGCCATCACCCGATGGCACTCCCACCGATCGGGGACATCTGATCCCGCACCTCTCGGGAGGTGAGTTCGGGCCGAACATCTTTCCCCAGCACCGCCCGCTCAACCGCGGCTGGTCGGTGCAGGGCAAGAGGTTCCGGGCTCTTGAACGCGAGGCGAGCGCGGCGTGCACGTTCTACTTCGGCCATCTGCTCTACGAGGATGAAAGCGACTTTCCCGCGTCGATCGAGACTGGCGTGCTCCGCGGCAGCACCCTGCACGTGGAGTGCTTCCGCAACCGCCCGCCGTTCGGCTGATCGCGCGCCGCCACCGCGACGCGCGATCCGGCCTCTCCTAGCCGAAGAACTGCGCGAGCTCACGAGCGACGGCGTCAGGCTGTTCCTCCGAGAGCCAGTGCCCGGAACCCTCGACCATGACGGCCTTGCCGTCGACCGCGACCTTCGGCAGCGCCGCCACCATGTCCTGGTACGAGAACATGGACGCGAGCCCCAGCACCGGCGGCGTCAGCTTCGCGTAGGTCTTGCCGTCGGCGATGTCCTGGTGGAACGACTGGTACCAGCCGTTGCCCGCCCTGATCGCGTCCGGCGAGTTGTAGGCCCGCGCGTAGATCTGGCGCGAGCGCTCGTCGATCGCGGCCGGGTTGGCCGCGGTGTTCGAGAAGAGGTAGTCGAGCAGGTAGCGGAACCGCCCGGTGAGCA
Organism: Lentzea sp. NPDC051838; assembly: GCF_040681245.1. Taxonomy (NCBI): domain Bacteria; kingdom Bacillati; phylum Actinomycetota; class Actinomycetes; order Pseudonocardiales; family Pseudonocardiaceae; genus Lentzea; species Lentzea sp. NPDC051838. Next base: position 448,252 of record NZ_JBFAYI010000004.1, read on the forward strand.
ACTGTTCCGGCAGCGTCTGCACCTGGTTGAACGCGAACCACCACAGGCTGAAACCGCCGGGCGGCGGCAGCAGCGGGATCTGGTAGTAGCCCTCGTCGGGGTGCAGCACGTCCATCAGCGCCACCTTGCGGGTGGCGGAAGGGAAGTTGGCCGCGAAGCTGAACGCGACCTGGCTGCCGATGTCGTGCCCGGCGATGTTGACGCTCGAGTACCCGAGCTTGCGCACGAGCTCGTGGACGTCGGCCGCCATCGTCTTCTTGTCGTAGCCGGCCAAAGGTTTCGACGACCCGCCCATGCCGCGCAGGTCCACCACGATCACGCGGAACTTCGTGGCCAGCGCGGGCATGATCTTGTGGTACTCCCACCACGTCTGCGGCCAGCCCGGCAGCAGCACCAGAGGCTCGCCGCGCCCACCGGAAACGTAGTGCAGGCGCACCCCGTTGACCTGGGCGTAGTTGTGCTTGAAGCCAGGCAGGTCCGCTTCGTGGTCGGTGCCGGCGGACGCGACCCCGGTGCCCGCCGCACCCATCGCCGCGATGCCCGCCCCCAACGCGAACATGCTGCGTCTGTTCAACTCAGACATTCTCGGTGCCCCCATTCAGCCCGGCGCTCGCCGAGCGCCGGTGCAGCCTAGGTCGAGATGTCCTCTTCAGCCAGAGTGCCGATAAGCGACAGTTGGCCAGATCGATCCCTTGATCTCCCGGTCCGCGTCGCGTGCGGGATCGCGGACGAACCCGGCGCGCTCGGCGACCTTGCGCGAACCGATGTTGTCGCGGTGCGCCCACAACCTCAGCTCGGTGACGTCGTGGTGAGCGAAGATCCACGCCACGAACGACGTGAGTGCCTTGGTGGCCAACCCTTTCCCGCGCGCGGGCGCCGCGACCAGATAGGACACGTGACCGATGCCGTCCTCGACGTCGACCGCCACGTTGCCGCAGCGCTCACCGGCGTCCTCGATGCAGAACGACGTGGCGGACGGGTGGTCCCGCCGGGCTTCGATCGCCTGAGCGACCTGGTCGGCGGTGAGCGTGGGCGGATCGGCGGTGTAGCGCTGGACTTCGGCGTCCTTGGTGGCCTCGGCGTACCAGGCCGCGTCGTCGACGGTCCACTCGCGAAGGATCACGTCAGCTCCGCCGAGTCCGTGAGCTGCAGCTTGCGGCGGGCCCGCTGGTAGAACGTCGTCATCCCGAGCCGCACCACCCGCGCGGCGCCGGGCCTGGCGCGCAACGACACCCGCTCGCCCGGCTGGACGTAGCCCGCCACGATGCCGTCGACCTCGACCGCGAGCCTGCCGCTCGACGGCAGCAGGTCGAGCTCCACCTCGTCGTGCACCGACAGCACCACGCCGCGGCTGTACGCGGAGTGCGGTGCGGCGGGCGTGACCAGCAAAGCCTCCACCGACGGGCTGGTGATCGGGCCACCGGCGCTGAAGCTGTAGGCCGTCGAGCCGGTCGGGGTCGCGACGATGACCGCGTCCGCCGCGTAGCTGACGAACGGCTGACCGGCCACGCGGACGGCGACGCGGGCGCTGCCGTCGCCCGGCACGCGGACCACGGCGATGTCGTTGAACGCAGTCACCTTGCCGCCACTGAACTCCGCGTCCACCGCCAGCCGGGGTTCGACGGTGAAGTCGTGGGCGTCGATCGCGCTCAGGGCCGCGGGCAGGTCCGGCACGTCGACCTCCGCGAGGAAGCCGAGTTTGCCCAGGTTGACGCCCAGCACCGGGGCGTGCTCGCCGTCGGCCATGCGCATGGCGCGCAGCATCGTGCCGTCGCCGCCGAGGCTCACGAGCAGGTCGGCGCGGCGGCCCAGCTCCTCCGCGGAGACCGGGGTGGCCTCGCAGCGGAGTCGCTGGATCTCGTCTTTGATGCCGAGGATCTCGACACCGCGGTTGGTCGCCCAGCCGAGCACGGCGGCGACGGCGTCGGCGGAGTCGCGTTGCGGGTGCAGCACCAGGCCGGCGGCGTGCACGTCAGCACTTCCTCAAGAAGGTCACGACGCCAGTCTGCCGAATTCCCACGGGTCGTGTGCGCTGAAGAGGGTGACCTCGCCGGTGTGCTGCTGGGCGAGGATCCGCAACCGGGCCTGGGTGTTGACGCGTTCGCCGTGGTCGACCTCGGAACGGGTCTGCACGATGTCGAGCACCGGGTGCGGTTCGGGGTCGGCGTCCAGTTCGCGGTGGTAGTAGTAGGCGTCACCGCAGTGCAGGAGCCAACGGGTGCCGTCGTGCACCGCGACGCCTGTGTGGCCGGCGGTGTGGCCACCCATCGGGACGAGCTTGAACTCCTCGGGGAGACCGACGGGCTGGATCGCCTCGAAGCCGAACCACGCCTCTCCTGTGGACTCGTAGGTGCGCCACTGTGGACCGTGCGCCCAATGCGCTGGGCGGTAGCGGAAGCTCGGCGCCTCAGCCACCGCGGCCCTCAGTTCCGCATCCAGTACGTGGACCGTGGCGTGAGGGAAATCCGGCAGGCCGCCGCAGTGGTCGACGTCGAGGTGCGTGACGAGGACGTGCCGCACGTCGGAAACCGAATAGCCGAGCCGTTCCACCTGGCGCAGAGCGGTTTCGGACTCGTCCAGCACTGGCTGGGCCATGTCGACCCAGGCCGCGCCGAGAGTGTCGGACGGGTGGCGGACGTCGTCGAGGCCGAGTCCTGTTTCGACCAGCACGAGTCCACTTCGGGCGGTCTCGATCAGCAGGCAGTGGTTCACGGCCGCGGCGGACGGCAGACCTTCGTAGGTGGGGTCGATCTGGCGCACGGAACCGCAGTTCAGGTGGTGGATCTTCATGCCGGCCAGCGTGCGACTTGAAGCGCGGTTCAAGTCAAGCCCTCGGCCGAACGGCTGATGTTCGCGCTCTCGAACCGGCCGTTCGGCGTGCGGGGGTGACCTTCAGGAGGAGTCCGGGAACGCGGCGCGTTCCTAGGTTGGCCTCATGACCATCCTGCTGGCTGATCCGGTCGTGCGCGCCGTGCGCGTGCTCGACAACGAAGATCCGTTGGTACCACTGATATTCGCGCCTGACGTGCTGGTCAGGCAAGGGCTGGCGCTCAGGCTCGTCGACGCGCGCAACGCGCTTCCGTCCGGTGTGGACCTGCGGGTGGTCGAGGGGCACCGCAGCATCGCCGACCAGAACGCGATCATCGAGCGGTACACCGACGAGCTGCGCGAGCTCCACCCGTCGGCCGACGAGGTCGAGCTGAACCGCCTCTCGAGCCGGTTCGTGGCGCCGCTGGCCGTCGCGCCGCACGTCGCGGGGGCGGCGGTGGACCTCACGCTGGTCGACGACTGGGGCGACGAGCTGTGGATGGGCACGAAGATCGACGCGACGCCCGAGCAGAGCGGCGGCGCGTGCTTCTTCAGCGCCGAGGTCGACGAGGAGGCGCGGCGCAACCGGACGATCCTGGCTGACGCGCTGAGCGGCGCCGGACTGGTGAACTACCCGACCGAGTGGTGGCACTGGTCGTACGGCGACCGGTACTGGGCCCTGATGACCGGCGCCGACCACGCCCTCTACGGACCGGTGGAGGTGCCTGCGTGGGCGCGCTCGTGACGAGCATCCGCCACGCCTCGGCCGAGCCGCGGCTGTCGGTCGATCCCAGTGCGGTCGCCGCCAACACCCGGCGGTTCGTGGAGCTGGCTCGCGGCGAGGTCATGGCCGTGGTCAAGGCGGACGGGTTCGGGCACGGCCTCGGAGACGTCGCGCGCACGGCCGTCGCGTCGGGTGCGACGTGGGTCGGTGTCACGTCGCTGGCCGAGGCGGTCGCGGCGCGGGAGTCCGGTGTGGACGTTCCGATCCTCAGCTGGCTCAACCCGGTCGACGTCGACGTGCACGCGGCGGCGCGGTACGGGATCGACCTGACCGTGCCGAGCCTGCACCACCTCGCGGTGATCGAACAGGCCGCCGTTCCGGTTCGCGTGCACCTGCAGCTGGACACCGGCATGGCCCGCGACGGCGCCGCGCCGGCCACGTGGCTGGCGCTGATGTCCGCGGCCCGGCGTGCGGAACTGGCCGGGAAGGTCTCGGTCGTCGGAGTGATGGGACATCTGCCGTGTGCGGACACACCGGGTGCCAACGGTCCGGGCCGGCGGGCGCTCGTCCAGGGCGTGGAAATGGCTCGCCAGGCCGGACTGCGGCCGGCGGTGAGGCATTTGGCCGCGACGAGCGCGGCGCTGACGGACCCCGGCAGCCATCTGGACATGATCCGGATCGGCGCCGGTCTGGTGGGGATCGACCCGTCCGGCACCACCCGGCTGCGTTCCGCGTTGCGGTTCACCGCGCCGGTGGTCCAGGTTCGCCGGGTCGACGCGGGAACTGGTGTGGGGTACGGCCATTCGCACGTGACTGAGCGCGCGACCACGTTGGCGCTGCTGCCGGTCGGGTACGCGGACGGGGTGCCGCGCGCGGCTTCCGGCCGCGCGGAGGTGTTCTTGAACGGACGTCGCAGGCCGGTCGTCGGGGTGATCTCGATGGACCAGGCCGTGGTCGACGTGGGGGACGACCCGGTGACGCCGGGTGACGAGGCTGTGGTGTTCGGACCGGGGGACGAGGGCGAGCCGACGGTGGGGGACTGGGCTGCCTGGGCGGGAACCATCCCGCACGAGATCGTGACCGGCATTGGGGCGAGGGTGCGGAGGGCAGTGGGTTGAGGGGCGTTCGGGGCGCTGTGACCGGCATTGGGGCGAGGGTGCGGAGGATTGTGCGTTGAGGACCATCAGGGTCGCCGTGATCGGTGGCGGGCAGAACTGCGAGCACGACGTGTCGGTCGCGTCGGCGGCGTCGGTGCGGTCCGCGCTCGACCCGGCGAAGTACGAGGCCGTGTCGCTCACGATCGGGCGTGACGGCCGGTGGCACGGGACGGACGGCCAGGTGCTCGACACGCTGGCGGCCGGCAGTCTCGCGGCCGCTCTGGACGTGATCGCGAGCTGCGACGTCGTGTTGCCGCTGGTCCACGGGCCGCTGGGCGAGGACGGCACGTTGGCCGGACTGTGCGAGCTCGCCGGTGTGCCCTATGTGGGTTCGCCGTTGCGGGCCGGTGCGTTGGCGATGGACAAGTGGGCCACCAAGCTGGTCGCGGAAGCGGTCGGAGTGCGCACCGCTCGGGCGCGGCTGGTCACCGACGCGTCCACTGTGGACTTCACCGGCCCCGTCGTGGTGAAGCCGGTGGCGGCGGGGTCGAGCTTCGGCGTGCAGCTCGTCGAACGCGAGGAGGATCTCGAACCCGCTGTCCGGCAGGCGTTGGAGCTCGACGACCGGGTGCTGGTCGAGGAGGTGCTGACCGGCCGGGAGATCGACATCGCGGTGCTCGACGACCCGGACGAGGGCCGCCGGACCGGACCGCCGCTGGAGATCCAGGTGCCGGGCTTGTTCGACACGACCGTGAAGTACGACGGCAGCGCGAAGTTCGTCATCCCGGCGCCGTTGGACGACACGGAGCTGAAGGGTCTCGAAGACGCGGCACTGCGGGTCTACGAAGCCCTGGGGTGTCGTGGGCTGGCGCGGGTCGACTTCTTCCTGACTGCCGATGGCCTGGTGCTCAACGAGGTCAACACCATGCCGGGCATGACCGCGGAGTCGCAGGTGCCCAAGATGTTCGCGACGGTGGGACTGTCCTATTCGGACCTTCTCGACAAGCTGGTGCGGGGAGCGATGCGGTGAAGCGCATCGCCGGACTGGACGTGCTGCGCGGCATCGCCATTCTGCTGGTGATGCTGCGCCACGCGTTCCCCGACGTGTTTCCCGGCGCCGGTGTGGTCGGCGTGGTCGTGTTCTTCACGTTGAGCGGCTACCTGATCACCGGTGTGCTGAGCCGGGAGCTGCAGGCCAGGGGACGGGTCGACTTCAAGCGGTTCTACCTGCGCCGGGTACGACGGTTGTTGCCCGCGTTGCTGGCGTTGACGGTGATCTTCGCCGTGGTCACGCTCGTGTTCGACCCGTTGGGGGAGCGGGACAAGCTGCTCAGGACGGCGCTCGTGCTGGTGACGTTCACGGGCAACCTGCCGATCGGCGGAGTCAGCCCGGCGGCGTTCCACAGCTGGACGCTCGCCACCGAGGAGCAGTTCTACCTGCTGTGGCCCGCTTTGCTGGCCTTCGCGTGGGTGCGTGGCAGGACGGGTGCGGCGCTGGCCGTCACCGCACTGGCGGCGCTCGCGGCGTGCACGGCGACGTTGATCTGGTTGTGGCCGAACGCCGACAACGCCTACGCGCTGCCGACGTCGTGGTTCGTGTGCTTCGTGATCGGTGCGGCGACCAGGCTGAAGCTGACGAGCGCGCCTCGGTGGACTGTGCCGGTCGCGTTGACGGGTCTGGCCGTGCTGTCGGTGGTCCCGTTGCGCGGACATCCGTTGACCTACCTGGTCGCGGGCCCTGCGATCGCGGGCTGCACGGCGGTGCTGCTGCTGGTCTGGTCGAAGTGGGAGCAGGTGGCGACACCGGTGCGTCCGCTGGTGGCGCTGGGCGTGCTCTCCTACGGCGCCTACCTGTGGAACTACCCGCTGACGCTGTGGCTGCGCCCGGAGCTGGGCGCCGCCGCCGGACCGATCGCGGCGGTGCTCACGGTCGTGGCGGCGGCGCTCAGCTGGCGTTACGTGGAGGAACCGGTCATGCGGCGAGGTAGCCGTTCACCAAGTTCCGCCAGTTCTTCTTGAGCTTCCAGCCGCCCGGCGCGCTCGGGTCGAGGTAGTAGATGCCGTGCGTGCACGGGTTGGTGCCGTTGAGCCGGTAGGTCCACCACGCCCAGCCGATGCTGTTCTTCTTGAAGGCGTCGAGAACCTGGTCAGCCTTCCCCAAGGCTTCCGTGTCGTCGTTGCAGCCCTCGATGCCGACCTGGTTGATCCACACCGGCACGTTGTGGTCCTGGCGGAACTTGGTGATCGTGCCGATCCGGTTCAGCGGGTTCTCGAAGATGAAGTAGTTGCAGGTGTAGATGACCTTCGTGTCGATCGTGGTGTAGGCGCCCTCGAGACTGCTGCAGGCGTAGTTGTTGTTGGGCCCCACCACGACCGGCGTGCGGCGGTCGATCTCGCGGATCGCCAGGGTCATCTCGTCGTAGAACTGCCTCACCTTGGCGTCGCTCTGCCCGACCGGCTTCGGCTCGGGCAGGATCTCGAACGCGCCCATGTAGGGCATGGTCTTGTACTTCTTGACGAGGAACTGCCAGACCTCTTTGAACTGCTGCTTCATCACGGGGTTGGTCCAGAAGTTGTCGGGCCTGCCGCCCGCGCCCTGGCCGTAGTCCGAGTCGACGAACAGCGTGATCCACAAGCCCGCCGCGCTCGCCTGCTCGATGGTGCGCGTGAGCTCGTCGAGATGCCCTTGCTTGATGTGGCTGGCGTTGTCCGGGTTCTCGTCGCGGCTGTCGACGTCGTCCTTCCACTCACCCCACCAGCGCAACGGGATCCGCACCGAGTTGGCGCCCGCCGCCACGTGGGCGCCGGGGTCCTGCGGCTGGAGCGTCCCCCAATGGCCCCAGTTGTACCCCCGCAGCACGATCGGGTTTCCGTTCGGGTCGACGACGTTCGCGCCCGATACGGAGAGACGTGCCGGTAGGGCCGCCGACGCCGGGACGCCGCTCGCCAGCAGCGTGGCGGCGATCGACAGACCTAAGACCACCCGTCTCAGTTTCATGCTCTACCCCTCTCAAGGAAACGTTCGGGGCGGTACGTTGCCGGACCCGCAACCGGGCGGGGTTCGGGATTTGTTCGAGGATTGTCAAGATCGTGATTAGCCTGGTCGGCGTGCTGGACATCGCCGAAGTCGCTGAGAAAACGGGCCTCGCGCCCTCAGCTCTGCGGTTCTACGAGAAGAAGGGGCTGCTCACGCCGAGCGGCCGCAACGGCCTGCGCCGCACCTACGACCCCGAGGTGCTGGAACGGCTGGAGCTGATCAACTGCGCGCGGCGGGCCGGCTTCTCGATCGCGGAGATCAGCGGGTTCCTGGTCGCGACGCCGGGCGACACCGCGTTGCGCGCGAAGATGGCGGAGAAGGTCGCCGTGCTGAACGAGGACATCGCGCGGTTGGTGCGCATGCGCGACAGCCTCGACCACGCCTCGACGTGCACGCACGAGCCGTTGGTGGAGTGCCCGGACTTCAAGCGGAAGCTGTCCACAGGTCCTTGAGCAGCTGCCCGATCGTGTCGGCGTCGACCTCCGTGGTGCGCACGACCCGTTCGGCGGCGGGGTAGCTGAACCCCTCGCGGCTGCCCCCGTTCACCATCGGCGAGAGCGACAGCCGGCCGTCGTCGAGATCGACCGCGACGAGTTCGGCGCCCTTGACGAAGGTCGCCCACGACTTCACCCCCGCGAGGGCGAGCACCGGCGTGATCGGCATCGGCTCGGTGCGGAAGTTCGGCGTCGGGACGTCGTGCGCGGTCGCGTCCAGTGCGGCGAGAACGAGCGCACCGACGTCGGGTGAGTCCTGCGGGACCTTGGCGAACGGCGGCCACGAGATCCAGAAGCCGTCCGCCGTCCTGGCCTGGGGGACGACGAAGAGGTCGCCGCGCCTGGCGTAGACCTGACAGCTCTTCACCCGGCGTGACCCTACCGATGTTCAAGATTTGTTGTTCAACGCGCTGACCTCGAACGTGACCAATCCCCGGCGGCTAGACAGGTCGGCATGAGATGCGAAGAGGTGGGTCTGCCCAGGTCGTCCTAGGGGCACACGGGGGTGAAGCCGACGTCGGGGAGGTGGCGGTCCCAGTCCTGGACCGTCAGCGGCGGGGAGGCCGTGGCGCACACGCGGTGGGTGGCGTGTGCGGCATCGGTCTCCCACCGCCGGACCGTGCGGTCGCCGCCCGCGCTGAGCAGCGTTCCGTCGGGGGAGAACGCCAGCGCGTAGACCCGTTCGGTGTGGCCGGACAGGGTGGCGAGCGGGCCGTCGAGGCGCCACAGCCGCACGTCGTGGTCGGCACTCGCGCTCGCGAGCGTTCTGCCGTCGGGGGAGAACGCGACCGCGTGCACGGTGTCGGTGTGGCCGGTGAGCTCGGTGGGGGTGCCGGTGGGGAGGTGCCAGACGCGGACGGTGAAGTCGGTGCCTCCGGCGGCGAGGTTCGTGCCGTCCGGGCTGAACGCCACCGACTTCACCGCGTGGCCCTGGTTCGAGAGGTGCGTGACGACGCTGCGGCTCGCGACGTCCCAGATCCGGACGCTGAAGTCGCTCGATCCGCTGGCGAGGAGGCGGCTGTCGGGGCTGAAGGCGAGTGACTCGACCGAGTCGGCGTGGCCGTGGAGGGTGGCCAGCGACGTGCCGGTCCGCGCGTCCCACACGACGATGGTGCGGTCGGTGCTGCCGGTCGCGAGGAGCGTGCCGTCGGGGCTGACGGCCAGGGTGTTGACCGCGTCGGTGTGGCCTTCGAGAGCCGGGATAGGTGTCCCGTCGATCGTCCAGCGGTGGACGCGGTGGTCGGCGCCGGCGGCGAACAGCGTCTTGCCGTCCGGCGAGAACCGGACGGTGTTCACGGCGTCCTGAGGGCCGGTGAGGACGGCTTTCAGGCGGCCGTCCTGCCAGAGTTTGACCGTGCGGTCGTAGCTGCCCGTTGCCGTCAACGCGCCGTTGGTCGCCACTGAGTACACCGAGTCGCTGTGGGCCTGGACGAGGTCGCCGGGCAGCTCCCAGAGCCTTGCCGTGTTGTCGTCGCTCGCGGTGGCCAGGGCGGTGCCGACGAACGCCGCGCCGACGACCGCGGCGGTGTGGCCGGACAGCACGAGCGGGTCGCCCTGGTCCCAGACGCGGACGGTGCGGTCGACGCTGGTGCTGGCCAGGCGGCCGTCCGGGCTGAACGCCAGGCCGCGCACGACGTCGGTGTGGCCGGCCAGGATCCGCGGTTCGCCGCCGCCGGTGGGCCAGAGCTGGATTGCTTTGTCGCTGCTCGCGGCGATCTTGCGGCCGTCCGGGCTGAACGCGACGGCGTGCACAGGGCCTTTGCCGGGCAGGTCGCGGTAGGTGCCGTCGAGGTGCCACACGCGGGTGTTGCCGTCCCACGCACCGGCGACGAGCAGCGGTTCGGTCGGGCTGAACGCGATCGAGATGACCTTGTCGGAGTGGGCGAACTCGGCGATGCGGCGTGGTTCACGTGGGTTGGTGAGGTCCCACAGCCGCACGGTCTTGTCGGTGCTCGCGGTGGCGAGGATCTTGCCGCTGAACGCCACGGCGTTGACCTGGTCGGCGTGGTTGATCACCGCGATGGCGTGGCCGCTGGTGGTGTCCCAGAGACGGGCCGTGCGGTCCCATCCGGCCGTGGCGAGCATCGTGCCGTCAGGGTTGAACGCGACGTGCGTGATGTTGTCGGTGTGGGTGGTGAGGGTGAACGTCTCGCGCGGGTGGTGCGGGTCGGAGACGTCGACCAGTTGGACGCGCCGGTCCTTGCCGGAGGTGGCGAGCAGCTTGCGTTGCGGTGAGTACGCGACGGCGTTGACGTGGTCGTGGTGGTGGGCCAGGCGTGTCGCGTAGGAGGGCGTGAACGAGCTGAGGAGCGCGCTACGGGCGTCTGTTGTGGGCGAGAGTTTGTAGGCGGCGAGCGCGAGTTGGGCGGCCATCGCGGGGTCGGTGGCGCGGAGGCGTTTGACGTCCTGGGCGACCTTCTGCGAGAGGGCGGTGTTGCGCTGGTTGGTCGCCTCGGAACTGGCCCGAAGTGCGGCGATGCTGACCGCGGTGGTCGCGAGGAGGAGCACGCCGAGCAGAGCGACGAACACCTGGAGTCTTCGGCGGCTCCGGCGATTCGACGCGAGCTCGGCGGACTCCGCGGTGAGGCTCGCGGTCAGGAAAGCGCGTTCGCGGGTGCTCAGCGGGTGCGGCGGGTCGGTGAGCCACGAGCGGAACGACGCGAGCCGGGCGCCGCGCAGGAGTGAGCCGGCGTCGCGGTCGAGCGACTCCCAGACGGCGGCGGACTCGACCAGGTCGCGGTGGGCGCGCAGGCCGTCGCGGTCGGCCGCCAGCCACTCCTTCAGCCGCGGCCAGCAGCGGATCAACGCCTCGTGGGTGATCTCGATCCGGTCCTGGTCGACCGTGACGAGCCGGTGCGTGGTCAGGGCTTCGAGGACGAGTGCGGCTTCCGGTTCGTCGATCTCGGTGCGGTGGATGCGGCGTTTGGTGTCCTCGGTGTTGTCGCCGACCGCGGTGAGCCGGATGAACAGCTCGCGCACGACCTCTTGTTGTTGGTGGGTCAGGTTGGCGTAGACGGACTCGGCCGTGCGGGTCAGCGCGCCCTCGAACCCTCCGGCGGCGCGGAAGCCTTGCAGCGTCAGGGTGTTGCCCTTGCGCCGGTGCCAGGTCTCCAGCAGGGCGTGCGAGAGCAACGGCAGCGCGCCCGCGTGCTCGGCGCAGTGCGCGACGAGTTCGGACACCAGCGCGGTCTCGACGGCGTGTCCGGTTGTACGCGCGGGCTGGATGATGGCGGCTCTCAGCTCGTCGGTGGTCATGGGGCCGACGGTGAGCTGTGCGGTGCCCATGGCGTTGACCAGGGCGGGGAAGTCCGTGCAGTGGCCGTAGAAGTCCGCTCGCACGCCCAGCACCACTTTGTGCGCGGTGATCCTTTCCACGAACCGCCTCCGGGCCTCGCGGTCCTGGCAGAGCGTGAAGATCTCCTCGAACTGGTCGACGACGAGCACCGCGTCGGTGGCGTCCGGGACTTCGTCGAGGGGTTTGAGAAGGACCGCGCGGTCACCGAGCCGTGCCAGGAGGCCAGCCCTGAGCAGCGACGACTTGCCGGCACCCGAAGCCCCGACGACGAGGACGACGCGGTGCTTCTCGACCAGGTTCTCGAGCTGGGTGATCAGCTTCGCGCGGCCGAAGAACCGATCGGCGTCGTCCTGCTGGAACGCGGCGAGGCCCACGTACGGCGACGCCGCGTCGGGTTCTGGCTGCGGTTCGTCGGCGGCCGTGTCGTACCAGCGGCGTTCCCACTCCTCCTCCGAGCCGCCGCACGCGCGCACGTAGGCGAGCGTGACTTGCAGCGTCGGCAGCTTGCGCCCGGCGGCGGCCTGCGACAGCGCCGCCTCCGAGTAGTGCGTGACGGAGCTCAGCTCGCGGTAGGTGGGCCTGCCCGCCTTCTCCCGCAACGATCTGAGCTCGCGCGCGAACGTGAGCACCGCTGAGTCGCCCGCGTCGAGCGGACGTTCCTTGCGTGGCATTGTCCCGAATCTAGCGGCAGAACTCGGTGATCGTGTTCGTGAGGATCTCGGTGAGGCGGTCGAGCGAGGCCAGGTCGACGTACTCGGTGGCGGCGTGGGCTCCGGCGCCGTCGACGCCGAACAGCAGACAGGGGATGCCGGCCTGGTCGAGCAGGGCGCAGTCGGTCCAGAACGGTTCCGCGCGGATGATCGGCGGTACACCCAAGTTGGCGATGAGCGTGCGGACGATGTCGGCGTTCTGATCGGCCTCGAATGGTTCCCTGGCAAGGGTTCTGGTGAGCGTCGCCGTGAAGTCCGGGACGGTGTCGGTGAGGAGGTCGAGGATCTCGGTCAGTTCAGCTTCGACCAGGTCAGGGGTTTCGCCGGGCACTGTGCGGCGTTCGATCGTGATCCTGCAGCTCGACGGGTAGGTGGAGGCTTCCTCGCCGCCGCTGATCAGCGACGCGTGGATGGTGCCCCTGCCGAGCATCGGATGTTCGGTCTTCGGGCTCAGTTGGTCCAGTGCCACCAGGAAGTGGCCGGCCTTCGCGATGGCGTCGACGCCGAGCTCCGGTCGTGAACCGTGGGCGGCCTTGCCTTCGACGTCGAGTTCGAACCACACGAAACCTTTGTGCGCCAAGGTGACTTCGAGGTGGCTGGGTTCGGTGACGATGGCGGCGTCGGCGGTGAACCTGGTCAGGACCTCTTCGGTGCCTGTGCTGCCATGTTCTTCGTCGGCCACGCACGCGACGATGACATCGCCTTTGAGCGGGCGTTCGGTGGCTCTGGCGGCGGCGACCATCATCGCCGCGATGCCGCCCTTCATGTCGAACGTGCCGCGGCCGTACATCTTGCCGTCGTTGACTTCCGGCTTGAGCGGGTCGCCGTCGTAGCTCGCGAGGCCGACGGTGTCGAGGTGGCCGTTGAGCATCAGCGACCTGCCGCCGCCGGTGCCCTTCTTGACGGCGACGATCGAAGGTCTGCCTTCGCGTTGCTCCAGGCGGTGGACCTCGAAGTCGTTGCGCTTGAACCATTCGGTGCAGAAGTCGGCGATCTGCGTCTCACCGTTGCCGCCGGGGACGAGGTCCGGGTTGACCGAGTCGATGGCGATGAGGTCGGCGAGGAGGTCACGAGGGGTCATCGAGGTCCTTCGGTGCTGATGAGGACGACCGTGCCGAGCGGGCCGAGGTCGTCGCGGAGGACGCGGAGTCCGGCGAGCGGTGCGGCACCGCACGGTCCTGAGTGGACGTTGTTGGCGCGCAGGTCCTCGACCGCTTTGGCGCATTCGGCGTCGGAGATGGCTACGGCTGCGCTCAGGCCGTTGCGGAGAAAGGGCCAGGCGGTGGTGGACGGGGTGCCGCAGTTGAGTCCGGTCATGATCGTGTCGCCGGTGGGGATGGTCTTTCGTTCGCCCGCTCGGAGGCTTTCGAGGACGCAGGCCGCCGTGTCGGGTTCGACCGCCACGAGCCTGGTTTTCGTGTCGTGACCGCGGTAGTGGGTGATCACGGCCTGGGCGAACGAACCCACGCCGACCGGGATGACGACGAGATCGGGGTGGTCGCCGAGCTGCTCGTCGATCTCCGCGCACAGCGTGCCGTAGCCGTCGACGATCCAGGCCGGGATCTCCTCGTAGCCGGGAAGACCCATGTCCTGGACGAGGATTCCGTCGGCCTTTCGGGCCATCTCCACTGCGTCGTCGTAGGTGCCGTTGACGACGGTGACCTCGGCTTGCTCGGCCCTGATCGCGTCGACGGCTTGGTCGGGAACGTTGTGCGGCACGAAGATGTGGGCCTTCTGGCCGGCCGTTCGCGCTGCTCTGGCGACCGCTCTGCCGTGGTTGCCGTCGGTGGCCGCGGTGAGGGTGACCTGTCCGATGTGGTCTTTCAGGACCCGGTGAACGGCCCAGGACGCGCCGAGAGCCTTGAAAGCGGGCAGGCCGAGCCGGGAGGATTCGTCCTTGACGAACAACCGGCCGACTCCGAGCTCCTTCGCGAGCCCGGGCACTTCGGTCAGCGGTGTGGGCGCGTAGTCAGGCAGGCTCGCGTGGAAGTCCCGCACGTCGGTGGGCGCGGGCGGGCACCTCCAGGCGTGGGCGTCCGGGTGCGAGAACTTCATGAACACCAGCGTGCGGTGGCGCCGATCGTCGGTCCAGCGCATGTTTTCGATCTGTATCGGTGAGAAAATCCGACGAGTCGTCCTGGAGGAGGTGCCGGTGACCGAGGAGGAGCTGATCGTCGAGTTCGCCCTGACCCGTCTCGACAACCCCGGACTCGACCTGGAGGAGGTCGCCGCGCTGGTGGTCCGCCGGGTGGGGCCGGAGCGCATGCTCGAGTTCGCCGGGCAGACCCTCGCGCACCGCGACGAGCTGCGGGGAGCGGTGTTCCCGGCGGCGGTCGAGTACGTGTTGCGCGTGGTCCTGACGTTGCGAGGTCCTCGGGACTAGCTTTCGCTGAACATTTGTTCAATACTCTGAACATGCGTTCAGATCTGACTGCGCGTGCCCGTATCCGGGACGCTGCTCTCGTGCGTTTCGGCGCTGACGGGGTGGCGGGGACGTCCGTGCGGGCCGTGGCGGCTGATGCGGGGGTTTCGGCGGCGTTGGTCCTGCACCACTTCGGGTCGAAGGACGGGCTGCGGGAGGCGTGCGACGCGTTCGTGCTCGACGGGCTGTCTTCCGAGGGTGATCTCGGGGAGGTCCTGTCGGCTGCCACGCCGGTTCGTCGTTATCTGGCTCGCTCGCTCTTGGACGGCACGGCCAGTGCTTCCGCGTTGTTCGACTCGATCGTCGCGCGCACCGAGGCCTGGTTGGCCGGGGGAGAGGCCGAGGGATGGGTGCGGCCCTGCTCTGACGCGCGCGCTCGGGCCATCACCTATGTGTCTTGGCTGTTGGCGCCTTTGGTGCTGGGACAGCAGGTCGGCCGGTTGCTGGGCGGGGATCCGGCTTCTACGCCGATCGCGGTGCGGAGTGCGGTGGCCGGGCTGGAGATGCTGACGCACGGGCTGTTCGTTGATGAGCGATTTTTGCAGGCCTACTCGGAGGTCCTCAATGGACGTTGAGGGTGTGGCGCGGTTCTTCCGGATGGACGACGAGGCGTGGCGGCGGCACGCGAACCCGTGGAGCGTGTGGACGCGGTTCGCGGCGATTCCGGCGATGCTGCTCGCGATCTGGAGCCGGGTGTGGATCGGCTGGTGGTGCCTGGTTCCGGTGGTGCTGGTGTGTGTTTGGCTGGTGGTGAACCCGCGGGCGTTCGCGCCGGTCTCCGAACCGCGGAGCTGGACCGAGCGCGGGATCTACGGCGAGCGGCTGTGGCTGGAGAACCGGTCGCTGGTGCCGCCGGACCATCGTTCGGTGCTGCGGCTGCTGGTGTCGCTGGGCTCGGTGGGCTTCGCGTTGATCTTGTGGGGCATGATCGCTCTCGAGGTGTGGCCGACGGTGTCCGGAGCGGTACTCGTCGTGGTCGCGCAGCTGTGGCGGATTGACCGGTTCGGGTGGCTCTACGAGCGCCTGAACAGGGCTTGAGCGCGACTGCACGGAATTGTCGGTGCTGCCCGGTACCGTCCCCCTCATGAGTGCTGGGGACCGGATTCAGGAGCTGTCCGCGCGGATCGTGGAGCTGCGCGACGCGTACTACCAGGGCGAGCCGTTGGTGGCCGACGCGGAGTACGACGCGGTGGAGGACGAGCTGCGCGCGTTGATCGCGGAGCACCCGTCGCTGGCACCGGCGGACAACCCGCTGGACCACGTGGGCGCGCCGTCGGTCCTGCACGCGCCGGTGCGGCACTCGCGGCCGATGCTGTCGCTGGAGAAGGCGAACAAGCCGGAGCAGGTCGAGGCGTTCTTCGCCCGGTTCCCCGGCCAGCCCGTGGTGGTCATGCCGAAGCTCGACGGCTTGTCGCTGGCTCTCGTCTACGAGAACGGCCGGCTGGCGCGCGCCGTGACCCGCGGCGACGGCACGACGGGCGACGACGTGACGTTCCTGACGCGCGCGCTTTGTGACGGCGTGCCGTCCCAGGTCGACGCGCCGGGCCGGGTCGAGGTGCGCGGCGAGTGCGTGATGTTGCGCTCGACGTTCGACACCTACAACGCGGCCCACCCGGACAAGCCGTTGATCAACCCGCGCAACGCGGCGGCGGGCACGTTGCGCGCCAAGGACCCGAAGGCAGTCGAGGGCCGGCGCATGCAGTTCTTCGCGTTCGACCTGACGACGGAGCCGGAAAGCGCGGACTCCGACCTCGACGCGGGTCTGCGCAAGCTCGGCTTCAGCGTCGCGGAGATGCGGCATTGTTCGAGTCCTGCTGAGGCCCAGGAAGTCATCGAGGGCATCGAGACCGCCCGCAACACGCTGGACTACGACCTCGACGGCGCCGTCCTGCGCCTGGCGAACCGCGACGCCTTCGCCGCGGCCGGCACCAGGTCGTCGTCCCCGCGCGGCGCGATCGCCTACAAGTTCGCGGCGGAGGAGAAGACGACGGTGCTGCTCGACGTCGTCTGGGACGTGGGCAAAACCGGCAAGATCGCCCCGGTCGCCTGGCTCGAACCGGTCTTCGTAGGCGGCACCACGGTGACGCGCGCGACCCTGGCCAACCAGGAAGTCATCCGCTCCCGCGGCATCAAGATCGGCGACACGGTCCTGGTCCGCCGAGCGGGCGACGTGATCCCTTTCGTGGCAGGCGTTCTGGACGCCTCGAAGCGCACCGGCGAGGAACGCGAGATCATCCCGCCGTCCACGTGCCCGTCGTGCGAGGAACCTCTCTCGGAACAGGGCAACAGCCGCGAACTCTTCTGCACCAACGACGTCTGCCCGGCCCAGACCGTCCGCCGCCTGATCCACTGGTCCTCCCGCGCCGGCGCGGACATCGACGCCATCGGCCAGGTGTGGATCGAACGCCTGGCCGAAACCGGCGACCTGGTGAACCCGTCCGACTTCTACACGTTGACGAAGGAACGCCTGCTGGAGTTCGACCGCGTGGGCGAGATCTCCGCGACCCGCATGATCGAGTCCATCGACCGCAGCCGCTCAGTGGGCCTGCGCCGAGCCCTGATCGGCCTCTCGATCCCGATGGCCTCCGAAGGCACCGCGGCAAGGTTGTGCCGAGCAGGATTCGGTTCCCTGGAAGAGGTTGCCGACGCGGGCGTCGAAAAACTGGTGGCCGTGGAGGACATCGGCGCCAAGGTGGCCGAATCCCTGACCGCCCACCTGGCCCGCCTGCGCCCGGAGATCGAGCGCCTGCGCTCCCGCGGTGTCTCCCTGGACGTCCGCGAGGAAGACCTGCCGCCCAAGGTGGTGGCGGGCGCCCCGCTGGCGGGCAAGTCGGTCGTCATCACAGGCTCCCTGAACGACCCGCGCTCAGGCGAGAAGGTAGCCCGCCCAACGTTCCAGAAGATGTGCGAACGAGCCGGCGCCACCGCAGCCTCCTCGGTCTCCGCGACCACGGACCTGCTCATCACAGGCGCGAACGTGGGCGCGGCCAAAACCGCGAAGGCCGAGAAGCTGGGCGTCGAGGTAGTCGACCAGTCCGAGATCTGGAAGGTGCTGATCGAAGCGGGCATCGCCTGAGAAAGAGGAAAGCCCTCAGGCCGCCGTCGGGGGGATAGGTGACGACCTGAGGGCGAGGCTCTCCAGCCGCTGGGGGACGGGTGGAGAGCGGGCTGTGGTGGTCGGTGCGGCGGTCGCCTCTCGGCGGTGGGCACGACGCGGTACCAGCCGAACGGTCTTCCGCGAAGGCGATGTAGTTGAGGCCCGGGGGACCTGAACCGCACCAACCGTCCTGTTCAACGGCGGCCGGATCCTGTTTGTTTCCAAGGACTCTGTGGGCTCGCTCACCGTTGCGGGGTGGTGGCGTGGGATGCCCCCGAGTCGTCGTCGGGGGAGAGCGCGACGGTCCGGGGGCAAGTGCGGGAGGCCTGTGGTCCGCGTCGGGGGAGCGTGAGGGGCCTGGGGTAAGTGCGGGAGGCCTGTGGTCCGCGTCGGGGGGCGTGAGGGGCCTGGGGTAAGTGCGGGAGGTCTGTGGTCGACGTCGGGGGATAGCGCGAGGGGCCTGGGGCAAGCGCGGCAGGCCTGTGGTCCGCGTTGCGGGGAGAGCGCGAGGGACCTGGGGCTAGTGCGGGGGCCTGTGGTTCGCGTCGGGGGAGCGCGAGAGACCTGGGGCAAGTGCGAGAAGCCCGCGGTCCGCCGCCGGGGGAACGCGACGGACCGGGGCAACCGCGGCAGGCTCCTGGTCCACCGCCGGGGGACACGGCGGACCGAGAGCGAAGCGTTGTGCGGACAGGCACCGGGATCCCGTTTGTTGCCAAGAGGATCTGTGTGGTGCCTCACCCGCTGCGGGCATGGAGTTGGGATGCCCCCAGGCCGCCATCGGGGGAGAACGTGGCGGTCTGGGGACAAGCGCGGAAGCTCTCAGGCCGTCGCTGGGGGAGGACGCGACGGACCGAGAGCAAGCCAGGAGCGCGCCAAGGGGCTGGCGCGGTTGAGCGTTGTGGTGCGGGAGGCCCCCAAGCCGTCAGCGGGGGAGGCCGTGACGGCTTGAAGGCGGGCTGTGATGGTTGGTGCGGCGGTCGCCTCTCGGCGAGGGGCACGACGCGGTACCAGCCGAACGGTCTTCCGCGAAGGCGATTTGGGTGAGGCCCGGGGGACCTGAACCGCACCAACCGCTACGTATAACGGGGTTGGGTGCTCAAGTGTTTCCCTGGTGATCTGTGTGGTCGCTCACCACCGAACGGATGTACCGGGATCTCCGGAAACTCTGGTCTCGCAGGGGGAACGCCGGTTCTAATGGAGCAGACGCCGCCCATGTCACAGGTTGGAGAACCTGATGGTGAGGCGGCGTTCGTTCCTTCTCGGTGCCACAGCCCTTCCGCTCCTCGGAACAGGAACAGGCACGGCCCTGGCACTGGCCGGCCCCCTAGACGCCGGACGCGCGGCGGCGGACTACTGGATTCGCACGCAGGCTCTGGGCGGCAACGACTGGCAGGACGCGACTCTGCACAGCGGCGTCATGGCCCTCTACAAGGCGACGCAGGACACCAAGTACCGCGACTACACGCTGAGCTGGGCCAACCGGCACAACTTCAGCCTCAAGAGCTCGAGCAGCAACCCGCACTTCGCCGACCACCAGGCCGCGGGGCAGGCGTATCTCGACCTGTACGAGGACAACCCGGAGCCGCGGCGCCGGGCGGCCATCGTCAGGGAGATCGACGCGACCATCGCCACCGGCCGAACGGACTACTGGTGGTGGGTCGACGCGCTGCACATGGCGTTGCCGATCTTCGCGCGGCTCGGCAAGAGCGACTACGGAGACCGGCTGTACAGGTACACGCGGCAGCGGTTGTGGAACAACGGGCTTTGGTGGCGGGACAGCAAGTTCGTCAACAAGAACATCTATTGGAGCCGGGGCAACGGCTGGGCCATCGCGGCACTGGCCAAGACGATCGAGGTCCTGCCCCAGAACTCGCCGTACCGCGCGGGCTACCTGGCCGACTTCAAAGCCATGGCCGCGGCGATCAGCAAAGTGCAGCGCAGTGACGGGTTCTGGAACGTCAACCTCGGCGACCCCAACAACTATCCAGGGCCGGAGACGAGCGGCACAGCGTTCTTCACCTACGGCCTGGCGTGGGGCATCAGGGCCGGCCACCTCAGCCCGACGACGTACCGACCCGTGGCGATGAAGGCCTGGGACGGAATGCTGCGCACTGCCCTGCAGAGCAGCGGAAGGCTCGGGTACGTCCAGGGCATGGGCTCGCAGCCGTCCGACCACCAGCCCCTCAGTCGCAACGACACCGCGAACTTCGGCGTGGGCGCGTTCCTGCTGGCCTCGTCGGAGGTCGCCAAGATCTAAGCCTTTCCGGCGTGCGGATGCAGGTGCACGAGCAGAACCGCGTCCAGCAGCCGGAACCAGTCCGCCTCGGCCAGATCGCGGCCGGCGAGTGCGGCAAGCGCGGTGAGCAGCCGTCCCGAGAGTTCCGCCGGCTGCTCACCGGTCGCGTCCGCGATCGTCCGCACGTCCCTGCGGAAGCGGGCGCCGCGACTGAGCCGCACCAGTGACGGCGGCAGCGCGGGTGCCGGAGGACTTGCGCCGTGAGCAGGTTCCACACGCACCACGAACGTTGCACCCAGAGCGTCCGCCAGCCTGCTGAGCACGTCCACGGTCGGGTTGCCGCGACCGTTCTCCAGGTTGGCGACGTACGGCACCGACAGACCGGCTTCCGTCGCCACGGAGAGCAGCGTGCGGTCGCCTGCCGTGCGCAGCGCACGCAACTGCTGCCCGAGCTCCTGGTTGCCCATCAGTAGCCGCCTATCTTGACAGAACACCTAACGCGAAGAGCTATTCTGCCAGAATAGCTCCGTGTTCGAGGCGCTGAGGATTCGCGACTTCCGGCTGCTCTGGTTCGCGCGGCTGGTCAGCCTGTTCGGGTCGTGGCTGCTCGTGGTGGCCATCCCGGCCCACGTCCTGCAGCTGACCGGTTCGCTCGCGGCGACAGGACTGACGCTGGCCGCGGAGTTCCTGCCGCCCGTTCTGCTCGGGCCGGTCGCGGGCGTGCTCGCCGACCGCTGGGACCGGCGCAAGCTGATGATCGCGACGGACGTGCTGCGCGCGGTCGCTGTCGCCCTGTTGCTGCTCGCGCGGGATCCCGGTGACGTCTGGCTGGTCTACCTGGCGCTGGTGGCGGAGAGCGTGGGCACGGTGCTCTTCCGCCCCGCCGCGCAGGCGCACACTCCGGCGGTGGTCGGTACCGGGCCGAAGCTCATCAGCGCCAACTCGCTCAACGCCATCACGGACGGCACCGTTCGCCTGGTAGGTGCCCCACTGGGTGGCGCGCTGTTCGCGGTCGCGGGGTTCAGCGCCCTGGTGTGGATCGACATCGCGACCTACCTGCTGTCCACACTCGCGATCACGATGACCGCGAGCGCCGCGACCAAGAGCGAGGGACGTCCCGGCCGCTTCTTCGCCCAGCTTCGTGAAGGAGCCGCATTCCTCCACACCGAACGAGATACCGCGCGGCTGCTCGTGGTGATGACGGTGTTCCTGGCCGCCAACGCGTCGCTGTCCGCGCTGCTGGTGCCGTTCGGCGTGCGAGTGCTGGGAGGGAGCCTGCAGATCGGCCTGGTGATGTCGGCGCTGGGCGTCGGATTCCTGATCGGTGCTCCACTTGCCCGGCGGCTGGACCGGATGCGGTCCGAGAACCTGCTCGGCGGCGCGCTGGTGGCGACCGGAGTGGCGTTCGTGCTGCTCTTCGTTTCCCGGTCGCTGACGGGCGCGTTGCCCGCCGCGGTGCTGATCGGAGTCTTCGGCTCGGCGGCACTGGTCACCGCACAAACCGCGGTGCAGCGCAGGACACCGAACGACGTGCTGGGCAGGGTCAGCGCTGTGCAGTTCACGGGCGAGGCCGTCGCGACCTGTCTCGGAGCGATCGCCGGTCCCGCGATCGCGCAGGTGGCCTCGTTGGAAGCAGCCGCCTACCTGGCCTGTGGCGTGACCGTCCTCTGTGGACTGGTGGCGGCACCCCACCCGGTCGTGCGCAGCACGAAGACAGCGCATGACCGGGGGTGCCGTTCACACGGAAAGGTTTCTCGCGAGTGAATCGGGCCGGGCGAGGGGTGTCGGCGGGCCCGCGTGGATCAAGTGTGGCGCCCTGGGGACCTGGAGCCCAAGGGGCCAAACCTAGATCAGGCCTAGTCGCCGAGCCGCCAGCACGGCGTCACGGCGTTGGTTCACGCCGAGTTTGCGGTAGATGCCGCGCAGATGCGTCTTCACCGTGTTGACGGAGACGAACAGCGAGTCGGCTATCTCCTCGGTGGTGCGCATGGACGGGAGTTCGAGGAGCAGGTCGCGTTCGCGGCTCGTCAGCACGTCCGCCTGGGCGGTCGAGGCCGCGGGTAGAGCGGTCATCGTTGTCGTGGCGAAGGTCTCGAGCTTGCCGAACCGGCCGGCGCCGCGGGCCAGCAGGTCGCGGATCGGCTTGCCCGCGTTGAGGAAAGGTCGTAGTGCCCCAACGGGTTCCGCGGCGGCCAGTGCGCGGCTGACTGCCTCGTGGGCTCGGCGTTGGTCGCCGGTGCGGTCGACCAGTGCCGCCTCCAGCAGCCAGCCGTCCACGACTGTCGGTGCGGCCACGGCGGGAAGGTCGCCGGACAGCAGTGGTTCGACGATCTTGCGGGCCTGGCTCACTCGGGAGTGGTGGGTGTGCACGACGGCGCGCAGCACGGCCATCTCGCCGCACGGGCCGAACATCGCCTCGACCTGGTCGGGCATCGCGGTGGCCCACTGCTCGTCGCCCGAGCGCAACGCGATGCGCTGCACGGCGGGCGCGATGTGAGCGATGACCGGCGGGATCACCTGGCGTTCCGCGACGTCCTGCCACTGCGCGCGGATGCGTCCGACCACGGCACGGGGGTCGCCCGCCGTCGGGAACGACACGGCAGCGTCCAAAGTGGACACGGCTAGGCCCGTGGCGGGATCGGGCCGGTCGCCCAGAGCACGCACCGCCGCACCCGCGAGCTCGACAGCTCGGTCGTCGTCCAGGCGCAGATAGGCCTCCACGCCGAGCAACGCGTAGGCGAGCGCGCACACGAAATGCGACTCCCACCCCCTCTCCTCCGCGAACGACACGGCCTCACCCGCCTGCCGTGCCGCCGACTGGAGGTCACCCGACGCACTCGCCAGCGCCGCCAGATGGACCTGGCAGTCGAGCACCGCGTGGTCGAACCGCTCCGCGCGGGCGATCACGGACGCCCGCACCAGGTCGTCCTCCGCGCTCACCCGGTCACCGCTCAACAACGCCGCCACCCCGCGGTTGAGCAGTGCCGCCACCTCGGCGTCCGCGCCGCCGTGTCCGGAGGCGGTGCGCGCCATCACCCGCAACGCCTCCGAAAGATGTGCGTCGAACCTGCCGCGACGCAGCAACGCCGCCGCGTGCAGCACGCGCACCCGATCCTGCCGCAGCACGAGCAGCTCACCCCCGAGCCCCGCGAGCACCCGGTCCGCCGCCGCGAGGTCACCCGCGTCCATCGCCACCAACGCGGCCACCACCCCGACTTGAGGCCGGGCCAGAACATGGCCCGGCACCGCGTCGAACACCGCCCGCAGCCGCGCACTGCCCGACCGCAGCACCTCCGGCAGCACGGCGTGCTCGACCACTTCGGCGGTCAGCTGGTCGTCGCCCGCCCGCAACGCGTGTTCCAGCGCCACCGCGGGCTGGTCGTGCCGGTGGTACCAGTGCGCCGCCGTCTGGTGCAGCGAGGTTTCGTCGGCGGGACGCGACCTGCGCAGCTCGGCGGTGAGGTGCGCGCGCAGCACCGGGTGGCAGCGATACCACTCCGGCGCGGTGTCGAGCCTGCTGACGAACGAGTTGGTGCGCTCCAAGGCGTCCAGCACCAGACCGGGGCTGGGGTGGCGGGCGAGCTCGCCGGCGAGGTCGGCGCTCACGGCGTCGCACACGCTGGTCGCCACGAGCAGGTCGCGGACGCGTTGCGGATGACGGCCGAGCACCTCGTCGCCCAGATAGCGGCTCACCACCTGGTCCAAGCCCTCGAACATCAGGAGCTCGTCCGGCCGCGCGCCGCTCGTGCTCAGGTTCATGACCGCGAACCGCAGCCCGCCGATCCAGCCCTCCGTGCGCCGCAACAACAAGTCGACGTCCTCCTCCGAGAGCTGAAGATCGTGCGCGGCCAGCAGCGCTTCGGTTTCCGAGCGGGTGAACGCGAACAGCTGCGGCGGAATCTCCCGCAGGCGTCCCTCCAAATGGAGGCGGGCGAGGTGCAGCTGCGGGGGGAATCGGCCTAGCAGCACGAGTCGTAGGCGGTCTGGCGGTTGCCGCAACAAGAGATCCAGGCTCGCCAACGCATCCGGGTCGCGGATCTCGTGCACGTTGTCCAGCACCAGGCACATGGACGACGGGGCGTCGTCGAACGCGGCGATCACCGCGGACGAGAAGCCCGGCTCGCACAAGGGGATGGAGTCGTTCAAAGCCAGGGCGTCACGGACCGCGGCGCGAAGACGCGCTGGTCTGTTGTCGTGCTCGTCGAGCGTGAGCCACGCGATCCGGTCCTCGCGGCGCCGCGCCCACTCGGCGAGCAGCGTGGTCTTGCCGCACCCGGCGGGGCCGGTGACCACGGTGACCGGCGCGGACGACACGTGTTCGTCCACTGTGGATAGCAGTTCGCCGCGCGGCACCAGGGGTGTCGCGGACGCGGGTACGCGCAGTTTGGCTTGGCTGGTCTCGCGGCCGGACGGGTCACACTCCGAACTGTCGGACATTGCGGTTTGTCTCCCGATGGAGTTGTCGAGGCATGATCGCGTGATCGAACCGCATCACCCCGGTGGCGGACATTCCGCCTCGATGTCCTTGTCGGACAGGGAAATCAGCACGAGCCCACGGGCGAACGCGCCCATCAGCCGCGGCAGCAGACTGAGTGCGGCGAACGTGCCGGTGGGCGGTGTGCAGTCGTCGTCGCTGGTGACGGCCAGTGCGAGGCACACGGCCACGGCCAGCACGATGCGCCGGGACCGGGAGCGGTTGGGTTGACGGCTCAAGATTCGGTCACCTCCTCCGCGTTCCGAGGCTCGTCCTGCCCACACGCGTGCGGCCTCCCCCGGAGCGGGCGGTACGGGTGTGCCGGACTGGAGGTGGATCACCTGAGGCGGGTGAAGCAGCGGTGAGTGCCGCCCGCCGAACCTGTGGCTCATGAGCTGCCGACTTGCGTTGCGAGATCTGCTGGACGTGGTGCGCCCCGCCCGTCCTGTCGCGTCCGTCTACCTGGGGTCGAGCCCGTTGCTGGGCTGGCGGGCGCGCTGGGTGCGTCTGGCCGACCAGCTGCGTTGCGACGGCGCGGGACCGGAACTGGTCGACACGGTCGGCGAGGTGCTGAGCCGTGCCCGTGCCGCCTATCCGTCCGCCGACACGCTCGTCGCGTTCGCGGGCGAGGAACTGCCGGCGCGCGTCTTCCACGCACCCGGCCTGCGCCACTTGGACCTGGCGTGGTTCAGCTCCCCGGCGCACGTGCTGCCGTTGCTCGCCTGGTTGCAGGAACGTCCGGCGCGCGTGGCGATGGCCGCGGGACGCGACAGCACCGAACTGGTGGCGGGTGACTCGCGCCGGGTGGTGCTCAGCTATCCGGCACCGTCGTGGCGGCAGGGCGTCCGGTCCGCCGCGGCCGCGTGCGCCGAGATGCTCGACCGCCACGACGCGAGGTTGCTGGTGGTCGCGGGGGAGGACGAGGTGGTGGGCGCGTTGTGGGAGGCGCTGCCCGCCCCCGTCCGCCGCACCGTCGCGGTGCGCTGGACCGGCACGGATCTGACGCCGAGCCGCATCGCCGCCGAAACCCTCGCCGCGGCCCGTTCGTGGACCGACGGGGTGCTCGACGACTTCAACGCGCGCGGACGTGCCCGGCAGCTGTCCGTGGAGGGCGTGGACGACACCATCGACGCGATCGCGGACGGGAGGCTGGAGGACCTGCTCGTCGGCTATCCGGAGGACGTCACGGCGACCGCCTGGTACGGCCCTGCGCCGACGGACGTGGCGCGCGACTGGTCACCGGCCCGCCGCTGCGGTCTGCTCGCCGACGTGGCCGTGCGAGCGGCCTTGTTGAGCGACACCCGCGTGCACGTGATCACCTCGGGTACGTCGTCCGCGCCTCTGGAGGACATCGGCGGTCTGTGCCGGGTGCCGCTCGCGCTGGTGCGGTCATGACGGCCGAACTGGTGCCGCTGCGCACCGGCTTCGACGTCGCCTGGATCGGCTACCGGCGCGACCAGGTCCGGTACTTCGTCGACACCGCGGAACGAGACATCGCGCTGGTGTGCGCCGACCGCGACGCCGCCGAGGCCAGGGCGCTGTCGCTGGCCCAGAACCTGGAGGCGGCGCGCGAGGAGAACCGCGAGCTGCGCGACCGGCTCGACCGGGTGTGCCGCAGGCCGTTGTCCCCGGACGCGGTCGGTGAACAGCTTCGGCACGCGGTGGACGCCGCGCTCAAGCAGGCGGCCTCGATCGCCGAGCAGGCGGGCGCGGTGCACGTCGAACACCGAGAGCTCCTCAGCTCGACCCGCGCGCGGATGAGCAGGCTCGACCGCGACAGCG
Source organism: Lentzea sp. NPDC051838 (assembly GCF_040681245.1). Lineage (NCBI taxonomy): Bacteria > Bacillati > Actinomycetota > Actinomycetes > Pseudonocardiales > Pseudonocardiaceae > Lentzea > Lentzea sp. NPDC051838. Next base: position 474,428 of record NZ_JBFAYI010000004.1, read on the forward strand.
ACGCCCGCAGGCGAGCGCTCGACGACGCGGCGGCCCGGCGCCGGGCCACGGTCCAGGAGGACTTCGAGCTCGCGCTGGCGTTGCGGCGCAAGGAAGCCCTGCGCGACATCCACGTGCTGGAGGAGACCGCGCGCGAGCGGATCGAGGTGCTGCGGGAGCACCGCGACCGGGTGGCGGACGTGCTGCGGACGGTCCACGCGCTGCTGGGCAAGGCGGCCGAGCACCTGCGTGCGGGAGACTGAGGGTGAAGATCCTCCCCTTGGCGCTGGCCCAGTTCATCGCGAGCTACGCGGCCACCAACATGAACGTGGCGATCAGCACGATCGCGGACGACCTCGGCACCACGATCTCCGGTGTCCAGACGACGATCACGTTGTTCACCCTCGTGATGGCCGCGCTGATGGTGCCGGGCAGCAAGCTCACCGACATCTGGGGCCGCCGCCGCTGTTTCGTCGTCGGCCTCGGGATCTACGGCACGGGCGCGCTGCTCGCCGCTCTCGCCCCTGGCATCGGTTTGCTGACAGTGGGTTACGCGCTGCTGGAGGGTGTCGGGTCGGCGATGATGATCCCGCCGATCTACATCCTCGTCACCGCGCTCACGACCGACAAGGCGCAACGGGCGCGCGGGTTCGGGATGGTCAGCGGCGCGGGTGGGCTGGGCGCGGCGGCGGGCCCGTTGCTGGGCGGGCTCGTCACGAGCGCGTTCAGCTGGCGGGCCTCGTTCCTGCTTCAGGTCGTGGTCGTGGCGGTCATCATCCTGCTGGCGCGGAAACTTCCGGCACCCGAACGCCACCACAAGAAGTTCGACCTGCTGGGCGCGGTGCTGTCCGGCGCGGGCATGGCGCTCGTCGTGCTCGGCGTCCTGCGCACCACCTGGCCGATCGTCGTGGCGGGTGCCGTGGTGATCGGGCTGTTCGCCTGGCACATCAGGAAGACTCCGGAACCGTTGTGCGAGCCGAAGCTGTTCCGCGACCGGACGTCCAACCTCGGCCTGGGCACCCAGCTCGTGCAGTGGCTGGTGCTGCAGGGCACGTTCTTCGTGCTGTCCGTGCACCTGCAGCAGGTCGAAGGGCTCAGCGCGATCGAGACGGGCCTGGCGCTGCTGCCGGCCACGATCGGCCTGCTCGTCACGTCCGCGCTCGCGGGGAGGCTCGCCCGCAAACATCCCCAGAACCGGTTGATCCGCTGGGGTTTCCTGATCACCATCGCCGGCACGCTGTTCGTGCCGGACGGGTTGTTCCTGATCGGCGCGGGCATCGGGATCATGCTGACGGCGTCGGTGAACGTCGTGCAGTCCCGGTGGCCCGACACCGACCAGGCGGACGTCTCGGGGGTGTCGCGCGCTGTCTCGAACCTCGGCTCGTCGCTGGGCGTCGCGATGGTCGGCTCCGTCGTCGACCACCGCGCCGCGCTCGTGCTGCTCATCCTCTTCAGCGTCCTGGGGTTCGGGCTCGCGGTGTTCATCCGGAACGACGGCGCACGGCAAGCAGAATGACCTTCAGCGCCACACCGATGACGAGCAGGTCGCCGATCATCTGCACGGTGACGACGATGCGCGCCAGCTCCGAAACCGGCACGATGTCCCCGAATCCGACCGTGGCGAACACCGTGACCACGAAGTAGAGCGCGTCCGTGCGACTCAGCTCCACGCTGAAACTGCCGGGTTGGTGCCGGGCCAGCAGGAAGCACGCGTTGGCGAACAGCAGCAGGAACAACGGGATCACCAACGCCAGCGCCTGCACGCCCTGCCAGAGCGGACGACGGGACCGCGCGATCATCCTCACCTGCCACCACAGCACCACGACAACCAGCAAAATGCCGGAGACCAGCCGGAGAACGGTGTGACCGTTCTCCGGCTGGTCCATCGGAAGGCGGTAGTAGACCAGCAACAGCACCCCGACTGTCGTCACCGGCCGCACCACCGCCGCGATCATGGCGCGGCTCAAGCCGAGAACGTCTCCTTGAGCAGCTTCTCCTGCTCCACGGAGAGGTTCGTGGTGATCAGCTGGGCCCCGGTCTGCTTGAACTCGTGGGCGACCTTGTCGACGACGGCGTTCTCGGACATGACGAACAGCGCGGACGTGCCGGGCGTGACGTTCTCCCTGACCTGCTGGACGAAGTCGTCGTCGATGCCCGCGCGCGAGAGCGATCCCGCCAAGGCACCGACACCGGCCCCTATCGCGGCACCGAGCACGGGGATGAAGAAGATCAGCCCGAAGAGCAGGCCCCAGAACGCGCCACCGAGCGCGCCCGCTCCGGTGAGCTTCCCGAGCTCCTTGGTCTTCGGGCGTTTCGCGTCGACCTCCCAGTACACGTAGGCGGTGTCGCGGATGGAGATCAGCTGTTGTTCCTGGAGCTTGCGCAACAGGTCGAGCGCGGTGCGCGCCCCGTCGGAGGTGTCGAACTTCCACACGGTCAAAGTGGCCATGCCCAGAACTCTGCGAGAACCGCACCCGGCAGTCCTCACCCGTCACGGGTGAAGATCCGCGCACCGCGCCGATGCACCGTTGCCACGCAAGAACAACCCACGACAACGGAGGCACTATGCGGGAGACAGGCTGGCTCGGCTGGATCTGGTTCGCGGGCATCATGATGATCGTCATGGGGTCGTTCAACGCCATTGAGGGGCTGGTGGCGTTGTTCCGCGGTGAGTACTACGTCGTGACGGAGACGCAGGTGCTCGTCTTCGACATCACCACGTGGGGCTGGATCACCCTGCTGATCGGCATTCTGGTGGCACTCGCGGGCGGCGCGCTGCTCTCCGGTGCCGCGTGGGCCAGGGTGGTCGCCGTGGTGCTGGCGGTCGTGAACGCGGTGGCGCAACTGGCTTTCGTGTCGGTTCACCCGCTGTGGTCCACGATCGTCATCGCTCTGTGCGTCACGGTGATCTGGGCCGTGGTCGTCCACGGCCCAGAGGCGGACGTGACGTCCACCCGGCTTGAGACGTGACGTCCACCCGGCTTGAGCAGACACACCACCGTTGATGCCTCGCGCACTCACGATCCTGCTCGGTGGCGCGGCCGCGGTCGTCGTGGTCGCCGGTGTGCGGGCGGTCGCGTGGCTGGTGGCGCCGGCGATGCTGGCGTTGCTGGTCGTGATCGCGGTCAGTCCCGCACACCGGTGGCTGCGCGGCCGCGGCGCGCCGCCGTGGCTGGCGACGACAGCCGTGGTGCTGCTCGTCTACAGCGTGCTCGCGGTCGTGGCCGTCACCGTCGTGGTGTCCGGCGCACGGCTGGTCGCGATGGTGCCGGAGTTCGCGCAGCAGGAACTGGTGCTGCGGGCCGAGCGGGCGATCGACGGCGTCGACCGCGGCCGGTTGGTCGGGGTGATCGGCGGGCTGCTGACCGATCTGACGAGTCTCACCACGAGTCTGGTGTTCCTGTTGGCGCTGCTGCTGTTCCTCGGTGTCGAGGTCGGCGCGGCGAACGGCAGGCTGGCCGAGATCGCGATGGACCGGCCACAGCTGCGGGAGGCGCTGACGGAGTTCGTCCGGCGTACGCGCAGATACATCCTGGTGACGACGGTGTTCGGGCTCGTCGTGGCGGCACTGGACACGGTCGCGCTGGCGTTGCTGGGCATTCCGCTGGCCCTGTTGTGGGGTGTGTTGTCGTTCGTCACCAACTACATCCCCAACATCGGGTTCATCCTCGGGGTGGCGCCACCGGCGGTGCTCGCGCTGCTGCAGCACGGCCCGCGCAAGGCGCTGGCCGTGCTGGCGTTCTACGGCGTGCTGAACTTCGTGGTGCAGTCGCTGATCCAGCCCCGGTTCACCGGCGACGCCGCCGGGTTGTCGACCACCTTCACCTTCCTGGCCCTGGTGTTCTGGGCCTGGGTGCTCGGACCGCTCGGCGCGTTGCTGGCGGTACCGCTCACCGTGCTGGTGAAGGTGCTGCTGGTCGACCTGGACCCGGCGGCGGGCTGGGCGGCGGCGTTGCTCAGGCCGCCACGAACAGGTGACATCCCCACGGCCCCAGAGCCACGTACAGCCGACTGACGGCTTCGAACACAACTCCACCGTCGAGGAGGTCGGTGTACTTCTCCGACCAGCCCACGGGCAGCAGCCCCTGAGCGGGCTGGTCGGAGAAGTTGACCACCACGACGTGCCTGGTGCCGTCGGCCGCCGCCCACTCCCACGCGAGCAGCCGGTGACACGACTCGTTGTCCGGCCAGCCCTCGGCTTCCAGCAGGCGCCAGTCGCCGCGGCGGACCCGGTGGTCGGCCACGACCGCGAGCAGCCACCGGTACCAGGCGGCGAGGTCGTGGTCGAGCGGCTCGTCCGGGCGGCGCGCGAGGAACACCGGCGGACGCACCCTCCTGCCCTCGAACTGGCCCTCGTGCCACAGCGTCGCGCCGGGCAGCGTGGCGATCACGACCGCGGCCGCCTGGGCCGCTTCCGGTTCGAGCTCGCTGAGGATGCGCGGCTCGTCCTGGTTCTCCAGGAACCTCATCAGCCTCGACTGGTAGCCGGGATCGGCGCGCAGGTGGTCGCGCACACCGCCGACATCGCCGGAGACGAGCCGGTCGTAGAGCCGTTTGTCGTAGCAGAAGTTGAAACCCTGCTGCTGCAACGGCCACTCCATGTTCCAGTACGCCTCGGCGATCAGCACGGTCTCCGGGTGCCGCGCTCGCAGCCCGCCGATGATCTCCGGCCAGAAGTCCTGCTCCGGCACGCGCGGCAGGCCCCACGTCCGGGAGAAGACCTCGTTCGTCACGAGCATCGCCATGTCGCACCGGATGCCGTCACAACGGGCCGCGATGCTGGAGAGCGTCATCGTCGCGGCCGTCCGGAGCGCGGGCGAGAAGGCGTCGAGCTGGAAGACGTCGGGCCAGGGCGGGAAGTACGGGTCGCGGCCGAGCGCGATCTCGCCGTTCTCGTCGTGCACGAAGAACTCCGGGTGCTCGGTCACCCACGGGTGATCGGGCGCCACGTGGTTCGGCACGTAGTCGAGGACCAGCCGCACCCCGCGCGCCGCCAGTTCCGCCCGTGCCCTGGCCAGGCCTTCGTCGCCACCGAACTCCTCCGCCACGACGTATCGCCGCACGCAGTAGGGCGACCCGAGGACGTCCTCTGGTCGCAGATCGGGTAGTGCTTCGACGAACGACGCCCGCAGGCCGGAGTGCGCGTTCGCCATCGCCAGCCCGAGCGTGCTGCGTTCCCACACGCCCATCAGCCACACCGCGTCGACCCCGGCCGGGGTGATCGCGTGCCAGGCCGCCACGGGCACCTCGGCGAGGGTGATCCGGCGTCCGGCGGCCTGCGAGAGCTCACCCAGCCAGACAGCGGTGTTGACCTCGTAGATCACGGGTTCTTCCGGCCAGCTCATCGCGTCACCACCTGGGGGAGAAGGGCGACGAGAGCGGTCCACCCGGTCTGGTGGCTCGCACCGAGGCCGGCGCCGTTGTCGCCGTGGAAGTACTCGTAGAACAGCACCAGGTCCTGCCAGTGCGGGTCGTTCGCGTACCGCTTCTGTCCACCGTGGACAGGTCGCATCCCGTCGACACCGGCGAGGAACGTGTCGAGCAGCCGTTCGCTGATGTCGTCCGCCACCTCGCGGAGGGTGAGCTGCCGTCCGGAACCGGTGGGGCACTCGACGGTGAAGCGATCGCCGAAGTACTCGTGCAGGTGCAGCAGAGCGCGGATCACCAGCGCGTTGATCGGGAACCACACCGGGCCGCGCCAGTTCGAGTTGCCGCCGAACATCCCGTTGTCGGACTCGGCGGGCAGATACCCGACGCGGTGCTCCACGCCGTCGACGACGAGCACGTACGGGTGATCTTCGTGCCAGCGCGACAACGACCGGATCCCGTGCGGGCTCAGGAACTCCCGTTCGTCGAGCATCTTGGTGAGGATCCGGCGCAGGCGTTCCTCGTCGAACAACGAGAAGAGCACCGGACCGTGCGCGTCGGCCTGGGCGCCGTGCCCCCACAGCGCCGTGCGCACCGCCGGGTGCCGGTCGAGGAACCCGCGCATGTCCTCGACGAGCTCGGGATGGTCGCGCCGCACCTCAGCGCTGATCACGGTCGCCGCGGCCAGGGGCAGCAGGCCGACGGCGGACCGGACTCTCAACGGTGTGACGCGACCATCCGGGTGCCGCAGCACGTCGAAGAAGAAACCTTCGTCCTCGTCCCAGAGTCCGCTGCCGACGTGGCCGGTGGCAGCGGCGATCCAGGAGAGGTTCTCCATCAACGTGGCGGCGTGCTCCAGGTACGCGGGGTCGTCCTTGCCGAGCTCCAGCGCCATCTGCACGAGGTTCTGGCAGTACAGCGCCATCCACGCGGTGCCGTCGGCCTGGTCGACCCGCCCGCCGGTCGGCAGTGGCGCGCTGCGGTCGAACACCCCGATGTTGTCGAGGCCGAGGAACCCGCCCTGGAACAGGTTGCGGCCGTCGGCGTCCTTGCGGTTGAGCCACCAGTCGAACGTGCGCAGCAACGGGTGGAACACGCGCTTGAGGAACTCGGTGTCGTTGTCCAGCTGGTACACGTACCAGGCGGCCCACGCGTGCACGGGCGGGTTGACGTCGCTGAAGTTCCACTCGTAGGCCGGGATCTGGCCGTTCGGGTGCAGATAGCGGCGCGTGAGCAGCAGTTCGATCTGCCGTTTGGCGAGATCGGGGTCCACTGTGGCCAGTGGGACGGCGTGGAACGCGAGGTCCCAGGCGGCGAACCACGGGTATTCCCACTTGTCCGGCATGACGATGACGTCCTCGGCGACGAGGTGGCGCCAGTCCTGGCCGGACGTCAGCGGGTCGACGCCGCGTTCGGTGAGCCAGCGCTCGACGTCGAACGCGTAGTACTGCTGCGACCACAGCAGACCCGCGAGCGCCTGCCGGCACACCAGCCGTTGGTCGCTCTTCGGATCGCCTTGGAGCACCTCGTCGTAGAAGTCGTCGGCTTCGGTACGGCGTTCGCTGATGGTGGCGTCGAAGCTCGCGAACGGGTCTGCGGTGCTCCTGTTCGTGAACCGGATCCTGACGGTGGCGCTTTCTCCGGCGGGGATGCGGAACTCGTGGTGCGCGGCGGCTTTCGTGCCGACACCGTCCGGGGAGACCGCCGGTTCGCTGTGGATCACGACGCGTTCGATGCCGTCCTTGACGAACCGGGCGGTGTTGGGGGAGCCGAACACGCGCTCGTTGTCGGTCTCGTTCTCCGTCACCAGAAGGGGCACCGGCTGTTCCACGTACCACCACCACGTGCCGAGCTCGGCGTGTTCGGCACGGATCGTGTTCGGCGCGCAGGTGTGCAGGCTCGGGACCCGGTCGTCGCCGGCCCAGGACCAGGTGTGGCGAAACCACAAGGTGGGCAACAGGTGCAGCGTGGCGTCCTCCGGCCCGCGGTTGTGCGCGGTGACCCGCATGAGGATGTCGTCCGGCCCTGCTTTGGCGTACTCGACGACGACGTCGAAGTAGCGGTTGTCGTCGAACACCCCGGTGTCGAGCAGCTCGTACTCCGCCTCGTTGCGGTTGCGCGCGGCGTTGGTGTACCTGAGGTCCTCGTACGGAAACGGCTGCTGCGGGTACTTGTAGAGCATCCGCAGGTAGGACGCCGTCGGGGTGGCATCGAGGTAGAAGTAGCACTCCTTGACGTCCTCGCCGTGGTTGCCCTCGGAGTTGGTGAGACCGAACAACCGCTCCTTGAGGATCGGGTCCTTGCCGTTCCACAACGTCAGCGCGAGACACATCCGCTGCCGGTCGTCGCTGAACCCCGCCAGCCCGTCCTCGCCCCACCGGTAGGCGCGATATCGGGCCTGGTCGTGGGTGAACGACTCCCACGCGCCACCGTCGCCGAACGCCTCTCTGACCGTGCCCCACTGCCGTTCGCTCAGATACGGCCCCCACTTCCGCCACGGACCCGGTTCCGCGAGCCTCTGCTTCTCCACGTCGCCACCTCTCGTCTCCGGCTGTTTCCCCAGGCTCGTCCGGAGGTCAGGCGCGGCGGGTCACCCGTTGCGGATGAATTGGCCACTCGCCGGGGCTAGGTTCGGGAGGCGAGGATGACGGGATGGCGACCGCGTTCGTGTTCGCGGGCGGCGGCAGTCTGGGCGCGGTCGAGGTCGGCATGCTCGCGGCCTTGACAGAGGCTGCCGTTCGCCCGGATCTCGTTGTGGGCACCTCGGTCGGGGCGGCGAACGCGGTGTGGTTCGCCGCCAATCCGTCCGATGTGGAGGGTCTGGCGTCGTTGTGGACGTCGTTGTCGCGCACCGACGTGTTCCCGTTGAGGCCGGTGCAGGGTCTGCTGGGGCTGGTCGGCTTCCGCGATCACCTGGTGCCGAGCTCGTCGTTGCGCCGGTTGCTGGAGAGGTCGCTGGGCGACCTGGACCTGGCGCGGGCCGCCATTCCCGCTCACGTCGGTGCGACCGATGTGCTGTCCGGCGCGGAAGTGCTGCTCTCCGGCGGGCGTGCGGTCGACGCGGTGCTCGCGAGCACCGCGATTCCCGGGGTGTTCCCGCCGGTGGTGCTCGACGGCCGCTATCTCGTGGACGGGGGAGCGGTGAACAACACGCCGGTCTCGCACGCGATCAACCTCGGCGCGGACGAGGTGTGGGTGCTGCCGACCGGGTACGCGTGCGACCTGACCTCACCGCCGCGCAGCGCGCTGGGGGTGGCGCTGCAGGCGTTGACGTTGCTGGTGAACCACCGGCTCACGCTGGACGTCGAGCGCTACGGCTCGCAGGTGCGGGTCGTGCCCGCGTTGTGCCCGCTGAGCGTGTCACCCGGTGACTTCAGCCAGTCGAAGATGCTCATCTCGTCTGCTTACGAGAGCACGCGTGCCTGGCTCGCGACGGGAAGTGCCGCCGAGCCAGTGCACGCGCACCCAGGTGGACATCAGTAGAAGCAGCCGGTCCTCGGCAGCGAGGACGGCGTGGGCGGGGTGCGGCCGTCGTAGATCGCGAGCAGGAAGTTCTGCGGGCAGTAGGACGTCCCGCTGATCTTGATGGCGAAGTGCAGGTGCGGGCCCGTCGAGTTGCCGGTGTTGCCCGTGGTGCCGACCCTGTCGCCCGCCCTGACCGCCGCGCCGTTCGCGACCGACCAGCCGGAGAAGTGGCAGTAGATGTAGTCGACGCCGTTCTTGACGATCCGCAGGCCGTAGCCGCAGCTGCTGTCGTTGATGCGGTAGGCGGTGCCGGTGACCGCGGCGTAGGCCGGGACGGTGTTCACCGGCAGGTCGATGGCCGGGTAGTCGTGGTGCGGGTCGTCGTACTCGCTGCGCGGCAGGGCGCTGCGGGCGAGCGGCAGGCTGTAGGAGCCGCCGCCGGACGACGGGGTGCCGCCGACCAGGGTCTGCCAGGTGTTCGGGCCGACGATGCCGTCCGCTTCCAGGCCCTTCGAGCTCTGGAACGCGACCGCCGCGTTGTGGGTGCCGCCGCCGAAGTCGCCGTCGACGGACAGGCCGTAGCCGTAGCGGTTGAGCTGGACCTGGGCCGCGCGGACGGCCTCGCTGTTGTTGCCGCGCTGCACGCTCACGATCAGCTTCGGCCAGGTGTTCGGGCCGATCTCGCCGTCCGACGACAGGCCGTTGGCGGTCTGGAACTGCTTCACCGCCGCCTGGGTGCCGGAGCCGAAGTCGCCGTCGGCCGCGATGTTGTAGCCGCGGTGGCGCAGCAGGTGCTGGGCGGTCAGGACGTTGTCGCCGGTCTGGCCGATCTTGACGTTCGGCCAGGAGGGCAGGGCCGCTTGGGCAGGGCTGACCAGTCCTATCAGGACGCCGAACGCGATCAGGCCCGCGACGAGGATTCTCATGCGACGCACGCTAGGAAGGGATGGGTAGCGGGCGCCCTAGTCGCGAGACCAGTTGTGTGCGGTCGCGGCAGCCGAACTTGCGCAGCAGGTTCGACACGTGGAACTTCACCGCGCTCACCGTGATGAACATGGCGGCGGCGATCTCGGCGTTCTCCCAGCCCTCCGCCACGAGTTTCAAAGTCTCGCGCTCGCGCAGGGTCAGCGACGCCGGCGGGGGTGGTGGCAGCAGCGATGACACCAGCCGCGGTGAGACCCAGCCACCGAACACGTGGACGTCGTGGATCGCCCGCACGATGTCGTCCAACGGGTCGTCGGCGAGCACGAGCCCGGTGACGCCGGCCTGCACGAGGCCTTCCACGACGCTCGCCGACGCGAGGACCGCGATGGTGCGTGGCCCGCGCGCGTTCTCCGCGTCGACGACCGTCACGTCGGCGGGAGTGCCTGGCTCAGCCCACGGGGTGGCGGCGAGGCGGGAGGAGAGCTGATCGGCCAGCAGGGCGCTGCGCAGAGACAGCGCGACATGGATTGTCCGCACATGCCGGAACGGTTGGCGTGGAGCCGTATTTCTCCGTATCGGCTGCGTATAACGCCTGGTCGTTGTTACCGTTCGCGGTACTCGTGGGGGGTGTGCGTGGAGTTCCGGGTGCTCGGGCCGCTGGTCGTGCTGGGCGACGACGGCGAGGTCTCGCTGCGGTCCGCGAAGCAGCGGATCCTGCTCGCGATGTTGCTCCGGCACGCGAACACGCCGGTGTCCCCGCAGCGGCTGATCGAGGCGTTGTGGGAGGAGCCGCCGGCCTCGGCGCAGGAGAACGTGCGGCTGTACGTCTACCAACTGCGGCGGGCGCTCGGCGGGCGGATCGAGCGCAAGCCGGCCGGGTACTCGGTCGCGGTCTCTCCGGGCGAGCTGGACGCCGACCGGTTCGACCAGCTGCTGGAGGACGGCGAACAGGCGTTCGCGGACGGCGACCCCGCGAAGGCCGTGGACCTGCTCGGCGAGGCGCTGGGCAAGTGGCGCGGGCCTGCCTACGCCGACCTGCCCGACCAGTTCGCCGCGCGGCTCGACGAGGCTCGGCTGCGGGCCGCGGAGGCGCGTTTCTCGGCCGAGCTGGCGTTGGGCCGGCACGCCGAGGTGATCGGTGAGCTGCACGAGCTTGCTCAGCAGAACCCGTACCGCGAACCGTTGCACGCCAAGCTGATGACCGCGTTGTACGGCGCTGGTCGGCAGGCCGAGGCGCTGGAGGCGTTCCGGCGGACGCGGGAACGGCTGATCGACGACCTCGGCATCGAACCGGGTGCCGAGCTGCGCGGGCTGCACGAGACGATGCTGCGAGGTCAGCCGCTCGACTTTCCCGCGCCGGTCAAGGTCACCCGCACCGACTGCCCGTACCGCGGCCTGATGGCGTACCAGCCGGAGCACCACCCGTGGTTCTTCGGCCGTGACCACCTGGTCGAGCTGGTGACGCGCCGGATCGACCGCTACCCGGTCGTCGGTGTGTTCGGCGCGTCGGGCAGCGGCAAGTCGTCGTTGTTGCGGGCCGGTGTGGTCGGCGGGCTCGACGAGACGTGGCGGCCGATCGTGATCACGCCGACCGCGCGCCCGTTGGAGGCTTTGGGTGTCGCCCTCGGCACGCGGCTCGACCTCGCCGCCGATCCGTCGGCGTTCGACATCGAGGTGCGCAACCAGCTGGCGAACGGGCCGGACGACGTCCGCGTGCTGCTCGTGGTGGATCAGCTGGAAGAGCTGTTCACATTGTGCGCCAATGAAAATGAACGCTCTCAGTTCATCCGGGTGCTGCTGGACGCGGCTCAGGGTCCGCATCGCCGCACGCGGGTCGTGCTCGGCATCCGGGCCGACTTCCTGGCTCACGTGACGCAGCACCCGAACCTGGTCGAAGCGCTCGCGGACGAGGCGACCGTGCTGGTCGGCCCGCCCTCGGCCGCGGATCTCCGCGACATCGTGCTGCGGCCCGCGACCATGAGCGGGGTGTCAGTGGCCGCGGACCTGCTGGCGACGGTGCTGGCCGACGTCGAGGCCGAACCGGGCGCGCTTCCCTTGCTGTCGCATGCTCTGGTCGAGACCTGGCAACGTTCACAAGCCGAGCTGACCCTCGCCGCGTACCGGGCCGGTGGTGGCGTCCGGGGTGCGATCGCCCAGACCGCCGAACGTGCCTACGACGAGCTGAAGGACGTCGAACAGCACGCGATGCGACGGATTCTGGTGCGGCTCACGGCGTTCGGCGACGGCACCGAGGACACCCGCCGGCCGATCCAGCGTTCCGAGCTCGACGGCATCGCGTCGCCGCAGGTCATCGACAGGGTGCTCGCCAGGCTCGTCGCGGATCGGCTGGTGGTGCTCGACGAGGACACCGTCGAGATCGCGCACGAAGCTCTGATCCGCGCGTGGCCTCGGTTGCAGCGCTGGCTGTCCGACGACCGCTCGACGTTGCTGGTGCATCGGCGGCTCACCGCGGCCGCGCACACGTGGGGCGAGCTGGATCGCGATGGTGGCGCGCTGTACCGGGGCGCGCAGCTGATCACGGCGACGGCGTGGGCCCAGGAGCATCCGGGCGAGCTGAACGCGGCCGAGGACGAGTTCCTGCAGGCGAGTCTGAACGGTGAGGAAGCCGAACAGGTCAGCGTGAAGCGGCGGAACCGGCTGCTCACCAGGCTGGTGTCGATCATGGGTGTGCTGCTCCTGCTGGCCGCGGGCGGTGGTGGTGTCGCGTGGTGGCAGACGGCCGAAGCCCAGCTGCGGCAACGAACCGACCAGGCGCACCAGCTCGCCCTGAGCGCCCGCAACCTCATCGACACCGCGCCGGACCTGGCCGGACTGCTCGCGATCGCCGCGTTCCGGCTGCATGCCGACGACGACACCACCGGAGCCTTGCTGAGCACCGCGTCCGCTCCTCGCCGCCGGGTCGAGCTCAACGCGGACGGGCCGTCGGTGTGGGGATTGTCGGTGTCCGGCAAGGGCGACGTGGCCGCGACCGCGGATCGGGACGGGCTGGTCACGTTGTGGGACCTCAAGACCCGCGAACGAAGGCTCGTGCTGTCCGACCACAACGCGCTCACCGAGGGCGGGTACGCCCGGCGCGTCGAGTTCAGCGCGGACGACAGGTTCGTCGCCTCCAGCGCCAGCCTGCCGTCGCTGGCCGGCAGCCCTGGCGACGTCGTGGTCTGGGATCGGACGACCGGCAAACCCGTTTTCTCGCAACGGTTCGACGTGCTGGCGGACGGGCTCGCGTTTCATCCGTCAGGCAAGTCGTTCGCGGTCGGCGTGGCCGGTGGTGATGTCGAGGTGTGGGACGTCGTCGCTCGTACCAAGCGCACGTTCCGCGGGCACGGGCACGAGGTGAACACGTTGGCGTTCAACGAGGACGGCTCGTTGCTCGTCACCGCGAACGGCAAGGACCGCCCGCTGGTCTGGGACGTGGCGTCGGGTGCGCGGGTCGGCGAGATTCCGTCGCTGGAGGTCAACAACGTCTACTTCGACGGGCCCGCCACCGTCGTCACGGCCACCTTGCGCGATGGCGTGAAGTTCTGGGACGTCAGTGGTGCCTTGAAGTTCGAGCTGCCGAAGCAGGGCCCGTACGCGTGGGAGGCCTCGAAGCCGGTCGGTGGCCGGATGGCGGTGTCGGACGAGGACGGCCTGATCACGATCTGGGACATCCGCGCCGGCCGTCCGATCACCACCTACCGCGACCGCGGCCGGACCGAGTCCAGGGCACTGGCGCTGGGCAGGGACGGGACTTTGCTGGTGTCCGGCGGGTTCGGCCGGGTGGTGGCGGTGCGCGAGAACGCCGTGCCGCCGTTCACCGGACATGCCGACGGCATCAACGACCTCGACGTGCACCAGGACCTGGTCGCGTCGGCAGGTGACGACGGCACGGTGCGGCTGTGGCGGTCCGACGGCACTGCAGTGGCCACTTTGGACGGTCATCCGGACCGGGTGGAGTCCGCGCGGTTCAGTCCCGACGGCACGCGGCTCGCCTCGGTGACCCGCAACCACACCATCACGGTCTGGGACGTGGCTCGCAGGGAGCGGCTGAAGGAGTTCTCCTACAGCGGTTTGGGCGCGTCGACCGACCTCGCCTTCCAGCCCGACGGCGGCGGGATCGTCACGGCGTCGCTCGGCCGGTTCCGCTGGAGCGTGCCGGACTTCGCGCAGAGTGCGTTCCCCGGTGCCCCGTACATCGCGAGCGCCGTCGAGTTCACGCCGGACGGCAGGCTGCTGATCTCCACCGATCCGGCGGGTGGCGCGATGCTGTGGGACGTGGCCGCCGACAGGATGGAACGCCGGGTCAGCACCGGCCAGGGCGACGTCCGCGACGTGGCGATCAGCGCGGACGGGACGCGTTTCGCCACCGCGGGAGCCAACCGCACGATCAAGGTCTGGGACGTGGCGTCGGGTGCCGAGCTGATGGCCCTGACCGGGCATTCGGCGCCGGTGGTGACGCTGGCGTTCAACCCCGACGGCACCAGGCTGGCGTCCGGGGGAGAGGACGACTCGGTGGTCGTGTGGGACCTCGGGACGCGCACCGGCACGTCCCTGAGCGGGCACACCGGCCCGGTGCAGGCGGTCGCTTTTCTTGGTTCCGACGAGCTGCTGTCCGGCGCGAACGACGCGCGGATCATCCGGTGGTCGCTGTCCACTGTGGACGCCGAGCGGCGGATCTGCGCGGAGACCGGCCGCGACCTGACTCCCGAGGAACGCGCCACGTACCTGCCCGGCGATGATCAGGAGCTGTGCGGGACCACCAAGCCGGTCTCGTAGGCGATCACGACGAGCTGGGCGCGGTCGCGGGCGTGCAGCTTCATCATCGCGCGGTTGACGTGGGTCTTGGCGGTCAGCGGGCTGATCACCATCGTGGTGGCGATCTCGTCGTTCGACAGGCCCTGCGCGACCAGGGTCACCGCCTCGCGCTCGCGGTTGGTGAGCTGCGGGAGGTCGCCGTTGGGGTGCGGTGGGCGGCTGACGTACCGGTCGATGAGCTTGCGGGTGATGGACGGGGCTAGCAGCGCGTCACCTCTCGCGGCGACCCTGACCGCGTGCAGGAAGTCCTCCGGCTGGATGTCCTTGACCAGGAACCCCGCCGCACCCGCTTTGAGCGCGTGGAACACGTACTCGTCGAGGCCGTAGTTGGTCAGGATCACGACGTGGGTGTCGGCGAGGTTCTCGTCCACGGCTATCTGGCGGGTCGCCTCGATGCCGTCCAGGACGGGCATCTGGATGTCCATCAGCGCGATGTCCGGCCGGTGTGTTCGCGCTTCGGTGAGCCCTTGCAGGCCGTCCGCTGCCTCGGCGACGACCTCGATGTCGTCCTCGGCTTCCAGCAGCGCCCTGAAACCGCTGCGGATGAGCGGCTGGTCGTCGACCAGCAGGACGCGGATCACGGCCGCGCCACCGGAAGTTCGGCCTGCACGGTGAAGCCGCCTTCTCTTCGTGGCGCGGCGTCGAGCGTGCCGCCGAGGGCCGTGACGCGTTCGCGCATGCCGAGCAACCCGACGCCTGGGTTCGCTTTCGTGTCCGGGTTCGCCTTGCCGTCGTCGTCGATCCGGATGACGAGGGCGTTGGGCTGGTAGTCAATGCTGATCTTCGCCGATGCCGCAGCGGCGTGACGGGCGATGTTGGTGAGCGACTCCTGCACGATCCGGTACGCGGTCCGTTCGACAGCGGCCGGCACGGTGTTGCGCTCGCCCTCGATGGTCAGCTGGGCGTCGAGGCCGGTGCTCCGGGCTTTCTGGACGAGGTCGGGGACGTCGTCGATGCCGTGCGGCGGGTTCTTGTCGTCGTCCCTGAGTGCTTCCAGTGTCGCCCGGAGCTCCCTGGCGGCTTCTCTACCCGCGTCGCGGATGGCTAGGAGCGGCTCCGCGACCTCTTCGCCGCGCTTCTGGGCCAGGTGGACCGCGACCTCGGCCTGCAGCTTGATCACCGAGATCTGGTGGGTGAGCGAGTCGTGCAGCTCGCGCGCGATGTGGAGGCGTTCCTCGTTGGCGCGCCTCCTGGCGGTCTCCTCGCGAGTGCGCTCGGCTTCGTCGGCCCGGCGTTCGGCCTGTCTGAGCGCCTCGCCCGCAGCCGCCGCGGCGATGAGCCAGGCGATCTGGAGGACGTCGCGGGACTGGGCGAACGCTTCGGGCGTGGTCAGGTCGCGCGGCGAGATGAGGGCCGCGAGGGGGAGCGCGGCGAGCATCAGCACGGAGCCGACGACCGTGACGACGCGGTGGCCGGCCCTCATCGTCGAGTAGACGGCGAACAGGAAGGCGATCACCGGCACGTCCACGCCCAGCGCCTGGTAGCCCAGCGCGGTGAGGCCGGTGGCGGCGAGGACGGCGATCGGGGCTCGTCGGCGGGCCACCAGCGCCAGACCGCTCGCCGTCAGGAGGACGTAGCCCAGCGGGGGTGCTCCGTGCCCGGCCACGACGAGGCTCGCCGCCACTCCGGCGGCGATCGCCCAGTCCAGCCAGCGTTTGTTCACGGGTGCAGCTTAGGCCTGTGTTCGCCCTGGTAGATCGTGCGCGGGGAGGAGATCGGGAGTACTGCGCCCGCAGTAGAGCGCGAGTGGGTGGGGTAGCGGTGACGCGGTGTGGATCGCGGTGGCCGGTGCCTGCGCTCGCACGACGGCCCAGTGCACATCCTGCCTGCCGCGAGTGCGGTAGTCGGTGCGTGCGCTCGCACAGCCGCTTGGTGCGGTCAGCGCTGCGGCGCCTGCGGTACCCCAGGTCTGCCTTTGCTTCGTCACCCGGACCAGTTCCGCCTACCGCGCCTGCGGTACCCGATGTCTGCGCTCGCACGACGACCCGGCCCAGGTCGCTCGCACATCCTGCTGCCATGTCTATTTCAGTGATGGCCGCAGATGTCGTGTACGGGTTGACCGCGGGACGAGCCTGGTCTCTGGCGGGTGCCGCGGTGGGGCTGGCCGGAGTCGGGTTCGGCGTGTTCGCCCGGCGCCGGGGCGTGGTGGCGTTGGCCTGCGGGGTGGCCGGGGCGGTGATCGGCGTGCTGGTGGTCGTGATGGCCAAGGGCGGCCCCGGCACCGGCTACGGCATCGTCGGTGGCTACGTCTCGCTGGTGATGGGCGTGGCAGCCGCGGTGCTGGGCGGGCTGGCCGTGCGACGAGCTCGGGCTGCCGCACCGCACGAGGGACAAACCCGGTTGCGTCGCACGTCGTAAAGCTGCTCCACTGCGCACGGCCAGTCGTCCGGACGAGGAGAGGCACATGCGCGAGGCGTTCATGTTCACCCAGAAGGTTTTCGTCGCCTATCTAGAGGACATGACGCTTGTCTCGCACCTTGAACCTCGGCGTTCTGGCCCACGTCGACGCCGGTAAGACCAGCCTCACCGAGCGGCTGCTGCACACCGCGGGCGTCATCGACGCCCTCGGCAGCGTGGACGCCGGGAACACGCAGACCGACTCGCTCGCGCTCGAGAGGCAGCGCGGCATCACGATCAAGTCCGCCGTGGCGTCGTTCACCGTCGACGACGTCACGGTCAACCTGATCGACACGCCGGGCCACCCCGACTTCATCGCCGAGGTGGAACGGGTGCTCGACGTGCTCGACGGCGCTGTGCTCGTCGTGTCCGCGGTGGAGGGCGTCCAGGCGCAGACCCGCGTGCTCATGCGCACGTTGCGGCGTCTGGGGATTCCGACTGTCGTGTTCGTGAACAAGATGGACCGCCGTGGCGCCGACGGGCCACGGGTGGCGCGCGACGTGGCCGAGAAGCTGGAGACCGACGCACCGATCTTCTTCGGCTCCGCGATCACCGGCGACGGGGTCGACGATCTGGTCACCGCCATCGTGAGGTCCCTGGCGGTGACCGTGTCGGCGGACGGACCGCTGTCCGGCACGGTGTTCAAGGTAGAACGCGGCACGGCGGGGGAGAAGATCGCGCTCGTGCGGCTGTTCTCCGGGACCGTGCGCACCCGTGATCGGGTGAGAATCGGCGACGGCGAAGGCAAAGTCACCGCGGTCGCGGTGTTCGAGGGCGGCTCCGCACCGCGCCGCCGCGTCGCCACGGCAGGGCAGATCGCGAAGCTCTGGGGCCTCGACGTCCGCATCGGCGACACGATCGGCGCCGCCCGTCCGAACCGGGTCCACCACTTCGCGCGGCCGACGCTGGAAACTGTTGTGGAATCACGCGATCGAGCAGCTCTGCACGCCGCTCTCCAGCAGCTCGCCGAGCAGGATCCGTTGATCAACCTGCGGCTCGACGGTGACGACCTCGTCGTCTCGTTGTACGGCGAGGTGCAGCGGGAGGTCATCGAGGCGACGCTGGCTCTGGAGCACGGCCTCGCCGTGACGTTCCGCGAGACGAGGACGATCCGCGTGCGGCGCCTCCGCGGCGTGGGTGAGGCGGTGCGCTTCATCGGCGCGAACCCGTACCCGGCCACCATCGGGCTCCGGGTCGAACCGGGGCCCGAGGAGTTCCGGCTGGAGGTGGAACTGGGCTCGTTGCCGCTCGCCTTCTTCAAGGCCGTCGAGGAGAGCGTGCGCGACACGTTGAGCACCGACCGGATCCACGACTGCACGGTCACGATGACGCACTCCGGGTACTACTCGCCGGTGAGTGCGGCGGGCGACTTCCGAGGCCTGGCACCGATCGTGCTGCGCGAAGCGGTGCGCCGGGCGGGAACCGTGACGTGCGAACCGGTGCACCGCTTCTGGCTGGAGATTCCCGAGGAGGCCCTCAGCGCGGTGCTCGTCGCGCTGGGCAAGGTGGGGGCGGTTCCGCTCACGACGACCTCGACCGTCCTGGAAGGACAGATCCCGGCGGCACGGGTGCACGAACTGCAACGACGACTGCCGTCGCTGACCCGCGGGGAAGGGGTGCTGGAAAGCGAGTTCGACCACTACGCCTGAGGCGTGTCAGGCGACGAGCCGCTCGGGTTGCTGCACCGCGCGTCGCGTGATGAGGCCGGCGGCGCCACGGACGACCGCGAACTCGCCCAGCGGCGAGGCGACCAGCCTGGTGTGCCGTTCGCCGCCCGCGAGCACCCTGGTGTCCATTTCGGACTGCACGGCCGCGCTGAGGTGTTCGTGCAGCACGGCGTAGCTGCCGCCGAGCACGACGGTCGGGACGTCGAAGAGGTTCATGAGCGTGGCCAGGCCGACGCCGAGCGCTTCTCCGGCGGCCGCGACAGCACTCAAAGCCTTGGGGTCGCCTGCGTCGAGCGCTCGAGCGAGGGAGTCGAGGTGGCGGCGGCCGGCTTCCTTGAGGATGACGTCGAGGCCCGCGTAGCGCTCGACGCATCCTCGGCTGCCGCACGTGCAGCGGACGCCGTTGCGTTCGATCACGACGTGGCCGAGCTCGCCCGCGAAACCGCTGGCGCCGCGGTAGACCTCGCCGCCCAGGACCACGCCCGCGCCGATGCCGACGTCGGCGCTGACGTGCACGAAGTCCTCGCCCGCGAGGTGGCGGGGCCAGAGGTGGGCGAGGGCGGCGAGGTTGGCCTCGTTGTCGAGCACGACGTCGAGGCCGAGGCGACGGCCGAGGTCACGGGCGAGTGGTACACCGACGAGCGAAGGCAGGTTGGGGGCCCGGACGAGCATCCCCTCCTGCACCACGCCCGGCACCGCCAGGCCGACTCCGAGCAGCGGGCGGGACGGGGTGACTGAGCGGACCAGGTCGGCTACCTGGTCGAGAACGTCGTCGGCCGAGCGGGTGCGGATGTCGGTGGGCACGAGATGGCGGCGGAGGGTCTCGCCGTCGAGGCCCAGGGTCTCGACGGCGAGGTGGCTCACGTTGATCTCCGCGCCCACCGCGACCGGGCCGTCCGGGTGGAAGCGCAACGGCTTCGACGGCCTGCCCATGCCGGCCAGCGTGGCGGCGTCCTCGATGAGGATTCCGTTGGCCAGCAACGGTTCCGTGAGGTTCGAGAGCGTCGCCTTGGTCAGGCCGGTGCGGGTCGCCAGGTCCGCTCGCGAGCCGGGGCGGTCGACGAGGGCGAGCAGCACCGTGCGCAGGTTGCCGAGGCGAACCTGACGCAGGTGGTCGACGGTGGTCATCGCGTCAAGTATCGCTGCGCCGCTTCGGTGTACCGCGCCCGGATCGACGGCACCGCGGCCGCTTCGTACCTGAGACTCTCCGATCCTGTCCACGAGGGCGGCGTCGTCCCGCCCGTGAGTGTCCATGCGGCCTGACGAGCGGCACCGTCGGCCACGTACTCACCAGGTGCGGGAACCGTCACGGGCACACCGAACACCGTCGGCGCGATCTCCCGCACGGCAGGAGAGACCGCCGCACCGCCAACGAGCCGCACGCCGCCCACGTCCGCACCTTGCGAGGCGAGTGCGTCGAGGCCCACGGCGAGTCCGCACAGCATGCCTTCCACGGCCGCACGCGCGATGTTGGCGGGCGTGGCGTTGACCAGCGTCAGACCGTGCAACGCGCCAGTGGCGTCCGGGAGGTTCGGCGTTCGCTCGCCTTCCAGGTACGGCACCATCACGATGCCCTCAGCCCCGGGCTTGGCACTCAACGCGAGCGAACTCAACGTTGCGAGGTCGACTCCCAGCATGCGGGCGGTCGCGTCCAGCACGCGGGCGGCGTTGAGCGTGCACGCCAGCGGCAGGTAGCGGCCGGTGGCGTCGGCGAACCCCGCGACGATGCCGGACGGGTCCTCGGCCCGCACGTCGCTGACCGCCGTGACCACGCCGGACGTTCCCAGCGACACCAGCACTTCGGAGCCGGCGCCGACGCCGAGGATCGCCGCCGCGTTGTCGCCCGCGCCCGGCCCGAACCCGTCGACCGACTCGGACGGGCCGAGCACGCGCGGCAGCACGACATCCGCACGTCCCAGAGCGAGCGAGAGCAGGTCGGGGACGTAGGAGTTGGTGACGGAGTCGAAGTAGCCGGTGCCCGACGCGTCCGAGCGATCGGTGACCAGATCGGACAGGTCGCGGGACCCGCGCAGCCGCCACGTCAGCCAGTCGTGCGGGAGGCAGACGGCGGCGGTGCGCTTGGCGTTGTCCGGTTCGTGCTCGGCGAGCCAGCGCAGCTTGGTGATCGTGAACGACGCGACCGGCACCAGGCCGATCCGCGTCGCCCACTCCGCCGCGCCCAGCTCCTCGGTCAGCGCGGCAGCGGCACCGGCGGACCTGGTGTCGTTCCACAGCAACGCGTCTCGCACGACGTCGCCGTCCTCGTCGAGGCACACCATGCCGTGCTGCTGACCGGCGACGCTCACCGCCGCGACGTCGTCGAGCCCGCCGGCGTCCGAGATCGCGGCCTGGAGCGCCGTCCACCAGTGCGACGGCGAGACCTCCGTGCCGTCCGGGTGGCCGGCGCGGCCCTCCCGGACGAGCCTGCCGGACTCCGCCTCGCGCACCACGACCTTGCACGACTGCGTCGAGGAGTCGACGCCCGCGACGAGCGTCATGTCAGCGCGCCCCGGCGAGGTGCTCGAGCGCGAGCTGGTTGAGCCGCACGAACCCGTAGCCGCGCTCACCGGCGGCGTCGGGGTCGAAGCCGTCGTCCTTCAGCAGGTCCTCATAGGACTCGCCGGCGTTCAAAGTGGACTGACCGAGCTCGGCGACGCCGGCCGTGGCCAGAGCCTCCTGCACCTCGGGGTCGGCGCGGAACGCGGCAGCGCGCTCCTTCAGCAGCAGGTACGTCCGCATGTTCGCGCGAGCGGAGTCCCACACGCCGGTGATGTCCTCGGTGCGCGACGGCTTGTAGTCGAAGTGTCGCGGCCCGTCGTAACCGGCGCCCTCCAACAGGTCGACCAGAGCGAACGCGTTCATCAGGTCGCCGTGCCCGAACACCAGGTCCTGGTCGTACTTGATGCTGCGCTGACCGTTGAGGTCGATGTGGAAGAGCTTGCCGTGCCACAACGCCTGCGCGATGCCGTGCACGAAGTTGAGACCGGCCATCTGCTCGTGCCCGACCTCGGGGTTGAGGCCGACCAGCTCGGGCTTGTCCAGGGTCGTGATGAACGCCAGCGCGTGCCCGACGGTCGGCAGCAGGATGTCGCCGCGCGGCTCGTTCGGCTTCGGCTCGATCGCGAACTTCAGGTCGTAACCGCGGTCGGTGACGAACTGGGTCAGCAGGTTCATGGCCTCGCGGTACCGGTCGAGCGCGGCCCGCACGTCCTTCGCCGTGTCGTACTCCGAGCCCTCGCGCCCGCCCCACAGCACGTACGTCTGCGCGCCCAGCTCGGCCGCCAGCTCGATGTTGCGCAGCACCTTGCGCAGCGCGAACCGCCGCACGCCGCGGTCGTTGCTGGTGAAGCCGCCGTCCTTGAACACGGGGTGGCTGAACAGGTTCGTCGTGACCATCGGGATGACGAGCCCGGTCTCCTGCAGAGCGCCCTGCAGCCTGCCGATCTGCCTCTCGCGCTCGGTCGCCGCGAACCCGAACAGGTCGTCGTCGTGGAACGACAGCCCGTACGCACCCAGCTCGGCCAGCCGGTGCACCGCCTCGACGACGTCCAGCTCGGGCCGCGTGGCCTCGCCGAACGGGTCGCGACCCTGCCAGCCCACGGTCCACAGACCGAAGGAGAACTTGTCCGCCGGAGTGGGCGTGCTCATCATCCACCTCATTCGTTCAATGCTTGAACTTAGTGCGGACAGTACGACGCCAGGCCCGTGATCGCAATCGCTCAGGCGTGCAGAACCGCTTCGACCGCGGGCGCGAGCGCCTCGGCGATCACCCGGTAACCGGCACCGGACGGGTGGAAGCGGTCGGCGGCGAAGAGCGTCGGATCCGCGGCGAACCGCGGAGAGACCGCGCGTTCGACGTGGGCCACCACTCCGCCCGCACGGATGACGGCCCGCAGTTGTGCCTCGGCGTAGTCCCGGCTCACCGCGGACACGACGTTGCGCAACGCGGGAGGAACGTGCGCGACCACGCTCAGATCAGGCGCGGTGCTGACGACGACGTGAGCGCCCACGTCACGGAGTTCTTTGACGGCGTCGTACAGCTGCTGTGCGCCGACATGCGCAGGTACGAACCTCGTCAGGTCGTTCGCGCCGATCACCACCACGGCGAGGTCCACACCGCTCGCGATCGCGGCCTTCACCTGCGCGTTGAGATCCGCCGAACGGGCACCGGGCACGGCCAGCACCCTCAGATCGACCTCGTGGCCGGCCTTGCGCAGGCGGGCGGCGAGCAACGGGCCGAGGGTGTCCTCGCGACGTGTGCTGCCGACGCCCGCGGCGATGGAGTCACCGAGCAAACGCAGACGCATGCAGTGTTCAAAGGCGGTTGACCTGGGCGTGTTCCATCAGCGCTTGCGCAGCCGGGTCGCCTCGCGTTGCGCTTCCTGCCGCTGGAGGTGCGACACGCCCTTCGTCGAGTCCGCGATCTTCTGATAGGCGTCGGCGGCAACTTTGGCGCCACCGAGGGTGATGAGGCGTTCGGCGGCCAGGAGCCGGTGACTCGCGGGCAGGGTGGAGCCCGCCATGCGCTGAAGCAGCAGCACTCCGTCCGACCTGTCCAGCGCCGCGGCCAGGGCGAGCTGGGCCTCGCCGCTGAGCTGAACCTTGACCAGGCTCTTCAACAGTTTGTTCCCTTTGCTGCGATTGGACCTCTTGGCTTCGAGAGCGGCCTTGACCCGCAGCGTGTCCATGACCGTCCCGTCCTCCGCGATGCTGGAATAGGCGCGGTAGCCGGCTTCGAGTCGTTCGAACTTCGCGTCGTGCGCGGCCTTCATCCGCACAGGAGTGGCGACGAGGTGGTTCTGCGCGATCCGGACCAGTGCTTCGACCCCTCTGGCATGACTGATTTTGAGCAGGCGCCGAGCCGCCACGAGCTTGTTGTCGTCTTCGAGCGCCGGGTCGTCGGCGAGCTGGTCGTAGGCCTCGATCGCCTCGATCCGCGGCAGCTCCTCGGCCGCCTGCATCCGGCGTTCGTCCTTCTGGTGCCGGTCGTTCGCCAGGTTCACCAGCGCCTGCACACCCTTGGCCTCGTCCATCGACCGCAGGTGCCGGATGTTCTTCAACAACTCCCGGTCGTCCGAGCTGCTTCGGTCGACCACGTCCTCGAGGATCTTGACCGCGCGTTCCCGGTTCGTGGTGGCGTTGAGCAGAGCCGCCTGGACGCGTTGGTCCTGGGGCACCTCGTGACTCGCCGCGGTGATCAGCAGGATCTGGGGATCGTGCCCCGCCCGGCGGACGAGGAAGAGCGAGAACTCGTGCCGGCGCGCGACGGGCAGGCTCAGCTTCTTCCTGGCGCGGTCGAGCTGGGCGACAGTCGACGCCGGATCGTGCTGGTACAGCAGCTCCATCGCGTCCGCTCTGGACTCCTCCAGCCGCGCGGTCGTCATGAACTCGCCCCACAAGACGAAGCCGAGTGCCTTGTCGTGTTCCGAGGCGAGCTTGATCGCGCGAATCCGCACGTCGTCGGAGGTCGAGGTGTGCCGGGCCAGGCGAGCGAGCAGCTGCAGGCCGCGGTCGACGTCGTGGCGCAGCACGAACTCGGCGCCCTGGAAGCGAAGCCGGGGTTCCGGCGCGTCGGTGGCCAGCTCGGTGAAGGCCTGCACGCTCAGTTTCACGTCGACGGCGCTGAGCAGCAGGTCGACGCTGTTGCGGGCGATCCTCTCCACCGCGGGGTTCTTGAGGTAGCTGACCACGAACTCCATGTTGTCGAACGTGCTCATGCCGATCAGGTAGCGGATGGCCTCGAAGAGCCGGTTGGAGGTGATCTTGCCCGGCTGTTCGACCATGGCCCGCAGGACGGCGGTGGTCGCGTCGGTGTCGATCTCGTGCAGCCATTGGACGTGCTGCTGCCAGTCCTTGCCGGTCTTCGCGGACCGCACGGTTCTGGTGAGCAGGCGCACGGCTCTGGCGAGCACCTTCTCGTCGACCTCGACGCCGTGCCGGACGAGCGCGGCGAGGAAACCGATGTGCTGCTTGCGGAACGTCGGCCACATGAGCCGCCGCAGCTGGGGCCGGATGTCGGCGCCGTCCTCGGTCAGCAGCGCCGCGAGGAAGACCTTCATGCCGAGGTCTGGCCACTCCCACCGGTTGCCCCAGCTTGGTTCGAGGAGCCAGCGCGGCTTGGGCCGGGTGGCGAAGACGTGCCGGGCAGCCAGATATTCCATGATCGTGCGGTGCCGGAACACCATCTCCTGGCCGCGTCGCACCACCAGCCCGCTCATGGGCAGTGCCTCGTCGACCACTTCCCTGTCAGCGTTCTTGATGCGCGACATCGCGTAGTCCCGCACCGTCGGCTCGGGCGTGACCGTCAGCAACCCGTACGCGATCTCGCTCAGCAACGGCTCGAGCTCGTCGCGCACCTTCGCGGCGGTCTTCTCCGCGGACCGACCTGATCTGGCCTGCCAGGCTTCGAGACGCGCACCGAGGTCGTTCTGCGAGACCTTGGACAGCTGCCAGTCGACGTAGCGCCGGTACAACTCGGTCTGGTTGCGGGGCGGCTCGTCCTCCGGGCTCGCACAGTGCAGCGCGCACACCATCGTGGCGATCAGCGGAACGTAGATCAGCGTGTCGAGCTTGGAGGTGCGCAGCCGTGCGACCAGTTGGGAGGCTTCCGCTTCGGGACGTCCTGCGTCGGCGAGCCAGGTCGTGACGAACTGGTCGAGGTCCGCGTCGTTGAACGGGGTCAGGACGTAGGTGGGATGGCCGTTCTTCTCGAACCTCGTGATGTCCTTCGTGCTGAGGTACCTGCTGGTCACCACGACCTGGTAGAGGGCGTCCTCGCGCAGCTGGCCGATGCGGCGCAGGAGTCTTGTGCGCGCCTGGGGGTCGATCACCTCGTCGAGGCCGTCCACCAGGACGAGCCAGCGGACCCCGGCCAGCGGTGCCCCGGCGAACAGCTCCACGAGCTGCGGCCGGGTCAGGTTCAGATCGGCCTCGACGCCGTCGGCGAGTGCCTCGGGCAGGCGGTTGTCGCGGGTGAGGGCGTCCGCTGTGATCGGTACGGGGACGACGGTGCTGCCGCGGCGGGTCAGCCAGGCGTCGGCGGTCTGGGCGGCGAAGTGCCGCAGCAGACTCGACTTGCCGACACCGGGCTCCGCGACGACCTGGGAGTTGGGGTAGGTGGTGAGGAGCTGGTCGGCGTCGATCACAGGCGGGAGAGCGGTTTCCTCGTCGTCGGAGTCGTTCTCGGCCCACCGCTTGAGGTAGATCGTCTGCAGATCGGGCGCCAGGCTCTCGGCGCGCTCGTACTCGTGCTGCTGTCCGAGTGATCGCACCGCGGTGAGGTACTTCCGCAGCACCGGTTTGAGGTGTCTGCGCTTGCTCTCGAGGAGCTGTGCGTCGCTGAGCAGGTCGAGCCAGCGCTCGTGCGGTTCGAGGGGCAGCGAGGGGACGGGCGTCGTGGTGCCGGGCCCGGTGACGAGGGCGCACACCTCGCCGGTGAGCTGGTTCAGGACGGGGGAGCCGGGGACCCTCTCCAGGACCGTGGTGAAGGCGTCGATCGGCTGGTCGGGGCCGATGCACGCGTACGTGCCGTCATCCGCCGCGCACTCGACGAGGGCCAGTTCGGGATGGCCCGGTATCAGTTTGTGCTCCGGCACGAACCTCGACAGCGTGAGCACCAGGTTGCTGCCGACGCGCACGCCACGTCCGGTCCCGGTCGCCGACTTGAAGACGACGGTGACGTCGTTGAGTGCTCTGGTCAACGGCTTGGGATCGTCCGTGATCTGCGGGCACGACGAGATCGTGATGTGTCCGACCTGCACGGAGAGGCCGGTCACCATGCCGCTGATCTCGTTGCGGTACATCAGAAGCACGTTAGGTGTCGAGGTCAGGTGCGGCAGGCGCCGAACGGGGCAAATACCCTACTTGCGGTTCCGGCTGGAATATCGCGCGGAAATCGGCGAGCGCCGACGTGGTGTCGCTGGTCAGACTGTGACCGTGGACGAACTGCTGGGGTGGTGCGTGGTCGCGAACGTCGCCGCCACCGATCTGGTGCACTTCTCGCCGGGGACGAAGCTCTGGGTGCTGCCGCCGCAGTGGGGCGACGGCGGGCAGGACGTCGTGGTGGTCGGCCGGCACCGCGGCAGCCCGGGGCCGGTGTCCCAGATGGTCGTGCCGCGGGTGCACCTGACGAACTTCCGCGTGCGCGGGGTGTACCAGCCCGCTGTGCACCGCCAGCTCACCAAGGCGATGAAGCGCAAGGAGCTCCGGCAGTGGGAGTCGCGGGAGGAAGCGGAGAAGGTCGTCGAGTGGTGGGCGCTCGAAGCGGCCGTTCACGCGGGGGTGCGCCGGCCGCTGAAGCGCGTGGAGTTCTACCACCGCCTCGCGGATCTGCTGCCGGGGCGAGTCTTCCAGGAGTGGGCCGTGCAGGGCGTCATGAACCCGAAGCTCTCGCTGGAGCTCGGCGAGGTGTTCCGCGATCAGGTGGAGGTGGACGCCGTCCTCGACCTGCGCGAGCTCCTGGACACCATCGAGACGGCCGGAGTCGCGAACTGGCGGAACAATCCGCTGTGGCCCGTTGTTGACTCTGTCGCGGGAAAGATTCAGGTGCTCCTGAGTCGGAAAACCGCTGTCGTGTGATCGCCGGGGTGTCTACACTCCACGATCAACATCATCGAGGCGAAGGGAGACCGGCCGTGCGTACCGCCGTTGTCGTTCCCTCGTCGCGCTTCGACGTGATCCTCGTGTCTCCGCACCCCGGCTGCTCGCTGCGCGCCGGGCACCGGAGTGTCTGACGTACCCCTGAGCGGGTTCGTCGGCTCATCGCGCTGACCTCGTAGTTCCTTTCTCACCTGGAAAAGGCACCTGAGCCATGCGCACGACCACGTTGAACGCTGTCCGCAACCTCGGCATCCTCGCCCACGTCGATGCGGGCAAGACGACCCTGACCGAACGCGTCCTGTTCGCGACGGGCACCACCTACAAGCGCGGCGAGGTGCACGACGGCACGACCGTCACCGACTTCGACCCGCAGGAGCGCGACCGCGGCATCACGATCTTCGCCGCTGCCGTCAGCTGCACGTGGGACGGGCATCGGGTCAACCTCATCGACACGCCGGGGCACGTCGACTTCTCCGACGAGGTCGAACGGTCCCTGCGCGTGCTGGACGGGGCTGTCGCGGTGTTCGACGGCGTCGCGGGCGTCGAGCCGCAGAGCGAGTCGGTGTGGCGTGCCGCTGATCGCCATGGTGTGCCGCGGATCGCGTTCGTCAACAAGCTCGACCGGGCGGGCGCGGATCTCGACCGGGCCGTGGACTCCATCCGCACTCGGCTGCACACCGTGCCTTTGGTGGTGCAGCTGCCGATCGGGGCCGAGGACGGCTTCGTCGGCGTCGTCGACCTCGTGAGCATGCGTGCGCTGACCTGGGATCCATCTCTTGTGGAGGGTCCTGTGCCGGAAACGCTGCTGGCGGAGGCGCAACGGCGTCGCCGACTGCTGGAAGAGGCCGTGGCGGAGCTGCACTCCGACGCGCTGGAGGAGTTCTTCGAGAGAGGTCTGTCCGAGGAGACGTTGCGGAAGGCGCTGCGCGAGATCACGGGCCAGGGCACCGGAACCGTCGTGCTGGCGGGTTCGGCGTACCGGAACCGCGGCATCGAACCGTTGCTGGACGCGGTGATCGCGTACCTTCCGTCCCCTGTGGACGTTCCGCCGGTGCGGGGCGTCGACGGTGAGGAGCGGCACGCGGATCCGGACGCGCCGTTCGCGGCGTTGGTGTTCAAGGTGAACGCCACCGCCACCGGCCGGCTGACGTACGTCCGCGTGTACTCGGGCACCCTCCACAAGGGAGAGTCCGTGCTCGTGGGCGGCCGGACCGAGCGCATCGGCCGGATCCTGCGGGTGCAGGCCGATCGGCACACGCCGGTCGACACGGCGGTCGCGGGTGACATCGTCGCTCTCGTCGGCCTGAAGTCGGCGCGCACCGGCACGACCCTGTGCGCGCCAACGGCTCCGCTGCTGCTGGAACCACCGGTGTCGGCTGATCCGGTCGTCTCGGTGTCGGTGGAAGCTCGCACCTCCGCCGACAACGG
The DNA here is from genome assembly GCF_040681245.1 of Lentzea sp. NPDC051838. Classification (NCBI taxonomy): domain Bacteria; kingdom Bacillati; phylum Actinomycetota; class Actinomycetes; order Pseudonocardiales; family Pseudonocardiaceae; genus Lentzea; species Lentzea sp. NPDC051838. The sequence goes on from NZ_JBFAYI010000004.1 coordinate 503,068, forward strand.
ACGGCTGGCAGAAGCCTTGGCACACCTGGTCGAGGAGGACCCGTCGCTGCGAGTGGCGACGGACCCCGAGACCGGCCAGACGGTGTTGTCGGGCCTGGGTGAGCTGCACCTGGAGGTGGCGGTGGAGAAGGCACGTACGACCCACCGCATCGAGATCACGATGGGCCGCCCGCGGGTGGCCTACCGCGAGACTCTCGCGTCCGGCGTGAAGGGATTCGTGTACCGGCATGTGAAGCAGGACGGAGGTGCGGGCCAGTTCGCCCACATCGTGATCGACACCGAGCCGCTCGCGGAGGGCTTCGAGTTCCGCTCGACGGTCACCGGCGGGCGCGTGCCGGCCGAGTTCGTCCGCGCGGTCGAACAGGGCTGCCGTGACGCGCTGGCCGACGGACCGCTCGGCCACCCGGTGACGGGTCTGCGCGTGACGCTGACCGACGGGTCCACGCACGTCAAGGACTCGTCGGAGATGGCGTTCCGCACGGCAGGCCGGATGGGCCTGCGCGACGCCCTGCGCGCCGGCGCGATGACGTTGCTCGAACCGATCGCCGAGGTCACGGTCACCTTGCCCGACGAGTACCTCGGCGGCGTGCTCGGTGACCTGGGCGCGCGGCGGGGCCGGATCCTCGGCTCGGAGGCGCGTTCGGGTGAGACCGTGGTGACGGCTTCGGTGCCGTTGGCGGAGATGTTCGGCTACGTGACTCGCTTGCGGAGCCGGACGCAAGGCCGCGGCACGTTCACCGCCCGGCCGACCGGGTACGCGGCGGCGTAAAGAACAAGCCCGTCCCTTTCGAGGGGCGGGCTTGTGCCATGCTCGGAGTGGTGTCGACCTTGAGCGTGATGTCGTTCAACCTGCGCTACGCCTCGGACGCCGAGCCGAACTCGTGGGCCGCGAGACGTCCCGTGATGGCCCAACTCCTGCGTGCCGAGCTGCCCGCGATCCTCGGCACGCAGGAGGGCCTCTATCCGCAGCTGCTGGACATCGCGCACGACCTGCCGGACCACTACGACTGGATCGGCCTCGGCCGCGCGGGTGGCAGCCACGACGAGTTCATGACGATCTTCTTCGACACCCTCCGGCTGCAGCCGCTGGAGTTCGACCACCACTGGCTGTCCGCGACACCGAACGTGGTGGGCTCGAAGTCCTGGGGCAACAACGTGATCCGCATGGTCACGTGGGTCCGGTTCGCGGATCGCAACACCGGCAAGCAGTTCGTGGCCGTCAACACCCACTTCGACCACGAGTCGGAGAACTCCCGCCTGCGCAGCGCGGAGTTCGTGCGGGCCCTGCTCGCCCGAACGTCCCTGCCGGTGGTGCTGACAGGTGACTTCAACGCCCCGGCCGCCGCGTCACCCACCTACGACGTCCTGATCGGCGGGATGACCGACACCTGGCTGAGCGGAAGGCAGACCACCCCGGCTTTCGGGACGTTCCACGGTTACGGACCGCTCGTGCCGAACGGTCCGCGGATCGACTGGATCCTCACGCGCGGCGCGACCGTGGAAGCCGCGGCGATCAACACGTACCGGCGAGATGGCCAGTACCCGTCCGACCACCTGCCGGTGCAGGCGTCGATCACTTTCTAGGAGCCCACGCGGGCGGCAGGTCGTGCGAGCAGGTGGGCGCGCCTGCCGCGCGGGCTCGGCGGAAGTCCAGGTACGGACCGGCGATCTGGTCACGTGGCACGGGTGCGAGTGCCAGGATCGCGTCGCCCGCTGCCAGGACCTGGCGGCGCATGCGTTCGTGGTCGACGGCTTCCGCGCCGAACGAAGGCGCCCAGAGCGTCCACGGGCCGGAGATCATCGCCATCGTCGGCACCAGGTGCGAGTGGAAGTGCGTGCCGATGCCACCGAACGAGCACTGCGGTGGCACGCGGCCCGGCACCGGGAGGTCGCTGCCGGGTAAGACGAAGGTGCGGTCGACGGCGCGTCCGGCCAGCGCCACCGCGGCTGCCTGGGCGAGCGCGGGACTGCCCGCGAACCAGCCGGACAGCTCGGCGGCGCCGGTGGGCTGCAGAGAACCGTTGACGGGCAGGAACTCGCGGGTGCCCAGGTGTTCCAGGACGAACGCGAACGCGACGGAGCCCTTGTCGTAGTCGGCGTCCAGTGCGCGAGCGCGGACCTCGCTGCCTTCCGACGAGCGGTGCAGATGAGCGGTCGCGAAGACGAACTCCACCGTGCGAGGCCTGCAGCGCAGCGGAAGGCGGGCGAAGTGTTCGGCCAGAGCGAGGAGTCCGACGGTTCCGTTCTCCTGGACCCAGCCCACGCCGTCGGTGTTGGTGTCGATGACGATGCGTTCGGAGCTCTGGCCGGGCAGGGTGGCGATCAGCGACCGGGTCACGGCCGGGAGACGCGCCGCCAGGACGCCGATGGTCGTGCGCGTGCCGACCTGCAACCGTGCGGCCGCGTCGGAACCGATGAACACACCCGGCACGCGGTAGTGGGTGCCGGTGTGCGGATCCCAATAGCCGCGGACCTGGTCGTGGGGGAACGGAAGAGCCACGACGACACCCGCGGCACCGGCGATTCCGGCGTCGGTCATGTCGCGATCGAGCACCGGCTCGGCGAGGTAGCCGCGATCGACGGGCGGAAACGAGCGCAGGACGACCTTGCCCCGTGAGTTCGCGGCCGTGATCGGGGTGCCGAGGGGCAGTGCGATCAGTTCGCCGGAACGCAGACCCAGGGCGGAGTAGGGGATCGCGGAGGCCACCGGCACGGCGCCGCCCGAGAGCAGCAGGCCGGGGCCTGGTTGCCAGCGCTGGATCGGGATGCGTTCGGAGCGCACGGACATGCCGGGCAGGTGGGAGACGCGGCGTTCCAGCCAGGAGATCAGCCGGTTGTGGGCAGGGCTGCCGGTGGCGCGGACGCCGAAGCCGGCCACGGTGGCGTTCAGGTCGCGCAGCTTGGCGGCGGACGGGAACGCTTTGTCGTCGACGGTGGCGGGGCAGTCGGTGGAGGCGGCGGCGGGCGTGGTCAGTTGGGCGGCGAAAATCGTTGTAGCAGCTATGAATCCAAGCCATCTGGCAGGGCGCACGCCGTCACTGTGAGCGTCGCGAGGCACGCTCACAATCCGCTGTCCAGGTCTAGAAGTGGTCGTTCTGATCCCACGGCGAGGTGAATGCCTCGTCCCAGTCGTGGTCCACCGGAGCTCGCCTCGGTTCTGGCGCCGGTGGCGGGGGATCGAGGACGTCGGCCACTGCCTGTTCGCCCATCTCCTCCGCAGCACGGCGTTCCTCCGGTGTCATCGCGTCGATGGCACGCACCGCCTCCGCGGCGGCTTCCGTGAGCGCCTCCGAGTAGGCGGAGCTGCGCATCACCTCGTGGAGGGTCGTCCGGCCCGACAACACCTCGCGCGCCATCTCACCCATCACGTCCGACGGTGGTTGCTTCGCGAGGAACCGCAGCACCGCCACGCCGAGCCGATCGCTCATCGCAGTGACCTCTCGGCGATGAGCGGGTCGAGACCGGTGAACTCGGTGTTGTTGACCCATGTGGCGGCCAGGCCGAGCGCGTTCTGGTAGATCTCGTACTTGTCGTTCAACCACTTGAGCTGCAGCACGATGCGCGCGGCGAGCAGGGCCAGCGCGGTGTTCGCCGCCACGCGCATCGCCGGTGGCGTGGCCGCCGAGGCCACCTTCGTCGCGATGCCCAGCAGCGCGTTGGCGACGACGTCGGCCAGGAGGCCCGCGGCGAACTCGTTGAACTCCTCGGCCGCGGTCGCCGCGTTGCTGTAGCGAGCCACCAGCTGCCGGCACAACTGGGCGAAGTCCGTGGTCGCGTTGGCCAGCGCGAGGATGTATCGCTCGGCGGCCTCCGCCTCGCGCCCCTTCCACACGTCGCGCAGGTCGTACGCCGCGCGCGCCAGGTTCTTCCCCAGCTGCTCGCAGAACGTGCCGATCTGCACCCAGACGAACCCGACGCGCTGGAACAACATCCAGTCCCCGGACAGTGCGAGTGTCACCTGCTGGAACGGATCGCGGCCCGTGACCTCCTGGATGAAGGTCCGCACGTACGACGTCGGGTTGACCCAGTCCAGCGACACCGGGTCGAAGCTCCACGGCTCCTTTTCCCCGGTCCCGGGATCGCGCAGCACCGCGGTCGGCTCCGCCAGGTCGGAGAACGAGATACCGGGAAACGTCAGTCCGTAGCGCAGGTAGCTCGGTGGCAACGACCCGCTGGGCGGCAGAAGTGCTTCGAGTGCGCCGAACACGCGGCTGCTCTCGTCGTCCGCGGTCTGGTAGTCGTCGACGCTCGCCCGAACTCCCTCCACCACGTACTCGATCCGCGCGGCCAGATTCCCCAGCGTTCGCTCGACCAGTGCCACGGCCTTCTTGTGCACCCCGGTGGCCCCGAACGTGTCCGGCAGCAGGCCCACCTGCCCGAGCGAGAGGGCGCAGTGCCGGGTGACGTGCGCCTTCGCCTGGGCCGCGTCTTCCCGTGCCCGGTCGAGCTGGGCGGTCAGCTTCGCCACACCTTCGGGGAACATCCAGAACGTGGTGGACACGACTTCCAGCCCACCACCGCACGACGGGCACGACAAGATGCCTGGAGAGCAAGGGGATTACCCCGTTCGGTCAACAGTGAACGAAATGGTTCATACCAATTGCGAGTACGGTCCGCGAGATGCGCTTGAATTCGACGCTCGGCCGCATCGCCGTGATCGCGTGCGCGCTGTTCACGCTCGGCTCGACGACCACCGCGAACGCCTCGCACGGCGCGGAGTGCAGGACCCCGTCCATCGACCGGTTGCAGCAGTGGATCGCCAGTGGTGAGGGCGCCACCGAGCCCGCGACCGGCAGCATCCTCGCGCCTCGCGGCAGGCACGACTACACGGCGAAGATCAAGTTCCTGGCCGACGACTGGGCGGTCATGGTCGTGTGGCTGGGCAACAAGTTCGAGGCCGAGGCGAACCTGTCGCGCTCGCACGGTTTCTGGATGACCTACAGCGCGACCAACGACCTGTACGTCCAGCTGCGGCCGGCCTCGCACTGGTCAGGTGGCGACAAATGGGTCACCAAGATCCCGTCCACTCGGGGCAGGCTGGTGACGAAGTTCTTCAGCTTCAACCCTGACAAGTGGACAACTTTGCCGGAGCTGGGCAAGCCGTCCTACCCGCTCGCGGACGCGCTCGACGACGCCCGTGGCCTGGTGTTCGTCGGCAAGACGAAGAACGACCTGGAGTTCCGCGGACTCAAGATCGACGGATACCGGCCACCCTGCGTTTACTAGAAACCGGTTACTGTCCCGGGACGTGAGAGCGCTCCCGTTCGTAGTGGTCACTGTCCTCACCGCCGCGCTGGCGACTCCCGCGAGCGCGGCGCTGCGGGACGACACCTCGTCGGTCGACCCGCTGATCGGCTCGGCGGGCGGTGGCAACACGTATCCGGGGGCGGTGCGGCCGTTCGGGATGATCTCCTGGAGCCCGACGTCCACGCGGGGCGACCAGACGAACACGGGCGCTGCCAACGGCTACGCCTACGACGCTTTGCGGGTGCGAGGCTTCAGCCTCACGCACGTCAACGGCGCCGGCTGCCACCCCGGTGCGGCGGGTGACGTGCCGATCATGCCGCACGTCGGCGCGATCACGTCGTCGCCCACCGCGGACACCAAGGACCAGATCTACGCCAGCGACTTCTCGCACGCGGACGAGATCGCCGAGCCCGGCCGCTACCGGGTGGGCCTGAAGTCCGGTGCAACAGCTGATCTTTCGGTGACCACCCGTGCGGGCATCGGCGAGTTCGGCTTTCCGGCCGGACAGGGTTCGCTGCTGTTCCGCGCCTCGAACTCGCTCAACGGCAGCGAGGACGCCGAGATCACGATCGACCCTTCGACGAACACCGTCTCGGGCTCGGTGCTGACCGGCGCGTTCTGCGGCCGTCGCGCCAACGGTGGCACGAACAACCAGAAGACCTACTACCGCCTGTACTTCACGGCGAGCTTCGACCGGCCGATCACGTCTTTCGGGACGTGGGTCAACAGCGACCTCCGTCCGGGCACGACCACCGCGTCCGGTGGCGAGGGCTACCTGACCGGGAACAACCGCGCGGGCAAGGGTTCCGGCGGTTATGTGTCCTTTGCGGACACCAAGGTGACCACGCGCGTCGGCATCTCCTACACCAGCGCGGAAGCGGCTCGGCGCAACCTCGCGGCGGAGATCCCGCAGCGTGCTTCCGTCGCGGACGTCGCTCACGAAGCCCGCAAGGCCTGGGCGAAGCAACTGCGCGCGGTCGAGATCGACGGCGGGACGGCCGACGAGCGGAAGATCTTCTACACCGCGCTGTACCACTCGTTCCTGCAGCCGAACGTGGCCAGCGACGTCGACGGCACCTACCTCGGCAGCGACCGCAAGGTGCGAAGGCTCGCGGCGGGCCAGAAGGTGCAGTACGGCAACTTCTCCGGCTGGGACCAGTACCGCGCCCACACGCAACTCCTGGCCTTCCTCGAACCCCAGGTCGCCGGCGACTACGCCCAGTCGTTGCTCAACCTGGCGTTGCAGAACGGCGGCGTCTGGGACCGCTGGGTGCACGTCAACGGCCCGACGCACGTGATGACCGGCGACCCGTCCGCTCCGGCGATCGCGGGCATGTACGCCATGGGCGCCAGGAACTTCAACGTCAAGGCCGCGTACGACTCGTTGCTGCGCCAGGCGACCGTCCCGCACCCGGACGGCCTGTCCGACAAGGGCTGCCCCGGCCAGTGCGAGGGCCAGCGTCCGAACCTCGCCGAGTACCTCAGGCTCAACTACGCCCCGCAGGACACGTGCCACTGCTGGGGCGGCGCCGCCGAAACCCTCGAAGACGCCGTCGCGGACCAGGCACTCGCCGATCTGGCTCGCAGGTTGGGCCGTCCGTCGGAAGAGCTGCGGAAGCGCGCGGGCTGGTGGCGCAACACGTTCAACCCGTCGACCGGCTACCAGCAGGCGCGCAAGGCTGACGGATCGTGGGTGACCCCGTTCAACCCGGCGTCCGACCAGGGTTTCGCGCAGGGGAGCAGCGCCACCTACACGTGGATGGTACCGCACGACGTCCAAGGCCTCGCGGAAGCCATGGGCGGCAAGGACATCGCGGCCGCGCGGCTCGACGCGTTCTTCCACCGGGCGGACGGATCGTGGGCCACTGGCGGTGACGCGCTCCGGTACGACCCGACCAACGAGCCCGGCATCCACACGCCGTGGATCTACAACGAGCTCGGGAAGCCTCGCCAGACCCAGGAGACCGTGCGGGCGATGGCTCGGCTGGTCTACCGCACCGGGCCTGGTGGTCTGCCCGGTAACGATGATCTCGGGACGATGTCTGCCTGGTACGTGTTCGCTGCGCTGGGGTTGTACCCGCGGACGCCGAGCAGTGCTGAGCTGCATGTGTCGAGTCCGATGTTTCCTCGGGCGCGGATTGCTCAGCGCGGCATCACGGTGCTTGCTCCGGGTGCGCCGAACGTTTACGTGGACAGCGTTCGGTGGAACGGGCGGGAGCAGGGTTCGCCTTGGCTGCCGGAGGGTTTTGTGCAGCGGGGCGGGGTTCTTCGGGTGTCGCTGGGTTCCTGAGTTTCAGGGCACGGCTTCGCCGAACCAGCACATGCCCTCCTTCGTCGGGCGTGTGCTGGACCGAGTTTCTGTGGTCGCCCTGCGTGGGTGGTTGCGGGGCGTGGGCCGGTTGCGTGCGACGTCCACCGGTTGCGTAGGTGGTTGCCAGGGGCGGGTTGCGATGTCGAGATTTCCGTTGGGGGATGTTCAGAACGGCGGCAGGTCGCCCAGCACTGGCTCCGGTTCGCGGGTGTAGGTCTTCCCGGCCGGGCTGCGGAAGGTGAACTGTCCTGGTTTCTTCTGGGCTACTTCCCAGGTTGAGCGGTGTTTCACGCGGTGGTGGTAGCGGCAGAACGCACCGAGATTCGCTTCGGAGGTCGGGCCCTTCGGGAACGGGATCGTGTGGTCCAGATCCGATTCGTGCGAGGGACGCATGCAGCCCGGGAAGCGGCAGGTCCGGTCGCGGGTCCAGATGAACCTGCGTAGCGCTGCGGGTGGGCGGTAGGTGCTGGTGCCGAACTCCAAGGGTTCGCCTGACTTCGGGTCGGTGAGCAGGCGGCGCCAGGTCGCGTCGGCGGCCAGCTCGCGGGCCATCTCGGCGCTGATCGGGCCGTACCCGGCGAGTTCGCCGGGCTGTTCGGACAGGCCCATCAGCGTGGCGGCGGAGATGGTCACGTAGACCTCGGTCTTCACCGCGCTGGCGCCGTCGCGGGTCGCGAGGATCAGGTCGACCACCACGTCCGCGCGGATCTGGTCGAGCGTGCGCGGGTCCTTCGGGTTTCGGACCGCGCGGGCGATCGTGTCGACCCGCTCGAAGCACATGTGGGCCACGTCCGCCGGGAGATAGGCGAACAGGCGGGCCATGTCGTCTTCCAGCTTGTCGATACCCGTGCAACGCTCCGCCTTGCGGCGCTCCGCCCGGTCCTTGTGGCCCTCGGGGTCGACGCGCATCACGACGCGGTTGGTGAGTTGCCGCATCTGGGCGCCTGTCTGGTTCGGCGCCTTCACCAGCACGCGCGCTTCCACCTCGGCCGCGTGATCTGCGGACAGGGGCATGGTCTTGTCGTGCAGGACGCGGGCTTTGTAGAAGTCGATCTCACCCTTCTCCAGGGCGTCGACCGTCAGCGGCAGCCTCGTCACCATCTCCAGCGCCATGATGATCTGGTCGCTCGTCCACCGCGTGGTCCAGTGCATGGCAGCCGCGATCTCCGCCTCGAAGAACTCAACGCCCTCACACGCAATGGCATGGTCGGCGAGGACGTGCAGACACTGCGCCTGATGATAGGCAATCTGTTTCTGATGATAGGTGAGAGCATCGATGGCCTCGACTGCTTCCATGCCACCAATTCTATTCGAGATCATTTCCCAAAAAGACCAAAAGGTGTCACCCACTCAAGTGAACCTGCAGGTCAAGCCTCAAACCATATGCACCGTGTGCGTCTTTCTCTCTAGACGCAACGCAATCACTTGCGCAATCGGGCAGCAGAAATCCGGATCGCCCGGAATCGGGCCGTCCTACCCAGGTGTGAACCGTTCTGCCCGTGGGTATTCGCGGTACAGGAACCAGGAGGTCGTGATGCCAGCGGGATCGAACGCGAAACGTGAACGCCAGTACGAGCACATCAAGGACTCCGCGCGCAGCCGCGGCGCCTCGTCCAAGCGGGCCGAGGAGATCGCCGCCCGGACGGTGAACAAGAACCGCGCCCAGGCAGGCGAGTCCAGGACGGCGAGCAAATCGTCCATTGAGGACATGTCGCCGCAGAAGCGCGGTGGGCAGCGCTCGCACAGCGGTGCGAAAGGCCCGACGTACGACCAGCTCTACAACGAGGCCAAGAAGAAGAACATCAAGGGCCGTTCCACGATGACGAAGAAGGAGCTGGCCAACGCGCTCGGACGCTGACCTGTCCCACAACTCACTCGCCGTCCCAGGAACCCGTAGGAGGACTCCGTGCAGTACGACGTCGTCGACCTGATCATGCAGGACCACCGCGAGGTGGAGCGGCTGTGGGACGAACTCAAGAGCCATCCCGAAAAACGACCGCTGCTCACCCCAGTCCTGTGCGGGCTGCTCGTCGCCCACAGCCGCGCCGAGGAGTCCGAGGTCTACCCGGTCGCCATCGAGGAGGCCGGTGAGACCGACGAGGTCGAGCACAGCCAGGAGGAGCACGCCGAGGCCGAACAGCTGCTCGCGAAGCTGCTGGACTGCGACTGGGACTCCCCGAAGTACGACGAGGCGCTGAAGAAGGTCGTCGACGCCGTCTCCCACCACGTCGAGGAGGAGGAGAAGACCGTCCTGCCCGGCATGCGCACGCGTCTCAGTGCCGAACGTCGCTACCAGCTGGGCGAACGGTTCGCGGCCAGCCGGGCCGAGCACCTCGGCGAGCTGCCCGGTCAGGCCACCCGCGAGGAGCTCCTGACCCAGGCCCGCAACCTCGGACTCTCGAACGCCTCGACCATGGACAAGCAGCAGCTCAAGCGCGAGCTGCGCAAGGCCGCCTCCAAGTAGGTCAGGGCGCGTCGAGCTTGAAGGGGTCGTGCTCGGTGAGCAGCTTGTCCAGCCGGGCTCTGTCGACCCGGCTGGAGATGTAGGTGTCCTCCTGCCGGTCCCTGATCACCTTGGCCAGCGTGAACGCCGACGTGACGCAGTAGAGCATCGCGATTCCCAGGAACGCGCGCACCCAGCCGTCGACGGGCAGGAACACGACTCCGATGCCGACGGCGGTCAGCGAGAGCCCGAACGACAGCACCGCCTGCAGGTAGAAGGCAGGGCTGGTCGGGGTGTGCGAGGGCGTGGAAGAACTCATGATCCTGAGAGTCCTGGGTCACACCCGGACTGTCATGAGTACTGCTACTCAAAACGTCCGAAGTTGCGCGACGACGGCACCAGTGCGGCGAGTGCGGGTGCGGCGAAGCAGACCAGTGCGCAGATGATCAGGACCGGCGCGGTGCCGAACGCCGTGATCGCGGGGGCGATGAGCGCCAGGCCTACGGGCGCCAGGCCGTACGACAGCAGGAAGTCCAAAGAGGACACGCGGGCCAGCTTCGACGGTTCGACCTCGCGCTGGGTCGCGGTGAACCACGGCACGTTGAACAGGTCGATGCCGAGGCCCGCCACCGCGTAGACGGCGATCACGACGAACGGGTGGACCGGCAGCAGCAAGGCCAGCGGGGCGAACCCGTAGAGCGCCAGGCCGAAGAGTCCGGTCCAGCCGGCGGCGCGCGGGCGCCAGCGGGCCATCAGGACGGCTCCGGCCAGTGCGCCGAGCGTGTAGGCGGTCAGGGCGCCCGCGAGCACGGCTTCCGTGCCGTAGCGGTCGCGGCTGACCAGGGGCAGGATCACGCCGGTCGCCGAGTAGCCGGTCGCGATGACTGCGGACAGGGCGCCCAGGCCCGCCAGGAACCACGGATGCCTGCGGGCCTCGCGCACGCCGTCGAGGAACTCGGTGACGAATCCCGTCCCGCTCGGGGCCGCCGACACCGTTCCCGAACCGGCCGGCGGCACCAGCGCCGCCACCAGCCACAGCGCGCCGATCCCCAACAGCAACCCTTGCGTGTTCACGAAAAGCGCGAGCAGTGCGGTCAGCCCCGGCGCGACCAGCGTCGTCACCCGGATCGACATGGTCATCGCCGCATTGGCCTCCTGCCGCTGATCAGTCTCCACGACCTCGGCCGTGAGCGCCGAGAACGCCGGACGGCACGCGCCCTGACCCGCACCCATCACCGCGGCCGCGACGGCAGCGATCACCAGCGAGTTGCCCACGAAGGCCGCGAGTACCGGCGCGGCCACCGCCGACGTCAGGCCCGACCAGAGCACGACCTGGCGGCGGGCGTACCGGTCGGCCAGCACGCCGCTGATCGGCACCGCGGCGAGGAAACCGGTGGTGCGCGCGGCGAGCAGGATGCCCAGCTCGACCGCGGTCAACGAGCGCGACAACACCGCCAGACCCAGCACGAACGGCAGGGCCCAGGTCGCGATGCCCGACGCGGTGGTCGCCGCCCAGAGGCGGAGGAACTGGGGGCTGCGCAGGACCGAGGGGCTGCTGCGCGCTGTGTCGTGAACCACGCACTTGACCTTTCGAGAGGCTTGATTTGAAAATGATTGTCGTTACAGTAACCGAGTCTGCTCGACTCGTTCACCGGAGGTCCCGATGTCTCACCCCGCCCGGCTCGGCCTGGCACTGGTCGCGGTTCTCGCCGCGGGCTGCGCCACCCCGGGAGGCGCCGAAGTACCACAAGCGCAAGTGGTGGTGGACAGCTGCGGCAAGAAGCTCAGCTTCTCCGGAACGCCGCGACGGGCGGTGGCGCTGGACCAGAACTCCACGGAAACGCTGCTGGCGCTGGGACTTCAGGACCGCATGGCCGGCACCGCCAACGTGAAGACCAAGGTGTCGCCCAAGTTCGCCGACGCCTACGCGAAGATCCCGGTGCTCTCGCCCAAGCTCCTCACGTCCGAACCGCTCCGCGCCGCGAACCCGGATGTCGTCGTGTCGGCGTACGGGGAGCTGTTCACGCCCGACCGCGCCGGCACGCGAGACGAGCTGGAATCCCTTGGTGTGCCGACGTTCGTGAGCGCGGTGAACTGCCCGGACGGCACGACGCCCGCGTTCGAGCGGCTGTTCCGCGACTACGAGAACCTCGGCAGGATCTTCGGCACCACCGAGAAGGCGGCCAAGCTCGTGGACGACCAGCGCAAGGTGCTGGCCGAAGTCCAGGCGGTGAAACGGGATCCGGTGAAGGTCGTCTGGGTCTACTCGGTCTTCAAGGGGGTCGTGTACGTGGCGGGCCGCGACGGCATGCCCAGCGAGGTGAGCAGGATCGCCGGTGCCACGAACGTCTTCGACGACCTCGGTCGGGAGTGGCCGGAGACGTCGTGGGAGGAGATCGCCCGCCGCGACCCCGACGTCATCGTGATCGGTGATCTGTCCGAACGCGGCATTGCCGGCGACAAGGCGAGCGAGAAGCTCGCGATGATGCGCGAGCACCCGGCGGTCTCGCAGCTGAAGGCCTTGCGGGACAACAAGGTGATCGAGCTGCCCGGCATCGAGATGGACCCGTCGGTGCGCACTGTGGACGCGCTGCGGGCGTTCGGCGCCGGGCTGGACGAGATCGCCGGCCGTGGCTGAGGCGGCCGTACTCGATGTCGTCCCCGCTGCTCCCGCTCGACGCGACAAGGGCGTGCTCCTGACTCTGCTGAGTCTCGCGGTTCTGATGGTCTCGCTCGTGCTCGCCGTCCGAACAGGAGTGGCCGCGAGTTGGCCAGAAATTGGCCGCTCTCTGGGCGTCCGCCTCGGGTTGCCGGTCGCCCCGCTGCCACGCCTGCTCGACTCGCTGATCTGGGACCTGCGCCTGCCGCGGGTGCTGCTCGCGGCACTGGTCGGCGCGGCGCTCGCGGTGTGCGGGGCAGCGTTGCAGAGCATCACGCGGAACTCGCTCGCCGACCCCTACCTGCTCGGAGTGTCTTCGGGAGCGTCGACAGGCGCGGTCGTCGTCGTGGTGCTCGGGTTCGCGGGGTCGCAGCTCGGGGTGACCGGTGGCGCGCTGATCGGTGCCCTGGTGTCGTTCGGGTTGTTGATGTGGCTGCTCAGGCGCACCGGGCTCGACTCGTCCCGGATCGTGCTGACCGGTGTGGTCGTGGGTCAGCTGTTCGCGGCGCTCACGTCGTTGATCCTGCTGTCGTCCGGTGACGCCGACAGCATCCGTGCCATCACCAACTGGCTGCTGGGCTCGCTCGCCTCGGCCCGTTGGGCGTCCGTGGTGGTGTGCTCGGTCGTCCTGGCCGTCGGCCTGCTCGTGGTGTGGTTGTGCTCGTCCGCACTCGACGGGTTCGCGTTCGGGTCCGACACCGCGTCGTCGCTCGGCATCGACGTCCGCGCCACGAGGGCTGTCCTCCTGGTGACCACGTCGGTGCTGACCGCCGTCGCGGTGGCCGCGGTGGGTGCCGTCGGGTTCGTCGGGCTGATCGTGCCGCACGGCGTCCGGTTCCTCGTCGGACCGTTGCACCGCAGGCTGTTGCCGCTCTCGGCGGTGGTCGGCGCGGTGTTCCTGGTCTGGACAGACGCGCTGACCCGCGTCGTGTTCGCTCCGCTGGAGGTGCCGGTCGGCGTGTTCACCGCGCTGCTCGGCGTGCCGCTCTTCCTGCTGGTGCTGCGCAGGAGGGGAGAGCTGTGAGGATCGCTGTCGAACATCTGAGCTGGGGCGTGCCGGGCAAGACGATCGTCAGGGACGTGTCGCTCAAGGTCGACGCGGGCGAGACGGTCGGGCTCATCGGGCCGAACGGTTCCGGCAAGTCGTCGCTGCTCAGGTGCATCGCGGGCCTGCGCACGCTCACCGCGGGAGCCGTTCGTTACGACGGCGTGGACATCGCGTCCTGGTCTGCTGAAGACCGCGCACGCAAGCTGGCGTTCGTCGAGCAGACCGCGGACACGGACAGCGATCTGCGCGTCGCCGACGTGGTGATGCTCGGCCGGACCGCGCACCGGTCGCGCTGGCGCGGCCCGGACACCGCCGACCACGCGATCGTCGCGGAAGCACTCGCGAGGCTCGATCTCGTGCAGTTGGCGGACCGGCCGTGGAAGCAGCTGTCCGGTGGCGAACGGCAACGTGCCCACCTGGCCCGTGCGTTGGCGCAACAGACGTCGGGGCTGCTGCTGGACGAGCCCACCAACCACCTGGACGTGCGCCACCAGCTCGACCTGATGGACCTGGCGAGCCGCACGCCGCAGACCGTCGTGGTGGCGTTGCACGACCTCGCGCTGGCCGCCCGCTACTGCGACCGGCTCGTCCTGATGCATGGCGGAACCGTCGTCGCCGATGGTGCCGCAGAAGAAGTGTTGACCGCGCCGCTGCTGCGCGAGGTGTTCGAAGTGGACGCCGAGATCGGGCGCGACAGCCTGGGCCACCTGGCCGTCGGCTATCGCTGAAGAAGGGGGAGATCAGTGCTGGACGACCTGATAACCGAGGTGCTGGCCGGGAAACACGGACCGGATCCGGCGGAAGTCCTTGCCACGAGTGTGTTCTGGGTGCATCACGGCACGCGGCTGGCCGGAAGTGACACCACCTACCGCAACCAGTACGTGCTGGCCCGCGTCGGCAAGGCTTTCGGTGCGTGCGCGTTCGCGGAAGGTGAAGCCGATCCGGCGGTGTGCGCGAACTACTCCGGAGCTCCCGTCGCACGCCTGCTCACCGAGGCACCGGCGCCGGTGCGGGTTGCCGCGCTCGACGCGTACCTGGGCAACGTCCGTCCACATGAGACCGCGGAACGCGTGGTGCTCCCGGCGGGAACGCCAGAAGAGCGCGCCGCGGCACGTGATGCGGCGGTGGCGGGGTTGCTCGACGTCGAACCCGGCGCCAAGGTCGCGTTGATCGGCGTGGTGAACCCGCTCGTCAAAGCCATCCGCGACCGGGGCGCCGAGTGCCTGCCGTGCGATCTGTCCCTGCGCACCACCCAGTGGGGCGACCCGGTCACGCCGGACATGCGGGACGTGCTCGGAGTCGCCGACGCGGTCGTGGCCACCGGCATGACGATCGGCAACGGCACGTTCGACGAGATCCTGCGCACCTGCCGCGAACGTGACATCCCGCTGATCGTCTACGCGCAGACCGCGAGCGCCGTCGCCCGCCACTTCCTCGGCGCCGGAGTCACCGCGCTGTCCGCGGAGCCGTTCCCGTTCTCGCAGTTCAGCGCCGACGACACAGCCCTGTTCTGCTACCGGACATGAGAGAAGACGTGGACAGTCACCTCGATGGGCACATCACCGACGCCCTCAGCCGCCCCGCCCTGGTGCGCCTCGACTCCCGCACCCTCTGCCTGCGCTTCGAGACCATGAAGGTCGCCTCGGCCCTCGAAGCCGTCCGCCACCTCCTCGAACGCGGCACGATCGCTCACGGCGACACGCTGGTCGACAGTTCCAGCGGCATCTACGCCCACGCGTTGGCGCTCGCGTGCCACCGCCACGGCCTGCACTGCCACATCATCGCCTCGACGACCGTGGATCGAACCCTGCGCACACAGCTGGAGATCCTCGGCGCCACCGTCGAGCCGATGCCGCCGTCCGCCAGCCTGAAGCTCGACCAGAGCCGCCGCGTCGCGCGGGTGCGAGAGATCCTGCGCGACCACCCGCGGCACCACTGGATGCGCCAGTACCACGACGACGTCCACTACCGCGGCTACCGCCCGATCGCCGACCTGGTCCGGTCCCATGTGGACTGTTCACGGCTCTCCGTCGTCGGCGGAGTCGGCACGGGCGCGTCGACGGGAGCGCTGACCACGTTCCTCCGCGAGACCGACCCGAGCGTGGAACTCGTTGGCGTGCAACCGTTCGACAGCGTCACGTTCGGCAGCGAGCACGTGCACGACCCGGAGATCATCATCGCCGGGATCGGCAGCTCCATCCCGTTCGGCAACGTCGAGCACACGCTCTACGACACCGTGCACTGGTTCGGGTTCGACGCGGCGCTCTCCGGCAGCGTGGCGCTCCTGCGCGAACACGCGATCTTCGCCGGACTGTCGGCGGGCGCGGCCTACCTGGCGGCGAGGTGGGAGCAGAAGCTCGATCCGGACCGTCACGTGGTGGTGCTGGCCCCGGACACCGGGCACCGATACGTGGACGCGGCCTACTCCAGGCACGCCGAGGCGCCGTCGCCGGACGAGTTGCGTCCGTTGCAGATCAACAGGTTGAAGGACATGGACCTGCCGTGGTCGCGGATGCACTGGAACCGCGCCGAAGCGCCACCACAGGCGGCCGTCGAGGCGATTCCGGTGGCGTCGTAACCGATCGGCCGCGCGTGCGATAACCAGGCATGGACGGGTTGGTCGCGGTGCTCGGCGCGACGGGTCGCCAGGGCGGCGCGGTCGCCCGGCACCTGCTCGCGGACGGCCGGCAGGTTCGGGCGCTCACCCGCGATCCGGCCTCCGCGAAGGCTCGGCGTCTCGCGGAGGCGGGGTGCCAGGTGATGCGCGCGGACATGAACGACGCCGGCACGTTGCGGGCAGCGTTCGCCGGTGCGCAGGGCGTGTTCAGCGTGCAGAACCCGATGATCTGCGGGCTGGACGCGGAGATCGCGCAGGGCCGCAACGTGGGAGATGCGGCGGCCGAAGCGGGTGTGCGCCACGTCGTCTACGGGTCGGCCGGTCTCGACCAGCCCGGTACCGGCGTCGGGTCGTGGGAGTCCAAGCTCGTCATCAAGGCCCATCTGCAGTCACGCGGTCTGCCGCTGACCGTGCTGCGGCCGATGGCGTTGATGGAACTGATGACGGACAAGGACTTCTACCCGCCGGTGTCGACGTGGCACCTGATGCCGAAGCTGATCGGCGGCGACCGCCCGTTGCTGTGGCTGTGCTCGGACGACTTCGGCGCCGTCGCGGCACGGGTGTTCGCCGAGCCGGACAGGTTCGTCGGCGAGGACCTCGCGCTGGTGTCCGACGTGCTCAGCCTCGACGCGTGCCGCGACCTCTACCGGGAGACGTTCGGGCATCGGCCGCGCCGGTTCCCGATGCCGATCTGGTTGTTCGAGCGGTTCGTCGGCGACGACCTGATCCACATGTGGCGATGGCTGCGCGAGAACCCGGTGGACGCCGATCCGGCGGTCACGCGGGCGATCGTGCCGTCCGCGCGGTCCGTCCGGGAGTGGCTCGGCTCGCGCGTTCGGTAGGCGCCGGTCAGAGCAGTACGACGACCGCCGCGGCGAGCAGCGCGCCGACGAGAGCGGCGACGAGCCAGGTGCGGGCTCGTCGCACGCGTGGCCCGGCGCTCAGGGCGCGGGCCAGATCGGGTTCGGTGGTGGAGAACCGTTGTTCGATCTCCAGCAGCCGCTGCTTTTCCTCACGACTGAGCACGCGCGCGGTGTACCCCGTGGCCGGCCTCGTCAAACGCGGGAGTCCGGAAGCCCGGCGTAGTCAGGCAGTTCGACGCCGTTCAGTGCGCGGTCGACGAGAGCCATGAGTGCCTCCATGTCGGGCTCCGGACCCGGTTCGGCGTCCGACTGGGGCACGGCACGGCTCTCCGCGTGCGAGCTGCCGATCTCCTGGTTGGCCTCGACGTACGGGCGCATCCGTGCCTCGAAGGCGGCGAACGCGGGCTCGGGGTCCCAGCCGGCCGCGGCCAGTTCTCCGGCCAGCAGGTAGGCGCCGACCAGGGCGAGTCCGGTGCCCTGACCGGACATCGGCGACGAGCTGAACGCCGCGTCGCCGAACACGCTCACGCGTCCCTTCGACCAGCTGTCCATCTTCACCTGGGCGACCTGGTCGAGGTAGAAGTCCGGGGTGTCGTCGGCGTGCTTGAGGATGCGCTGGGTCCACCAGCCCATGCCGTCCATCTGCTCGCGCAGCAGCCGCTTCTGGCCCTCGATGTCCCGGTAGTCGACGGTGAAGTCGGCCGCCGGGAACGTGAACATCGCCATCGCCTGGGTGGCGTCCTTGATGGGACGCACGCCGGCGGCGCGTGCGGTGGCCTTGTCCTGGTACTCGAACATCCAGCGGTCCAGCCCGAACTCGTTGGGCACGCTGTAGAAGGCGAGCACGAGCCCGAGGTGGCGGACGAACTGCTCGCGCGGCCCGAAGACCATCCCGCGCAGGGCCGAGTGCAGGCCGTCGGCGCCGATCACCAGGTCGAAGCGCCTGGCCGAGCCGCTCGCGAACGTCACGTCGACGCCGTCCGCGTCCTGCGTGAGCTCGGAGATGCGGTCGCCGAAGACGTACTCGACGCCGTCCTTGGTGTCGTCGTAGAGGATCTGGGACAGGTCTCCGCGCAGGATCTCGATGTCCGCGATGAACCCGTCACCGCCCGCGTCCTCGGCGCTGTAGGTCTCCACGACGTTGCCGTCGACGTCCACTGTGTACGCACCGGCGGTGTCGGTGCAGGCCGCGCGGATCGTCGCGTCCAGGCCCATCCGCCGGATGACTTCCTTGGTCACACCCCGCGCGTCGACCGCCTGGCCGCCGGGACGCAGCTCGGGAGAGCGCTCCACGACGGTCACCTCGGCTCCGCGCCTGTGCAGCCAGTGGGCCAGCGCGGGTCCCGCGATGCTCGCCCCTGCCACCAAGATCTTGTTCACGACGCCCCCTGCTCGTCTCCGATCAAGGTGCGAATCGTACAGAGATCTGCCGCCTGGGTGGGCTGACCAGGCGTTTTAGGTGAAATGTCCGCGATGCGACCTAGCTCGGGTCTGGCATCGGAGGGAGCGGATCCGGGTCGGGACCGGGCGGGCGCGGCTGGTCAGGACCTGGCCCCGGCATGGGTTCTGGTGGCGGTACGGGCTGAGTCATGTCCTTGGTGTACCCCGGTTCAGCGCTCCGTGCCCAGCAGCGGCTTCACATCGACGACGGGAGTGCCGTCGATCGCTTCCAGGTCCGCGACCTTCACGCGCTGACCGTCGACCTCGAGGATCCGCACGCGGTGCAGGCCGATCGGGTTCGGGCGGTCCGGCGAACGGGTCGAGAACACGCCGGTCTCCGGCCGTTCGGGATCACTGCGCGGGTGCACCGCCAGCACCGACCGGTCGGCTTTGTCGAGCCACGTCAGCACCAGCACGTCCTGTCCGATGGCGAGCTCGGCCATCGCGCGTGCGTACTCCGGCGCGAACACGATCCAGGCGTCCGGCGCGCCCTCGTCGCCCTGCTTGGGGGCGGCGGAGCGGTCGGTGAGCGGCGATTCGACGTGGCCGACGGGCTGCAGCTTCATCAGGTCCCGCAGAAGGTCTGGTAGTTGGTGGTGAAGTCCTGCGGCGCCGGCGTCGAGTAGTGCTCCAGCCCGGGACGTTCGCCGTAGGGCGAGGACACGGCGTCCAGGAGTCGTTCGAACGGGCCGAGGTCGCCGTCCGCTCCCGCCGCCAGCGCTTCCTCGACGAGGTGGTTGCGCGGGACGTAGACCGGGTTCACCCGGTCCATCGCGTCGGCGTCCGGGCCGAGCTCACGCCAGCGCGCGATCCAGGCGTCGATTCCGGCCAGGTCCAGGAACAGCGACCGGGCGGGCTCGGCGTCACCCCGTGCGGCCGCGGAGAGGCGCCAGAAGAACGTCGTGAAGTCGACGTGGTTCTCGTGCATGAGGGTGAGCAGGTCCTTCACGAGCGGCTTGATGTCCCCGGACACGCCCAGCTTGGCGTTCAGGCCGCCCATCCAAGCCTGTTCGAACTGCCCCTCGAACGTGCCGAGCACTTCGAGGGCGAGCTTCACGGCCGCGTCCTCGTCGTCGGAGAACAGCGGCAGCAGAGCCTCGGCGAGCCGGGCGAGGTTCCACTCGGCCACGATCGGCTGGTTGCCGAACGCGTAGCGGCCGCGGTGGTCGATGGAGCTGTAGACCGTCGTCGGGTCGTAGGCCTCCATGAACGCGCACGGGCCGTAGTCGATGGTCTCGCCGGAGATGGTCATGTTGTCGGTGTTCATCACGCCGTGGATGAAGCCGACGAGCATCCACCGGGCCACGAGCGACGCCTGCGCGGCCACCACCTGCTCGAACAGCTCCAGGTAGGTGCTGCCGGGGTAGTGGCGGGCGATGGCGTGGTCGGCGAGGCGGCGCAGCAGGTCGTGGTCGCCGGTGTTGCGGGCGTACTGGAAGCTGCCGACGCGCAGGTGCGACTTCGCGACACGGGTGAGGACGGCTCCGGCCAGGGGTTCCTCGCGCTGGACGGTCGCGCCGGTGCTGACCACGGCCAGCGAGCGGGTGGTCGGGATGCCCAGCGCGAACATCGCCTCGCTCAGCACGTACTCGCGCAGCATCGGGCCGACCGCGGCCAGACCGTCGCCGCCGCGGGCGAACGGGGTGCGGCCGGAGCCCTTGAGGTGCAGGTCGCGCAGCGTGCCGTCCTCGTGCTTCAGCTCGCCCAGCAGCAACGCGCGGCCGTCGCCGAGCCTGGGGGAGTAGCCGCCGAACTGGTGACCCGCGTACGCCTGGGCCACGCCGGGTGCCTCGTTGCCCACCAGGAACGGCAGTCCGTTGCTCCGCAGCCAGGCCGGGTCGAGGCCGAGCTCCTTCGCCAGCGGCTCGTTGAGGGCCAGCAGTTCCGGTTCTCGGACCGGAACTGCCTCCCAGGCGACGGCCATCTCCGGCACCGCGGTGGCGAACTCGCTGCTCAGGCTGATGCTCACGTTCACCGAGGATACCGGGTGGCTCCAAAAGCCCGTGTGATCGCGCTCTCACGTTGAACCGCCCCCGCGAGCCGCACGTGTTGGTGGCGGAACAGGTTGATGATCGTCCACTCAGGAATGAGAAACCCCATGCGTCGCAAGCAAGTTGGGATCGTTGCTGCCCTTTTCGCGGTCGGTGTCGTCGCTCTGACGGCCTGTGGCTCCACGCAGTCCGGCACCGCCGCTCCCGCCGCCCAGGAACAGGCCCAGGAGACCCCGGCGGCTTCGGCTGATCAGTCCGAAGTGGACTTCCTGCGCGGCTCGGCCAACTCCAACAAGGCCGACAAGAACACCGGCGACCGTGCACCGGCGGCCGCGGCGCCCGAGGTCAAGCTGAAGTGGGTGGAGCTTCGCGTTGCCAACGCGGGAGGTCTGGAGCCCGCGGTCGTGAACGGCGCCGGTCGCACCGTCTACTGGTTCAGCGACGACCCGGTGAACGGCGGAGTGTCCAACTGCAACGGTGACTGCGAGAAGACGTGGACGCCGATCACCGTCGCCAAGGGCACCAAGCTGTTCTTCCCCGGCATCAAGCGGGAGAACATCGGCTTCATCAAGCGGGCCGACGGCAAGACCACCCAGGTGACCATCGGCGGGCGTCCGATCTACCTGTTCACCAAGGACGAGAAGCCCGGTGACATCAAGGGCCAGAACGTCGGCAACAAGTGGTTCGTGATCAACCCCGAGGGCAAGCGCGCCACCGCTCCCGCCGAGGCGCCGACCACTTCACCCACTCCGGCTCCCGGCGCGAAGCCCGCGTCGTCCGTCACCTTCTTCAGCGGCAAGAACTTCGACGACTTCAGCGGCAGCAACTTCGCCACCGGCGTGAAGGTCGAGGCCAAGTGCAACGACCTGCGGGGCGGTTTCCCGTCGCTGACGACCGACGGCGCCGTGAAGATCTGGTCCGAGCCGGGCTGCAAGGGCAAGTCCGCGGTCGTGACCGACGACGTCGCCGACACCGCCTCCCTCGGCTTCCCCGAAGGAGTGAAGTCCTACATCCGCGCATGACGATCTACGCGTGAAAATGACCGCCAGAGCCACCCCGGCTCTGGCGGTTTTCGCGTATGGCTACGCTGTGGGGTCATGCGCTCTTCCGCCATTGCGCTGGTGTTCCTGCTGGTCGGATGCGGTACCGGGACGACGTCCCTGCCCACGATCACGCCGGCGCCGACCTCGTCGTCGGCCTCCCCGCTGCCAGACCTGCAACCCCGGCTCGACGCCATCGGCATCCTGCTGACCGCCTGCATCCCGAGGCTGCGGGGTGAGCCGGTCGCGAGCGTCGACAACTGCGCCCACCTCATGCCGGATGTGACAGGCGTGCTCGACGAGGTCGAGAAGCAGGCCGACAAACTGCCGCCGCCAGGCCGTTCCGCCATCGAGCAGACACGCAAGGCCCTCACCGAGATCGCGCCCTGCGAGCCGTGGTTCGCGGCGGGTGGGACGACGGCCGACGGGCAGCTGAACGCGCGCTGCGGCAAGGCGTGGGACGAGCTCTTCAAGAGCTACACCGCGCTGCGGAATGCTGCTTAGCGACGCCGGACGGATCGGCAGGATCGCCCTGCCGCTCTACCTGTCGATGGTGGCCGTCTCGCTCTCAGCGCTGGTCAACACGGCCGCGCTCGGCCGGTTCGGCACCGGTGCGCTGGCAGGCTTCGCGGTGACCGTCGCGGTCTACTTCCCCGCCACGGCAGCGGTTTCCGGTGCCGTGCGCGGGGTCATGCCGTTCGTCGCGGAGCCGTCAGGGTTGCTGCGAGTCGTGCGCGACGGCACCTGGCTCGCGGTGTTCGTCGGCGTGCCCGGCGCGCTCGCGGTGGCCTGTGTTCCGTTGATCGCGCGGGCCACCGGTGTGCCGTCGGCGACTGTCGAGCAGCTGGGGCCGTTCCCGTTGCTGATGGCCTTGGCGGTGCTGGTCAACGCCTTCGGCTCGATGGCCACCTCGTGCTTGGTGGGGCTCGGCCAGAGCAAAGTCGTGATGCGGGCAGGACTCGTGGGTGCCGCCTGCGTGGCGATCCTCTCGCCGTTGCTGGTCGCGCGGCTGGGCCTCAACGGTGCCGGCATCTCGCTGTGCGCCGCGCAGGTGGCGAGCTGCGTGATGACGGTGTCGGGACTGCGCAAGCGACTCGACGGCCGGCCGGGCTTCGGGCTCCACTTCGGACAGATTCTGGAGCTCGCGAAGGTGGGCATCCCGATGGCCGGCACGGTGCTGGTCAAGTTCGCCGTGCTCGGCGTGCTGGCCATCGCCGCCGCACGCGTGAGCGAGACCGCCGCCGCGGCCCACAACATCGCCACGAGCCTCGTCAGCCTCACGTTCACGGCGGCCTTGGCGATCGGGCAGGCCGTGGTGCCCGTGGTGAGCACCCGGACCGAAGGCGTGCGGCGCGCGGTGACGGCGGCCCTCGTGATCACGGTGATCACTCTGTCGATCATCAGCGCGGTGGTCGTCCTGGGTGACGTCCCGCGGCTGTTCACCGGTGATCCTGCGGTGGTGTCAGCGGTCGGGCAGCTTCTGGCGTTGATCGTGCTGGTGGTGCTCGCGGACGGCGTGCAGGCGGTGCTGGGGTTCGGTCTGGCGGGCCTGAAGCGGACGACGCCGAGCCTCGTGGTGTTCGCAGCCTGCTACGGCGTGCTCGCGCTCGTCGCGGTGCCAGCGGCCGCACACGGGCTCATCGGGCTGTGGATCGCGCTTGCCGGTGCGAACCTGGCTGTGGCGCTGGGGCAGGCGATCGCGTTCCGGAAAGCGGGCAACTTCTGAAGCCCCTGGTTCCGTCCTACGACCATGGGGAGACTCGTTCTGCTGGTGTTGGTGCTCGTGGCCGTGACGTCCTGCGGGAACAACCGCCGGGAACCCCGAGCCGAGTTCACCACGTCGGTTCCGCCACCGTCGACGACGATGAACGACCCGGCTCTCACGAAGGCCGCGGACCTGGTGCAACCCTTGCTGGAGAGGGAGTTCGCGAATACCTACGCCGGGCTGGAGATACGGAAGGAGATGATCGTCGTCTACCGCAAGCCGGATCCGAGGCTCGACGAAGAGGTGCGCAAGGTGTCGGATGCACGGATCGAGTTCCGCGACGCCCTGTACACGCGGGTCGAGATGGCCGAGTACGCCAAGCGGGTGATGGACGACCGCGAGCGCTGGAAGGGCATCGACATCGTGTCCACCGGGCCTGAGGTCGACGGTTCGGGCGTCGTGGTCGGCGTGGTCGCGGCGCCGCCGGGTGACTTCGCGCGGCAGCTGAACGCGTACTACCCGGCGATGAGGTTCAAGCTCGACGTGAGCGGCGAGATCGTGCCCGCGCCGTACACCGGGCCGCCGCCGGTGTTCTCCACGCGCTAAGGCAGCGGGCCGAACGCCGCCCGTTCGGATTCCACCTCGGCCGGGTTGAGCTCCTCCAGCATCGCGAACGCGCGGGCGTGCTCGGTGCGCATCCGCGGGTAGTCGCCCAGTTCGCGGCACACGTAGGCGACGCAGAGGCGGTCGCGGGCCTCGCGGAGCCGGTTGCCGACGCGCACGTGGATCTCCAGCGCGGCCTCGTGACACGCCAGTGCCGCCGGGAAGTCGCCCAGGTCCTCGTGCAACCGGCCCAGGTCGCCGAGCGTGGCGGCCTCGATGACCTCGGCGCCCAGACCGCGGGCGGTGGAGGCGGCCTCCGTGCCGTACGCCAGTGCTTCGTCGAGGCGTCGCATGCGCTTCAGCACCGTCGTCAGGTGTGTCATGGCGAAGACCCGGCCGAGCTGGTTGTCCTGGCGTTCGAAGATGTCCAACGCTCGCAGCAGGTGCTGTTCGGCGGCCGAGCCATCGCCCGTGCCGCGGCCCACGTAGACGCCGGCGAGGTTGATCAGCGCTTGGCCCTCGCCGTGTTCGTCGGAGATCTCTCGCCACAACGGCAATGCGCGCTGGAACCATCGTTCGCCGTCGTCGTAGGAACGCCGAACCGAGTGCAGGATGCCCATGTTGTTGCACAGCATCGCTTCCGCACGCGTGTTGCCGGAAGCGGTGTCCAAGCCCAGTTGGTACATCGCGAGACCGTCGTCGAAGTGCGAGTCGAACTCGAAGAAGCTCATCAACGCCAACGGAAGCCGTGCCGCCAGTTCGGTGTTGCCGCTCGACGCCGCGAGCCGGATCGCCGCGATCAGGTTGACGTACTCGGACCGCAGCCAGGCGCGCGCGTCGTCGGCGTCCGAGAAAGCCTGCGGCACAACGTCTTCCGGCAGGTCGGGCAGCGGCATGCGTCTGCGTCCGGGGAACAGGAGCCGGTCCGCACCGTCCGCGCTGTGCAGGTACCAGCACAGCAACCGGTCGACGGCCTTCTCCGGCGTGGCCTCGTCGTCCAACGCCTTCTCGTGCGCGTAGGTCCGCAGCAAGTCGTGGAAGCTGTAGCGGCGCAAGGCGACTTCGTCGACGAGATGGCCGGCGCACAACGTGTCGAGCAGCCTGCGTGCCTCGCGCGAGGACAACCCGGCCAACGCGGCAGCGGCTCCGAGTGAGGGTGCGGGCCCGGGATGCAAGCCCAGCAATCGGAACATCCGCGCCACCTCAGGCGCCAACGCCCGGTAGGACCAGGAGAACGTGGCGCGAACAGCTGTCGTCTCGTCCGCCTCCAGCACGTCCAGACGTTCCGAGGCGAGTTCTGAGACCAGCGCGGCGAGTGTCCTGTTCGGACCAATGCTCACCCGCTCCGCCGCCACCCGCAACGCCAGCGGCAGCGCGCAGCACAACCGCACGAGCTCTCGCGCGGCTTGTGGTTCGGCGTCGAGACGATGGCCGATGACCGAACGCAACAGCCCCAAGGCTTCCACCTCGGGCAGCACGTCCAACGTCACCCGATGTGCGCCACCGGAGACCACCAGGCCGCTCAACCGGTTGCGGCTCGTCACCAGCACCGCGCTCGACGACACCCCCGGCAGCAACGGACGCACCTGTTCGGCGTTGAAAGCGTTGTCCAGCAACACGAGCACGCGACGATCGGCGAGCACGCTGCGATACATCCCAGCGCGGCCGTCGAGATCGTCCGGCAGCGCTTTCTGCTCGATCCCGAGCCCGACGAGCAACCGCCGCAACGCCTCTTCGGGAGGCACAGGAGCACTGTGCGGCGCGAACCCCTGCAGGTCGATGAACAGCTGCCCGTCCGGGAACCGGTCGACCAGCAGGTGCGCCACGTGCACGGCCAACGCGGTCTTGCCGATCCCTCCGGTGCCGTCGATCGCGGAGATCACGACAGTGCGTGGTTCGGACCCGCTCAGCCGCGCGCAAAGCTCCGCGATCTCACCATCACGCCCGACGAACCCGATCGTGTCGTGCGTGGTCTGAGCCGGCCGCACGCTACGACAACCGGTACCGCCCTTGAGGATCAGCGAATGCTGTTCCTGCAGCTCGGGTCCTGGCTCGACACCCAACCCCTCAACCAAGGCAGTACGACACGAACGGAAGGCCGCCAGCGCCTCGGCCTGTCGACCGGACTTGCTCAACGCCAGCATCAACAGCCGCACAATCCGTTCGCGCACCGGATGATCGGCCGCGACACGGGTCAACGAGTCGATCACCTCGCCGTGTTCACCGGCCGAGATCGCCGCCTCGGCCCAGTCCTCGACCGCGGTGAGCCGTGCCTCCTCCAGCCGGGCGCGCTGCCGTTCCGCGAACGGACCCGGCACGTCCGACAACGCCGTGCCGCGCCAGACGTCCAGCGCTGATCGCAGTTCCCCGCTCTGCCGCAGACTCTCGAACTCGCACAGATCGGCGGGCGCCAACGAACACGCGTACCCGCTGTCGGTCGTGATGATCAGGCTTCCGCACGCCCGCGACGGCAGATCCGGCTCGACCAGCCGCCGCAACGCGCTGATGTACGTGTGCAGGCTGCCCGACGCACTCGACGGTGGATCGTCGCCCCACACCGCGTCGATCAGCTCGGCCCGCGAGACCGGATGCGGCGACCGCATCGCCAGCACCGCGAGCACCGCGCGTTGCCGGGGCTGGCACGGTTCGAGCAGCGCGCCGTCGACGGTGATCCGCAGATCACCGAGCACGTCGACGCGCAGCTCGCCCATGCGGGCAGGGTATTCGCCCGTTCAGCGCAACGCACTGCCCGTCCGAACATCGCGGATCAGGCGAGCCGGGCGGGCAACGTCTCCACGGTCCGGTGGGCGACGCTCGCGGAGCTCCACGCCGGGGCGCCGGCCGCGACCAGCGTGGGGAACCGCTGTTGCAGTCCTGTCACCACGTGCGCCATCTCCGCGCGGCCCAGCGCGGTGCCGCAGCAGTTGCCCGTGGACAGCATCCGGCGCGGGTCGCGGGTCGGGTCGAACGTGTCGGGATCCCGAAATACGCGGGGGTCGCGGTTGGCGCCCGCGATCAGCATCCGGACCGAGGCCCCGGCTGGAATCCGCACGTCACCCAGCACGACCTCGTCCAACGCGATGCGCGGGATCGGCGTGTAGAGCACCACGCCGTCGTGCCGCAGCGCCTCGTCGAGGAACCGCTGCACCTTCGACTGGTCGTCGCCGCACCACGACCGCAGCGCCGGGTGGTCGAGGAACGCCTGCACCACGCGGTCGATGCCGGAGATCGTGCTCTCGTACCCGGTCATCCACATGATCCAGAGAATCGCGATGAGCAGGTCGTCGCCGTCGTGCGCCTCGACCAGCCTCGTGATCAGGTCGTCGCGCGGGCTCGACCGCCGTTCCGCGACCCGTGCGCGGAAGTAGTCCTCCACCGCGTTGCTCGCCCGGTCGGCCTCCAGCACAACCTGCGCGTCGTCGGACGCCAACGCCCGCGTCATCAACGTGATCGTGTCCGCGATCCACGCGCGATCCACATCGGGCACGCCCACTCGGTCAGCGAACACGTACTGCGTCAGCGGCACGGACACCTCTGCGTGCAGGTCGACCGTCTCGCCCGCGACCAGGCGCGGACCGAGATCGTCGAACAGGTTGCCGAGGTGCTCCAGGATCCGCGGCCGCAGCTGGAGCACCCTCGCCGGCGTCATGTCCCGCCCGATCGCGGACCGCAAGCGCGCGTAACAGGGGTGGTTCTTCGCCGCGAACGCCGCGACCAGCTTCTTGACCGCCGGATGGCTCCGTTTCCCGGTACCGACCTCGCGCCACATCGCGGCCTCGTCCGGCACGGCGAACGCGTCCTGCCGTTGCAGTGCGTAAGCGACGTCCTCGTAGTTGCTCAGCAGGTAGAAACCGCAGCTCGTGCGATGTACGGGGTCGTTCTCGCGCAACCAGTGCAGGAACGGGTACGGATCTTGGCGACGCTCGGGTGTGGCCAGTTCCGCGAGGGCATCGATGGTGGCGGACATCGACAGACCTCCTTGATGCAGGGGAGGGGGCGAACCTAGGCACAGACCGGCCTCCGTTTGGGGAATGCCGCACCGGTTGCCGCCGTGTCCTGCCCGATCGGGCAGCCGCGTGGAGACGGCGTGGAGTCCAAATGGAGAGCGCTCCCCAATGCTTCACCGATGGAACGAGTGCGCGTCGCGGTCCACGCGAAGGATTCGGTCACCCGCTGGGGCATCGCGGGCTACCTGCGGCTGCGGCCCGAGGTCCAGGTCCTGCCCGAGCACTCGCCCCACCACGCGCAGGTCGTGCTCGTCGCCGCCGACGGCGCCGGACTGACAGCCGAACTGCGGATCGTCGCCCAACGGACGTCCGCGTGCGTCGTGCTGATCACCGACGACCTGCGCGCCCACGAACTGCCGCGCGCCATCGACCACCGCGTCGTCGCGATCCTGTCGCGCCGCGACCTCACGCCCGAGGGGCTCGTGTCGACGGTGCTGGCCGCGTTCGAGGGCCGGGCCGAGCTGCCGGTCATGTCCGGCATGGCCGAACGCGAGCTGGACATGCTGCGGCTCTTCGCCGAGGGCTGGACCACGGCCGAGGTCGCGAAGAAACTGTCCTATTCGGAGCGAACGGTGAAGAGCATGGTGCAGCACGTGCTCGTGCGGTTCCAGCTGCGCAACCGCACGCACGCGGTGGCGTTCGCGATCAGGTCAGGCGCCATCTGAGAACTGCGCCGTGAGATCCTTCGAGATCTCGTAGTGCCGCACCAGGAACGCGCGCTCGTCGAGCTTCTTGCGCCGCAGCCACCCCGTCACCTCGGCGTTGCACTTGCTGGCGTTGCACGACCCGCACGCCGGGACGACGTTGCCGAGCGTGTACCGGCCACCGCGCGAGATCGCCTGGACGCAGTCCTTCTGGAGCGAGGCCGACGGCTTCGAGCAGTAGGCGCAGCCGCCCCAGGACGTCTTCAGCGCGTCCCACTGCGCGTCGGTGAGGTCGTGGACGACCCGCGCCATCCGCTTCTTGCGCTTGCGGGCCGCGCGAACCTGCTTGCTACCTCCGGTCGGCACGGTTCGTGAGACTACGGGTCGCGATGGTCAACAGGTCGGAGGCGGGGCCGCGGGGTGTCCTGCCCGCCGGCCAGACCGCCCTCAGCGCGCGGTGCAGATCCACGTCGCTCACCTCGACGCGGACCAGCGTGCGGGTCGCGAGGTCGGCTTCGACGGCGTGCACGCTCAACACCGCCGGGCCGATGCCGCCGATCGCCGCTGCCTTGATCGCGGTGGTGGAGGACATCTCCAGCAACGGTTCGGCGTTCTCGGTGACCCCGGCGGCTTTGAGCGCGTGCTCCCAGGCCTGGCGCGTGCCCGAGCCGGACTCCCTGCTCACCAACGGGGTCGCGGCGGCCTTGGTCGCCGTCACCTTGCGGCGCTTGGCCCACGGATGGGTCGGCGCGACCACGAGCACGAGCTCGTCCTTCGCCACGACGCGGGTGGTGAGTCCGGACGGCAGGTCGGTCGACTCGATGAACCCGAGGTCGGCGCGTTCGGCCAGGACCTGCTCGGCGACGTGGACCGAGTTGCCCGCGGTGAGCACGGTGGCGGTGTCCGGGCTGACGGTTCTGAGCGCGATGAGCCAGGCGGGCAGCAGGTACTCGGCCACGGTGAGGCTCGCGGCGACTCTGAGGTGGCTGTGGCGGTCCGCTTTGAGACTCGTGATGCCCGCGTCGAGGTCGACGGCCTTGGCCAGCACCGGGGCCGCCCAGCCCGCGACGAGCTGCCCGGCCGTGGTGAGGCGGGCTCCTCTCGGCGTTCGTTCGAGCAACGGCACGCCGACGCGGGCTTCGAGGGTTCTGAGACGTTCGCTGGCGGAGGGCTGGGACATGCCGTGTGCCTTGGCGGCCCGGCCGATGCTGCCCAGCTCGGCCACGCTCAACAGCAGGTCGAAGCTGGTCAGGTCGGTGACCCTGGACGGCAGAGGCATAGGGACAGCCTATGCGTTCATCGGAGATTGCCGCCTACCGAGGTCGTGCGGGGGCGACGACTGTTGTGTCGTGACCGCTCTTGCACCTCACCCATACCGTGCCCCCGAGGTGCAACGAGCGGCGCCTTTCGGTCCGAACCTGTTCGCGTCCGTGATGGGTACCGGGATCGTGGCCACGGCCGGAGCGGGGATGCCCGGCCTGCACACTCCCGCGACTGTTGTCTGGGCTTTGGACGCTCTGCTGCTGGTGTTCCTGGTGGCCGCTGCTCTGAAGCGCTGGACGTGGGCGACCGTGCGCTCGCAGCTCGCTGACCCGGTGATGGCCCAGTTCTGGGGCGCGCCACCGATGGCGTTGATGACCGTCGGCACGGGAGCGTTGCTGCTCGGCAAGGACTGGATCGGCCTCGACGCCGCCCTCGCCGTCGACTGGACACTGTGGACACTCGGCACGGTGCTCGGGCTGGCCACGTCGGTGCTGGTGCCGTTGCGGATGATCGGCAGCGGCGAGCGCGCGTTCGGCGGCTGGCTGATGCCCGTGGTGCCGCCGATGGTGTCCGCCGCCTCGGGTGCGTTGCTGGCACAGCATCTGTCCGATGGACCGCGTCAGGCCATGGTGCTCGGGTGCTACGCGCTGTTCGGCGTAAGTCTGTTCGCGACGATGGTGATCGTGCCGCAGATCTGGCAACGGCTTGTGCAGCACGGCCTGGGCGCGGCTTCGACCGTGCCGACGTTGTGGATCGTGCTCGGGCCGTTGGGGCAGTCGATCACCGCCGCGAACCTTCTGGCCGGCGTGCCCGTGCTGCCCGGTCAGACCGCGTTCGGCGTTCTCTACGGCACGATCACGTGGGGCTTCGCGCTGCTGTGGGTCGCGATCTCCGCGACCGTCACCGTGCGGACCGCGCGGCGCGGGCTGCCGTTCGCGTTGACGTGGTGGAGCTTCGTCTTCCCGCTCGGCACGCTGGTGACCGGCACGAGTGCGCTCGCTCGGAGCGTTTCGTCGACGATGCTCGCCGGTATTGCCGTGGTGCTCTACGGCGCGTTGGTGCTCGCGTGGGCCACTGTCGCCGTTCGCACAACGCGCGCATTTCGCTGATTTGCCGCATTGTGAAATAAGGGTATTTCGAAACCTGATGGACCGTTCGGCTGAGGACTTTCGGCCCACCCGTTCAGCGGAAGCACGCTCGTTGAACGCGTGGTTAGAATCGGCCGCCGGATTGCTGCGCGAGGAAGCCGCAGGTCGGGGAATTTCGGCATACCCATTTATTTCACATTGGGGGGAACTGTGCGCCGCGACCATTTCCTGCCGACGTACGAGCAGCTGTTCGGTGAGCTCGACTTCCGCGCGGTCGACGAGGCGCGCTCGGTTTACTCGCCGGCCGCGTACCTGGTCGACCTGCTGCAGCTGATCGACGACAACTTCGACGGCGCGCCGCTGACGGGCTCCGACCGCAGGGCTGACATCACCGCGATCCCGCTGGACACCGCGGCCACCTACACCGAGGTGCCGTACCTCGACGTGGTCAACCGCGTCCTCGCGACGGTGATCGGGCCGGACGCCGGGCGGATGCACGAGCTCGGTGAGCCGTACTCGATGCCGTTCGACTTCGACCGGGTCAAGGTGCGCGGGTACCTGCGCCACCTCGGCGTGGATCCCGTGGTGCTGCACGGGTTGTTCGACGACCGGCCGAACCGCGACGCGTTCGTCCGCGAGTACCTGGGCCTGTCCGCGGCCGAGGTCGCGCTGCTCACGACGGTCGCGGCCGGGGTGGCCGGGCCGCAGGATCCCGAGGCGTTCCGCAAGGCCGTTCGGCTGACCGAGGCCGAGCTCGACGACCTGCTGAAGCTCGACAACCCGTTCGGGAAGCCGGTGCCGGCGGAGTGGTTCGAGCGCGTCGGCAGGTTCGTGCGGCTCGCCCGGCGGGTCGGCCTGTCCTTCGCCGACCTGGAGCAGGTGCTGCACCGGTGTTGCGCGAACGTCATCGACGTCAAAGCATTGCGAATTCTGGCTGCGATTCTTCGCATTCACCGCGACCTGGACTTGCCGATCGGCGTCGTGGTGAACCTCGTCGCGCCACTCGAACTGCCGGTCCCGGAAATTGCCGGTGACATTCTCTCGCCGTCTAACCGGGAAAGCCGGAAAAGGCTCGCCGAACTCACCGGTCTTTCCGAAGCCGGTATTGTGGGAGTTGTCCGGCGTGTGCGGCAGCGTTATCCCGGAACGGTCGCGCGGTCCGGCCCGTTCGACGCGTTCGGCCTCGGCGCGCTGTCGTTGCTCTACCGGACCGGTCAGTTGACCACGGCGCTCGACATCAGCGTCGACGAGCTGTTCGGGCTGCTCGACGCGCTCGGCACCGACGCCACCGTCCTGCAGACGACGGCGTTCGGGGTGCGCGAGATCGACCCCGTCGTGACCGACCTGCACGCGATGCTCGAAGCGCCGGACGTCGAGTCGGCGCTGTGCCTGATCCGGCTGCTGACCGGGGTCGTGCGCTGGCTGCGGGCGCACGGCCTGGACATCAGCGACTTCGGCGTCGTCCTCGGGTCGGTGGAGGGGGACTGGGAGCCACTGGAGCTGAGCCTGGACGGTGTCGCGTTCGGCCCGGAGATCTTCGTGTCGCAACGCTTCGGCGAGCGGGCTTCCCAGGTGGTGCACGACGTTCTGGTCAAGTCGGGAAGCGTTGTCTCCCAACGCGACCCGCGGTTGCTGCGACCCTCAGAGCTCGCTACGGCCGCCTACGACGCGTTGAGCGACCTCGCCGTCGTCACGGACGCCGACTTCCGCGGCCTTGGCCTGGCCGAGACGCTCGCCGCCAAGATCCGCACCAACCTCGTGCTCCTGGGTCACGTCGACGCCGAGGGCCTGCTGCTGCCCGACACGCTGACCGCGGACTTCGTGCTGTCCAACGACTTCGACGCCGTCCAGGAGCCGCTGCTCGCGTTGATCGGCGAGTCCGAGACGCTCTACCCGTCGAATCTCGCCCAGCTCGACCTCGCCGAGGCCGAACGAGCCGAGCTCTACGACAACCTCGTCGCGCTCGGGTACCTCGACCCGGACGGCACGATCCTCTCGTTGCCCAGCAGCGTGACCGTGCCGCTCGACAACGTCCGGGACGCGGTTCTCGAGGCCCTGCAAGCGATCGCCTCAAGTGCCCGAGCTGCCGAGGTTTCCCTCGACCCGGAGATCTTCGCCGAACTGCCGGTCGACACCGACGAGCTGCTGGAAAGCCTGCGGTTCAACGGTTACGTCGACCGCGACGGCAACTACACCGACATCACGGCGTTGACCGGCACGCTGGCCGTCGACATCTCGTTCCACCCGTACCGCGCGTCGATCCTGGAAGCGATGCAGGCACAGCTCGCCGGCACCCGCGCCGAGCTGCTCACCGTGGACGACGAGACGTTCGCCGAGATCGCCGACACCGCAGCCGCTGCCGAAATGGCTCAGGCGCTCGACGGCACCTACCTCGTCGACGATCGGGTGCCCGGCGACATGCGGGAGTTCTTCGCCGACGGCTCGAACGTCATCGAGCTGACCACGCCGAACCTGTTCACTCACGCCGACCTCGCCACCGCGACCAGCCGGATCCGCGCTGCGCTGGCCGAGCAGCAGCCGTACCGGTTCGACCTCGACGCCGTGGCGGAACTGGGTTTCGACGAGGACGAGGCCGCGAACCTCGTCGGGCTGCTGGTCGCGCGCGGTGACCTCGACGACGACCTCGTGGTGCCGCAGGAAAGACTCGCGCGGTTCGGCCAGTCGGCCGCGTTCAGCCTGCCGGGCATGGAGGACTACGCGCTCGACGTCTTCTACCTGCTGCACGTCCAGTCCCGCGAGCTGACCGCGGCCATCGCCGAGATCACCACGGCAGTCACGACTCTCGCCTCGCAGCAGCGCACCGTCCTGCTCGCCGCCCTGGCCGACGCGATCGGCCTGCCGGTCGACACCACCGAGGCGATCTGCACGGGCGTCGCCGGCAGCGTCCCGGAAGCACTGGACCAGCTGCTGGGCGGCAGCGTGCGCGCGCACGACCGGATCCGCCGGTTCGCCCTGCTCGCCACCAGGCTCGGCCTCGACGCCACCACCGTCGCGGTCGTCTTCCACGACCAGGACCTCGCGGGCAGCTTCAGCGAACCGTTGCTCCTGCCACCGGGCGTGACCCGCGTCGACGCGTTGCTGGAAAGCAGTTCGACGTACCTCTTCAACGGCCAGAACTACTGGATCTACGCGCCGGGAACGGAAGTCGCCGTCGGCCCCAAGCCGCTCACAGACCTGTCGCCGCGGTTCGCTCTCCTGACCTCCGTCGACGCGGCGTTCGTCGACGGCTCCGGCACCGAATGGATCATCAGCGGCACGCACGCGTTCGCCAAGGCGCCTGGCACTGCGCACTGGGACCACCGCGACCAGGTCTGGGGCCAGGTCCACAGCAACTTCGCCGCACCCCAACGCATCGACAGCGCGTTCGTCGACGACGAGGGCCGCACCTACCTGTTCCGCGGCGACCAGTACGTCCGCTACTCCGGCACGAACTACGAGTTCGTCGACGAGGGCTACCCGCGCGAGATCGGCGAGTGGTGGGAGGGCGAGGGGCGTCAGACACCAGTGCCGGACCGCTTCCGGTCCACTGTGGACGCGTCGTTCCAGGACCGCGACGGCACCACCCACCTCTTCTCCGGCGATCACACCCTGGCGCTCGGTGACACCGAACGCCCGACCGCAGGCGTGTGGGGCCGAGTGCGCAACACGCTCGCCGACACCACGCGAATCGACGCCGCCTACACCGACGGCGCCGCGACGGTGTTGTTCTCCGGCAACCAGGTCGTGCGCTACAGCGACTGCGTCGAGAACGACGGCGTGACGATCGACGAGGGCTTCCCGCTGACCATCACCACGCACCTGCGCGACGTGCCGACGGGGTTCGACGGCGCGCTCGACGCGGCGTTGCGGGACGGTTCCGGCGTTGTGCACCTGTTCAAGGACGGTCGTACCACGCGGCCGGGCCGGGAGCCCGAACCGACTGCTCAGCGGTGGGGTCAGCTGGGGCCGGTGCTCACCGACGGCGCGGTCGACTCGGCGTTCGTCGGTCTGGACGGGATGACGTACCTGTTCAGCGGCGAGAACTACCTGCGCTACTCCGGCGCCGACTACTCGGTGGTTGATGCCGGCTACCCGCGCAAGATCGCCGGCGACTGGGGTGGGCTGGTCAAGGTCGGGGCGTCGTTCGTGCTGGACGGTGCGACGCACCTGTTCGGGAAGGGCGGGTTGCTGTTCGAGTTTGGTGTCGAGCACGAGGCGGATCTCAACGCGGGCGTGGTGTCGCGGGCGCTGAGGGAGAAGCTGCAGGAGCATGGGATCACGGTCGCCGCCGCGACGACCATCATCATGGCCGCTGCCACCTCACCCAGCCCCACCTCGACCTGGCGCTTGACTGCTGACCGAGGCATCGCCCTGGTGCTGCAGCGAGTCGGCGAACGCATCGAGGTGCGCGCCGCCAACGACCTCCAGTACCACGTCCGCTACTCCACCAACTCCTACGCGACCCCCGATGCCGGCTACCCCCGCCCGCTCGCCGAGAACTGGTGGAACCTGCCCGACACCGGGTTCGGCACGATCGACGCGGTGTTCACCGGCCGCGACGACAGGACGTACCTGTTCTCGGAACGCAGGTTCGTCGTGTTCGACGGGCGTCGCCGCTGGTGGTCCGAGCCGCGTGAGATCCGCGAGCACTGGGACAGCCTGCCGTTCGACCGCGTCGACGCCGCGTTCGTCGGCAAGGACGGCAAGACCTACTTCTTCTCGCGCCAGGACTACGTCAGGTACTCCAACGGCGACTACACCAAGCTCGACGAGCGGTTCCCGGCGCCGATCAGCTCGTTGTGGGGCAACGTCGTCAACAACATCGCGCGCCACGGCCGGGTCGACGCCGCGCTCACCGTCGGCACCGCCACCTATCTGTTCTCCGGCAACCAGTACGTCCGCCACGACGGCACCAGGATCGCCGACGGCTACCCGCGCGCGCTCGACGCGTTGAAGACCGAGCCCGGGTTCGCGAACCTGCCGCCGCTGGCCGGACCGATCGACGCCGCGTTCGCCGACCGCCGCAACATCTATCTCGTCGCGGACGGCCAGACCCACGTCGTGTCGTCGTCGCTGCACGCCCGCTACGACGTCGGCGCGGTCCGGAACGCGTTCATGGAGAACGGCTCGGTGCTGGCAGAAACGCCCGAGGGCTGGCAACGGGTCAGTTCGCTGGAAGGCACGACCGTCAGCAGGACTTCGTTCC
Organism: Lentzea sp. NPDC051838; assembly: GCF_040681245.1. Lineage (NCBI taxonomy): Bacteria > Bacillati > Actinomycetota > Actinomycetes > Pseudonocardiales > Pseudonocardiaceae > Lentzea > Lentzea sp. NPDC051838. The sequence continues at coordinate 539,243 of NZ_JBFAYI010000004.1, forward strand.
GGCCGCGGACGTTGCGCACGGTGCCGACGAGGTTCCGCGACGGTCTGGACGCCATCTTGAAAGGCGCCGACGGCACTACGTACCTGTTCAAGGGCACGTCCTGCTACGACACCGGGCTGAAGCGCGAGTTCCCGCTCGCCGAGGACTGGGGTCGCGGCCGCAACACGATCGCCGACGACAACCGGGTCGACGCCGCGTTCGTCGGCAAGGACGGCCGGACCTACGTGTTCAGCGGCGACCAGTACGTCGTCTACGCGGGAGAGCAACTGAGCCGCATCGACGGCGAGCCGCGGCTGATCTCCGAGGGCTGGGGGCTCAACAGCGTCACGCTGGCGTACGTCACGAACGGCACGACGTACGTGTTCGAGCACCCAGCGGAGGACGGCTCGCTGCGGTACCTGACGTTCTCCGGTACCGACTACGGCAAGCCCGACGACGTCCCGCAGACCACCGACGCGAACTTCTGGGGCCTCCCAGAGAGGGCAGTTCCCGACGCCGTGCTGGTCGAGGGCGACACGTACATCTTCGTGCTCGGCGAGACCTACCTGACGCGCAAAGCGGGCACCTGGTCGTCGCCACGGCCGGTGTCGAGGTTGTGGCCCGGCATTCAACCCGGCCCGCTCACCACCGTGTTCGTCGGCCGCGACACCGGCACGTACCTGTTCTCCGGCACCAAGTTCACCCGCGTGGCCGACGGCAAGGCAGCGCCGTACCGGGAGATCCGGGACGCGTGGGGCCGGTCGCGCAACAACTTCGCGGACGGCGGCAGCGTCGACGCGGCCTTTGTGGACGGTGACGGCCTCACGTTCCTGTTCTCCGGCGACCAGTACGTCCGGTACTCGGGCGCGAGCTACCGGTTCGTCGACCCCGGCTATCCGAAGCTGATCGCGGACAACCTGCGCACCGAGCGGACGTTCGCGAACCTGCCGGAGACGTTCGAGGACGTGATCGCCGACCGGGTCGAAGCCGGGTCGCCGGTGCTCGACGCCGTGATCGCCAACCCGCGCACGGCCTACCTGTTCGTCGGTGAGAGCCTCCACGTCGTCTCGCGGACCGCCACGGCGAGTGTCGAGATCACCGGCCAGGCCCGCAACCTGATCGCCGAGACCGGGAAGGTCGACGCGGCACTCGTCACCAACGGCCGCACGCTGTTGTTCAGCGGTGACCAGTACGTTCGCTACTCAGGTTCCGACACCACCTACGTCGACGAGGGCTATCCGCGCACGATCGAAGCCGGTCTCGCCGCCGATCTGGGCCGGAAGACGGCACTGCCGGTCGAGCTTCAGGACGGCGTGGACGCGGCTTTCCGGGCCACGAACGGCACGACGTACCTGTTCGCCGGCCAGTACTGGTTCAAGTCCGACACCTACACCGCGCAGCCGCTCGGCGAGACCTGGGGCCGCGTGCGCAACGAGTTCCTCGACGCGCCTGGGCTGGACGCCGCGTTCGTCGCGACCATGGGTGAGCTGTACGTGTTCCGCGGCAGGCAGTACGCCCGGTACAGCGGTCACGACCGCACGTTCGTCGACATGGGCTTCCCTCGGACGATCGAGAACGACTGGGGAGACCTGCCGTTCGAACGCGGCATCGACGCCGCGTTCGTCCTGAATGGACGGACGTATCTCGGCAGAGGGGACGACTACGTCCGCTACTCGGGCCGGGGCTTCCACGCGATCGACAGGGGCTACCCGCAGACGTTCCGGCAGCGCTGGTCGGGCAGCGCGGACTACCGGTTCGACGACGTCCACACGATCGCGCGGTTCGCTGAACTGGCACGCAAACACGCCGGGCTCGCTGAGCTCGTGGCTGGTCAGCGCACGTTCGACGACCCGTACGCCGCGCTGGCCGGGATCTTCGGCTGGGACGTCGACGAACTCCGCTGGCTCGTCCGGCGGCGCGGCCTGCTGACCAGGGACGACGAGCGGGTCGAGCTGGAGCTGCTGCACGGGTTGGTCGACGTGTTCGACGTCGCGCGCAAGTTCGGCACCGGACCGTCCACAGTGCACCAGATCTGGACCGGGCTGCGGGGCAAGACGTCCGTCGCGGACCAGCTGTACGACCTGCTGGCGCACAGGTTCAGCCCGCAGGACTGGAAGACGCTCGAACGGCAGGTCCACGACGAGCTCACGGTCGCGCTCCGGGACGCGCTGCTGTCGTTGGCGCTGCACAAGACCGGCGCCGAGACGTCCCGCGAGCTGTTCGAGCAGCTGCTGATCGACGTCGACATGGGCAGCCGGGGCATGACCTCGCCCATCAGGGAGGCGATCGCGGCCACGCAGCTGTTCCTGCATCGGTACTTCATGGACCTCGAACCCGCCACCATTTCCTCTCGGGAGACGCGGGAGAAGCTGCGCGCCAGGTGGGAGTGGATGCGCAACTACCGGACGTGGGAAGCGAACCGGAAGGTCTTCCTGTACCCGGAGAACTACCTGCGGCCCGAGCTGCGCGAAGGCAAGACACCGGCGTTCAAGGCCCTGGAGAACGACCTGCTGCAGGGCGAGATCACGCCGGAAGCCGTCGAACGCGCGTACAAGCGGTACCTCGACGAGTACACCGAGGTCTCGCGGCTCGCGATCGCCGGCGGGCACGTCTTCGCACCGGACGACGTGCCCGGCCGCGACCTGGTGCTCTTCGGCCGCACCCGAACCCAGCCGCGCCGCTACTACTACCGGCGGGCGAGGTTCTCCGGCGCCGACAAGCTCACCGCCGCCTGGGACCCGTGGCTCAAGGTCGACGTCCAGATCGACGCCGACGAGGTGCACCCGGTGCACGCGTTCAACCGGGTGTTCGTGTTCTGGACGACGAAGGAGTCGGTCCAGTCCGCCACGACCTCGACCACGCTGACCACCAAGGAGTCCGGGAAGTCGCAGGAGGTCACGGCACCGCCGCAGACCGAGCGCGTCCGGATCCACTACTCGTTCTACAACCTCAACGGCGAGTGGGTGCCCGCGCAGACCTTGGCCATGGACACCCGCCGCGACGGGTCGATCTTCGACGTCCGGCTGGCCGTCGAGGTGCTGGCCGAGTCGATCTCGGTGACGTGCACCTACTCCGCGCTGTCATCCTCGCTGGAGAAGGAGACCTTCACGGTGTCGGCCGCTTTGACTCCGGAACTGGTCGAGGTGCCGCTCACCGCGATCGGTCCCGGCAGCGGGGTGGTCGCCGCGGACCCGATGCTGGACGTGCTGGCGCGGACCGAGTTCACCGAGGGCGTCGAACGGCCGAAGGTCGTGCGGTTCACCAGTACCAAGGGCACGGACTACGGCCCTTGGTTCAGCATCGACCACAAGGGCGGCAGCTTCCTGTGCCGGCCGGCGCTGGTCGCCGCGGGTGACCCGGTCGAGCCGAAGCCGTTGACCGACCTCGGCCTGCCGTCGGCGTGGGAGCAGGTCAACGCGGCCGTCGCGGTGGGTGGCAAGCAGATCTACTTCAACAGCAAGCTGTTCGGGTTCATCGAGGTCACCAACGGCAAGGCCGCCAAGATCCGTCCGACCGCCGAGCAGTGGGGCCGCACCGCGACCAATCTGGCGCGGACCGGTCAGGTGGACGCGGTGATCCGGCGGGCCGACCACACGTACCTCTTCTCGGGCTCGCAGTACTTCTGCTACATCGGGACGCCGTTCGGCACCGTCGCGCAGGGCTACCCGAGGAACATCGCCACCAACACCGAGCGCTTCCCGAAGTGGCAGTCGATCAGTGCCGCGTTCACCGACCTCAACGGCGTGGAGTGGTTCTACTCGGCCGAGCTCGACCAGGTCGTGCGCGGGGACGGCAAGCCGACGCCCGGTGGTGTGTTCGAGCGCCATCCGCGGTTCGACGCGGCGATCGTCGACCCCGACGAACGCCAGACGTTCCTGATCTGGGGCGACGACTACGTCCGCTACACCGGAGACAGGTACGACAAGATCGACCAGGGCTATCCGCGACGCCTGGCCGACAACCCGGACGAGCTGCCGCAGCGCAGGATCGGTGCGGCACTGCGGGTGCAGAACACCAGCTGGTACTTCGACGACGCCACCCGCACGTACACCGAGGTGGTCGCGGAACGCGGGCGCCGGCCGCGCAAGTCCACCGAGACCACGCGGCCCAGCGCCGAGCTGAACCGAGGCGTGACCGTCGGTGGGGTGTCCACTGTGGATGCCGCGTGGATGCAGGACGGGTACCTCTACCTGACCAGCGCCGACCAGTACTTCCGCTACACGCTGGCGGGCGACACCGTGCCCGACGCCGTCGACGAGGGCTACCCGAAGCCGTTGCGGGTGAGGATCACCGCGGTGTTCGCGCGGGGTGCTCAGCGCTATGCGTTCAGCGGTGCGTACTACGCGCGGATGGGCGCGCACCCCGGTGAGCTGGCGGCGTTCCAGCGGGCCGAAGGCAACTGGGGTGAGCTGCCGGAGCAGTTCGACGGTGTGCTGGACGGCGACCACCTGTACTTCTTCGTCGGGGCGACTTTCCTCCGCTACCCGAAGTCGGGAACCGTGCTGCGGCCGTTCGAACGGGTCGCCATGCCGATCGAGGTCGTCCGGCTGACCACGAGCACGGCCGCGCAGCTCAACCAGCGGCTGCTGGCCGGGGGAGTGGCGGCGCTGCTCGACCCGGCGAGCCAGGAGATCGACGAGCGGCCCGCCTTCCGGACGGATCGCTCCGACCGCAACACGATCCAGGTGTCGAACCGGGTCGCCGCCTCCCGGTTGCCCTCCAGCGCGCACCTCGACTTCCAGAGCGCGAACGGCGTCTACTACTGGGAGATCTTCTGCCACGCGCCGGTGCTGATCGCGCAGGCGTTGAACAGCGCGCAACGGTTCGCCGACGCGCGGCAGTGGTACGAGTACGTCTTCGACCCGACCGAGACGGCGCGCTACTGGCGGTTCCTGCCGTTCCTCGCGGTCGACCTGGGAGCGTTGGCCGACCGGTGCCGCCGGGACATGGCAGAACTGGCCGAAACGGTGAAGGCAGCCGGTTTCGACGAGCCCGCCGGGCTTTCCGGCCAGCTCGCGAGCGTGCTGGCCGACCTCGGGGTACTCGCGCCCGCGTTCCGGGAGAACCGGAAGCTGACCGATCCCGAAAAGGTGGTGCTGGACCGGCTTTCGGCGTCGCAGCTGCACCTCGTGCTGGCGGACGCGGTCGTCGCCGCCCAGGGCAAGATCACGCCCCGGATGCGGGAACCGAAGCGCACGCAGTGGCAGAACGTCGTGCGGGCGTTGGAACAGCTCCAAGAACGTGCGGCGCTGGTCGCCGAGCTCGGACGGCAGTACGACCTGGTCGGTGACCACGACAGCCTGATCGAGACCTACCGGCGCGACCCGTTCGACCCGCACGCCATCGCCGACCTGCGTCCGGTGGCGCACCGGCGGTCCGTCGTCATGGCCTACGTCGACAACCTGCTGGAATGGGGCGACCTGCTGTTCCGGCAGTACACGATGGAGAGCATCGACGAGGCGCGGATGCTCTACATCTTCGCGTGGGACCTGCTCGGGCTGCGTCCCGAACGTCCTGGCGTCGCGGCGTTGACGCCGACGTCGACCTACGCCGGGCTGAACGGCACCGCGCCATCGAGCGCTGTGGCCGAGCTGACCGGTGGCGGAACGTTGCTGGAGGGGCCGGGTGCGGTGCACGCCGGGCTCGCCAACGGCTACTTCCGCATCCCGGACAACAGCCTGTTCACCGAGTACTGGGACCGCGTCGAAGATCGGCTGCGCAAGATCCGGGCATCGCTCGACATCATGGGCGTCAGCCGGCCGTTGCCGTTGTTCGAGCCGCCGATCGACCCGATGGACCTGGTCCGCGCGGTCGCGTCGGGTGCCTCGGTGTCGTCCGCTGTGACGTCGAGCTCGGCGGTCGCGGTTCCGCACCACCGGTTCGACACGACGTTCCGGCGGGCGCAGGAGCTGGTCGACAAGCTGCGGCAGTTCGGCAACGACCTGCTGTCCACTCTGGACCGTCGTGACGCGGAAGAGCTGACCCTGCTGCAGAACCGGCAGGAGGCCGTGATCCTGGAGCTGACGTCGGCGATCAAGGACGCCCAGGTGCAGGCCGCCGAGGCGAACCTGCGCGAGCTCCAGGCCGGCCGGACCGCGACCGACCAGCGGATCGCGCACTACGAGCGGCTGATCTCCACCGGGCTGAACGCGCTGGAGGAGGGCCAGATCGGCCTGATGAGCACGGCGTCGGCCCTGCACCTCACCGCGGCGCTGACCAAGATCGGGTCGAGCATCGCCTACGCGTGGCCGCAGCAGAAGATCGGCCCGTTCATCATGGGCATCGAGTGGGGTGGCAAGCAGGTCGGCACCGTCCTGGACAAGGCCTCGGAGATCACGCAGATCCTCGGCGAGGGCTTCTCGATCACCGGTGAGCTGCTGGGTGTGCGAGCACAGCAGGAACGCACGGCGGAGGACTGGCAGTTCCAGCTCGACACCGCCCGCGGCGACCTCACCCAGGTCACGCACCAGATCGCGGCGGCCGAGCAGCAGCTGGCGTCGGTGCGGCGCGAGGCCGAGATCCACGCGCGGGAGATCGCGCACCAGAAGGAGATCGGCGCGTACCTGCGGGACAAGTTCACCGGCGCGCAGCTCTACGGCTGGATGGCCGGTCGACTGTCCTCTTTGTACTTCCAGGCCTACTCGATGGCGTACGAGACGGCTCGTGCCGCCGAGCGCGCGCACCAGTTCGAGCAGGGCGCCACCGACACGTACATCCAGCCGCTGTACTGGGAAAGCCGGCGCGGTGGCCTGCTGGCGGGGGAGAGCCTGAGCCTCGACCTCGAACGACTCGGGCAGGCGCACCAGAGTGGTGACGCGCGCTCGTTGGAGATCACCAGGCAGGTGTCGTTGCTGGCGCTGGATCCGTTGGCGCTGCTGCGTTTGGTCGATGGTGGTTTGTGCGAGTTCTCGTTGGGCGAGGACCTGTTCGACCGCGACTTCCCCGGCCACTTCCGGCGGCAGATCCGCACGGTGTCGGTGGAGTTCTTCGACGCCGACGGCGCCGTACAACCCAACGCGATGCTGACCCAGCTGAGTCACAAGACAGTACTGGAGCCGGACGTCAAAGCCGTGCGGCACTTGCTCGACCCGAAACAGCCACCACCTCCGACGGTGCGCTCCGACTGGCGGGCTGGGCAGCGGATCGCGCTGTCGCAGACCACTGCCCAGGAGAACAACGGCCTGTTCGAACTGCGCTACGACGACGTCCGCTACCTGCCGTTCGAGGGCACCGGCGCGGTCTCCTCGTGGCGTCTTGAACTGACAGGGCGGCAGATCCCGGTGCGGGACGTCGTGATCACCGTGCGGTACACGGCCGACGACGGTGGCGAGATTCTGGCGAACGCCGTCAAGGGCATGCTCAAACCCTTCGTCACCGCCCAGTTCTTCGACCTCGCCGCCGACTTCCCGGACGAGTGGCAGTCGTTCCTGGACGGATCCGACCTGCAGTTGCCGTTCACTCCTTCGATGTTCCCCGGCATCGTCGGCCCGATCACCGGCGTCCATCCGTTCAACGCTCCTGGTTTGACGTTGGCGCCCACCGACCAGCGCGCCCGCGACGACGGTTCCGGGTGGACGTTCTCGCTGGACGGTGACAAGGAGTCCCTGACCTCCGTCGGCCTAGTGCTGACCTACCTGGCCGAGCTGAGCTGAGGAGGCCGCCATGTCCAGAACCAAGCCCAAGCAGAAGTCCAGCCGTGGCAGAGCCAAATCGGTCACCCTGCCGACCGGTACCGGCAAGACCGAGAAGAACAAGACGTCGTCCGGCACCCCGAAACTCAAGACCGCGGCACAGCTGGCCAAGGACCGGCTGGCCCTGCGCGACCAGACCATGAACGCGATCCTCTTGTCGGCGTTCGGCAGCACAACCGCGTTCACCAAGCTGCCGGACTCCGAGTCGGACGACGACGACAGCACGCCGAGGCCCAAACCCAAGGTGGCCGCACGGCTGTCGTTCGACGGAACCGAGCTGACCAGGCTGGCCGAGCAGGCTGCCCGCGAGGGCAACAAGATGAACGACAAGCGGTACAACACCGACCGCCAGCTCGACGAGTTCACCAAGGCGATGAACCGGTTCTCCGACCGCCTCGGCGAGTCGGAGGCGATCGCCGCGCGCTGGGCGAAGGTCGACGGGCTGGCGAAGAAGTACGGCTACCCGCTGGACGGCGACTACCTGGGCACCCACTACGACGACCTGGTCGACGCCACGACCTCCGGCAGCAGACAGAGCGCCCTGCTGGAGCTGGAGGCCCGCCTCGACCTGGTCACGAAGATCATCGACGCCTACAACACCCACTCGGGCCTGGCCGAGGTCACTCAGATCCCATCCGAGCTCCTGACCGCGGCAGGCTCGTTGTCCACGTTGAACAGCTGCCTGCAGAGGTTCGGCAAGGCCGGCGTCACCACGATCGCGGGACTCCAGACCCTCCTCACCGACGCGGATCCGAAAACCCAGGTCTGGCAGCTGATCGACGTCGCCGCCAAAGCCGGCATGAACGCCTCCGACGTCCTGGCCGAGTTCGACACCATCACGGACAACACCACGGCCGCCGTCCACGCGCTGAACGTGCTCGCCGCCTCCGGCAAGGACATCTCCTACTTCCTCACCGGCGACGGCGGCCAACGCTGGGTCGACCTCGCCGAAATCGGCAGACTGGGCATGAAAGCCTGGGCAGGCGAAGAAATCCGCGGCCTCCGCCTGGGCGGCCCCGGTCTAGCCGTCACCCAGCAACAACTGATCGACCGCTCCCAACTACCCCAGCGCGGCCCGGTGAAGCTCCCACCACGCCCCGGCGGCGAAGACCCGCGCAACCCGCGTTTCGTGGGCCGCAAGCCCTACCGCAACTTCGGCGTGAAGAAGGGCGCCAGCCTCCCGTGGGCCGACGGCGCGGGCCGCCAGATCCAGTACCTCGAGTACGACGTCCGCCCCTACACCGGCAAGGGCCGAGGCCCGGAACGCCTCGTCATCGGCAACGGCCGCACCTTCTACTCCCCGGACCACTACACCACGTTCAAGGAGGTCAAGTGAGCCTCGCGGATCTCCTCAAACCGGGCCCACCCTCGTTCCACCTGACCTCGGCCACGTCCGAAGCGCTCGGCGAAGCCATCTCCGCCTTGTCGTCGGACTCGGCCGTGGTGCGGCGGATCCGCGGCACCCGCTGCCGCACGGTCGACGGCTGGTTCGACGAACTCTCCGCCGCCCTCCAGTTTCCCTCGTACTTCGGGTCGAACTGGCCCGCGCTCGAGGACATGCTCACCGACCTGTCGTGGCTGCCTGCCGACGGGTACCTCCTGGTCTTCGAGGATGCCGAGGACTTGTTGGCGGACGAGCTGCCTGAAGCCTTGACGCTGGCGTTGACGATCCTCGGGGAGGCGGCCGAGGAGTTCGCGCCTATCCCGTACCAGTTCCTGCTGCAGGCTCCGGGGGACGGGAGGATCGCCAAGGCTTTGAGCGCGAACGGCACCGCATACGCCACGTTCGCGCTGTGAACTGCCTTACGGGCTTTGGTTTCGTCATCGCCCCAATCGCTTTGCGTGCGTGGCCGCGTTTGTGCTGTCGGGTTCCCGTCATTACCGGTTTTCCGCGTTGGCATTACCCGCGTTCGGGCTCGCTTCGCCCCTTCTCCTCGTTGTGCGGGTCGGTTCACACGATGGTGTCTTCTTTTTCGCGTTATCTGGTCGTGATCTTGCGGTAGTATCGAACACGTGAGCGAAAACCCCGTCCAACTCCTCTCGACTGACGCGCTGCTGGCCAGCATCGTCAGTCGAGAGAAGAGGATGCGGGCGGAGCTTTTCGACCAGATGCAGGAAATCGCCGAGTTGGAACGGCGCGGAGCCGGTCCCGAGCTTGGCTATAAAGATGTGGCATACGTACTGCAGCATGTGATTCGCTGCGACCGCAACGCCGCCAGGCAGATGGTCGCGAATGCCGCGTTGTTGAGCAGCACGATCACGCCGACCGGCAGCGAACTAGCTCCCGAACTCCCCGAGACCGCCTCGGCCGCCGCTGAAGGCGCGCTGTCGATCGCGCATGTCGCGGAGATCGCCAAGGCGATGAAGCACCTGCCCACCGAGGTCGAGAACCTCGTGGTGGAGTTCGCCCGTGAGCACGAGCCGAAGGCCATCGGTGACTTCGGCAAGGGCCTGGCCTACGGCCTCTACCAGGACGATCCTGAGCCGGGCGAGCCCCAGCCGGAGCGGCTGGTCAACCAGCACCACAAGCGCTGGCGCAAGGACGGCATGCTGGAGATCCGCGCCCTGCTGGACAAGGTCACCGGTGCGGCCTACGAGGCCGCCCTGGATCCGTTGGCCAAGCCTCGCCCGGACACCGGCGAAGGCCCCGACCAGCGCGACCGCTCCGAACGCGAGGGCGAGGCCTTCGCCGAGCTGGTCAACCTGATGGTCCGCGCCGACCAGCTCCCGGAGCACGGCGGCGAGCCGGTCACCCTCACGCTGACGATGAGCTACGACGACCTGGCTGCGAAGACCGGCGACGCTCTGCTGGACAACGGGGAGCGCATCCCGGCCGACCAGGTCCGCCAGCTCGCCTGCAACGCCGGGGTGATCCCGCTGGTGCTGGGCGGCCAGTCGCAGCCGATGGACATCGGCCGCAAGACCCGGACCTTCCCAGCAGGAATCCGCCGAATCCTGGTAGCCCGAGACCGAGGCTGCGCCTTCCCGGGCTGCGCCAGACCGCCCCGGCACTGCGATGCCCACCACATCCACTACTGGGCCAACGGCGGCGACACCTCCGTCGACAACGCCGTCCTACTCTGCCGACACCACCACACGCTGATCCACCAAAGCGAGTGGGAAGTAAAACTCGTCCACGGCATCCCGACGTTCTATCCGCCGCCCTGGCTGGACCCGGAACGAAAACCCAGACGCAACCAGCTCCACACCGCCGCCTAAACAGTCAGGCGAGCGGCCATTGCGAGGCGGGCCATTGGGATCCCGGCTGGGTGCTGAGTCGTCGTCGCCGGGACCATTTGTCACTCGGACCATTGTCAGTCGGGACGTTGTCGACAGAGCGATTGTCGGCTTCCCCGTTGTGCGCCGAAACGTTGTGCGCCGAGCCAGGAGCCAGCCACGAGCGGACAACGTCCCGCGCGGCACGCGCGGCCATCCCGCAAAGCCGAAGGCAAGCGGCGATGGCGAAGCCGAGCCGAACGAG